>NZ_JBIVIR010000025.1:0-86481 GCF_044749825.1 Streptomyces sp. NPDC088915
TACTCCCAGACCGCCGCCTACGGCCACTTCGGCCGCGAGCTGCCCGACTTCACCTGGGAGCGCACCGACCGCGTCGACGCCCTCAAGAAGGCCGCCGGGCTGTAGGCCCCGGAAGCGCACGACCGAAGCCCGGCGCCCCCACGGGGCGCCGGGCTTCGGTCCGTCCGGGCTGTCGGTGGCGTCTGGTAGGTATGGGGCCGTGAGCAGCGAGAACGAGAAGCCCTCCGAGGAACCCGAGCAGCTCGCGCTCATTCGGGAGACCGTGCGGAAGGCGAAGGCGCCGAAGGCCAAGCCGCGGACCTGGCGGGGGGCCGCCCTCGCCAAGGAGCTGCCCGTGGCCCGGGTCGTCGTGAACAAAGGGGTGCTCCACCTCGACCAGTTCTTCGACTACGCGGTCCCCGAGGAGCTGGACGAGGCCGCCCGGCCCGGAGTGCGCGTGCGCGTGCGGTTCGGGGCCGGGAAGCACCAGGTCAAGAACGGGCGCCGGGAGGGCGGCCGGCTCATCGACGGCTTCCTCGTCGAGCGCCGGGCCGCATCCGACTACTCCGGACCGCTGGCCGCCCTCGCCGACGTCGTCTCCCCGGAACCGGTCCTCGGGCCCGAGCTGCTCGGCCTCGCCCGCGCCGTCGCCGACCGCTACGCGGGCAGCCTCGCCGACGTCCTCCAGCTCGCCGTGCCGCCGCGCAGCGCCCGCGCCGAGGGCCGCCCCTCCCCGGAGCCGCTGCCGCCGCCGAGCGCCCCGGAGCCGGGGAGCTGGACGCGGTACGAGCAGGGGCCCGCGTTCCTGGACTCCCTCGCGCACGGCGGGGCGCCCCGCGCCGTGTGGAACGCGCTGCCGGGCCCGTACTGGGCCGAGGAGATCGCCCGGGCCGTCGCCGCGACCCTCGCCTCCGGGCGGGGCGCCCTCGTCGTCGTCCCCGACGGACGGGCCGCGGACCGGGTCGACGCGGCCCTGACCGGCGTCCTGGGGGAGGGGCGGCACGCGCTGCTCACCGCCGAGGCGGGCCCCGAGAAGCGGTACGCGCGCTGGCTCGCCGTGCGGCGCGGGGCCGTGCGGGCCGTCGTCGGCACCCGGGCCGCGATGTTCGCCCCCGTACGGGACCTCGGGCTCGTCGTCGTCTGGGACGACGGCGACGGCAGCCACAGCGAGCCGCACGCCCCGCAGCCCCACACGCGCGAGGTGCTCCTGCTGCGCGCCGCCCACGACCGGTGCGCCTTCCTCCTGGGCAGCACGAGCTGCACCGTCGAGGCCGCCCAGCTCGTCGAGACCGGCTGGGCCCGGGCGCTGACCGCCGGACGCGAGCGGGTCCGCGCCGCCGCCCCCCTGATCCGTACCGTCGGCGACGGCGAACTCGCCCGGGACGAGGCCGCGCGCGCCGCCCGGCTCCCCTCGCTCGCCTGGCAGACCGTGCGGGAGGGCCTCAAGACCGGCCCGGTGCTCGTGCAGGTGCCCCGCCGGGGGTACGTGCCGAGGCTGGCCTGCGAGCGCTGCCGGACGCCCGCCCGCTGCCGGCACTGCGCCGGGCCCCTGGAGGCTCCCGAGCAGCGGGAGCTGTGCTGCGGCTGGTGCGGGCGCGGCGCCCCCGACTGGCACTGCGCGGAGTGCGGCTCGACCCGGCTGCGCGCCCAGGTGGTCGGTGCGCGGCGGACCGCCGAGGAGCTCGGCCGGGCCTTCCCGGCGGTGCCGGTCCGCAACTCGGGCCGGGACCACGTCCTGGACGGCGTGCCCGGGCGGCCCGCGCTCGTCGTCTCCACCCCCGGCGCCGAGCCCGTCGCCGAGGGCGGCTACGCGGCCGCGCTCCTCCTCGACGGCTGGGCCATGCTCGGCCGCCCCGACCTGCGCGCCGGCGAGGAGGCGCTGCGCCGCTGGATCGACGCGGCCTCCCTCGTGCGGGGGCAGGCCGAGGGCGGCACGGTCGTCGTGGTGGCCGAGCCGACGCTGCGGCCGGTGCAGGCGCTCGTCCGCTGGGACCCGGTCGGGCACGCCCGGCGCGAGCTGGCCGAGCGCGCCGAGCTGGGCTTCCCGCCGGTCTCCCGGATGGCCGCGGTGACCGGCCCGCCGGAGGCCGTCGAGGGCTTCCTGGCGGCGGCCGCGCTGCCCCCCGACGCCGAGGTCCTCGGCCCCGTGCCGCTGCCCGTGGTGCGCCCCGGCGGCGCCCGCAGGCCCGGCGACCCCCCGCCGGGCGAGCAGTGGGAAAGGGCCCTGGTCCGGGTCCCGCCGGGCAGCGGCGCGACCCTGGCGGCGGCCCTCAAACAGGCCCGGGCGTCCCGCCTGGCGCGCGGCGGCGGGGACCCGGTGCGGATCCGCGTGGACCCGCCGGACATCGGCTGACACCCGGGACGCTCCCGTACGGACGGAAGGGCGGTCACGCGCGCGAGACGGCCACCCGGGCCTCCGCCGTACGGACGTGAGGCGGCCGCGGAACGCCTGCCCGGGCTCCGTACGGCCGCGGGACGCCCGCTCGGGCTCCCGTACGGAAGGGAGACGGCCGCGGAACTCCCGCTCGGGCCCCGTAACGGCCGCGGAACTCCCGCTCGGGCCCGTACGGACGCGAGACGGCTGCGGGAGGCCCCTTCGGGTCCCGTACGGACGCGAGACGGCCGCCCGTCCCACGAGGGGCGGGCGGCCGTGGCGTCTCGTGCGTCAGACGTTGCGGGGCGCGGGGAAGGCCGACGGGCGGGGGTCCTCGCGGAGGGCGGAGCCGCCGGCGGAGGGCTGCGGCGGCATCGAACGGGCGGCGGGGACCGACGGGACGGGGCGGATCCCGCCCGGCTCCACCCCGTGCTCCTGCTCCGCGGCGGCGCTCTGCTGGGACGCCCGGCGGGCGCCGTAGCGGCGGTGGACGGCCTGCTTGGTGACCCCGAGCGCGGAACCCACCGCGTCCCACGAGAAACCGAGCGAGCGGTCGAAGTCGACCGCCGCGGTCACCAGGGTCTCGACGCTGTCCCGCAGCTCCTGGGCGAGCCGTACGGTCGGGGCGGGCGCGCGCCCGTACACGACGAAGCCCGTCGACGGGCCGGAGCGGCGAGGGCGGTAGACGTTGCCCAGCTGGGCCGTGAGCGTGCGCAGTGCGTCCACCTGCCGCCGGACCCGCTCGATGTCCCGCACGAGCAGGTGCAGACTCGCCCGGGCTTGGGCGTCGTGGGTTGCGTGGTCGGCCATGTGAAAGCCTCTCGAACCGGCGTGTAAGGGGGCGGGTCGCGAGGGAGCGGCGCGACCCGATTCGGTCAATCTCTCTTGACCAACGCGCCACGGGGAGTTGGGTCACGCTGCGGGGGCGTACACGCATATGCGCGGAGCGCCCGTCCTCGCGTACGCCCCCTTCCGCCCCCGGCGCCGCGCGCCGGGCGGGAGCCGCCGGGCACCGCCTAGACTGGTGCGCCGCCCCAACGCCCCCGGAGAGACAGGCAGTCGCCCCCCATGAAGCTCGTCTTCGCAGGCACCCCCGAGGTCGCCGTTCCCGCCCTGGACGCCCTGATCGCCTCCGGGCGGCACGAGGTGGCCGCCGTGGTCACCCGGCCCGACGCCCCGGCGGGACGCGGCCGGCGGCTCGTCGCGAGCCCGGTGGCCCAGCGGGCGGAGGAGGCGGGGATCGAGGTCCTCAAGCCAGCCAGGCCCCGGGACGAGGACTTCCTCGCCCGGCTGCGGGAGATCGCGCCGGACTGCTGCCCGGTCGTCGCGTACGGCGCCCTGCTGCCCAAGGTCGCCCTCGACGTCCCCGCCCGCGGCTGGGTCAACCTGCACTTCTCGCTGCTGCCCGCGTGGCGCGGCGCCGCGCCCGTGCAGCACGCGCTGATGGCGGGCGACCAGGTGACCGGCGCCTCCACCTTCCTGATCGAGGAGGGCCTCGACTCGGGGCCGGTCTACGGCGTCGTCACCGAGGACGTCCGCCCGACCGACACCAGCGGCGACCTGCTGACCCGGCTCGCCTTCGCCGGCGCCGGGCTGCTCGCCGCGACCATGGACGGCATCGAGGACGGCACGCTCCAGGCCGTCCCGCAGCCCGTCGAGGGCGTCACCCTCGCCCCGAAGATCCGGGTCGAGGACGCCCACGTCGACTTCGCGGCCCCCGCGCTGCGGGTGGACCGGGTGGTGCGCGGCTGCACCCCGGCCCCCGGCGCCTGGACCGTCTTCCGCGGCGAGCGCCTCAAGCTGATCCAGGTCACGCCCCTCCCGGACCGCACCGACCTGGCCCCCGGCGAGCTCGTGGTCGGCAAGAACAACGTGTACGCGGGCACCGGCTCGTACGCCGTCGAACTCCTCTGGGTCCAGCCCCAGGGCAAGAAGCCGATGAAGGCCGCCGACTGGGCCCGCGGGGTGCGGATCGCCCCGGGGGAGCGGCTGGGCGCGTGACCCCGGCCGGGGCCTCCTAGGAGGCGTCTCCCCACCGGTTCCAGAGCGTGTGCCGCCAGTCGTCGGCGTCGGGCCCGGGGCGGGTCACCGGCGGCACCGGACCCGGGGCGGTCTCGATCAGGTGCAGCAGCGACCAGGCGACGCCGTAGCAGTCGTCCGGGCCGAAGCAGGCCGCCAGGGCCCGCGCCTCGTCGGGGGTGACGGGCGCGCAGACGGCTTCGAGCTGTCCGACCCGCCGGGCGATCTCCTCCTCGTCGGCGTCCTGGTCGGGGAGGGAGCCGTCGGCCGTGAACGTCCTGACTTCGGGTCTCATCCCCGCATGATCGGCCCCTCCCGTCGCCCCGGGCAAGCGGCCGTGCGACGGGGGCGGGGCCGCACCGCCCCGGGCCCGCCCCCGCGGAGGGACTACGCTGGGGGCGTTCGACCTCGTCATTTCGTCACGCGGAGCACCTTTGAGCGAGCAGGCACGTCGCCGTCCCCCCAAGCCCTACCGGAAGCCCAAGAAGGACCCGGTCCGGATGCTCGCCTTCGAGGCGCTGCGGGCGGTCGACGAGCGGGACGCCTACGCGAACCTGGTGCTGCCGTCGCTGCTGAAGAAGGCCCGCGAGGGCGGGGACTTCGACGGGCGGGACGCGGCCCTCGCGACCGAGCTGGTGTACGGGACGCTGCGCCGCCAGGGCACGTACGACGCGATCATCGCCGCCTGCGTCGACCGCCCGCTGCGCGAGGTCGACCCGCCCGTACTCGACGTGCTCGCGCTCGGCGCGCACCAACTGCTCGGGACCCGGATCCCCACCCACGCCGCCGTCTCCGCCAGCGTCGAGCTGGCGCGGGTGGTGCTCGGCGACGGGCGGGCCAAGTTCGTGAACGCCGTGCTGCGGAAGATCGCGCGGCAGGACCTGGACGCCTGGGTGGCGCAGGTCGCTCCGCCGTACGACGAGGACCCCGAGGACCACCTCGCCGTCGTCCACTCCCACCCCCGCTGGGTCGTCTCGGCCCTGTGGGACTCGCTGGGCGGCGGCCGCGCCGGGATCGAGGACCTCCTGGAGGCGGACAACGAGCGCCCCGAGGTCACCCTCGTCGCCCGCCCCGGCCGCTCCACCACCGAGGAGCTCGCCGCGGCCACCGAGACCCTGCCGGGCCGCTGGTCCCCGTACGCCGTGCGGATGGCGGAGGGCGGCGAGCCCGGCGCCATCGAGGCGGTGAAGGAGGGCCGGGCCGGCGTCCAGGACGAGGGCAGCCAGCTCGTCGCCCTCGCCCTCGCGAACGCCCCCCTCGAAGGACCCGACGCGCGCTGGCTCGACGGCTGCGCGGGCCCCGGCGGCAAGGCCGCGCTCCTCGCCGCCCTCGCCTCCGGGCGGGGCGCCGCGCTCCTCGCCTCCGAGAAGCAGCCGCACCGCGCCCGCCTGGTCGAGCGCGCCCTCGCCGGGAACCCCGGCCCGTACCAGGTGATCGCCGCCGACGGCACCCGCCCGCCGTGGGCCCCCGGCTCCTTCGACCGGGTCCTGATGGACGTGCCCTGCTCGGGCCTCGGCGCCCTGCGCCGCCGCCCCGAGGCCCGCTGGCGCCGCCGCCCCGACGACCTGGACGGCTTCGCCCCGCTCCAGCGCGCGCTGCTCACCGAGGCGCTGCGCGCGGTCCGCGTCGGCGGCGTCGTCGGGTACGCGACCTGCTCGCCGCACCTGGCCGAGACCCGGGTCGTCATCGACGACGTCCTCAAGAAGACCGGCGGCGCCGAGCTGATCGACGCCCGTCCGCTGCTGCCCGGCGTCCCCGCGCTCGGCGACGGGCCGGACGTGCAGCTCTGGCCGCATCTGCACGGTACGGACGCCATGTACCTGGCGCTGCTGCGCCGGACCGCCTGACCTCCGGACCGCCCTACCCTTCGATCATCTGACCGCAATATCCCGGTCCGTCCTGGTCCCGGGCTCGTCGTTTCGTACCGAACCCGGTCCGGACCTGAATCGAAACCGCCCAGCGGCAAAGAAGTGCCCAAGAACGTGGGAGGCTTGGCGCATGGCGCAGATCAACCCCAGCATCCTGTCCGCGGACTTCGCCCGGCTCGCCGAGGAGGCGAAGGCGGTCGAGGGCGCCGACTGGCTGCACGTCGACGTGATGGACAACCACTTCGTCCCCAACCTGACGCTGGGCGTGCCGGTCGTGGAGTCCCTCGCCCGGGCGACGGACACCCCGCTCGACTGCCACCTGATGATCGAGGACCCCGACCGCTGGGCCCCGCAGTACGTGGAGGCCGGCGCCGGTTCGGTGACCTTCCACGTCGAGGCGGCCGCCGCCCCCGTGCGACTCGCGCGGGAGATCCGGGCCCAGGGCGCCCGCGCCTCGATGGCGCTCAAGCCCGCCACCCCCATCGAGCCGTACGAGGACCTGCTCCCCGAGCTCGACATGCTGCTGATCATGACCGTCGAGCCGGGCTTCGGCGGCCAGGCCTTCCTCGACATCATGCTGCCCAAGATCCGCCGCACCCGTGAGCTGATCTCCAAGCACGGTCTCGAACTGTGGCTCCAGGTCGACGGCGGGGTCGCGGAGTCCACGATCGAGCGGTGCGCCGAGGCCGGCGCCGACGTCTTCGTCGCGGGCTCGGCGGTGTACGGAGCGGCCGACCCGGCCGCCGCCGTCGCCTCGCTGCGGGCCCGTGCCGAGACCGCGACGGCCTCCGCCGCGTGGGCGTGTGGCCACTGAGCCTCCGGCGGATGAACGCGGTCCGTCGGGCCGCCGACAGGACTGATCAAGGCCCGTCGTTTCTGACAGGATGAACGACGGGTCCAGAGTGTGAACGACCTCGGTACGTGAACGGCAGTGAGGAGAGCGCGGTGGCGGGTATGTCGGCGGGACGGTCAGCCCTGCGGATGGGCCCCGCGGAGCTGGTGCAGGCGGCGGCCATGGCCCGCCGCTTCTACCTGGAGGGCAAGTCCAAGATCCAGATCGCCGAGGAGTTCGGCGTGAGCCGCTTCAAGGTGGCCCGGGTCCTGGAGACCGCCCTGGAGCGCGACCTCGTACGGATCGAGATCCGCGTACCGGCCGAGCTGGACGCCGAGCGCTCCGACGCGCTCCGCGCCCGCTACGGGCTCCGCCACGCCGTCGTCGTCGAGTCCCCGGCGGAGGGCGAGGACGAGTCGCCCGACCCGGAGAACCTCGGCGAGGTCGCCGCCGACCTGCTCGGCGAGCTGGTCAACGAGGGCGACGTCCTCGGCCTGGCCTGGGGCCGCTCCACCATCCACATGGCGGCCGCGCTCGACCGGCTGCCGCCCTGCACGGTCGTCCAGCTCACCGGCGTGTACGACGCCGGGACCGCCGAGCGCGGCTCCGTCGAGGCCGTGCGCCGGGCCGCCCAGGTCTCCGGCGGCGAGGCCCACCCCATCTACGCCCCCATGCTGCTGCCCGACCCGGCGACGGCCGCCGCGCTGCGCAGCCAGACCGGCATCGCGCGGGCCTTCGAGTACTTCGACAAGGTGACCGTCGCCTGCGTGTCCATCGGCTCCTGGGAGCCGGGCATCTCCACCGTCCACGACATGCTCTCCGACGAGGAGCGCGCCCACTACGCCTCCCTCGGCGTCGCCGCCGAGATGTCCGCGCACCTCTTCGACGCCGAGGGGCGCCGGGTCGGCCGCGACCTGGGCGAGCGCTGCATCACCGTCGAGGCGGACCGGCTGCGCCGGATCCCCGAGGTCGTGGCCATCGCCGGCGGCCAGCGCAAGGCGGCGGCGATCGGCGCGGTGCTCCGCTCCGGCCTCGTCACCAGCCTGGTGACCGACCGCGCGGCGGCGGACTACCTGCTCACCGAGTCGAGGCCGGGCACCCACCCGGCGCTCGACCGCACGGACCCCGACAGCTGACCCACGCGTGCCCCCCGGTGTCGGAGCCGTCCCGCACCGGTATGTTCGGGACATGCTGCTCCGGCCCCCGCGCGCGCTCCTCGCGCTCGTCCTCGCCGTCCTCCTGGGCGGCTTCCTGGCCGGCTGCTCCCCGAGCGGCGGAGGCACGGGAACCGCCGCCCCGACCCGTACGACCGCGACCGCCGCGTCCACCGGCACCTCGGGACTGCCCACCGTGCGGGCCGCCGACCTGCCGCCCGAGGCGCGCCGGACGCTCGACCTCGTCGCGCGCGGCGGGCCCTACCCGTACGCCAAGGACGGCACCGTCTTCTCCAACTTCGAGAAGGTCCTGCCCCGCCGGGAGCGCGGCTACTACCACGAGTACACCGTGAAGACCCCCGGCGAACGCGACCGGGGGGCGCGCCGCCTCGTCACCGGGCGCGGCGGCGAGACGTACTACACCGACGACCACTACGAGACCTTCCGGGAGGTGGTCGGAGATGGGCCTTGACGACCCCGTCGTCCTCGACCTGACCGGAGTGGCGGACAAGGCCGCCCTCATGGACCGGTGTGCCGACGCGCTCGCGCTGCCCGACTGGTTCGGCCGCAACTGGGACGCCCTCGCCGACTGCCTCACCGATCTGCCCCGGCCGGTCGTCCTCGTCGTCACCGGCTGGCGGGGGTACGCCGAGGCCCGGCCGCGCGAGTGGCGGACCGCCCAGGAGGTCTTCGCCACGGCGGCCGACGAGAGTCCCACCCGCCTCTCCGTCCTCCTCTCCCTGGGCGGGACCTTCGGAGGATCCTCCTAACCTTCTGCCGCAAGCCTCGGAGGATCGGACCGGGACTGGTATGCGTACACCCGTGGGACAATGAACTACGTGCTTTTTCCCCTGGCTGAAATGCCTAGGGGCCGATCCGAACGACTGGGATGTCAGCACGTGCGTTTCCTCAATGACGTCAAGCCGCCCTACGACCTGACGTACGACGATGTGTTCATGGTGCCGAGCCGCTCGGCCGTCGGCTCCCGCCAGGCCGTGGACCTCTCCTCGCCCGACGGCACCGGGACGACCATCCCGCTCGTCGTGGCCAACATGACCGCCGTCGCCGGCCGCCGGATGGCCGAGACCGTCGCCCGCCGCGGCGGCCTGGTCGTCATCCCGCAGGACATCCCGATCGAGGTCGTCACCGACGTGATCTCGTGGGTGAAGAGCCGCCACCACGTCCTCGACACCCCGATCGTCCTGGAGCCGCACCAGACCGTCGCCGACGCGCTCGCGCTGCTGCCCAAGCGCGCCCACGACGCCGGCGTCGTCGTCGACGAGGACCGGCGCCCGGTGGGCGTCGTCACCGACGCCGACCTCTCCGGCGTCGACCGCTTCACCCGGCTCTCCGAGGTCATGTCCAAGGACCTGCTCCTCCTGGACGCGGACATCGACCCGCGCGAGGCCTTCAACACCCTCGACGCCGCCAACCGCCGCTACGCCCCCGCCGTCGACGCGGAGGGCCGGCTGGTCGGCATCCTGACCCGCAAGGGCGCCCTGCGCGCGACCCTCTACAGCCCGGCCGTCGACGCGAACGGCCGGCTGCGCATCGCCGCCGCCGTCGGCATCAACGGCGACGTGGCGGGCAAGGCCAAGCTGCTCCTCGACGCGGGCGTCGACACGCTCGTCATCGACACCGCGCACGGCCACCAGGAGTCGATGATCTCCGCCATCCGGACCGTCCGGGCGCTCGACCCGCAGGTCCCGATCGTCGCGGGCAACATCGTCGCCGCCGAGGGCGTCAAGGACCTCGTCGAGGCGGGCGCGGACATCATCAAGGTCGGCGTCGGCCCCGGTGCCATGTGCACCACCCGCATGATGACCGGCGTCGGCCGCCCGCAGTTCTCGGCCGTCCTGGAGTGCGCCGCCGAGGCGAAGAAGTACGGCAAGCACGTCTGGGCCGACGGTGGCGTCCGGCACCCGCGCGACGTCGCCATGGCGCTCGCCGCCGGCGCCTCCAACGTGATGATCGGCTCCTGGTTCGCCGGCACGTACGAGTCGCCGGGCGACCTCCACCAGGACGCCAAGGGGCGCTTCTACAAGGAGTCCTTCGGCATGGCCTCGGCCCGCGCCGTCAAGAACCGCACCTCCGACGAGTCCTCCTACGACCGCGCCCGCAAGGCGCTGTTCGAGGAGGGCATCTCCACCTCCCGCATGTTCCTCGACCCGCAGCGTCCGGGCGTCGAGGACCTGATCGACTCGATCATCGCGGGCGTCCGCTCCTCCTGCACCTACGCCGGTGCCGGCTCGCTCGCCGAGTTCGAGGAGAAGGCCGTGGTCGGCATCCAGTCCGCCGCCGGCTACGCCGAGGGCAAGCCGCTGCACGCCAGCTGGAGCTAGTCCCTCCCTCCGCACGCACGAAGCACGCACGACGGCCGTGGGCCCCCGGGAAACCGCTCCCGGGGGCCCGCGGCCGTCCCGTACGGTCACGGCATGGAGCGTACGGAGATCAGACCCTGCCGCGCCGAGGACGTCCCCCTGCTCGGCCGGCACCTGCCCGCCCCCGGCGCGCCCGCGCGCCACGCCGACCGGTTCGCGCGCCAGGAGGCCGGGACCGGCACCTATCTGCTCGCCTGGCGGGGCGGCGAACCCGTCGGGCACGGCCAGGTGCGCTGGGACGGCTGCGCGGCGCCCGAGGTGCGGGCCGCCGTGGGGGACTGCCCGGAGTTCAACGGCCTCGACGTACGGGCCGACCTCCGGGGCCGGGGCGTCGGCACGGCCCTGATCCGCGCCGCCGAGGAGCTGGTCCGCGCCCGCGGGGGCGCTGCCCTGGGCCTCGGGGTCGCCCGTGACAACCCGCGCGCGGCGGCCCTCTACGCGCGGCTCGGCTACGCGCCCGTCACGGCGTACACCGACCGCTGGAGCCGGACGGACCGGGACGGACGCGTCCACGAGGAGGCGGACCCCTGCACCTTCCTGGTCAGGGAGCTGTCAGCGGGCTGACGCCGGGGGAAGGCGCGCCCGGGACGCCCGGGAGCCCGGTCAGGGCCTCCGCCACCGCCGCCGCGATCCGGGCGTGCCCCCGGTCGTTCGGGTGCAGGCCGTCCGCCAGGTGCTCCGGGCCGAGCAGCGGGCCGCCGGGCAGGACGGACAGGTGCCCGTCGCCCTCGGCCGCCAGGTCCCGGCCCGCCCGCTCCATGGCCCGGCGCAGCTCCGTGAGGGTCGTGCCGAGGGCGTTGCGGGTGTGCTCGGCCTCCGGGCGCAGGACGGGCGAGACGATCAGCAGCGGGGTCTCGGGGTGGCCCGTGCGGACGAGCCCGACGAAGGCCCGCACGGTCTCGTACAGCCAGTCGGCCGTCGCGGGCGCCTTGGACCAGCAGTTGGTGCCGAAGGCCAGGGTGATCAGCTCGCCGGGGAGCCGCGCCAGGTGCTCGGCCAGGGGCAGTTCGCCGCGCGCCGCGCCCGCGTATCCCAGGTTGACCGGGTCGAGGCCCAGGAGGCGGCCCGCCGTGGCGGGCCAGGAGCGGGCCGGGCGGGTCGACCACCAGCCCTCGGTGATGGAGTCGCCGTGGACGAGCCACCGGGGCCGGGCCGGGGCGGGGGAGAGGGCGCCGCCGACGGCCCGCAGGGCGAGCGGCACGGGCGCCTG
Organism: Streptomyces sp. NPDC088915; assembly: GCF_044749825.1. NCBI lineage: Bacteria > Bacillati > Actinomycetota > Actinomycetes > Kitasatosporales > Streptomycetaceae > Streptomyces > Streptomyces sp. NPDC088915. The sequence goes on from NZ_JBIVIR010000025.1 coordinate 11,818, forward strand.
GCCCTCCGGCAGGTACACGCTGAAGCTCCCGCCGCCCGGGGGCAGCGGGAGCTTCACGACGGCCTCGGCGGCCGGGGCGACACAGGTCTCCCCGACGAACCGCGCCCCGCTCCAGAGGGCGAAGCAGTGGCGCAGGTCCCGCAGCGGGTCGTCCGCGTCCGGCACGGCCGCCCGGTAGCGCAGCTCCACCGCGCGCGTGCCGGGCGCGGCCGTGAACTCGATCCGCACCCCGATGGGCAGCTCGGCCCGCGCCGCCACGTCCCACGGCAGCCGCGCCAGATCGTCCGGATCGGCCCGCACGGGCCGCTTCCCGTCCAGCCAGGCCGTACCGCGCAGGAACGGTTCCGGGTCGAGCCAGTCCACCGGGTCTCCGATCGTCGGGCCGCAGGGCCTCGCGGAGCGGGTCGTCCGGCACGTAGAGCCCTTGCGTGCGTGGATCGCTGCATGCCCCCGATGTACTGATTCATGCGGGGGAGCGCAATGTTTCCCCCCTCCGTGCCGTAAGTGCGCAATGATCATCCGGCATTGCGCAACAACCCTGCATTACGAGTGCGAACCCCTGACCCTTAGGCTCGTGCCTCGTACCAGGAGTGGCGGCGACCGCCTGCTCGGCGGTTCCGTCCCCCGTGGGTCTGCTTCGGCATGCCCGCGCACCGCCGCGGTCCCCGCCCCGCCCCCACAGGCAGCGATAAGGAGCCTCCGCAGTGCTGGACCACGGCGCAGCCCCACCGGTCGACGACACGACCGCCCCCAAGCCCTCCGCTCTTCATGCACTCGGCCGTCGCAAGCCGGTGGAAGCCCTGGTAGCGGAGGGTGGACAGGGCGAGGGAGGCACTCTCCGCCGCTCCCTCTCGATGTGGCAGCTGACCATGATCAGCATCGGCGCCACGCTGGGCACGGGCATCTTCGTCGTCCTCGGCGACGCCGTCCCGAAGGCCGGTCCCGCGGTGACCGTCGCCTTCGTCATCGCCGGCCTCACGGCGCTCTTCTCGGCCCTCTCGTACGCCGAGCTGGCCGGCTCCATACCGGTGGCCGGCTCCTCCTACTCGTACGCGTACGCAACGATGGGTGAACTCGTCGCCTGGGTCTGCGGCTGGTGCCTGGTCCTGGAGTACGGCGTCTCCGTCGCCGCCGTGGCCGTCGGCTGGGGCGAGTACCTCAACGAGCTGCTCGACGGGACCATCGGGGTCACCCTCCCCGCCGCGGTCTCCTCCGCGCCCGGCGAGGGCGGCTTCATCAACCTGCCCGGTCTGATCGTCGTGCTGCTCGCGATGGTCTTCCTGCTCGGCGGCGCCCGCGAGTCCGCCGTCGTCAACACGATCATGGTGTTCGTGAAGATCGCCGCGCTGGTGCTCTTCTGCGCCATCGGCTTCATGGGCTTCAAGTCCGGCAACTACGCCGACTTCATGCCCCTCGGCATGGCCGGGGTCAGCGCCGCCGGGGCCAGCCTCTTCTTCTCGTACATCGGCTTCGACGCCGCCTCCACCGCCGGTGAGGAGGCGAAGGACCCCAAGCGGGACCTGCCGCGCGCGATCATGCTGTCGCTGCTCATCGTCACCGTCCTCTACGTCCTGGTCGCCGCCGTCGCCGTCGGCGCGTGGAACTGGAAGGACTTCGACGGCTCCGAGGCCACGCTCGCCGCGATCATGAACGACGTCAGCGGTCAGAAGTTCTGGGGCACCCTGCTCGCCGCCGGCGCCGTCATCTCGATCGCCAGCGTCGTCCTCACCGTCCTCTACGGCCAGACCCGGGTGCTCTTCGCGATGTCCCGCGACGGCCTCGTGCCCAAGGTCTTCGGCAAGGTCAGCGGCAAGACCGGCACCCCGCGCGTGAACACCGTGATCGTGTCGCTGTTCTGCGGCGCCCTCGCCTCCGTCATCCCGCTCGGCAAGCTCGTCGACGCCACCAGCATCGGCACCCTCTTCGCCTTCGCCCTGGTCAACGTCGCCGTGATCGTGCTGCGCCGCACCCGCCCGACCCTGGACCGCACCTTCCGCGTCCCGCTCGGCTGGACCTTCCCGATCCTCGGCTTCCTGTTCTGCGTCTACAACATGTTCAGCCTCGACGCGATCACCTGGGCCGTCTTCGGTTGCTGGATGGCCGCCGGGCTCGTGTTCTACTTCCTGTACGGCATGCGCCGCTCCCGCCTGGCCACCGCAGCGCCCTCAGCAGAGAAGTGATCCACCCGTAGTGCGACTCAACGACCTCGACGAACGCATCGTCCACGCCCTCGCGGAGGACGCCCGCCGCTCGTACGCCGACATCGGCTCGCTCGTGGGGCTCTCCGCGCCCGCCGTGAAGCGGCGCGTGGACCGGCTCCGGGCCGAGGGCGCCATCACCGGCTTCACCGTACGGGTGGACCCGGCGGCGCTCGGCTGGGAGACCGAGGGGTTCGTCGAGATCTACTGTCGCCACAACACCTCGCCGGACGACATCCGGCGGGGTCTGGAGCGGTACCCCGAGGTGGTGTCCGCGTCGACCGTCACCGGTGACGCGGACGCCGTCGTCCAGGTCTTCGCCTCGGACATGCGCCACTTCGAGCGCGTCCTGGAGCGGATCGCGGGCGAGCCCTTCGTGGAGCGCACCAAGTCCGTCCTGGTGCTCTCGCCGCTGCTGCGGCGCTTCTCCTCGGGCTCGCCCGCGTAACCGGGGCCACTCCGTCGGGTACTCGAGCTTCCAGGGCAGCACCCTGAAGTCGCCGGTGCCGGTCTTCACCTCCTCGAAGGGGGCCGCGCTCATGCGCGGCGGCAGCTCCTCGTACTCCTCCTTCGTGATCCAGCTGTAGCCCAGGCGGTCGCGCCTCCCGTCGTCGTGCACCGAGATCCCGACCCGCTTGTTCCGGAAGCCGTCCACGTCGGTCTCGGTCACGACGCCCGTCACCACCGCCGCCTTGCCGTCCGTGGTGAGGCAGTCGACCTTCGCCACCGCGCAGCCCCCCTCGCCGTTCTTGTAGTGGCTGAACCGGAAGGTGCCGGTCGCCGCCCGCGGGTCCTTGTTGTCCTTCGCCGCCAGGTGCGCGTCGAAGGAGAACGTGATGGCGTCCCCGGCCGGCCGGTACAGCTCGGCCGTGCCGGTCAGGGCGGCGAACTTCGTACGACGGTTCATGGGCGGTTCCGTTCCTTTCGGCCGGTCACCGGCCGGTCGACCGGACGCCCACCACTCTTCCGCCCGGACCGCGCCGGCACGTCGCGCCGTGGAACGGTCCTCGTCTCCGCCGCGCGGCGGGGGAGCCGTACGACCCCGGTGGGAGCCGTACGCAACGAATCGCCGCCGGGAACGAGGAGCGCGCAACGGTTCGACGGTCGGTCCGCAACGCTCCCGCCTTGTCCCGGCCGAGTCCGGAACCGTACCGTTTTTGACGTCTTCCCCCTGTACTCCGGACCCCCCGAGGATCGCCATGCCCGCGCTGCGCACCGCCCTGCTCCAGAGCTCCGGCGAGCTCGGTGACGTGGCCGCCAACCTCAAGCTCCTCGACGAGGCCGCCGCCCGCGCCGCCGCCGCCGGGGCGGGCCTGCTGCTCGCCCCCGAGCTGTTCCTCACCGGCTACGCCATCGGCGCCGACATGGCCCGCCTGGCCGAGCCGGCCGACGGCCCCTCCGCCCGCGCCGTCGCGGCCGTCGCCGTGCGCCACGGCCTGGCCGTCGGCTACGGCTACCCGGAGCGCAACACCGAGGAGCACGGCGTCCTCCACAACTCCCTGCGGCTCATCGGCGCCGACGGCGTCCCGCTGGCGAACTACCGCAAGACCCACCTCTACGGCGCCTTCGAGAACCGGTGGTTCACGCCCGGCGACGATGGCGTCGTCCAGGCCGAGGTCGGCGGCCTCACCGTCGGCCTGATGATCTGCTACGACGTCGAGTTCCCCGAGAACGTACGGGCGCAGGCCCTGGCCGGCACGGACCTCCTCCTCGTGCCGACCGCGCTCATGCACCCCGCCGAGGTCGTCGCCGAGTCCGTCGTCCCCGTGCGCGCCTTCGAGAACCAGCTCTACATCGCGTACGCCAACCGGACCGGGCCCGAGGGCGACTTCGAGTTCGTCGGCCTCTCCGTGCTCGCCGGCCCCGACGGCACCGCCCGGGCCCGCGCCGGACGCGGCGAGGACCTCGTCGTCGGCGACGTCGACCCCGCCTTCCTGGCGGCCTCCCGCGAGCTGAACCCCTACCTCCGCGACCGGCGCCCGGACCTCTACGGCCCCCTGGTCTGAGCCCCCTCGTCCTCCCGCCCCACCCTTCTTCTCCCGTGCAAGGAGTCCGTACCCCATGACGTCCACGGTGCCCAACGCCGTCCAGCACACCGACGCGCAGCCGCCGATCACCATGTTCGGTCCGGACTTCCCGTACGCCTACGACGACTTCCTGGCCCACCCGGCCGGACTCGGCCAGATACCGGCGACCGAGCACGGCACCGAGGTCGCGGTCATCGGCGGCGGCCTGTCCGGGATCATCGCCGCGTACGAGCTGATGAAGATGGGCCTCAAGCCCGTCGTCTACGAGGCCGACAAGATCGGCGGCCGGCTGCGGACCGTCGGCTTCGAGGGCTGTGACGACTCGCTGACCGCCGAGATGGGCGCCATGCGCTTCCCGCCCTCCTCGACCGCGCTCCAGCACTACATCGACCTGGTCGGCCTGGAGACCACGCCCTTCCCGAACCCGCTCTCCCCGGCCACCCCGTCGACCGTGGTGGACCTCAAGGGCGAGTCGCACTACGCCGAGACCATCGACGACCTGCCGCAGGTCTACCGCGACGTCGCCGCCGCCTGGGGCAAGTGCCTCGAAGAGGGCGCCGACTTCTCCGACATGAACACCGCGATGCGCGAGCGGGACGTCCCGCGCATCCGCGAGATCTGGGCGCAGCTCGTCGAGAAGCTCGACAACCAGACCTTCTACGGCTTCCTCTGCGAGTCCGAGGCCTTCAAGTCCTTCCGGCACCGCGAGATCTTCGGCCAGGTCGGCTTCGGCACCGGCGGCTGGGACACCGACTTCCCCAACTCCATCCTGGAGATCCTCCGCGTCGTCTACACCGAGGCCGACGACCACCACCGCGGCATCGTCGGCGGCTCGCAGCAGCTGCCGCTGCGCCTGTGGGAGCGCGAGCCGGAGAAGATCGTCCACTGGGCGCAGGGCACCTCGCTCGGCTCCCTGCACGGCGGCGACCCGAAGCCGGCCGTGACCCGGCTGAACCGGACCGCCGGCAACCGGATCACGGTCACCGACGCCTCCGGCGACATCCGCACGTACCGGGCGGCGGTCTTCACCGCCCAGTCCTGGATGCTGCTCTCCAAGATCGCCTGCGACGACTCGCTCTTCCCGATCGACCACTGGACGGCGATCGAGCGCACCCACTACATGGAGTCGTCCAAGCTCTTCGTGCCCGTGGACCGGCCGTTCTGGCTGGACAAGGACGAGGACACCGGCCGTGACGTCATGTCGATGACGCTGACCGACCGGATGACCCGCGGCACGTACCTCCTGGACGACGGCCCGGACAGGCCGGCCACGATCTGCCTCTCGTACACCTGGTGCGACGACAGCCTGAAGTGGCTGCCGCTGTCCGCGAACGAGCGGATGGAGGTCATGCTGAAGTCGCTCGGCGAGATCTACCCGAAGGTCGACATCCGGAAGCACATCATCGGCAACCCGGTGACGGTCTCCTGGGAGAACGAGCCCTACTTCATGGGTGCCTTCAAGGCGAACCTGCCGGGCCACTACCGCTACCAGCGGCGCCTGTTCACGCACTTCATGCAGGACCGGCTGCCCGAGGACAAGCGCGGCATCTTCCTCGCCGGCGACGACATCTCCTGGACGGCCGGCTGGGCCGAGGGCGCGGTGCAGACGGCGCTCAACGCGGTCTGGGGCGTGATGCACCACCTCGGCGGCTCCACCGACGCCACCAACCCGGGCCCGGGCGACGTCTACGACGAGATCGCCCCGGTCGAGCTGCCGGAGGACTGAGCCGTACGGTTCAGGGGCAGGCCGGGGAGGTTAAGGGCCTGGTCAGGGAGGTTCAGGGCCTGGCCAGGGGCGTGAGCAGCATCCGCCCCACCAGGCCCACCGACCGGTCGAGGCGCTCCGTGAACTCCCCGGCCAGCTCGGGGAGGCCGCGCAGCTGCCAGAGCGAGCGCGCCGCCAGCCAGGCCCCGTCCCTGGCCCGGTCCAGGCTCCAGCAGCCGAGCAGATGGGTGAGCGGGTCCGCGAGCTCCAGGAGGTCCGGGCCCGGCATCAGCTCCTCCCGGATGCGCTCCTCCAGGAGGACCAGGACGTCCCCGACCCGGTCGAACTCGTCCTCCAGGTCGACGGGGGCGCACTCCAGGTCCCGGCAGGCGTCCACGACGGCGAGCGCCAGGTCGTGGCCGATGTGGGCGTTGATCCCGGCGAGCGCGAACTGGAGCGGGCGCACGCCGGGGTGGCGCCGGTAGTGGAAGAGGGGCCGCCAGCAGGCGGGCGCCGGGCCGCCGGTGGCGAGGGCGTCGACCGCCGCGAGGTACCGCTCGGCGAACCGCACGTCGAGCGTGGCGGCGGCCCGCCGGTCCTCGAAGGTGCCCGCCGCGAGGGCGTGGCCGATCTCCTCGGTGACGGTCAGGTAGACCCGGTTGAAGACGGCGACCCCGTCGGCCGGGTGCCAGGCCGAGCGGAGCGCCCGCATCCGGTCCACCACGGGATCGACGGCGACGAAGGGTCCGAGTTGCTGCCCGAGCTGCTGGGTCTGCGCCATGGGGGCAGGCTCCCAGCCGCCGGGCCCGCGGGGGAGCCTTCCGGGCCCGGCTTCCCCAGAACGGGCGAATCCCTCAGCTCTTCGCCCCGTCGTCCGTGCCGCTCTCGTACGAGCTGGTGCCGGAGTCCAGGAGCGGCTCCTGCTCCTTGAGGTGGGCCGGGGCGAAGGCCCGCAGCACGTGGTAGCCGGTGATGACGACGATCGTGCCGAGCGCGATGCCGCCCAGCTCGAAGGTATCGGTGAAGGTCAGCTTCACCCCGCCGACGCCGATGATGATGCCGGCGGCGGCCGGGACCAGGTTCAGCGGGTTGCGCAGGTCGACCCCGGCGTTGATCCAGATCTGGGCGCCCAGCAGGCCGATCATGCCGTACAGGATGACGGTGATGCCGCCGAGGACGCCGCCGGGGATGGCGGCGACGACCGCGCCGAACTTCGGGCAGAGGCCGAAGAGCAGCGCGAAGCCGGCCGCGGCCCAGTAGGCGGCGGTCGAGTAGACGCGGGTGGCGGCCATGACGCCGATGTTCTCGGAGTACGTGGTGTTCGGCGGGCCGCCCACGGCGGTCGACAGCATCGAGGCGGCGCCGTCGGCGGCGATCGCGGTGCCGAGCTTGTCGTCGAGGTTGTCCCCGGTCATCTCGCCGACGGCCTTGACGTGCCCGGCGTTCTCGGCGATCAGGGCGATGACCACGGGCAGCGCGACCAGGATCGCGGACCACTCGAAGCCGGGGCCGTGGAAGGAGGGCAGGCCGATCCAGTCGGCCTTCGAGACGCCGGAGAGGTCGAGCCGCCAGTGGTCGGTGACCTGCCCGGACGGGGACATGGAATGGATCTTGCCGAAGACCAGGTCGAGCACCCAGGACAGGGCGTAGCCGAAGACCAGGCCGAGGAAGATCGCGATCCGGGACCAGAAGCCGCGCAGGCAGACCACGGCCAGTCCGGTGAACAGCATCACCAGGAGCGCCGTCCACTGGTCCTGCGGCCAGTACGTGGCCGCAGTGACCGGGGCCAGGTTGAAGCCGATCAGCATGACGACGGCGCCGGTCACGATCGGGGGCATCGCCGCGTGGATGATCCGCGCGCCGAACCTCCGCACCGCGAGGCCCGCCAGGAAGAGCACGGCGCCGACGACCAGGACCGCGCCGGTCACGGTGGCGCTGGTGCCGCCGGAGGCCCGGATGGCGGCGGCGACGCCGACGAAGGAGAGCGAGCAGCCCAGGTAGGACGGGACCGTGCCCCGGGTCGCCAGGAGGAAGATCGCGGTCGCGACGCCGGACATCATGATCGCGAGGTTCGGGTCCAGGCCCATGAGGACCGGGGCCACGAAGGACGCGCCGAACATCGCGACCACGTGCTGGGCGCCGAGTCCGACGGTCCGGGGCCAGGAGAGCCGCTCGTCCGGGCGGACGACGGCCCCAGGAGCGGGTGTTCTCCCGTCCCCGTGCAGGGTCCAGCGCACGCCGAGGTTCATGAGGTCGCTCCCGTTCTCCGGTTCCGGCGGTCGCGTCGTGACCGCAAAAGATCAGCCACATGGTATGCGCGGTCACCGGCCGGGGACGCCCGGGAGGACGGCGCCCCGGCCGGTGGCCGCCGTTACGCGGCCGGGCCCCCGCTCCTGGCGGGGACGCCGTCGGCCGAGGGCGCCGCCGGGACCTTCGTGTCGGCGCTCCGGAGCACGCCCGCGCCCACCACCAGACCGAACGCGAGCAGCGTGACCAGGCCGAAGGAGAAGACGAGCGAGGTCGCGTCGGCGATGCCGCCGATCGCGGAGGGGGCGATCAGACCCGAGGTGTACGTGATGGTGGCGACGCCCGCGATGGCCTGGCTGGGGTTCGGGCCGCTGCGCCCGGCCGCCGCGAAGGCCAGCGGGACGACGACCGCGACCCCGAGTCCGATGAGACCGAATCCGGCCAGGGCGACGGCCGCGTGCGGGGCGAGGACGACCAGGAGGCCGCCGAGGGTGGCGACGGCGCCCCCGACCCGTACCGTACGGACCGCGCCGAAGCGGTCCACCACCCGGTCGCCGACCAGCCGCGCCACGGCCATCGTCAGGGCGAAGGCGGTCGTCGAGGCGGCCGCGAGCCCGGCCGAGGTGCCCAGCTCGTCGCGGAGGTAGACGGCCGACCAGTCGAGGCTGGCGCCCTCCGCGAACACCCCGCAGAAGCCGATGGCGCCGATGACGAGCGCGGACTTCGGCGGCAGCGAGAAGCGCGGCGGCGCCTCCTCCTCCGGGGTGCTGCGCACGTCCAGGACGCCCTGGCAGAAGACCAGGCCGAGGACGGTGAGGACGAGGGCCGCGACCAGGTGGTGCAGCCGGGCGTCGCCGCCGAGGTGGGCGGCGACCGTGCCGGCGGCGGAGCCGATCAGGGCGCCCACGCTCCACATGCCGTGCAGGCTCGACATGATGGAGCGGCCGAGCCGGTTCTCGGTCTCGACGCCCAGCGCGTTCATCGCCACGTCGGACATGCCGGCGGTCGCGCCGTACACGAAGAGCGCGCCGCACAGCCCCCAGACGTTCGGGGCGAGCGAGGGCAGGATCAGGGACAGGGTCCACAGGGCGAGCAGGCCGCGCAGCGCGGTGCGGGCGCCGAAGCGGTGGGAGACCGACCCGGCGAGCGGCATCGCGAGCGAGGCGCCGAGCGCGGGGAAGGCGAGCGCGAGCCCGAGCTGCCCGGCGCTGACGTTCGCGTGCTCCTGGATCCAGGGGATGCGGGTGGCGAAGCTGCCCGTCACCGCGCCGTGGACGCAGAAGACGGCGGCGACGGCGAAGCGCGCCCGCCGCAGGCGTTCGGTGGTGGTGACGGTCTCCGCCGCCATGGGCCCTCCCGGGGTCGTGGTCCGCCGCCGCCGTGGCGCGCCGGTGTCGTGGTGTCTCGTCGTCGTGGTCGTCTGCCGCCGTCGTGGCGTGCCGCGTAAACTATCAGGAACCCTGCCTGATAAATAGTAAGCAGGGCGGAGTCCCGCCCCGGGAACGTCTGAGAGGATCGCCGCATGGCCGCATCCCCGAGCACCGCACGGGCCATCAACGACCGGCTCGCCCTGCGACTGCTCCAGGACGAGGGCCCGTTGACGGCCGCTCAGCTCAAGACGCTCACCGGACTCTCCCGCCCGACCGTCGCCGACCTCGTCGAGCGGCTCCGGGGCTCCGGGCTCGTCCACGTGGTCGGCGAGGCCGGGGCCGAGCGCCGGGGCCCCAACGCCAAGCTGTACGGGATCGTCGCGGGCCGCGCCCACCTCGCCGCCCTCGACGTGCGCACCCGCTCGGTCTCCGTCACCGTCGCCGACCTGCTCGGCACCACGCTCGCCGAGGCCTCCGCGCCCGTCGGTGACGACGGCGGCACGGGACCCGCGGTGGAGAAGGCCGTCGCCCTCCTGGAGCGGACCGTGAAGGAGGCCGGCGTCGACGCGCCGCACAGCGTCGCGGTCGGCGCCCCCGGGCTCATCGAACCCGTCACCGGCGAACTCCGCGACTCCACCGGGCTGCCCGCCTGGCACCGGCGGCTCGTCGCCGTCCTCCAGGAACGGCTCCCCGCGCGCGTGCTCGTGGAGAACGAGACCAACCTCGCCGCCCTCGCGGAGCTGCGCGAGGGCGCGGCCCGCGACCGCGAGGACTTCGTCCTGCTCTGGCTCGGCCAGGGCGTGGGCGCCGCCGTCGTCCTCGACGGACGGCTGCGCCGGGGGGCCTCGGGCGGCGCGGGCGAGATCGGCTTCCTGCCGGTGCCCGGCGCCACCGGACTCCCCTCGGCCACCGGCTGCGACGGCGGTTTCCACGAACTGGCCTGCACCGCCGCCGTCGAGGCGCTCGCCCGCGAGCACGGCCTGGACCCGGAGGGCGCGCCCGCCTCCGGCCACGAACCCTTCCTGGACGCCCTCGCCCGCCGGCTCGCCGTCGGCGCGGCGGCCGTGGCCTCGGTCCTCGACCCCGGCTGCGTGGTCCTGGGCGGCGAGACCGGCCACAGCGGCGGCGCGGCCCTGGCGGCCCGGGTGGAGGCGGAGCTCGCCGCCCTCTCGCCGCTGCGCACCGAGGTCCGGGCCACCGCCCTCGGCGACGCGGCCGTCCTGCGCGGCGCCCTCCTGACGGCCCGGGACGCGGCCCAGGAGGACCTGTTCCCTTAAAGGGCCCGGGACTCCGGAAACGCCACCGCGCCGCGCCCCGGACAGGGAAGCGCGGCGCGGCGGGTGCCCGGCGACGGCAAGGGCCGTGAGTCTCCGCCGCCGGGGGTCCTTCGGGGGTGGGGATCAGCAGGCGCCGAGGTCCTGCCAGACGCCCCACTCGCCGGTCGTGCCCGGGGCCTCGTTCTGCGTCCACCACTTGGCCTTGTACTTGCGGCCGTTGTGGGAGACCTCGTTGCCCGCGTTGTAGACCTGGCCGGCCACGTACGCCGGGGCGGCGCAGCCCGTGGGAGGCGTCGTCGGCGGGGTCGTCGGAGGCGTGGTCGGGGGCGTCGTCGGCGGGGTGGTGGGCGGCGTGGTCGGGGGAGTGGTCGGCGGGGTGGTGGTGCCCGGCTCCACGACCGTCGTGCCGCGCGCCAGGTCACCGGCGAGGGCGTACGTCGTGCCGTTGATGTTCACCGTCCAGTTGGAGGGGGTGGACACCGGCAGGTAGTAGTTGAACGACAGGTCGACCGTCGCGCCCGGGGCCAGCGACTGCCAGGCCGGGAGCTTCAGCGAGACGCGGTGGAAGTCGCCCTTCAGGCCGCCCACGTTCGAGCCCGTGTGGTCGCTGCTGATGACCTTCGTGCCGAAGCCGGACTGGTCGGAGGCGTTGCTCGGCGCCGAGGTGCCGTAGTCGAACTGGAACTCGGTGCCGCCCGGCAGGGTGGTGTTGGTCCGGTTGGTGATCTTGACCTTGGGCGTGATCGGGTAGTTGGAGTCGCCGAGCTTGAACTCGGTGAACGCCGTCTCGATGTTCACGGCCTGGGTCGGCAGCGCCTTGTTGGACTTCTTCGCGCCGTACGGGGTGGCCGACTTGAACTTGTCGTACATCAGCGAGGTGAGCGTGGAGCCCATCTCGTACTGGCCCTTGGCGGCGTTCCAGGCGTAGTCGCCGGCCATCTCCCAGACCATGGTGCCGCCGATGCCGCGGTTCACCACGTAGTCTGCCTTGGCGGCCACCGACTGCTCGTCCTCGGTGGAGAGGAAGACCTTCTTCTGCGCGTTCCACAGCCACGGCGCGACCAGGGTCGAGTCGTACTTGCGGACGTAGGTGCCGGTCAGCTGGGTGTTCGCGGGGAAGCCGTACTTGGTGACGTAGTCGCCGACGATCCCCTTCTCCAGGTTCTTGGCGTGCCACATCGGGTTGGAGCCGGCGGGCGACTCCTTGCCCGCGGTGTCCTTGTCGTGCCAGAGGTTGTCGATGCCCTCGGCGCCGTCGCCGCACTTGGTCAGGCCCGCGCCGGCCGGGCAGGTGGCCGCGGTGGCCTTGCCCCAGAGGCCGTCGGTGCCGCCCTGCACGTTCTTGTGGCCGCGGGTGTAGTAGGGCAGGCCGATGTTGATGCGGCCGGCCGGCATCGAGCCGCGGAAGTAGTGGTACGCCCAGTCGGTGTTGAGGTATCCGATGTTGCCGTACTGCTGGCTGCCGTAGACGTTGGCGGCGGCGAGCTCGCCGTCCTTGCCGTCGTCGAAGAGGGAGGCGTTCGGGCCGACGTACTCGTTCCAGGCGCCGTGCAGGTCGTACGACATGATGTTGACGTAGTCCAGGTACTTCTGGACCTGGAAGGTCTCCATGCCGCGCAGCAGGTAGCCGGAGGAGGGGGCGGCGACGGTCAGCAGGTAGTGCTTGCCGTCGGTGGCGCCGGCCCGGTCCAGCTTCTCGCGCAGGGACTTCATGAGGGCCGCGTAGCCCTGCACGAGACCGGCGCGGCGCCCGTTGGCGAGCTGCCAGTCGAGCGGGTTGCCCGCGTCCTTCATCGTGGTCGGGTACTCGTAGTCGATGTCGACGCCGTTGAACCCGTACTTCCGGATGAAGTCGACGGCCGAGGTCGCGAAGGTGTCGATCCCGGCCTGGTTGACCGAACCGTCGGCGTTGGTGGCCATCGAGTAGAAGCCGCCGGAGTTCACCCGGTCGCCGTTGTCCGCGAAGTAGCCGCCGGTCTCCGCCCAGCCGCCGACCGAGATCAGCGTCTTGACGTTCGGGTGCTGCTTCTTGAACTTGTTGAGCAGGTTGAAGTGGCCCTTGTAGGCGAGACCGGGGTCCATCTCGGCCCCGGCGACACCGGGCCAGGTCATCCCGGTGGCCGCGTTGTCCGGACCGTCCGTGCCCACGGAGAGCTTGTTGGCCCCGTCGACGTGCCCGAAGGCGTAGTTGATGTGGGTGACCTTCTCCCACGGGATGTCCTTGGCGAGGTACGAGGGCTCGCCGTTCTTGCCGGTGCGCCAGCCCGTGAAGTAGCCGATGACCCGGCGCTGGTGGTCCGCGCCCATCTTCTCGCGGCCCTCGGCGTCGTAGACCGAGCAGTACGGGACGTCGACGCCGGGCGTCTTGTAGAGGCCGTCGGGGCGACAGGACTCGTTGTCGGCCGCGTACGAGACGCCGCCGGAGAGCGAGCTGAGCAGGAGCCCGGCGACGGCCGCGCCGGACGCGAGCAGCGAGGCTCTCTTCGTCGTGGGGGACAACACGATCGGTTCCTCCTGGGGAGGTGATGGAACACAACGAACAAGGGGGTGGGTCGTGTTGGGCCCGTGGAGTGCGCACCCCGGCGGACCGTTACCTCGGAGGTGACACGGAGATTAAGAGGACTAGACCAGTGCGTCAATAGGTCTGGACCAAAGAAGGGGGATGTGGGATCCTGTGAGCCAGCCCACAGGTCCTCGGCCGCGCCGCCGTTCACGGTCGTGGCACACTGGCCCTGTATCAGCAGCAGCGCACTCCGGGGTCGGTGTAATTCCGAACCGGCGGTATAGTCCGCGACCCGTCCGCAGCCAGCGGCCGGTTGACCAGGTGAGATTCCTGGACCGACGGTGAAAGTCCGGATGGGAGGCAGTGCGCGGCGGGTGACCCCTCTTTCGGAGGTGTGCCGGCCGTACGTCCGCTGTCCGCCGTCCTTCGGCGGGCCGGGACCTTCGGCCTCGGCGTACCCCGTGCGAGGCGTCCTTCCCGCTCCCTGTCGTTCCGACAGGCCCCGGAGTCCGTGCCCGAAGAGGCAGGAGGACCCGGTGGACCGGCAGGCCGACACCACCGCCATGCGACGCGCCGTCGAGCTCGCCGCCCGCGCGCTCGGCGCCACCAGCCCCAACCCCGTCGTCGGCTGCGTCATCGCGGACGCCTCCGGACACCGGGTCGGAGAGGGCTACCACCGGCGCGCCGGCGGCCCGCACGCCGAGGTCCACGCCCTGCGCGAGGCCGGCGTCCTCGCCCGCGGCGGCACCGCCTACGTCACCCTCGAACCCTGCGACCACACCGGCCGCACCGGACCCTGCTCCCGGGCCCTGATCGAGGCCGGGATCAGCCGCGTCGTCTACGCGGTCGGCGACCCGAACCCGCAGGCCACCGGCGGCGGCGACACCCTGCGCGCCGCCGGCGTCGAGGTCGAGCGGGGACTCCTGGAGGACGAGGCCGAGGCCGTCAACATCGCCTGGCTCACCTCCGTGCGCAACGGCCGCCCCTTCGTCCGCTGGAAGTACGCCGCCACCCTCGACGGCCGGACCGCCGCCGCCGACGGCACCTCCCGCTGGATCACCTCCCCCGAGGCCCGCGCCGACGTCCACCGGCTGCGCGCCGAGGCCGACGCGGTCCTGGCCGGCGGCGGCACCCTGCGGGCCGACGACCCGCACCTCGCCGTCCGGGGCATCGAGGGCGCGGTCCAGCCGCTGCGGGTCGTCCTCGACACCCACGCCACGATCCTGCCGACCGCCCGCGTCCTCGACGACGCCGCGCCCACCCTGGTCGTCGTCGGCGAGGACGCCGACACCCGCCACCTGCCCGACGCCGAACTGCTCCGGCTGCCCCTGCGCGACGGCCGGATCGGCGTCCACGACCTGCTCGACGCGCTCCACGCCCGGGGCGTCCGCTCGGTCCTCCTCGAAGGCGGCCCCACCCTCGCGGGCTCCTTCGTCGCCGGGGGCGCCGTCGACCAGGTCGTCGGCTACCTCGCCCCCGTCCTCCTCGGCGACGGCCCGCAGGCCCTCGCCGGGGCGGGAATCGGCACCATCGCCGAAGCGTTGCGGCTCGACATCACCGAGACCGTCCGCATCGGACCCGACCTCCGCATCACCGCCACCCCCAAGGGAGCCTGACCGTGTTCACCGGAATCGTCGAAGAACTGGGCGAGGTCGTCGCCGTCGAGCGGCTGGAGGACGCCTCCCGCTTCCGACTGCGCGGCCCCCTGGTCACGGAAGGCGCCCAGCACGGCGACTCCATCGCCGTCAACGGTGTCTGTCTCACGGTCGTCGAGCACGGCGACGGCGAGTTCACCGCCGACGTCATGGCCGAGACCCTCAAGCGCTCCGGCCTCGGCGCCCTCGGCGTCGGCTCCCGCGTCAACCTGGAACGGCCCATGGCCGTCGGCGGCCGCCTCGGCGGCCACATCGTCCAGGGCCACGTCGACGGCACCGGCACCGTCCTCGACCGCACCCCGTCCGAGCACTGGGAACTGGTCAGGGTCGGCCTCCCCGCCCACCTCGCCCGGTACGTCGTCGAGAAGGGCTCGATCACGGTCGACGGCGTCAGCCTCACCGTCGTCGAGGTCGGCGACGACTGGTTCACCGTCAGCCTCATCCCCACGACCCTCGACCTGACCACGCTCGGCATCAAGAAGAGCGGCGACCCGGTCAACCTGGAAGTGGACGTCATCGCCAAGTACGTCGAGCGACTGCTCGGCCCGAACACGGGGGAGACCGTCAAGTGAACTGGCTCAACTCCGAGGCGTTCACCCTCCTCGGCCAGCGCATCATCTGGTCCGACATGATCGGCAACGTCTTCGGGCTCGCCGCCCTCGCGCTCGGCTGGCGCCGCTCCGTGTGGACCTGGCCCGTGCAGTTCCTCGCCGGCCTCGTCCTCTTCACCGCCTTCTACGGCCACCTCGCCGGCAGCGCCGGCAAGCAGGTCGTCGTCGTGCTCGTGGCGCTCTACGGCTGGTGGCAGTGGCAGCGCGGGAAGGACCAGGGAGCGGACGGCCACATCACCGTGCGCTTCGCCACCTGGCGCGAGCGCGGCGCCATGGTCGCCGCGGCCGCCGCCGGCACCGTCGCGGTCGCCCTGCTCTTCAAGGCCTTCCCGACCCTGTCCTGGGACCCCTGGCCGGACGCGTACATCTTCGTCGGCACCGTCGTCGCCATGTACGCCCAGGCCCGGGGCATGGTCGAGTTCTGGTTCGCCTGGCTCCTCGTCGACCTGGTCGGCGTCCCGCTGAACTTCGCCAACGGCTACGCCTTCTCCGGCTTCGTCTACGTCATCTACGGCGCGCTCGTCCTGTGGGGCATGCGCGACTGGTGGCTCCGCTCCCGCACCGCCCCCGCTCTGGAAGGAGCCCACGCATGAGCACCCTCCCGATGTGGGACGCCGAAGACCTCGCCCTCGACCCCGTCGAGCAGGCGATCCGGGACATCGCCGCCGGCCGCCCCGTCGTCGTGGTCGACGACGAGGACCGCGAGAACGAGGGCGACCTCGTCATCGCCGCCGAGAAGGCCACCCCCGAGATCGTCGCCTTCATGATGAGCGAGTGCCGCGGCCTGATCTGCGCCCCCATGGAGGACGAGGAGCTGGAGCGCCTCGAACTCCCGCAGATGGTCGAGCACAACACCGAGTCGATGCGCACGGCCTTCACCGTCTCCGTCGACGCGTCCCCCGCCCACGGCGTCACCACCGGCATCTCCGCCGCCGACCGCGCCACCACCCTGCGGATGCTGGCGAGCGGACGCCACGAGCCCTCCGACTTCGTCCGCCCCGGCCACGTCTTCCCGCTGCGCGCCAAGCCCGGCGGCGTCCTCGTCCGCAACGGGCACACCGAGGCCGCCGTCGACCTCGCCCGCCTCGCGGGACTGCGCCCGGCCGGCGCCATCGTCGAGATCGCGGGCGAGGACGGCGTCATGCTGCGCCTGCCCGAGCTCGTCCCCTTCGCCCGCAAGCACGGCCTCACGATCATCTCCATCGAGGACCTGATCGCCTACCGCCGCTCCGCCGAGCCGACCGTCCGCCGCGAGGCCGAGGTCAGCCTGCCCACCGCGCACGGCGACTTCACCGCGTACGGCTACCGCTCCACCGTCGACGGCGTCGAGCACGTCGCCCTCGTCCACGGCGAGGTCGGCGACGGCGAGGACGTCCTCGTCCGGGTCCACTCCGAGTGCCTGACGGGGGACGTCTTCCACTCGCTGCGCTGCGACTGCGGCCCCCAGCTCCAGGCCTCCATGGACCGGATCACCGAGGCCGGCCGGGGCGTCGTCGTCTACCTGCGCGGCCACGAGGGCCGCGGCATCGGCCTGCTGTCCAAGCTGCGCGCGTACGAACTCCAGGAGCGCGGCCGCGACACCCTCGACGCCAACCTGGAGCTCGGGCTGCCCGCCGACGCCCGCGACTACGCGGCCGGCGCGCAGATCCTCGTCGACCTCGGCGTCCGCAGCCTGCGCCTGATGACCAACAACCCCGACAAGATCGACGCCCTCACCCGGTACGGCCTCGTCGTCGAGGGCCGCGAGCCCATGCCGGTCCAGGCCGGCGAACACAACCTCCGCTACCTGCGCACCAAGCGGGACCGGATGGGCCACGACCTGCCCTGGCTGGACGGTTCCCCGGCCCCCACCTGCGGCAACCAGTAACCCCGTACGCAACCACCCGCACCACCGGCAAGGAGAAACATGAGCGGCAAGGGCGCACCCGTCCTCAGCGTGAAGAACTGCGGCGACCTCCGGGTCGCGGTCATCGCTGCCCAGTGGCACGAGAAGATCATGGACGGCCTCGTCGACGGCGCCCTGCGCGCCCTGAGCGAGCTCGGCATCGACGAGCCGACCCTGCTGCGCGTCCCCGGCAGCTTCGAACTCCCGGTCGTGGCGAAGGTCCTCGCCGGGCGCGGCTACGATGCCATCGTGGCGCTCGGCGTCGTCATCCGCGGCGGAACGCCGCACTTCGAGTACGTGTGCCAGGGCGTCACCCACGGCCTCACCCAGGTCTCGATCGACACCGGCGTACCCGTCGGGTTCGGCGTCCTCACCGTCGACGACGAGGAGCAGGCGCTCGACCGGGCCGGCCTGGAGGGCTCCTCCGAGGACAAGGGCCACGAGGCCGTCACCGCCGCCGTCGCCACCGCCACCACACTGCGCACGGTCAGCGAACCCTGGCGCTGAGTGGCGCCGGGGCACCCCGTACTCTTAGGACCATCATGGCGAACGGAACCCGTAAAAGCTTCGAAGAGCTCTTCGCCGAGCTCAAGCTCAAGGCCGAGACCGGCGACCCGGCCACCTCCCGCACCGCGGAACTGGTGGACAAGGGCGTCCATGCCATCGGCAAGAAGGTCGTCGAGGAGGCCGCCGAGGTCTGGATGGCCGCCGAGTACGAGGGCAAGGAAGCCGCCGCCGAGGAGATCTCGCAGCTGCTGTACCACGTCCAGGTGATGATGGTCGCCCGCGGGATCTCGCTCGACGACGTCTACGCCCACCTCTGAGCCGCACCCGCCCCCCGCACCACAACTCCCCAGGCAAAGGAAGCCGTCCCATGCTGCGCATCGCCGTCCCCAACAAGGGTTCCCTCTCCGGACCTGCGTCGGCCATGCTCCATGAGGCCGGCTACCGCCAGCGCAAGGAGTCCAAGGAGCTGGTGGTCATCGATCCCGGCAACGAGGTCGAGTTCTTCTACCTGCGCCCGAAGGACATCGCGATCTACGTCGCCTCCGGGAAGCTGGACATCGGCATCACCGGCCGCGACCTGCTCCTGGACTCCGGCGCCAGCGCCGAGGAGATCCTCGCGCTGAACTTCGGCCGCTCCACCTTCCGGTACGCCACCCGCCCGGGCACCGCGAAGGGCCCCGAGGACTTCGGCGGCATGACGATCGCCACCTCCTACGAGGGCATCGTCGCCAAGCACCTCGCCGACCAGGGCATCGACGCCTCCGTCGTGCACCTGGACGGCGCGGTCGAGACCGCGATCCAGCTCGGCGTCGCCCAGGTCATCGCGGACGTCGTGGAGACCGGCACCAGCCTGCGCAACGCCGGCCTGGAGGTCATCGGCGAGCCGATCCTCACCTCCGAGGCCGTCGTCGTCCGCCGCCAGGGCGCCACGGACGACCACCCGCAGGTCCAGCAGTTCCTCCGCCGCCTCCAGGGCGTCCTCGTCGCCCGCTCGTACGTGATGATGGACTACGACTGCCGCGCCGAGCACCTGGAGCAGGCCGTCGCCCTCACCCCCGGCCTGGAGTCGCCGACCGTCTCCCCGCTGCACAACGAAGGCTGGGTCGCCGTCCGCGCGATGGTCCCCGCCAAGGACGCACAGCGGATCATGGACGACCTGTACGAGCTGGGCGCCCGCGCCATCCTCACCACCGCGATCCACGCCTGCCGCCTCTGACGGCCGGGCCCCGCGTCCCACCAGGCACCACCCGGGTGTCACCAGGCACCACCAGGCACCGAGGAACCCGCATGTCCGAGCCCACGACGCCCGCCCTCCCGGTCACCTTCCGTCCCGGCCGCACCCGGGCCGTCCTGCTGACCGTGGGGATCGCGATGTTCGCCACCGTCACCCTGGTGGCGATGATGCTGGAGAAGCTCGGACCGGGGGAGCGCGCCAGCTTCGTCTTCACGGCCGCGCTCTTCCTCGGGGTCCTCGTCCTGCTGAGCCGCCCCAAGGTCGTCGCCGACGACGAGGGCGTCACGGTCGTCAACATCACCCGGACCCGCCGGCTCGCCTGGGCGGAGATCCTCCGCGTCAACCTCCGCTCCGGCGACCCGTGGGTCTTCCTGGACCTGAGCGACGGCACCAGCCTGCCCGCGCTCGGCATCCAGCCCGGCATCGCCAGGGAGGCCGCCGTCCGGGACGCCCGCGCCCTGCGGGCCCTGGCCGAGAGCCGGGGGACGGGCACGGAGGGCTCCTGACCCCAGGGGCCGCATCGGGTGAGACGTCCGGGAGAACCCCGGTCCGTCCCCCATCCGGAGCCGACCCCCTGCCCCTCGGGGCGTCGGCGTGACTACTCTGGAGGCGGTGGTGCCCGGCGCACCACCGCCTCGCGTGTGCAGGGCCGCCGCAGCGGCCCGCGAGGCCACCCCTTCGACCCGAGGAGTGACTCCCTCCAGCAATGGACGGATCGTCCGGTAGTACCCGCGCCGCCCCCTCCCAGGAGGCGGCGGCATGATCATCTCCCTTCTGCTGCTCGCCGCGGCCTTCCTCCTGATCCTCGCCAACGGCTTCTTCGTGGCCGCCGAGTTCGGCCTCGTGACCGTCGAGCGGGCCGAGGCCGAGCGGGCCGCGGCCACCGGCGACCGGCGCGCCCGCGCCGTCGTCACCGCGCTGCGCGAGCTGTCCTTCCAGCTCTCCGGCACCCAGCTCGGCATCACCCTCACCTCGCTCGTCGTCGGCATGCTCGCCGAGCCCGCGCTCGCCGGGCTGCTGCACGGGCCGCTCACCGCGACCGGACTGCCCGGAGGGGCCGTCTCCGGGGTGTCGGTGGTGATCGGGATGCTGCTCGCCTCCGCCGTCCAGATGGTGGTCGGCGAGCTCGTGCCCAAGAACTGGGCGGTCTCCCGGCCGCTCCAGGTGGCCCGTTTCGTCGCCACCCCGCAGCGCCGCTTCTCCGCCCTCTTCCGGCCGGTGATCGCCCTCCTCAACCGGGTCGCCAACCGGCTCGTCCGGCTCCTGGGCGTCGAGCCCACCGAGGAGCTGGACTCGGTCCGCACCCCCGGCGAGCTGGTCTCCCTGGCCCGCCACTCGGCCCTGGCCGGCGCCCTCGAACAGGACACCGCCGACCTCTTCGTACGGACCCTGTCCCTCGGCGGCCTCACCGCCGAGCAGGTCATGACCCCGCGCGTGAAGGTCAGCGCCCTCCAGTGGGACGCCACCGCGGCCGACGTCCTCAACCTCACCCGGGCCACCGGCCTCTCGCGCTTCCCGGTCTACCGCGACCGGATCGACGAGGTCGTCGGCATGGTCCACCTCAAGGACGCGCTCGCCGTCGCCCCGCACGCCCGGCTGCGCACCCCCGTCGGCCGGATCGCGGTCCCGCCGCTCCTCGTCCCCGAGTCGCTGCCCGCCCAGGCCCTCCTGGAGCGGCTGCGCCGGGAGCAGCCGATCGCGGTGGTCGTCGACGAGTACGGCGGCACCGCCGGCGTCGTCACCCTGGAGGACATCGTCGAGGAGCTCGTCGGCGAGGTCCGCGACGAGCACGACACGGCGGCCGACGGACGCCCCGAGCTGGTCGCCGCCCCCGCCGAGGACGGCCGCCCCGCCTGGGACGCCGACGGCTCCTGCCGGGTCCACACCCTGCGCCGGATGGGCCTCGACGTGCCCGAGGGGCCGTACGAGACCGTCGCCGGGCTCGTCGCCGACCTCCTCGGACGCATCCCCACCGCCGGGGACCGGGTCGAACTGCCCGGCTGGCACCTCTCGGTCCACCGGGTCGACCGCTACCGCGCCGAGCACGTCCGGATCGTCCGGACGGACGCGGACGCGGTCCCGGACGCGGCTCCGGGGTCGGGTTCCGGTTCGGTCCCGGCTTCGGGTGCGAGTCCGGACCCGGCCGCCCCCTCCACCGGTCTGCTGGTCGCGGAGGGCGCCCGATGAGCACGCTCCCACTCCTCTTCGCCGTCCTCCTGGTCCTCGCCAACGGCTTCTTCGTCGGGGCCGAGTTCGCGCTCGTCTCCGTCCGGCGCAGCCAGATCGAGCCGCTCGGCGGCGCCCGGGCCAAGCAGGTCCTGTACGGCCTGGAGAACCTGCCGCGGATGATGGCGGCCGCGCAGTTCGGCATCACGATCTGCTCGCTGACGCTCGGCGCCGTCGCCGAGCCGACCGTGGCCCACCTCCTCGAACCCGTCTTCCACGCGGTCGGGGTCCCCGAGGGCCTGGTCCACCCGCTCGGCTACGTCATCGCCCTGGCCGCCGTCGTCTTCCTCCACCTCGTCATCGGCGAGATGGTGCCGAAGAACCTGGCGATGGCCGCGCCCGAACGGACCGCGCTGTGGCTGGCCCCGGCCCTCGTCGGCTTCGCCCGGCTCTGCCGCCCCGTGACGACCGCCCTGGGCGCCTGCGCCCGGCTGGTCCTGCGGGCGTTCGGGGTCGAGCCGAAGGACGAGGTGGAGGCCGTCTTCACCAGCGCCCAGCTGGGCCGCCTCGTCGAGGACGCCGGACAGGCCGGCCTGCTCGACCCGGCCGAGCAGGAGCGCCTGGAGGACGCGCTCGAACTGGGCTCCCGCCCGGTGACGGACGTCCTCATCCCCTCCGCCACCCTGGTCACGGTCCCGCTGTCCGTCACCCCGCGCGAGATCGAGGAGCTGACCGTGCGGACCGGGTACTCCCGCTTCCCGGTCCGCGCCGAGACGGGCGCCGCCTTCACGGGCTTCGTGCACGTGAAGGACGTCCTCGACCTGGACGAGCGGGAGCGGGCGGTGCCGCGGCGGCTGTGGCGGCCGATGGCGACGCTCCGGGCGGAGCTGCCGCTCGACGACGCCCTCACCGTGATGCGCCGCGCCGCGACCCATCTGGCCCAGGTCGCGGACGGCTCGGGACGGGTGCTCGGGCTCGTCGCCCTGGAGGACGTCCTGGAGATGCTGGTGGGCGAGGTCCGCGACCCCGCCCACCGGGTGCGCCCCCGGACGGCCACGGTCACGATCCCGGTCGCGACACCGGGCGCGGCCCCGACTCCGGCACCGGACGCGTCCTCGTCCCGGCTCCCGCGCGGAGCCAGTACAGCCGGCTAGTACGAGGGCGGTTCCTGCTGCGGGCCGCGGTCGACCGGACCGCGGCCCGACAGGACCTCCCCGTACGCCTGCATGAGGTCCGCGAGCCGGAGGGTCGCGAGGTCCTCCCGGGTCGGGCTGCCCGGGTAGCCGGAGAGCCGCAGGTCCCGGTAGGCGCAGGACTTCTCGTACAGGGTGCGCAGGAAGCGCCCGTTGCCCAGCTCGTCGATCCAGCCCTGTTCGACGACGTGCCCGCTGATCGAGCGCAGCTCGTCGCGGGCCTCGTCGTCCCAGCCGTCCCCGTTGGCCGCCGCGAGGACCTCGCCGATGGCGGTGAGTTCGAGCGGCCGGTACGACGGGAAGTCCACCCGGGTGGTGAACCGGGAGGACAGGCCGGGGTTGGTGGAGAGCAGCCGGTCCATCCCCTCGGGGTAGCCGGCCAGGATGACCACCAGGTGGTCGCGGTTGTCCTCGGCCCGTTTCAGGAGCACCTGGAGCGCCTCGTCGCCGTACGCGTCGCCCTTGCTGTAGCCGGTGTTCGAGAGCGCGTAGGCCTCGTCCACGAAGAGCACCCCGCCGACCGCCGAGTCGATCAGCTCGTTGGCCTTGACCGCCGTCTGGCCCAGGAACTCGCCGACCAGATCGGCCCGCTGGGCCTCCACGAGGTGGTCGCCGCCGAGCAGCCCGAGGGCGTAGAAGACCCGGCCCAGGATCCGGGCGACCGTGGTCTTCCCGGTGCCGGAGGGGCCGGAGAAGACGAAGTGCCGCTTCGGCGGCTGGACCGGCAGCCCCCGGTCGGCCCGGAGCCGCGCCATCTCCAGCTGCGCCGAGAGCGCCTTGACCTGGCGCTTCACCGGTTCGAGCCCGACCATGCCCTCCAGCTCGGCGAGCGCCTCCGCGAGCAGGGCCGGATCGGTGGGTCCGGCCGGGAAGCGCGGCGGCTCCGGCTGCCGGGGGACCCGGGCCTTCTGCCGTACGGCCTCCGGCGGCGCGGCCGGCGGCACCGGATCGGGCGCGAGCAGCAGCCCGTCGCCGAGCCCGCCGGCCTCGGGCTCGGCGCCCGGCACGGTGTCCGCCGCGTCCTGGCCGAGACCGCCGCCGACCGTGCCCAGGGCGACCGTCGCGAGCCCGGCCGGATCCTCCAGGCCGTCGTACCCCTCGAAGCCGTCGTACGCGGTGATCGCCGCGAGCCGCGCCGCCGTGTCCATGAACGCCGGGTCGATCCGGTGCACGGCCCGGTAGAGCGGCAGGGCGGCGGCGCTGCGCCCGGTGCCCTCGTGGGCGCGGGCCAGCCAGTACCGCAGCTCCTTGCGCTGCGGCTGCTCGCTGCGGCACCGCATCAGGGAGGCCGAGAGCAGCGGCTCGGCCTGGCCGTACATCTCCAGGCGCACCCGGGCCATGCCGCCGAAGAGCCCGGCCTCGATGCCGAGCAGCGGGTCGTCGACCAGGGGCTCGGACAGCCGGACGAGCTGGTCCCAGTCCTTGACGAGATAGGCCCGGCAGGCGTGCAGGAAGCGCACCTGGGGGTCGGTGTCGACCGGGGGGAGCCCCGCGAGGGCCCGGTCGAGCTCGGGCACGTGGCGCCCGTCGAGCCAGTGGGAGGCGTGCGCGAGCAGCAGGTCGCGCGGACTCTCCAGGACCGGCTGCACCCACCAGCCGAGCCAGTACCAGGAGTTCAGGGTGCGCCGGTAGCGGGTCCGCTGCTCGCCGAAGCGCTCGCGGTGGCGGTACATGCGCAGCAGCGCGGTCGTGGTGTCGATCCGGAGCGCGTGCAGCCCGAGCCAGGCGTCCGCCATCCCGGGGTCGATCCGCACCGCCGCCCGGAACTCGTCCTCCGCCTGCGGATAGGCGCCCATCGTGTAGGCGTCGACTCCGCGCAGCCAGGCGAGCTCGGCCGGGGGCTGCGAGCCCTGTGTGCCGATGTCCATCGGGTCCCCCACAACCGTCATCGCATGGACGGGATTTGACCGCACCTGCGGGCATCGTACCTGCGCAGGGGGTGGGCGCTTAAGGAGAAGCGCATGATCCGGAAGCGGTGACCCTGGGTGAGCGTCAGGGGACGCAGAAGGCTCCGGAGAGGGGTTGAAAAGGGACTCCGGGGGCAGAACGAAGCCCCCGATCACGGGGGAACAACCGGGGGCTTCGCGTCCGCGGCGGCTCCGAAAAGCCGCACATTCAGAACGTAAGACCTGTACGCCCCCCGGGTCAAGCGGAGTTGGGGCACTTGCGCAAGCGGAGCCGGAGCCCCTCAGTTCACGGACAGAAAGCCGTCACGGTGGGTGATGATCTGGTCCGCGCCCGCTGTCACACGGGGCCCGGAAAGCCACTCGTACCCCTCTTGGCACTCCCGTACCAGGGTATCGGCGAAGGGCCGGGAGGGGTCCTCGGAGAAATGGCGAGTCTCCGCCACGGTCCAGCCGTCCCAGAACGCGGCCTGCTCCGGGCCGTCCCGGCGCCTGCCCCGCTCCCAGGACTCCCGCGCGCCGCGCTCCATCCACAGCAGCCGCGCCAGGAAGGGCCGCACCTCCCGCCGGCCCGCGCCGACGCCCTCGACGAGGACCACCGGCGCCGGGGGCAGCGCACGCGGCTCCCCGAAGCGCCGCAGCCGCCAGTCGTACGGACGGTAGGACCCGGCCGCGCCCCGCGCGAGGGGCTCCAGGACCTGCTCCCGCAGCCGGCCGGTCCACGCGAAGGGTTCCTCGTGGGTGGCGAGGTCGTCGAGGTGGAGGACGGGGGCGTCGCCGAGGGCGGCGGAGAGGCGGGCCGCGAGGGTGGACTTGCCGGAGCCCGCGTGGCCGTCGACCGCGACCAGCCGGACCGGCCCGCAGGAGGGCGGGAGCCGGAGCAGCGCGCGGGCGGCGCGGTCGAGGTCGTCCATGGGCCCCAGGGTAGGGGAGCGGGGACCGCCGCAGGTCAGGGAGGTACCGCCGTCAGTGGACGAGACCAATATTGGTACGGCGACGCGGGGCGAAGTGCTGGCGGAGGCCCGCCGGGAGCCGGGATAGTGGGCCCGCGCGACCCGTCCGCACGCCCGTGGTCCGGGGCGGGCGCGGACGAGGTCCGGAGTTCCGCACGCCCGCACGTCGACATCTCCGCACGCCCACCGTCCTCGACTGGGGGTCACCGCCCATGACCAGCTCCACCCCGCGCAGAACCGTCCTCGCCGCGGCGCTCGCGGCCGCCGCCGGGACGGCCGCCTCCGTCGTCCCCGCCGTCGCCGCCCCCACGGGCCGGACCCCCGCGCCCGCTCTCGTCGACAACCGCTTCTGGTCCTCGTACGCGGACTGGCGGAGCGGCACCGGCGCCGGTACGAAGGCGGTCCCGGGCCACCGGCCGGGCCTGGTCCTCGCCCGGCCCGAGGGCCGCACCGACCACACCGACCCGCACACCGGACGGACCTCCTCCTGGGAGTACGCGAGCTGGACCTCGCCCGTCCACACCTCCACCGTGCCCGCCACCGAGGTCATCGCCTCCTGGAACGCCCGTACGCCCCCCGGCACCTGGATCCAGGTCGAGCTCTCCGGCACGTACTCCGACTCCACGGCCACTCCCTGGTACGTCCTGGGCCGCTGGGCCTCCGGCGACGGCGAGGAGGACATCCGGCGCACCTCGGTCGACGACCAGACCGACGGCCGGAGCAGCGTCTGGACCGACACCTTCGCGATCGACGACCCGGCGAGCGGGCTGCGGCTGCGCGCGTACCGGCTGCGCCTGACCCTCTACCGGGCGCCGGGCAGCGGCCTCACCCCGACGGTGTGGCGGATCGGCGCCATGGCCTCGGACGTCCCGGACCGCTTCACCGTCCCGGCCTCCGCGCCCGGCCCCGCCCGCGAGCTGGCCGTGCCCCGCTACTCGCAGAACACCCACGTCGGGCAGTACCCCGAGTACGACAACGGCGGCGAGGCCTGGTGCAGCCCGACCTCCTCCCAGATGATCGTCGAGTACTGGGGACGCCGGCCCTCGGCGGAGGACCTGGCCTGGGTGGACCCGGCCTTCGCCGACCCCCAGGTCTGCCACGCGGCCCGCTTCACCTACGACAACCAGTACGAGGGCTGCGGCAACTGGCCCTTCAACGCCGCCTACGCCGCGACCTACCCCGACATGAACGCCGTGGTCACCCGACTGCGCTCGCTCACCGAACTGGAGGACCTGGTCCGGGCCGGCATCCCGGTCGTCACCTCCCAGTCCTTCCTCAAGGAGGAACTGACCGGCGCCGGGTACGGCACCGCGGGCCACCTGATGACCGTCGTCGGCTTCACCCCGGACGGCGACGTCGTCGCCAACGACCCGGCCTCGCCGGACAACGAGGCCGTCCGCCGGGTCTACCGGCGCCGCGAGTGGGAGAACATCTGGCTCCGTACGAAGCGCTACGACGCGAGCGGCAAGGTCAGGAGCGGTACGGGCGGGGTCTGCTACGTCTACTGGCCGGTCGACCCGGCACCGGCCCGGCGCCGCGCGCTGCGGTCACTCGGCCTGCTGTGAGCGGACACGGCCCTGCGGGCAGGGTGAGCGGTGAGGGGCAAAGTTCCTACGGGCAAAGGGAGTTGCGGGAGCGCTGCGTTACGTTGAAGGCGTGACCGACATCGAATCGCGCATCGACACGTCCCGGCCGCACACCGCCCGGATATGGAACTACTGGACCGGCGGCAAGGACAACTACCCGGTCGACCGGGAGGCCGGGGACCGGATCCGCGAGCTGCACCCCGGGATCGGGGAGTACGCGAAGGCGGACCGGCTGTTCCTGGGGCGCGCGGTCCGGCACCTGGCCGCACAGGAGGGCGTCCGGCAGTTCCTGGACATCGGGACGGGGCTGCCGAGCGCCGACAACACGCACGAGGTCGCCCAGCGCGTCGCCCCCGACGCGCGGGTCGTGTACGTCGACAACGACCCGCTCGTCCTCACACACGCCCGCGCCCTGCTGGTCGGGACGCCCGAGGGCGCCACCGACTACCTGGACGCCGACCTGAGGGACGTCGACACGATCCTGGCCGCCGCGGCGAAGACGCTCGACCTCGCGCGGCCGGTCGCGCTGATGCTGCTCGGAGTCGTCATCTTCGTCGAGGACGACGAGGAGTCGTACGGAATCGTCCGCAGGCTCATGGACGCGCTCGCGCCCGGCAGCCACCTCGTCCTGTCCCACACGGTCACCCACCCCGACATGCCGGACGTCGACGCGGCGGTGGCGTTCTGGAACGAGCACGGCACCCCGAAGCTCACCCAGCGGACCCCCGCCGCCGTCGCGCGCTACTTCGACGGCCTGGAACTGCTGGAGCCCGGCGTGGTGTCCTGCTCCGCGTGGCGCCCGCAGACGCCCGCGCCGGACGTCGCGATGTACGCGGGCGTCGGACGCAAGCGAGGCGAGTGACGCAAGCGAGGCGAGCAAGGCGGGACGGCCGGAACCGCGCTCCGTACGGGCGGTGCGACGCGGGCGGCGACGTGGCGTCCGGCACAGCGGGGGCCCGCCGCCCCCGCCTCCCCGACCGCCTCCCGGCCGCCCACCGCAAGGGCTCCGGGGCCCTCGGCCGCCTCCGGCGCGGCGGCGCGGCTCCGGGGGACGTGACGGACATCTCTACCCCCGGGCCGCCCCCGTGGCGCATGGTGGTCGCCATGACCTCCACCACCCATGGCCTCGCCCTCTTCCGCGCCCGCACGGGCGGTCCCCGGGACGACGACGGCCCCAAGATCCTGGAACACGTCCTCGGCTGGACCCTGGTCGTGCTGCTCGCCGTGCTCGTCACCCGGGCGGGCCTCATGTGACGGCGTCGGTGTGATCCCCCGGCGGCCGTGTGAACCGGGGCCGCCGGGCGGGCATACTCCCCGCGACCCCGGCATCCCGCGTGCGACCCGCCCGCGCCCGGCAGGGAGGAGCGCGGCCGTGCCCGACACCCCCGCGGACGGCGTGGAGCGCCGACTGCCCACCGACGAGGCCCGCGAGCTGCTCGCCCTGGTGCGCGACGTCGCCCGGCGGGAGATCGTCCCGTCCGCCGCGGCCGAGGAGGCCGCCGGACGCTTCCCCCGCGACCTGTTCGCGCTGCTCTCCCGCTCCGGGCTCCTCGGACTGCCGTACGACCCCGCGTACGGCGGGGGAGGCCAGCCGTACGAGGTGTACCTCCAGGTCCTGGAGGAGCTCGCCGCGGCCCGGCTCACCGTCGGCCTCGGCGTCAGCGTCCACAGCCTCTCCTGCCACGCGCTCGCCGGCTTCGGCACCGAGGAGCAGCGGGCCGCGCACCTGCCCGCGATGCTGGGCGGCGGCCTCCTCGGCGCGTACTGCCTCTCCGAACCCTCCGCCGGGTCGGACGCGGCGGCCCTGCGGACCCGGGCCGTCCGCGACGGCGACGCGTGGACGATCGACGGTACCAAGGCGTGGATCACGCACGGCGGGATCGCCGACTTCTGCACGGTCATGGCCCGCACCGGCGGCCCGGGCGCGCGCGGCATCACGGCCTTCCTGGTCCCGGGGGACGCGCCGGGCCTGAGCGCGGACCCGCCCGAGCGGAAGATGGGGATGGGCGGCTCGCCCACCGCGCAACTGCGCTTCGACGGCGTACGGGTCCCCGACGCGCGGCGGCTCGGCGGGGAGGGGCAGGGCTTCGCGATCGCGCTCGACGCCCTGGACTCGGGGCGGCTCGGCATCGCCGCCTGCGCCGTGGGACTCGCCCGGGCCGCTCTGGACGCGGCCGTCGGGTACGCCCGGGAGCGCCGCCAGTTCGGCCGGCCGATCGCCGACTTCCAGGGGCTCCGCTTCCTCCTCGCCGACATGGCGACCCAGGTGGAGGCGGGCCGGGCGCTGTACCTGGAGGCGGCGCGGCTGCGGGACGAGGGGCGGCCCTTCGGCCGGTGCGCGGCGATGGCCAAGCTCTTCTGCACGGACGCCGCCATGCGGGTCACCACGGACGCGGTGCAGGTGCTCGGCGGGTACGGCTACACGGCCGACTTCCCGGTGGAGCGCTTCCTGCGCGAGGCCAAGATGCTCCAGATCGTCGAGGGGACCAATCAGATCCAGCGGATGGTCATCGCCCGTCACCTGGTCGGACCAGAGTCCCGCTGACGCGGACGGTCCGGTCCGCCCAGACGGGCCCCGCGGCGAGCCGGATCCACTCCTGGTCGCGGTGGCCGGGCAGGGTGCGGCCCTGGCTCGCCCAGAGGGAGAGCACGTCCTGGTAGATGGGCGGGTGCGCCGGGACGGGAGCGGGGGCGGGAAGAGCGGCGGAGGCCGGGACCGGGGCCTGCGCGGAGACCGGAACCGGGGCGGCGACCGGGACGGGGGTGGTGATCGTGACCGGCGGGTGGGCCGGGAGGGGAGGGCCGAGCGGGGTGGGGGCCGGAGACCGTTCCGGGGCCCCCACCCGGGCCGGGGGCCGGACCTGCGACCGGTCTTGAGCCCAGGGCTGTCGGATCTGCGACTGGACCTGGACCTGGACCTGCGACTGGACCTCGACCTGTGACGGGGTCTGCGGCTGGAACCGCGTCTCCGCCCCCGCCCGGGGCTCCGCCTGCCCCTGCGCCGGGACGGGCAGCGGCATGGGCATGGACGCGGACACGGCTGCGGGCGTGGGAACGGGCGCCGACGACGGCGCCGCAGCCGGTTGAGGAACCGATTCTTCAATGCGCGGCTCGGCCTGCCGGTGCCGACCGTAACCGCTGGGAGTCGTGTGCAGCGTGGTCATGCCCGGACCAACGCGCTCCCCTGGCCAAGGGTCACCGCCGGGCGGATTCGAGCGGCAGTTCGCCCGGTACCCGGGCGGAGCCGGCGCGCCGCCGGACCGGCGGGTTCTCCCGTACCGCACCGCGGGCGCGGCACGGGAAACGGCCGGTGGCGTGCGGGCTCAGGCCGCGCGGCGCATCTGCGGCACCCGGATCGGGCGCGAGCCCGGGCCGCCGACGTGCGAGAAGGGCTGCGTGCGCCAGTCGAGCCCCTGGGGGAGCGTCAGGAGCAGCGCGGTGTCCTGCTCCAGGACCTCCAGGGAGTCGTCGGCCGGGCGCGCCCCGGAGGCCGCGAGACCCGTGCCCGGGCACACCGTGAGGACGAAGGGGTTCCACGGCGTGGGG
Source organism: Streptomyces sp. NPDC088915 (assembly GCF_044749825.1). NCBI lineage: Bacteria > Bacillati > Actinomycetota > Actinomycetes > Kitasatosporales > Streptomycetaceae > Streptomyces > Streptomyces sp. NPDC088915. The sequence goes on from NZ_JBIVIR010000025.1 coordinate 42,385, forward strand.
CAGAGCGCGTGCTCCGGCAGCACGTCCTCGTCCGCGAGCAGCGCGATGGGCTGCACGCACTCCGGGCAGACGACCCGGAACATCTCAAAGGTGTCGTACGCGTCGAGCTCGTCGGACGTGTCGACCGAATCAACAGGCTCCTGCATGGAGAATCTCCCCCTCGGGTGGGTCGGCCGGATCTGTGCGGCCTTCGACCACAGCAACCACTTCCCATGCGGAACTCCGCATAACCGTGAGGCGGCGTCCCGAGCCCGGCGCAAACCTGTGGCGTTCGTCACATGCCCGTCGCAGGTGCCCCGTGACGGCGCATAGCGCCCCATAGAGGCCGCCCCGGGCTGTCGCCCGGCCTCCCCGGAGCACTAGGGTCACCGCATGGAGGAGCTGGATCGTCAGATCGTGGAGTTGCTCGTCAAGGACGGGCGCATGAGCTACACCGACCTGGGCAAGGCCACCGGCCTGTCCACGTCGGCCGTGCATCAGCGCGTCCGCCGCCTTGAGCAGCGCGGTGTCATCCGCGGCTATGCCGCCGTCGTCGACCCGGAGGCCGTGGGCCTGCCGCTGACCGCCTTCATCTCGGTCAAACCCTTCGACCCCAGCGCCCCCGACGACACCCCCGACCGGCTCGCCGACATCCCCGAGATCGAGGCCTGCCACAGCGTCGCGGGCGACGAGAACTACATCCTCAAGGTCCGGGTCGCCACCCCGCTGGAGCTGGAGCACCTGCTCAGCCGCATCCGCTCCCAGGCCGGCGTGTCCAGCCGTACGACGGTCGTCCTGTCCACCCCGTACGAGGCCAGACCGCCGCGCATCTGACCCGTCGGCACCCGTGCGGAGGGCCTCTCGGCATCCGTCGGGAGAATCAGCCGACGCCCGCCGGGGGACCTGCCGGACAAACCGGGTCCCCCCAGGTCCTAGCCTGGGGGCATGAGTGAGTCCACGCCCGCCGCCTCTCCCGGCGCACACCGCACCGTGCTGCTGCGCGGCGGAGAAGTCCACAGCCCCGCCGACCCCTTCGCCACCGCCATGGTGGTGGAGCGCGGGCACGTCGCCTGGGTGGGATCGGAGGGCGCGGCCGACGCCTTCGCGTCCGGCGTGGACGAGGTGGTCGACCTGGAGGGCGCGCTCGTCACCCCGGCGTTCGTCGACGCGCACGTGCACACCACCGCCACCGGCTTCGCCCTCACCGGGCTCGACCTCTCCTCGGCCGCCTCGCTGGCCGAGGCGGCGGAGCGGATCCGGGCCCACGCCGCCGCCCGCCTCGAGGACCGCGTCCTCGTCGGCCATGGCTGGGACGCCTCCCGCTGGCCCGAGCGCCGCCCGCTCACGCGCGAGGAGCTCGACGGGCTCACCGGCGGCCGTCCGCTCTACCTGACGCGGATCGACGTCCACTCGGCCGTCGTCACCACCGCCATGCTCGACCTCGTGCCCGGCGTCCGGGACCTGGACGGCTTCCACGACGGCCTGCGGCCGCTCACCGGCGATGCCCACCACGCCGTGCGCGCCGCCGCCTTCGGCGCCGTGTCGGCGCGCCAGCGCACCGAGGCCCAGCGCGCCGCCCGCGCCCGGGCCGCCTCCCTCGGCATCGGCACCCTGCACGAGTGCGGTGGCCCGCGGATCTCCTCCGAGGAGGACTTCACCGGACTGCTCGACCTCGCGCGCGAGGAGGCCGGGCCCCGGGTCGTCGGCTACTGGGCCGACCTCGACGTGGAGCGGGCGCGGGACCTCGGCGCGCTCGGTGCCGCCGGCGACCTGTTCGCCGACGGCTCCCTCGGCTCCCACACGGCCTGCCTCCACGAGCCGTACGCCGACCACGCCGACACCGGCCACACCGGCGCCGCCCACCTGGACGCGAGCACCGTCGCCCTGCACGTCGTCGCCTGCACCGAGGCGGGGCTCCAGGCCGGCTTCCACGCCATCGGGGACGCCGCCGTCACCGCGGTCGTCGAGGGCTTCAGGGCCGCCGCCGAGAAGCTCGGCCTCGCCCGGGTCCGGGCCGCCCGGCACCGCGTCGAGCACGTCGAGATGCTCACCCCCGAGACCGTCGCCGCCTTCGCCGAACTGGGCCTCACCGCCTCCGTCCAGCCCGCCTTCGACGCGCTCTGGGGCGGCGAGGAGGGCATGTACGCCGACCGGCTCGGCGCCGAACGGGCCCGCACCCTCAACCCGTACGCGGCGCTGCTGCGCGCCGGAGTGCCGCTGGCCTTCGGCTCCGACAGCCCCGTCACCCCGCTCGACCCCTGGGGCACCGTCCGGGCCGCCGCCTTCCACCGCACCCCCGAGCACCGGATCTCCGCCCGCGCCGCCTTCACCGCCCACACCCGGGGCGGCTGGCGGGCCGTCGGCCGCGACGACGCCGGGACGCTGGTCCCCGGCGCCCCCGCCGACTACGCGGTCTGGCGCACCGAGGAGCTCGTCGTCCAGGCACCCGACGACCGGGTCGCCCGCTGGTCCACCGACCCGCGCTCCGGCACGCCCGGCCTGCCCGACCTGTCGCCCGGCGCCGACCTCCCCGTCTGCCTGCGCACGGTGGTGCACGGACGGACCGTGTTCGCGCGGCCGGACGCGTGACGCGGAGGCGCCCGCCCCCCGGCCGCCGGCGGAAGGCGCGGCCCGGGTGGGGTCCGGACGTCCCGTGGGCAGCGGCTCCCGATCGGCCCGCGGCCGGCGGATCCCGGGCCGGACCCGAGGACGACGGGCCCCGCACCGCGCGTCACCCGTCCCACCCGACCCGCCGCGCCGGAGCACCGCGGAGACCTCGCTATGGTGGGGGCCTGTGTATGTATCCGAAGGGGCAGCAGTGAACGACGGTGGCCAGAGGCGTTACGGCCCGCTCGGCGAGGCCTTGGTGATCATTCCGACCTACAACGAGGCGGAGAACATCAAGCCGATCGTCGCGCGGGTGCGGGAAGCCGTACCCGACGCGCACGTGCTCGTCGCCGACGACAACAGCCCCGACGGCACGGGCAAGCTCGCGGACGAGATCGCCTCCGGGGACGACCACGTGCACGTCCTGCACCGCAAGGGCAAGGAGGGGCTCGGCGCCGCCTACCTCGCCGGCTTCCGGTGGGGCATCGAGCACGGCTACGGCGTCCTCGTCGAGATGGACGCCGACGGCTCCCACCAGCCCGAGGAGCTGCCGCGGCTGCTCACCGCCCTCAAGGGCGCGGACCTGGTGCTCGGCTCCCGCTGGGTGCCGGGCGGCCGGATCGTGAACTGGCCGAAGTCCCGCGAGTTCATCTCCCGGGGCGGCAGCCTCTACTCGCGCGTGATGCTCGACGTGCCGATCCGCGACGTCACCGGCGGCTACCGGGCCTTCCGCAAGGAGACCCTGGAGGGCCTGGGCCTGGAGGACGTGGCCTCGGCCGGGTACTGCTTCCAGGTCGACCTGGCCCGCCGCGCGGTTGCCGCGGGCTACCACGTCGTCGAGGTCCCGATCACCTTCGTGGAGCGGGAGGTCGGCGACTCGAAGATGAGCCGCGACATCCTCGTCGAAGCGCTGTGGCGGGTCACCGGCTGGGGCCTGACGGCGCGCGCGGAGAAGGTCGGCAAGCGGCTCGGCCGCAAGCCCTCCTGACCCCGCGACCTCCGCACTGATCCTTCCTTTACGCCGTTCCGGCGGGGCTCCGGGCACACTGGGGACCATGACGACCGGCGTACCGCCCTCCCCCGCCCCCAGGAAGCGCTCCCGCGCGCGTACGTTCCTCCCGCTCGGCCTCGCCGTCTGGCTGGCCCTGGAGATCTGGCTGCTCACAGTGGTGGCGGACGCGGCGGGCGGGCTCGCCGTCCTCGCCCTGCTCGTCGGCGGTGCCCTGCTCGGCGCCGTCGTCGTCAAGCGGGCCGGCCGGCGCGCCTTCCGGAACCTCACCTCGACCTTCCAGCAGGCCCAGGAGGCCGCGCGGACCGGCGGGACGCCCACCGTGCCGGAGCGCACCGGCGCGGAGGACCGCAACGGCTTCCTCATGCTCGGCGGCCTGCTCCTGATGATCCCCGGCCCGATCTCCGACGCGGCCGGCCTGCTCCTGCTGGTCCCCCCGGTCCGCTCCTTCCTCGGCCGGTCGGCGGAGGAGGCGGTCGAGCGCCGGATGCGCGCCGCGTCCCCCGGCAGCCTCCAGGGCGCCTTCCAGCAGGCTCGTATGCGCCACCCGGACGGGAAGGTGGTCCAGGGCGAGGTCGTCCGCGAGGACGCCTCCCGGAGCCCGTACCGGACCGACGGCCCCCGCCCGCCCCTGACGCCCTGACCGACTCCGGCGCCCCCTCGGGGGAGCGCGTACGGAAACGCCGCGGGGCCCGGTACACGTCTTCGTGTACCGGGCCCCGCGGCGTTGATCGTCCGGCGGTCCGCTAGGCGGACTTGCGGCTGTCGCGCGGATGCACGGCGATGTTCATGGCGCCGGAGCGCAGGACGGCCAGCCTCTCGGCGAGGACCTCCTCCAGCTCCTCGCGGGTGCGCCGCTCCATGAGCATGTCCCAGTGCGTACGCGCAGGCTTGCCCTTCTTCTCCTCGGGACCGTCCCCGTCCACCAGGAGTGCCTGGCTTCCGCAGACCTTGCACTCCCACTCCGGCGGAATCTCCGCCTCTACCGAGAAGGGCATCTCAAAGCGATGTCCCTTCTCGCATGCGTACTCCACCGCCTGGCGCGGGGCCAGATCGATGCCGCGGTCGGTCTCGTAGCTCGTCACCACGAGGCGCGTGCCGCGAAGAGCTCGCTCACTCATGAATCGTGCCTCCCGGGCTTGTCGCCCACAGGACAGATGTCGCTGTCGTCGTTATCCGGTCAACGTCCGGTCGGCGGTAAAGATTCCCGTGCCGGGTCATGCGTCGCCCGTCGTGCCGCCCTTGTTGTACCCACCAGTGCCCGTTTTGTCACATCTGACGGCAGGTGTGACGTGGTGTCTTCACCAAAGCAGCACGCAGTAACGGTCCGCCTGGCAGGCCAAACGCGTACACTACCGCCCTTTCACCGCCACGTCTAAACACGCTCCGGCGCCGCGTTTCCCGCGGCCTCGGCCGCGCGTCGCACCGGCACCCTGGCGAGCAGGACGAAGCCTACGGCGAAGAAGATCAACAGGGAGATGATGGCATCCCGATAGCTTCCGGTCAGCTGATACGCGAGACCGAACACGAGCGGACCCAGCCAGCTGAGCCCCCGGTCGCTCATCTCGTACGCCGAGAAGTACTCCGCCTCCTTGCCGCGCGGCACCAGGTGCGAGAACAGCGAGCGCGACAGGGCCTGGCTGCCGCCCAGGACCAGGCCGATCGCGGCCGCCAGGCAGTAGAAGAAGACCGGCGCGTCGGCCGGCAGGACGTAGGCCGCCGCCAGGATCAGGGTCCAGACCGCGAGCGAGGCCAGGATCGTCCGCTTGGCGCCGTACGACCGGGCGAGCCGCCCCATGCCGAGGGCCCCCGCCACCGCGAGCACCTGGACGAGCAGGACCGCCGTGATGAGCGTCGTCTGGTCCAGGCCCAGCTCCTCCGAGCCGTACAGGGAGGCCTGCGAGATCACCGTCTGCACGCCGTCGTTGTAGATCAGGTACGCGAGGAGGAAGGAGAGCGTCAGCGGATGCCGGCGCATGTCCTTCAGGGTCGCCCGCAGCTGGCGCCAGCCGCTGCCGACCGCGCCCTCGCCGGCCCGCTCCCGTCCCTCCGGGGGGATCCGCCGGTCGCGCAGCCGCCGCAGCGGCACGAGCGTGAACGCGCCCCACCACACGCCGGCCGAGGCCAGGCAGATCCGGACCGCCTCCCCCTCGGTGAGCCCGAAGGAGTCGTGGCCCGAGTAGAGGACCAGGTTCAGGACGAGGACCAGCGCGCCGGACGTGTAGCCGAAGGCCCAGCCGCGCGAGGAGACCGCGTCCCGCTCCTCCGGCTCCGAGATCTGCGGCAGATAGGCGTTGTAGAGCGCCATCGAGACCGAGAGCGAGGCGTTCGCCACGATCAGCAGGAAGGCGCCCAGGAGGTAGCGGTCGCCGCCCAGGAAGAACATCCCGGCCGTGGCCGCCGCCCCCAGGTACGCGGCCGCCGCGAGCAGCGGCTTCTTCCGGCCCGTGCGGTCGGCCGCCGCGCCCACCAGCGGCATCGCGACCACCGCGACCACGATCGAGGCCGACACGGCGTACGCGAAGAGCGAGCCCGCCCGCACGGGTATGCCCAGCGGGTGGACGAACCCCTCCGGGTCTGCCGCCGCCCGCGCCACCGAGGTCAGGTACGGGCCGAGGAAGACGGTGAGCACGCTCGTCGAGTACACCGAGCACGCGAAGTCGTAGAAGTACCATCCCCGCTGCTCGCGCCGCCGTTCGGCGGGGCCGGTGGCGTACTCCTCCGGCTCGGTGGTCCCAGCGGTCACGGCCGCCCCCTCGTTCGTCCCGTGGGCCCGTGCCCCCTGCGGTCGGTCCCCGGGCCGCCCGGGCGCGCTCAGGTCCACGCGCCCCGCTCGGTCAGCACCGAGCGCAGCGTCTCCAGGTGATCGGTCATGATGCCATCCACCCCCAGGTCGAGGAGAGAGTGCATGCGGGCCGGATCGTTCACGGTCCAGACGTGGACCTGGATCCCGCGCGCGTGCGCCGCGCGGACGAACCGCCGGTCGACCACCGGGACCCCGCCCTGGCGCTCCGGGACCTGCGCCGCCACCGCGCCGGCCCGCAGCGCCGCCGGGACGCCGAGGGAGCGCAGCCGCAGCCCGAGCACCCCGCGCACCCCGTACGAGGTGGCGAGGCGCGGACCGGCCAGGCGCTGCGCCCGGGCCACCCGGGCCTCGGTGAAGGAGCCGACGCAGACCCGGTCCCAGGCGCCGGTCCTGCGGATCAGGTCGACCAGCGGGGCCAGGGCCGACTCCGTCTTCAGGTCCACGTTCCAGCGGGCCTCCGGGAACTCCTCCAGGAGGTCGGCGAAGAGCGGCAGCGGCTCCCGGCCCGCCACCCGGGCCTCGCGCACCGCCTCCCACGGCAGGTCGCGGATCCGCCCCGAGGCGTCCGTCACCCGGTCCAGGGTCGCGTCGTGGAAGGCCACGAGCACCCCGTCGGACGTCGTGTGGACGTCGGTCTCGAAGTAGCGGTAGCCCGCCGCGGCGGCCCGGCGGAAGGCGGCCGCGGTGTTCTCCAGGCCGTTCGCCGTGCCGCCGCGGTGGGCGAACGGAAGGGGGGAGGGGTGGTCGAGGTAGGGGTGGCGTACGCGAGTCACCGCCGCAGTATGGCCTGTTCCGGTGTCCCGGGGGCGACCGCCGGGGGACGGACGGCCGTCGCGGGGCCGGCGTCCTCCGCCGGAGCGGGGCCCCCGGCCGGGCCGGGGTTCTCCGCCGGGGCGGGTCCCGAGGAGGCCACCGTGATGCCGCCCTCCCGCTCCGGGACCGCGAAGCGGCGCAGGAAGAACTGGGCCAGCGGGCCGATCGAGAGCGCGTAGAGCACCGTGCCGATCCCCACCGAGCCGCCGAGCAGGAAGCCGGTCGCCACCACGGCCACTTCGAGGAGCGTCCGCACCAGGCGGATGGAGCGGCCGGTGAGCCGGTGCAGACCGGTCATCAGACCGTCGCGCGGACCGGGGCCGAACCGCGCCGCGATGTACAGACCGGTCGCGAGCCCGTTGAGGACGATCCCGAGCACCATCAGCGGCACCCGCACGACCAGGGCGCCGGACTCCGGGACCAGGGCCAGGGTGCCGTCCATCGCCAGACCGATCACGAAGACGTTGGAGACCGTGCCGAGGCCGGGACGCTGCCGGATCGGGATCCACAGCAGCAGCACCACCGCCCCCACCACGATCGACACCACGCCGATCGTCAGCCCGGTCCTCTCGGCGAGTCCCTGGTGGAGGACGCCCCAGGGCTCCAGGCCGAGCGCGCCGCGCACCAGGAGCGCCGAGCTGACGCCGTACAGCGTCAGTCCCGCGTAGAGCTGGACGAGCCGACGGGTGAGGTGCCGGCCGCGGAGACCGGAGGCGATGGACAAGGTGCTGCCCCCCAGGGTGGTGGTAGTGGACTGACTCGTGCCACTCTGTGGCAGGGGATCGAAGGCCAACCATGGCCAATTCGAGGAAGGTGGACTGATTTCCATGGCTCAGTGGACTTCGGCGGTGGGACCGGCACAGCTCGCCCGGCAGCTCCAGGCGCAGCAGGCCCGGCCCGCCGGGCCCGGCGCCCGCAAGCCGCCCGCCTACCGCGCCCTCGCCGACGGCATCCGGCTCCTCGTCCTGGAGGGCCGCGTCCCGGTCGCCGCCCGCCTGCCCGCCGAGCGGGAGCTCGCCCTCGCGCTCGCCGTCAGCCGGACGACGGTGGCCGCGGCCTACGAGGCGCTGCGCACCGAGGGCTTCCTGGAGTCGCGGCGCGGCGCCGGCAGCTGGACCGCCGTCCCCGCCGGGAACCCGCTGCCCGCGCGCGGCCTGGAACCGCTGCCGCCCGAGGCCCTCGGCTCGATGATCGACCTCGGCTGCGCCGCCCTCCCCGCCCCCGAACCCTGGCTGTCCCGGGGCTTCCAGGGCGCCCTGGAGGAGCTGCCGCCCTACGCCCACACGCACGGCGACTACCCGGCCGGCCTCCCCGCGCTGCGGCAGATGCTCGCCGACCGGTACACGGCCCGCGGCATCCCCACCATGCCCGAGCAGATCATGGTCACGACCGGCGCCATGGGCGCCATGGACGCGATCTGCCACCTCTTCGCCGGGCGCGGCGAGCGCATCGCCGTCGAGTCCCCCTCGTACGCCAACATCCTCCAGCTCATGCGCGAGGCCGGGGCCCGGCTCGTGCCCGTCGCCATGTCCGAGGGCCTCGGCAGCTGGGACCTGGGCCGCTGGCGCCAGGTGCTGCGGGACGCGGCGCCCCGCCTCGCGTACGTCGTCGCCGACTTCCACAACCCGACCGGCGCGCTCGCGGACGAGGACCAGCGGCGGCAGCTGGTGGAGGCGGCCCGCTCGGCCGGCACGGTGCTCGTCGTCGACGAGACCATGGCCGAGCTGCACCTCGACGACGACCTGGAGATGCCCCGGCCGGTCTGCGCCTTCGACCCGGCCGGCTCCACCGTCCTGACCGTCGGCTCGGCCAGCAAGGCCTTCTGGGCGGGCATGCGCATCGGCTGGGTCCGGGCCGCGCCCGACGTCATCCGCTCCCTGGTGGCCGCCCGCGCGTACGCGGACCTCGGCACCCCCGTCCTGGAGCAGCTCGGCGTGAACTGGCTGATGCGGACCGGCGGCTGGGAGGAGGCGGTGGGCCTCCGGCGCGACCAGGCCAGGGAGAACCGGGACGCGCTGGTGACCGCGGTCCGCAGGGAGCTCCCGGACTGGGAGTTCGTGGTCCCGCGCGGCGGCCTGACCCTCTGGGTGCGCACCGGAGGCCTCTCCGGCTCCCGGCTCGCCGAGGTGGGCGAGCGGGTCGGCGTCCGGGTGCCGTCCGGTCCGCGCTTCGGCGTCGACGGCGCCTTCGAGGGCTTCGTCCGACTGCCCTTCACGGTCGGCGGCCCGGTCGCGGACGAGGCGGCCGTGCGGCTCGCCGCCGCGGCCCGGCTCGTCGAGTCCGGGGCGGGCGGCGGGGCGGAGTCGCCGCGCTCGTTCGTGGCGTAGTACCGCCGGGGCGGGTGCCTTCCGGAACGTACGGAGGGGCGGGTACGGACACCACGGTCCGTACCCGCCCCTCCGCGTCGTTCCCGGTGCTCAGCCCTCCGCCGGGACCGGGGCGTGGAGCGGTGCCGGACCGGGCGCCGGAGCCGGCTCGGGCGCGGTGACGGGGATCTTCTCGATCACCACCGTCGGCGCGGGAGCCGTCGTGGGCGTGGCCGGGGTCCGCTCCGGCAGGAGGTCCAGGACCGCCCGGCGGTGCGCGTCGCTCGTCGCGTCGTCGTACGGGTCGGGCGTCGCCGGCACCTGGAGCCGCAGGACCGGACCGGTGCCCAGGCGCGCGTAGCCGCGGCCCGCGGGGACGTCGGGCGTCGGCGTGGTGTGCGGCCGGGCGCCGAGGACGGCCTCGATCTGCCCGGGCGCGGCGGGGCCCAGGACGACCCGGGCCCGGGTGTGGCTCCGTACCGCCTCGCTCAGCACGTCCACGTTGTCGAACTGCTCGGCCACCACCACCGTGACCTGTGCTGCCCGCCCGTGCCGCAGCGGCACCTGGAGCAGCTCCTGCGGGTCGGGGCGGCCGTCGGCGGCGGCCAGGTGGCCGAGGACGCTCGGCCGGTCGAGCAGGATCCACAGCGGCCGCCGGGTGTCCTCCGGGGCGGGCAGGCCGGCCTGCCGGGCCCGGTTCGCCGCGATCAGGCGCCGCTCGGTCTCGTGCGCCGCCCACTCCAGGCTCGCCAGGGCCCCGGAGAGCCCGCACTCGACGGAGAGGACCCCGGCGCGGCCGGCCAGGCACGCGTACTCGCCGGTGCCGCCGCCCTCGACGATCAGGACGTCGCCGTGGGGGAGCGCCTGGAGCGCGAGCGAGCGCAGCAGGGAGGTGGTGCCGCTGCCCGGCTGGCCCACGGCCAGCAGGTGCGGCTCGGTGGAGCGGGGACCGGTGCGCCAGACCACGGCCGGGGCGTCCTCCGTGCCGTCCGCCGCGACCACCGGCACGGTCCGCTGCACGGCCTCGGCGTCGGTGAAGCCGAGGACGGTCTCGCCCGGCACGGTGACGAAGCGCTGGGCGGCGATGGTGGTGGGCAGGGCGGGCAGCACGCTCAGGACGAGCCGGTTGCCCTCCTCGTCCCAGTCGAAGCGGTACTCGCGGCCGCGCCCCGACTTGGCGTGCAGCAACTGCTCGATCCGGGCGCGCGCGGCCGGGTCGCCGTCGGTGAAGTACGGGGGGTACGCGATCCGCAGCCGGGTGAGACGCCCGTCCCCGTCGAAGGCGTACTCCCCGAAGGCCCCGCTCCAGTCGCCCCCGTGGGAGAAGAGCGGGGAGGGGTCCTCGGGAACGGAGAAGTACGGCACGAGCGCCTCGTACAGGCCCTTGAGGCGGGCGGTCTCCGCCTCGTCGGGTCCGGTCTTCACGACCGGACGCTCGCGCCCCTTCCACGCGGCGGCGCCCATGACCGTGACGAGCGCGAGGAGCGGCCCGTACGGCAGGAGGGCGACGACCATGACGCAGGCCGCGACCAGGAACAGCGTGGGACCACGCCGTTCCTTGGGGGTCGCGGCCCACCTGGCGCGCGCGGACGCGGCCAGCTTCCGCAGACCCCGGGAGACCGTGATCAGCGGATGGAGCACGTCGGTGGCGCTGTCGGCGGCCGTGCGCGCGATCTCTCGACTGCGGGCGATCTGCGCGCTGCCGCTGCTCAGAATGCGGGGGAGTGGTCGCCGGGCCACGTCGTACTCCTGAAGTGGTGGAAGGGGCTGAGGGGCGTCAGAACTTGATCCCGCCCAGGAGGCCGGCGAGGCTCTGCCCGCCCGCCGTGATGCTCGGGGCGATGGCGGTGCCCGCGAGGTAGAAGCCGAACAGCGAGCTGACGATGGCGTGGGAGGGCTTCAGGCCGTCCTTCTTGAAGAACAGGAAGCAGATGATGCCGAGCAGGACCACGCCTGAGATGGACAGGATCATTGGGTGTTCTCCTGGTTGAGGGGACAGTCACCACGAGTTCTTCCAGGTTCACGGCAAGTATCTATGTGACTAAAGGTGCATTGGAGTGAAAAACGGGTGTTTTCACTTGACCGGCGGACGGCGGACGCACGGCCGGGTGGCGAAACGCCCGGGGTGCGCTATAGGCGGATCGGGAACGGACGGAACGCCGTGATCTTTGCCTCGGTCGCACACGGTCATGTCCCCGGACGGGCAGTACCCTGTCGATTCACCCGTACGGCCGCGCCCGCCGTGCACGGCCCGACAGCGCAGGAGAGAGGCGGTCCCACCCGATGAGCGAGACTCCGGACCCCGAGGTCATCGAGCTGGCGTCCAAGGTCTTCGACCTCGCGCGCACGGGGGACGCCGAAGCCCTCGCCGCCTACGTCGACGCGGGCGTCCCCGCGAACCTCACCAACGACCGGGGCGACACCCTCGTCATGCTCGCCGCCTACCACGGCCACGCCGCCGCGGTCTCCGCCCTCCTGGAGCGGGGCGCCGACGCCGACCGCGCCAACGACCGCGGTCAGACCCCGCTCGCCGGCGCCGTCTTCAAGGGCGAGGGCGACGTGATCCGCGCCCTCCTCGCCGGCGGCGCGCATCCGGAGGCCGGGACTCCGTCCGCCGTCGACACCGCCCGGATGTTCGGCAAGGCCGAACTCCTGGAACTCTTCGGGACCCGGTGAACGGGCGCTGAACCCCAGGTGAGGCGGCGTCGTAAATGTGGTCGCGGTGGCGAAATGGGTGGGTCATCATGACGTCGGACCCGGCGAAACGGGCCACCGACGAGAGGCAGAGGAAGATGGTCACTGGCAAGCGCAGGACGACGAGCGGCCCGACATGCCGTCGCACGGCCTAGGCGTACACCGATGTACCGCCTGACCCGGTTCATTCCGGTCATCCCGGCATCCCCCGGTCGTGTCGACAGCTTGATGTGAGGCGTCTCCCCATGTTCGATCCAGTCATAGCGCCGAGCGGCACCCTGCTCGGCCTGCTGCAGCGGGGCCGCGGCGACGGCACCCTGCACGCGCTCGCCGCGCCACGCGCCGAGGCCCTCGCGGCCCTCAACCGCTGCGTTCTCGACGACCCCCGCCACGACTGGCAGGTCGAGAACCGCTCCCTGTACTACGCCCGTCTCTACCTGGACCTCCACGGAGGCCTCGACGAGATCGAGGCGCACCTCTTCGGCGCCGAGGACCACCTCGACACCGAGGAGTCCCGCACCGGGCTCGCGCTCGCCGTCCTCGGCCACCTCGCCTCCTACGGACGCCAGGACGCCCTGCTGCTGCTCCGGCGCTACGCCGCGGTCGGCAGCAACTGGGCCTGGGCCCTGGACGAGCTGGCCCTCCGCGACGACGACGCCGGACTCCGCGCGCTCGCCCCGTCCGTACTGGCCCGCTTCGCGGCCGACGCGGAGGGCGGCGCCGAGCTGGCCCGCACCGTGCGCGACGCCTTCGAGCCCCGGCCCTGGCGGCTGTGGGCCGAGGACCGGCGCGACACCGTGGGCCCCCGCGTCAGGGCCGCCATGGAACAGGGCTCCTTCGACCGCTGGCAGCGCCAGATGCGCCCCACCGGGCCCCGCCCCGGCTGGAGCGTGCGCGCCGTCCTCGACTGGGCGCAGGAGGGGTACGAACGCGGCGCCGTCCTCCACGGCCCCGCCGCCCGCTGCCTCGCCGCCGTCGCCGGACCCGAGGACCGGCCCGAACTCCTCGCCGCCGCCCGCGACGGCGCGGAAGGGGCCCGGGGCGCCGCCCTCCACCACCTCGCCGCGTCACGGGACCCCGCCGTCCTCGACCTCGTCGAACACGCCGCCGACAGCGGCTCCCGCGAGATCGCCGAGGCCGCCGTCGCCGCCTACCGGCGCATGTGCGGCGAGGACGCGGTCGCCCGCGCCCGCGCGTGGATCCGGCGCACCGACGCGCTCGGAACCGCCGCCGCCGAGGTGCTGGCCTGCCGCGGCACCGCCGAGGACTCCCCCTCAGTCCTCGGCGCGCTGCGCGAGACCGTACGCTCCCAGGGCCCCGACGCCCCCGCGCTCCCCTTCCTGATCGACGGCGCGGGACGCCTCGGCATCGCCTGCGCGGCCCCCGTGCTGCGGCACGTCTACCGGGAGACGACCTCCTCCCAGCTGCGCGGCCGCACGGCCCGCGCCCTCGCCGCCACCGACCCCACCTTCGCGACCGGCTTCGCGGTCGAGTGCCTCTGGGACTGCGAGGAGACCACGCGCGAGGTCGCGGCCCAGCACGCCGAGACCGGCGACATCCGCGTCGCCGAACGCCTGCGCCGCCTCGCCGCCGACCCGGCCGAGGAGGTCGAGGTCCAGCTGGCGGTGCGCAACCGGATAGGGCCGGACCTCCAGGTCTGAGGCCCCGAGCGCCCTACGGGGGCGGGTCACGCCGATGGCGTGGCGCGCCCCTGTCGGCTTTTCGAAGGGCCTCGCGCGTTCCTGAAGGGGTCCTGCAAGGCCCCGAAGGGGTCTGCGGGCGTTCCCCGAAGGCGCCCGCGCGGGGAAACGCTCATGGGACGTTCCCTCCCCGTCCAGATCGACTTTGACGGGGACACGCCGGGCGCGACGACAACACCCGTATGCGTGTCGTCATCGTCACCGAATCCTTCCCTCCCGACGTCAACGGTGTGGCGCACTGCGCCCTGCAGACCGCGCGCCACCTCGTCCGGCGGGGCCACGCCCCGCTCGTCATCGCCCCCGCCGTCGCCGACCCGGCCGCGGACGCCGACGCCCCCTGCCCCGTCGTCCGGGTGCCGTCCCTGCCCCTGCCCGGCTATCCGCAGGTACGGGTCGCCCTGCCCAGCCGCCGGGTCGCCGCGGCCATCGCCGCACACCGCGCCGACCTCGTCCACCTCGCCGGACCGTTCGTCCTCGGCGTGCGCGGGATGACGGCCGCCGCCCGCCTCGGCATCCCCGCCGTCGCCGTCTACCAGACCGACCTCGCCGGCTACGCGCGCACGTACGTGGGGACCGGCGAGGGGACCGCCTGGCGCCGCCTCCGCGCCGTGCACGGCGCCGCCGACCGCACCCTCGCCCCGTCCTCCGCCGCCCTGCGCGCCCTGGAGGCCCACGGCATCGGCCGCGTCCGGCTCTGGGGCCGCGGGGTCGACACCGCCCGTTTCCGCCCCGAACTGCGCGATCCCGCCCTGCGCCGCGAACTCGCCCCGGACGGCGAACTCCTCGTCGGCTACGTGGGCCGCCTCGCCCCCGAGAAGCGCGTGGACCTGCTCGCCGGGGCGTGCGGGCTCCCCGGCGTACGCGTCGTGGTCGTCGGGGACGGCCCGAGCGAACCCGCCCTGCGCGCCGCCCTGCCGGGTGCCCGGTTCACGGGCCGCCGCACCGGCGCCGACCTCGCCCGGATCTTCGCCTCGCTCGACGTCTTCGCCCACACCGGCCCGTACGAGACCTTCTGCCAGACCGTCCAGGAGGCCATGGCGAGCGGGGTGCCGGTGGTCGCCCCGGCCGCCGGCGGGCCCCTGGACCTGGTCGACCACGGCCGCACCGGGCTCCTGGTGCCCCCGGACGACCCGGACGCGCTGCGCGCCGCCGTCGCCGCGCTCGCCACCGCGCCGGACCTGCGCGCCGCCTACGGCCGGGCCGGCCGCGCCGCCGTCGAGGGCCGCACCTGGGAGGCCCTCGGCGACGAACTGATCGGCCACTACCGGGAGGTCCTGCACGCGCGGACGGCGGTGGCGGCGTGAACGGCATCCGTGCGACGGCGGACACGGGGACGGGTACGGGGACGTATACGGGCACGGGCACGGGCGCGCGTACGGGCGGGCCCGCCGGTCGCGGCGGGCTCCGGATCGTGCGGCTCGCCAACTTCGTGACACCCACCTCGGGCGGCCTGCGCACCGCCCTCGACCGGCTCGGCCGCGGCTACCTGGCGGCCGGGCACGAGCCGGTCCTCGTCGTCCCCGGCGCCACCGCGAGCGACCGCCGCACCGAACAGGGCCGGGTCGTCACCCTCCCCGGCCCCGTGCTGCCCGGCACCGGCGGCTACCGGGTCCTCGCCGACCGGCGCCGGGTCGCCCGGCTCCTCGACGAACTGGCCCCCGACCGGATCGAGGTCTCGGACCGCACGACCCTGCGGTGGACGGGCGAGTGGGCGCGACGCGCCCGCGTGCCGTCGGTCATGGTCTCCCACGAGACCGCGGACGGGGTCCTGCGCACCTGGGGCGTGCCGCCCGCCCTCGCGGCCCGCGCGGCGGACCGGCTCAACCGCCGCACCGCCTGGGCGTTCGCGCGGGTCGTCTGCACGACGGAGTGGGCCGAGCGCGAGTTCGTACGGATCGGCGCCCGCAACGTCGTACGGGCCCCGCTCGGCGTGGACCTGGACCACTGCCGGCCCGGCCGCCGCGACGCCGCGATGCGGGCCCGGTACGCGGGCGGGGAACGGGTGCTGCTCCTGCTGTGCTCGCGCCTCTCCGTCGAGAAGCGGCCCGGCACGGCCCTGGACGCCCTGGAGGAGCTGCGCGCCGCGGGGGTCGCGGCGGCGCTCGTGGTCGCGGGCGACGGGCCGCTGCGGGCCGCGCTGGAGCGGCGGGCGCGCGAGCGGCGCCTCCCGGTGCGGTTCGTCGGGCACCTCGCCGACCGGGAGGCCCTGGCGGACCTCCAGGCGGCGGCCGACGTCTGCCTGGCGCCGGGGCACGCCGAGACGTTCGGGCTCTCCGCCCTCGAAGCTCTCGCCTGCGGGACCCCGGTCGTCGTCAGCGCCTCCTCGGCCCTTCCCGAGGTCGTCGGCACGGCCGGGGTCGCCGCCGCCGACATCCCGGCGGCCTTCGCCTCCGGGGTCCAGAGCCTCCTCGCCGTCCCGGAGGAGGTCCGCCGCCGGGCCGCGCGCACGCGTGCGGAGGGTTTCGCCTGGGACCGCTCCGTCGCCGCCTTCCTCCGCGCCCACGACGCCCTCCCCGTCCGGGAGGGGCTCCCCGTTCGGGAGGAGCTCTCCGTCCCGGAGGGGCTCTCCGCCCCGGAGCCGCTCGTTTCGGAGGAGCTTCCCGCCCGGGAGCCGCTCGCTTCGGAGGAGGCCCGCCGATGACGGGGGACGAGGCCACGCGCGCGGGGACGGGGGACGAGGCCACGCGCGCGGGAGCGCTCTTGCCCGGGGTGCCGGCGCCCCGATCCCCGAAATCCAGGTCCCTGAAGCCCTCGTCCCCGAAGCCCCCACCCCCGGAAGGCCTCCGCCCCGCCCCCGCCGGCCCCGTCCGTTTCGCCGTGCTCGGGGACTCGCTCAGCGAGGGCGTCGGGGACCGGGTGGACGGGGCCTGGCGGGGGTGGGCGGCGCTGCTCGCCGACGGGCTCGCGGCCGAGGGGGAGGAGACGGCGTTCCTGAACCTGGCCGTCAGCGGCGCCCTCGGCGCGGACGTGGCCGGGGAACAGGCCCGCCGTGCCCTCGCCTTCCGGCCCCACCTCGCCTCCGTCGTCGTCGGGGTCAACGACACCCTGCGCCGCACCTTCGACATCGGGCTCCTGGCCCGCCGCCTCGACCGGGTCTGCGCCGACCTCGACGCCCTCGGGGCCGTGCTGCTCACCGCCTGCCTGCCCGATCCGGGCCGGATGCTCGGCCTGCCCCCGCCCCTGGCGCGCCCGCTCGCCCGCCGCCAGCGGTCCGTCAACGCGGTCGTGCACGCGCTCTCCGCCCGGTACGGGACCGTCCACCTGCACCTGGACGACCGGGCCTGGACCGACGACCGCGCCCTGTGGAGCGCCGACCGGCTCCATCCCGGGGAGCGCGGCCACCGCGCCGTCGCGGCGGGCTTCCACCGGCTCCTCGCCGACCGGGGGCTCGCCCACGGCCCGCCGCCCGCGCCGGAGCCCGACCGGCCGCCGCCGACCCGCACCGAGTCGCTGCTGTGGCTCGCCACCGCTGGTACCGGCTGGGTCCTCCGCCGCAGCCGCGACCTGCTCCCGCAGCTCCTCCTGCTCGCCGCCGCCGAGCTGCGCCACCGGGCCGACGGCACCGGGCCCCTCGACGCGCGTGCGGACGCCGCCCTCGCCGCCGCGCTCGAGGCCGTGGCGGGGGACCGGGCCTCCGCTCAGCGCACCGGCACGAACCGCACCGCCGTCCCCGGCACCGCCTGGGCCGCCGCGCCCAGGTCGGCCTCCCGGACGACCCCGACCACCGGATAGCCCCCGGTCGTCGGGTGGTCCGCGAGGAAGACCACCGGACGCCCGTCCGGCGGCACCTGGACCGCGCCGAGCACCATGCCCTCGCTCGCCAGCTCCCCGGGCACGGCCCGCTCCAGGGCCGGCCCTTCGAGCCGCAGCCCGATCCGGTTGCTCGCCGGGGACACCCGGTACGCGCGCGTGGCGAGGGTACGGAGGGCGCCGGGCGTGAACCAGTCGTCGCGGGGCCCGAGCCGGACCCGCAGGACGAGCGCGTCCGGCGGCCCCGGCCAGGGAGGGGCGTCGACCGGCACGCGCACCGCCGTGTCCGCGCCCAGCGGCAGGACGGTCTCCCGTGCCAGGGGCGCCGGGCCGAGGCCGGACAGCAGGTCGGTGGACCGGCTGCCGAGCACCGGCTCGACCTCGATCCCGCCGCCGAACGCCACGTACGCCCGCAGCCCCCGCGCGGCCGTCCCGACCTCGATCACCGCCCCGGCCGCCACCCGGACCGCCGTGCCCCAGGCGGCCGGGCGCCCGTCCACCCGGACCGGGCAGGGCGCGCCGCCCACCGCCACGGTCACCGCGCACCGGGCCCGCACCGCGCACCCGTCGACGGTGGTCTCCAGGACCGCCGCCCCCTCCGCGTTGCCCACGAGCCGGTTGGCGAGCCGTACGGCCGCCGGGTCGAGCGCGCCCGAGCGGACCACGCCCAGGTGCGCGTACCCCGGGCGCCCCAGGTCCTGCACGGTGGTCAGCGCCCCCGGCCGGACCACGTCGACGGCCCTGCCCGTCACCGTCCTTCCCCGTTCCGAGGATTCCGAGGCTTCCGGGGGTTCCCGGGGGTTCCGGGGCGTTCCTCCGTGAAACGGACCCGGGTGCCGGGGGAGAGGAGCGCCGCCGGGTCCCGCCCGGTGTCCCAGAGGACCGCGTCCGTGGTGCCGATCAGCTGCCAGCCGCCGGGGGAGGAGCGCGGGTACACGCCCGTGTACGGCCCGGCCAGGGCGACCGAGCCGGCCGGGACGGCGGTGCGCGGAGTGGCCCGCCGGGGGACCTCGTACCGCTCGCCGAGCCCCGTCAGATAGCCGAAGCCCGGCGCGAACCCGCAGAAGGCGACCCGGAAGTCGGCCGCCGTGTGGATCCGCACCGCCTCCTCGACGGACACGCCCCAGTACGCGGCGACCTCCGCCAGGTCGGGCCCGTCGTAGCGGACCGGCACCTCCACGACCCGCTCCACGCGCGCGGAGAGCGGCCCCACCTCCCAGCCCGGCAGCTCGGCCGCGAGCCGGTCCGGGTCCGCCACCCCGTCGAGCAGCACGGTCCGCGCCGCCGGCACGACCTCCCGCACGGCGGGCAGGGCACCGGCGGCCCGCCGCCGCAGCACCTCGGCGTGGAACGCCTCCGCCTCGGCGCCGCCGTCCAGCTCCACGAGCAGCGCCCGCTCGCCCACGCGCAGCACGCGCACGCGTACGTCCGTGGAAGGGGCCCCGGAGAGGTCCTCGCTCATACGAAGGCCTCCACCCGCACCCCGGAGGCTTCGAGGCCCTCCCGGACCCGCTGGGCCAGCTCCACCGCGCCCGGGGTGTCCCCGTGCAGGCAGAGCGAACGGGCCCGGACGGCCACGGAGGCCCCGTCGTGCGCGGTGACCGTCCCGAGCCGGGCCAGGGCCACCGACCGCTCCACGACCTCGGCGGGATCGGTGACGACCGCCCCCTCGTGCCCGCGCGGCAGCAGGGAGCCGTCCGCCCGGTAGGCCCGGTCGCCGAAGGCCTCGGCGACGACCGGGAGCCCGGCCGCCGCGGCGGCCTCGTGCAGCCGGGACCCGGGCAGCCCCAGGACCGGCAGCGTCCGGTCCGCGAGCAGGACGCCCTCGACGACCGCCCCCGCCTGCTCGTCGTCCCGGACCACCCGGTTGTAGAGGGCGCCGTGCGGCTTCACGTACGCGACCCGGGAGCCCGCCGCCCGGGCGAAGACCTCCAGGGCGCCGATCTGGTACGCCACCTCGGCGGCCAGCTCCGCCGCCGGGACGTCCATCGACCGCCGCCCGAAGCCGGCCAGGTCGCGGTAGGAGACCTGCGCCCCGATCCGCACCCCCCGCGCGGCCGCGAGCTCGCACACGCGCCGCATGGTGGCCGCGTCCCCGGCGTGGAAGCCGCAGGCCACGTTGGCGCTGGTGACCACGGACAGGAGTTCCTCGTCGTCGGTCAGGGTCCAGCGGCCGAAGCCCTCGCCGAGATCGGCGTTGAGGTCGATCGACACCCGGTTCGTGCTCATCTGCGCCTCGCGGGGTGGGGCGTGCCCGCGCGGGCACGGCGGGATCGTCAGGTGCTCTCAACGTAGAGGATCGTTGAACGATCCGACAAGAATGCGCCGAGAAGCCGCCGAGAGTCCGGCGAGAAGCAGCCGGGAAGCCGCCGGGAAGCAGCCGAGAAGTCGCCGGGAAGCAGCCGAGAAGTCGCCGGGAAGCAGCCGAGAGTCCGATGAGAGTCCGGCGAGGAGCGGTCCCGGCGGGAAGCGTGTTGTCCCGTCCACCGCTGTGCGGTTGACTTCCGTGCGGCCGGACCGGCGGCGGACGCCGGGGGAGCGCCGACGACGGAGAGGGAGGAAGCGCCGTGGCGGGACGGGCGGGCGACGGAGCCGGGGACCTGGCGGACGACCGCGCGCTGCTCGGGCGCACGAGCACGGCGGAGCGGGTCGCGGACATCCTGCGCACCCGCATCGCCGAGGGCCGCTTCGCGCCCGGCGTCCGGCTCTCCGAGGACGGGATCGGCGGCGCCCTCGGCGTGTCCCGCAACACCCTGCGGGAGGCCTTCCGCCTCCTCACCCACGAGCGCCTCCTGGTCCACGAACTGAACCGGGGCGTCTTCGTCCGCGTCCTCACCGCCGACGACGTGGCCGACATCCACCGCGTCCGCAGGCTCGTCGAATGCGCCGTCGTCCGGGGCCTGGGGCGGGGACCGTTCGCCCTCGACGGGCTCGCCGCCGCCGTCGCGGAGGGCGAGGCCGCCGCCGGCGCCGACGACTGGGACGGCGTCTCCACGGCCAACATCCACTTCCACCGCGAACTCGTCGCCCTCGCGGGCAGCGCCCGTACCGACGAACTCATGCGCGGCGTCCTCGCCGAACTCCGCCTCGCCTTCCACCTCGTCGACGACCCGCGCACCCTCCACGAGCCGTTCCTCGCGCGGAACCGGGAGATCCTGGGCGCCCTGCGCGCCGGCGAGCGCGGCACGGCGGAACGCCTCCTCGCCCGCTACCTCGACGACTCCCTCGCCCGGGTCGCGGACGCCTGCGCCCGGGCCGCCGGCACCCCGCCGGACGCCCGCCGCTGAACCCCGGAGGCCCGGGCGCATCCGCACGGTTTCGACCGTTGTCAGGGTGAGGACCTAATCTGTGCACCGTGACTTCGCCTGCCTCGACGGACCTCGCTCCGCCCCAGCTCAGCGCGGGGCCGCGGCCCGCGCAGGGCCCGGCCGCCGACGAAGGGCTCGCGCGGCGGCTCCGCGCGCTCGCGTGCACCGCCCCGCTGCACGACCTGGACGCCCGCAAGGCGAACCTGGCCGGCGAGTACACGGTCTACGCGATGGCCGAGGTGGCCCTCGCCGCGATCGACCTGATCACCCTGAACATGGACTTCGACACCGGCGCCGACCACGAGCAGATGGTCGCCCGCCTGCTGCCCCGCGTCGCCGCCCAGGCCCCCGGGCGCCCCGCCGCCGAGCACGAGCGCGTGGCCCGCTGGGTCCTGGAGAACCTGATCAACGTCGGCAGCGTCGACCGCGGCTTCCGCGCCGTCTACGGCACCTTCGGCACCGACGGCGTCTACGTCCGCAGGGACTACGACTTCAAACTCGTCGAGGAGGTCCCGGGATACGGGGGCGGGGTCTACCTCCGCACCACCGACGAAGCGGTCAACGTCCTCGTCGGCGCCCTCGACACGGACGTCACCAGCGCCCAGATCGCCGCCGAGGTGAAGCTGGAGGTCCTCATCAACCGGGGCCGCCTCGCCGACGCCCAACTCGCCGCCGAGCAGGCCCGCTACCGGACCGTGCAGTACGCCGAGACCCTCCGCAGGACCCTGGAGGCCACCCGGCGCAACGTCCGCGCTGTCGACTGGCTCCGGACCGTCCCCGACATGATCGCCGAGGCGCTCGACCACGTGGCCGACCGCTACCGCCACGAGAACGCGATCCTCACCAACATCCGCAGGGCGCGCGACGAGGCCGAGGCCGCCACCGACGCGAAGACGGCGGAGCACAAGCGGCGCGCCGCCGAACTCGTCGACATCGTCAAGGACTGCATCCGGCGCCACACCCAGCTCCAGTCCCGCCTCCTGGAGGCCGGGCCGCTCTTCCGCGCCGAACAGGACCGCCAGGCCTTCGCCGTCCCCACCGCGTACACCGGACTCGACCTGTACGGACAGCTGGTCGCCCCGCTCCTCACGCTCCCCGTCGAGCAGGCCACCCGCGCCACCGACGCCTTCTTCGCCCACGGCACCGGCCTGCGCACCCCCGCATCCGTCCGCCTCGGCGACCTCGTCGACCTGCTGCTCACCCCGCCCGTCGAGCGCGAGCACCTCGGCGCGGAGATGCCCGAGCCGGACCTGATCGCCACCCCCGACGACTCCCGCTTCAGCGAGGAGCAGCTCGGACACGCCATGCGCATGCTCGACCTGGAGCACGACGCCCCGCGCCGCCTCTCCGGCCTGCTCGCCGAGGCCCGCGCCATCGACCCCGACCTGCCGTACCTCGTCGCCCTCCTCGCCGTCCACGCGGCGAGCCCCCCGGTCGGCACCGCCTACCGCCAGGGCGAGGAGCGACTGCTCTTCGCCGTCGACGACGGCACCCCGCTCGACGACCCCGAGTTCGGCGGCGCCGACCTCGTCGTCGGTACGGCACTCCTCGACGCGGCGGGCATGGCCGCCGACCGCACGGAGGCGACGTGACCCTCGTACCCCCCGCCACCCCGCCCTCCTGTACGGAGGGGTCCGGCCCCGCCCCGACCGACCCGCCGGACCCGACCGACCCGCCGGACACCGTCGTACCCGAGGCCGCCGTCGTACCCGGAGCCGTCGCCATGCCCGGAACCGCCGTCGTACCCGGAGCCACGGCCCTTCCGGCGCCACGGCCGGAAGCCACGGCACCGGAGCCGGTACGGGAACCGGCGCCCGAAGCCGAGCCGGACGCCGAAGCCGCCCCGGCCCCCCGCACCCGCCCCCGCCCCCGCCTCGGCACCGTCCCCCTGCCCGGGCCCTCCCGCGCCGGGACCGCGCGGCGGGGCGACCTCCCCTCCGTACGGGCCGTGCGGCTCACGGACGAACCGCCCGCCCCCGCCGAGAGGGCCGCCGCCCCGGCCGCCGTCACCCCCGTCCCGCTGCCCGTACCCCGGCCCGCCGACCGCGCCGTACCGACCGAGAACCGTCCCGAGGAGCCCCAGCCGTGAGCGAGACCCACGCCGAGCACGCCGACGCGTGGAGCGAGCAGGAGCCCCCGCACGCCGACGCATGGAACAGGCAGGAGCCCCCGCAGGCCCCCGCCGCCCCCGCCGCGTCCGGCGGCCCCGCGGTCACCCCCGCCGACGCCGCCGACGCGGCCCGGCTCGTCTCCTTCGGACTCCAGCCCAAGCTGCTCCCGGCCCGCGACGCCGAATACGCCGAACTCCTGCGCCGCTACCGCGAGGACCCCGCCTTCGCGCGCCTCGCCGACGCCGTCGCCACCGGCCTCGGCCTCGTCGTCCTGGAGGTCTCCCCGCGCGCGGGGATGGCCGTCACCGCCGGCGAGGACTCCGTCTTCGCCGTCCGCATGGGCGACTACGCCCGCCGCGCCTCCACGGACTCCGCCGACCGGTTCCTGCACGGCCTGGCCCACCTCGCCGTCGCCGCCATGGCCTTCCCCCGCCCCGAGGACCTCGCCGACGACTCCTACATCGGCCGGTTCACCGTCAACGGCGTCGACGCCTTCGTGCGCCAGGCCTGCCTGCGCCTCGAACAGCGCGCCGAGGAGGAGGGCGAGAACACCGACCCGGCCTCCGGCGCCCCCGGCCTGGAGGCCGCCTGGCGGACCTACGCCCGCCGCAGCGCCACCGGCGCCACCAAGGACGCCCGCAGGCTCGCCGGCTCCACCACCGGCATCGTCGGCAAGGCCGCCGCGTTCCTCACCGACTCCGGCTTCCTCCAGCGCACCGGCGACGAGGGCGGCGGCTCCTACCGCACCACCGCCCGCTACCAGCTCCAGGTCCGCGACATGGCCGGCTCCGCCGCCATGGCCGAACTCCTCGACCTCGGCGTCGTCCCCGTCAGCGACGGCTCCGCGACCCTCCTGCCGCCGCCCGAGGGCGACGACCTGGAGCTCGCGGCCGACGCGGGCCTCCCGTTCCACTCGTAGCCCCGCCCACGTCCCGCGCGGTCCCGCCGCCCCACCGACCTTCCCAGCACGAGAGTCCCCGCCATGTACGAGCTGTCCCGGGTCCGCCTCTACTCCATCGGCCCCGCCGGCGCGCGCTACGCCGACACGGTCCTGGACCTGCGCGGAGTCGGCGCCCCGGTGCCCCACCCCGCCCCCACCCAGGCGGAGTTCTTCGAGGACGAGCCGGTCGGCCCGCCGCGCCGCCCGGCCCCCGCGGGCGTGCTCTTCCTGGAGAACGGCGGCGGCAAGTCCGTCCTCCTCAAGCTGATCTTCTCGGTCATGCTCCCCGGCCACCGCAACACCCTCGGCGGCGCCAGCTCCGGCGTGCTGCGCAAGTTCCTCCTCGCCGACGACTGCGGTCACGTCGCCCTGGAGTGGCAGCACACCCTCACCGGCGAACTCGTCGTCGTCGGCAAGGCCAGCGAGTGGCGCGGCCGCCAGGTCTCCAACGACCCGCGGAAGTTCGCCGAGGCCTGGTACTCCTTCCGGCCCGGGCCCGGCCTCAGCCTGGACAACCTCCCCGTCGCCGAGGCCACGTCGGTCCGCCCGCCCGTCGAGGGCGCCTCCGGCGCGCGCGGCCGCCGCCGCACCATGAAGGGCTTCCGCGACGCGCTGACCGAGGCCGGCAAGGCCTACCCGCACCTGGAGGTCGTCTGGGAGGAGATCCACGACCGCTGGAACGAGCACCTGGGCGAACTCGGCCTCGACCCCGAACTCTTCCGCTACCAGCGCGAGATGAACGCCGACGAGGGCGAGGCCGCCGGGCTCTTCGCGGTCAAGAAGGACTCCGACTTCACCGACCTGCTGCTGCGCGCCGTCACCGACACCCGGGACACCGACGGCCTCGCCGACCTCGTCGGCGGCTTCGGCAACAAGCTGGGCCGCCGCGCCGAACTGACCGCCGAACGCGACTTCACGGCCGGTTCCGCGGACCTCCTGAACCGGATCGTCGAGGCCGCCGGAGCCCGGGCCCACGCGCGCGAGGTCCACACCGCCGCCGAGCGCCGCACCCGCACCCTCGCCCGCCGGCTCTCCGCCCGCGCCGCCGAGGAGCGCGGCCGGGGCGCCGAGCTCGCCCAGCAGGTCACCTCCGCCGCCCACGCCGTCGCCGAGGCCGAGGACGCCCGCGGCCGCAGCGCCCTCATCGCCGCCGAACTCGCCTACCGGCACGCCTCCCTGGCGCTGGCCGCCGCCGAGAAGGGCGCGGCCTCCCAGCGCCGCGAACTCACCGACGCCCGCACCCTGCACTCCGCCTGGCAGGCCGCCGAGGCCGTGCTCCGCCACCGCGCCGCCGGCGACCGCTCCGCGCGCGTGGCCGCCGCCATCCGCGAGGCCGAACGGGACGCCGCCCCCGCCCTCGCGGCCCGCGCCACGGCCGCCGCCGACCTCGTACGGGCCCTCGCCGCCGCCGCCGAAGAGGGGGAGCGGCACGCGGCGGAGGAGGAGGAGCGCTCCACCGCCCTCCAGGAGGCGGGCGAGACCGCCCACCGCGACGCCACCGCCGCCGCGACCGAGGCCCAGCGGGCCCGCAGCGAGGCCGGCCACCTGCGCCAGCGGCTCGCCGAGGTCGAGCAGGAGACCGCCGAGGCCGTACGGGCCGGCTGGCTCGACGACACCGCGCCCGACGCCGACCCGGCCCGCGCCGCGCTCGCCGCCAGCGACGCCGAGAAGACCGCGGTCGCCGCCTGGGACACGGCCCGCGAGGCCGCCGCCGCCGCCATCGAGCGCGCGCGGGGGGCCGCCGCCGCCGAGACCCGCGCCGAACTCGCCGCCGCCCGCGCCGCCGACGCCGCCGCGGCCGCGGGGAACGCCCACGACGCGGAGCGCCGCGCCGCCGAGTCCCTCGCCGCCGAGGAGCGCCTCGCCGAACTCCTGGGCCTGCCCTCGGGCGGGCACCCCGCCGGGGACGACGGCACGGCCCACGGCGGACCGCTCACCGTCACCGACCTCGACCGGTCCGCCGACGAGCTGCGCTCCCTGCTCGACGGGGCCGTCGCCTCCGCCGAGCGGCAGCTCTTCGAACTGCGCACCGCCGCCGCCGACGACTCCCGCATCCTCGGCGCCCTCGGCGACGGCGGCCTGCTGCCGCCGGGACCCGACGTCCTCGCCACCGTCGAACACCTCGGCGAGCACGGCATCCCCGCCCTCCCCGGCTGGCGCTACCTCGCCCAGGCCGTGGACCCCGCCGACCACGCGCGCGTGCTCGCCGCCCGCCCCGAACTCGTCGACGGCGTCGTGATCACCGACCCCGTCTCGTACGGGCGCGCCCGCGAGGTCCTCGCCGCCGCCGCCCTGCTGCCCCGCTCCGCCGTCGCCGTCGGCACCGCCGCCGCCCTGCTCGCCCCCGTACCGGCGCGCGCGGACGGCGAGGACTCCGGCGTCTTCCTCGTACCGCCGAACCCGGCCATGCACGACGAGCACGCCGCCGACGAGGAGCGGCACGCCCTGCGTGCGCGTGCCGCCGCCCGCGACGAGGAGATCCGCGCCCTCGCGGCCCGCCTCGCCGGCGACCGCGCCCTCGCCGCCCGGATCGGCGCCTGGCGCGCCGACTGCCCGCCCGGCATGCTCACCGAACTCGCCGCCGCCGCCGAGACCGCCCGCGAGGGCGCCGAAACGGCCGCCGCGGCCCTCGAAGAGGCCCGTACCGCCCGCGCGGAGGCCGACGAGACCGCCGCCGAGGCGACCCGCGTCCGCGACGAGCGCCAGGAGGCCGCCCAGCGCGCCCGCCGGGTCGCCGACGCCCTCGCCGGTCTGGCGTTCCGGCTGCGCGAGCGGTCCGCCTGGCAGGCCAGGCTCCGCGAACTCGCCGACGACGCCGCCGAGTCCGAGGCCCGCGCCCAGACCTGCCTGGAGCGCGCCCGCGCCGCCGACGAGGACCGCCGCGCCGCCCAGCGCGCCGCCGACGACGCCCACCGCACCGCCCGCGCCCTGCGCGCCGAGCGCGCCGAGATCGCGGGCGCCCCCGACCCCCTCCCCGAGGCGGACGCGACCGCGCCCCGCACCGCCCTGCCCACCCTCCGCGAGGCCTACCGGGCCGCCTCCCAGCTGTACGAGAAGGTCGGCGTCGGCGCCGACCTGCGCGCCGAGCAGGCCCGCGCCGAGAGCGACGAGTCCGCCGCCCTCGCCGAGCTGAACCGCCTCACCAACAAGGTCCGCACCCGCGCCGAGCAGCTCCTGGAGTCCACCGACGGCGCCGACGGCCCGTCCCGGCAGGCGGCCGCCGCCCGCGCCGAGTCCCTGGTCCAGATGCTGGAGACCCGCGCGTCGGAGGCGAGCGAGAAGCTCGGCCGGCTCCGCGGCGAGGCCGAGCGCCTCGCCCCCGAGGACGGCGGGGCGCACACCGAGCTGCCCGAGGAGCTCGTCCCCGCCGACGCCGAGCGCGCCCAGGCCCTCCTGCGCACCGCCACCGCCGAACTCGCCGCCCGCAGCGCCGCCCTGGAGTCGGCCCGCGCCGCCCACGCCGGACTGCTCCGGGACCACCGGGCCGCCGAGGACGCGGCCGGCGGCTTCGACGAGACGGCGGCCCTGCTCCGGGACCAGCTCCGCGACCACGCGGACGAGGAGCGGGAGGAGACCGAGCCGTACCCCGGCACCCTGGAGGAGGCCCGTACGACGGCGGCCGAGGCGCGCCGGGCCCTGCGCGGCCGGACCGGCGAGCTGTCCGCCGCCGACGCCGCCGTGCGCGAGGCGAGCGACGTCCTCGTCCGGCACGCCAACTCCACCCGCTACGAGCAGGTCCGCACCCCGGCCCGCCAGCAGATCCGCGAACTCCCGGCGTCCGCGCTCCCCGAGCACGCCGCCAAGTGGGCCGAGGCCTTCGCGCCCCGGCTGCGGGTCCTCACCGACGAGCTGGAGCAGCTGGAGCGCAACCGGGACTCGATCGTGGACCGCCTCCGCGGCCTCGTCGAGTCCTCCCTCGCGACCCTCCGCTCGGCCCAGCGGCTCTCCCGGCTCCCCGAGGGCCTGGGCGAGTGGTCCGGCCAGGAGTTCCTGCGGATCCGCTTCGAGGAGCCCGACCAGGCCACCCTCGCGGAGCGGCTCGGCGAGGTCGTCGACGAGGCCACCCGCGCCGCCGTGAAGAAGAACTCCGACCTGCGCCGCGACGGCATGTCCCTGCTGCTCCGGGGCGTGCAGGCGGCCTTGGAGCCCAAGGGCGTCTCCGTCGAGATCCTCAAGCCGGACGCGGTGCTGCGCGCCGAGCGGGTCCCCGTCGGGCAGATGGGCGACGTCTTCTCCGGCGGCCAGCTCCTCACCGCGGCCATCGCCCTGTACTGCACGATGGCGGCGCTCCGCTCCAACGACCGGGGCCGCGACAAGCACCGGCACGCGGGCACGCTGTTCCTGGACAACCCGATCGGCCGCGCCAACGCCACGTACCTCCTGGAGCTCCAGCGGGCCGTGTCGGACGCGCTGGGCGTCCAGCTCCTGTACACGACGGGCCTGTTCGACACGACCGCGCTCGCCGAGTTCCCGCTGGTGATCCGGCTCCGCAACGACGCCGACCTGCGGGCGGGACTGAAGTACATCAGCGTGGAGGAGCACCTGCGCCCGGGGCTTCCGCGGACCGACCCGGAGGGGGAGGCGATCCACGGCGAGATCACGGCGACGCGCATGTTCCGCCGCCACCAGTCCGACGACCCGGCCCCGACGGACGCCGCGTAACCGGACGTCCGTGAAATCGGGCGTCCGTGAAATCGGGCGTCCGTGACACGGAGAACGGCCCGGCCCCCTCGACAGGGGGCCGGGCCGTTCTCCGTGTCACTCGTTGCTCAGGCCGCCTCGGACAGCGGCGCCGCCTCCACCCGGCCCTCCTCGCGCCGCGCCCGCAGCGGCGGACGCGCCGTGCTGCTCGGCTCCGACACCACGCCGTTGCGCTGGCGCCACACCTGACGGGTGACCCAGACGTCGAGGACGCTCCAGGTGGCCACGACCGTCGACACCACCGCGGTGATCGTGATCGGAAAGGCCAGCCATGAACCCGCCAGGCTGCAGAAGAACGCCACCACCGCCTGGATGAGGGTCACCGACGTGAGCAGTACGGCACGCACCGCGGCGTCGCGCACCGGATCCGGCATCCGCTGCCGGCCCCGCTCGTCCTCCACCCACAACTGCCCCGCCGACCGCGCCTCGTGTTCCATTGTCCTGTCACTCCCCACCACTGAACGACTCCAGGGAACGGCTGCCCGTTGTGAGCGCCTTTACGCGGACAGAACACTCCCCGTACCCATTGACGCACCACAGAGGGAAAAGGTTTCGTCCCCTCAGGGGCGGACGCGAGACCCCGTCCGAGCGGAACGCACAGTTCCAGCCATCTCCGCAGGTTGGCGGAGCCGCACGTCATCAGGTGTCCTGCGCCACAGTGACCGATCCCAACTCCCTGAATAACAGGACATCTCATGATCAACGCTCACTCGACAGGCTGAAAATAGCCCGGACACACCTTCGGGATGGCCGCGATGCAGTAGTAGGCTCGCGCCGCCGTTTGTTGAAACTCAAGGTTGACGCCGTGTGTTGACGCCCGACGTCACGAAGTGAAGGACCCTCGCGACGAACGGGGGCCGAGCTGGGGGAGGCCATGCGCTTTCGCGGGAAGTCCATCCGCAGGAAGATCGTGGCGTTGCTGCTCGTACCGCTCGTCTCCCTCACCGGCCTGTGGGGCTTCGCCACGGTCCTCACCGGCCGCGAGGCCGACCAGCTCCTCGACGTCGGCTACATCGTCGACAAGGTCGGCTACCCGCTGGAGGACACCGCCCGGGTCATCCAGCTCGAACGCCGGCAGTCGCTCATCTACCTCGCCGACCCCCGCGGTTCCGAGACCCTCGGCTCGCTCCAGGAGACCCGCAGGGCCACCGACCGGCAGATCGCCCGCATCCGCGCCAACGCCGCCGAACCCGGCGTCCGCGAGGAGATGCGGCCCGTCACCGCCCAGCGGATCGACAGCCTCCTCGAAGCGCTCGACGGCCTCGAATCGCTCCGCCGCTCCGTGGAGAACCGCAGCATCGGCCGCGTGCAGGCCCTCGACTTCTACAACCGGCTCGTCGACCCCTGCTACAGCTTCCTCATCACCCTCCACGCCCTGGAGAACGTGGAGATGGACAAGCAGGGCCGCGCCCTCGTCGGCATCACCCGCGCCCGCGAACTGCTCTCCCGCGAGGACGCCCTCGTGCTCTCCGCGCTCGTCGCGGACCGCGTCACCGCCCAGGAGATCCGCGCGATATCCGACCTGATCGCCAACCGGAAGCAGTTCTACGAGGTCAACCTCGAACTCCTGCCGGCCGCCGAGCGCGACCGCTTCGAGAAGTTCTGGCGCGGCCCCGAGACCCTGGCGCTGCGCACCGCCGAGAACGCCGTCGTCGAACAGGGCCCCACCGACAGCCCGCGCGCCGTCACCGCCGCCCGCTGGCAGGACCAGGCCGGTCCCGTCCTCGACGTCCTCGCCCGCGAGAACACCGCCGCGGGCGACCGCTACCAGGAACGCGTCCAGCCCGCCGCGTACAGCGTCCTCCTCAAGGTCGGCGTCGCCGGCGTCCTCGGCTTCCTCGCCCTGCTCGCCTCGATCGTCATCTCCGTCCGCATCGGCCGCGAACTCGTCCGCGACCTGCGCCGCCTCCGGAAGGAGGCGCAGGAGGTCTCCGGGGTCCGCCTGCCCAGCGTCATGCGCAGGCTCGCCGCCGGCGAGCAGGTCGACGTCACCACCGAAGTGCCCCACCTGCGCTACGGGGAGGACGAGGTCGGCCAGGTCGGCCAGGCCCTCAACACCCTCCAGCGCGCCGCCGTCGAGGCCGCCGTCAAGCAGGCGGAGCTGCGCCGCGGCGTCTCCGAGGTCTTCGTCAACCTGGCCCGCCGCAACCAGGTCCTGCTCCACCGCCAGCTCACCCTCCTCGACACCATGGAGCGGCGCACGGAGGACACCGACGAACTGGCCGACCTCTTCCGGCTCGACCACCTCACCACCCGCATGCGGCGGCACGCCGAGGGCCTCGTCATCCTGTCCGGCGCCGCCCCCTCCCGCCAGTGGCGCAAGCCCGTCCAGCTCATGGACGTCGTCCGCGCCGCCGTCGCCGAGGTCGAGGACTACGAGCGGATCGAGGTGCGCCGCCTTCCCCGCCTCGGCGTGGGCGGCCCCGCCGTCGCCGACCTCACCCACCTCATCGCCGAACTCCTCGAGAACGCCACCGTGTTCTCGCCCCCGCACACCGCCGTCCAGGTGCTCGGCGAGCGGGTCGCCAACGGCTTCACCCTGGAGATCCACGACCGCGGCCTCGGCATGAACCCCGACGCCCTGCTCGACGCCAACCTCCGGCTCGCCGAGACCCCCGAGTTCGAGCTCTCGGACACCGACCGCCTCGGCCTCTTCGTGGTCAGCCGGCTCGCCCAGCGCCAGAACGTCCGCGTCTCGCTCCAGACGTCCCCGTACGGGGGGACCACCGCGGTCGTCTTCATCCCGGCCGCGCTGCTCACCGACGCGCCCGAGACGGAGGGCGCCGGCTTCCGCCTGGACCGCAAGGCGTCCGACCACGCCGACGGCGACTCCGCCGCGCTGCCCGTCCGCCGCCCGGCGCTCGCCCGGGTCCCCGACGTCACCGCCGCGCCCCTCGACGGCCCGGTCGAGCTGGAGGCCCCGCTCGACGACGACTTCGACGTGCTCCTCGACCGGTCCGCGGACCTCCTCGACACCGAGAGCGAGCGCGGCGGCCTCTTCAAGCCCCGGGACCGGCGCCGCGCCGGCCTCGCCCCCGCGGGCGAGCAGCACGAGCAGGCCCCGGACCGGACCACCGCCGGCCGCGAGGAGGAGGGGACCACCGACGGGACCGCCCGCCGCCCCGTGCCGCTGCCGCGCCGCCACACCCCGACGCTCGTCGTGGACCACGGCCGGCGCCTCGACGGCCCCGACCGCTCCCACCCGCTCCCCGGCCGCGCCCACCCCACCCCGGGCCGCCCGGGCAACGGCCCCGGCCACGAGGACCGCCAGGGCCCCACCCTCGTCCCGGTCCGCCCGGAGAGCCCCGCGCGCCCCGCGCGTGCGGAGACCCCCGTACGCCCGGAAGGCCCCGCGCGCCCGGAGAACCCCGTACGCCGGGGAAGCCCCGTACAGCCGCCGGAAGGCCCCGCGCGCCCGCAGAGTGGTCCCGTACCGCCCGCGACCGACCCCGCCCCGCCGGAGGCGCCCGCTCCCGCGCTCTTCGACGGCCTGCCCCGCCGCGTCCGTCAGGCCAGCCTCGCGCCCCAGCTGCGCGAGGCCGACCGCAAGGCCGGCACCGACAAGGAGACCGCCGCGCCCGCCGGACCGGACTCCTTCGAACGCGACGCCGAGGAGGTGCGCGCCCGCATGGCCGCCATGCAGCGCGGCTGGCAGCGCGGACGACGGCACACCACCGACCCTGACGACCCGGCAGCACCAGGAACGACACCCGAGGGGGACGGTCGATGACCGCACCGAACGCCGCAGCACCCAGCACGACCTCCGGAAACGGCGAACTGAACTGGCTCCTCGACGAACTCGTCCAGCGCGTCGGCTCCATCCGCAAGGCCCTGGTGCTCTCCAGCGACGGCCTTGCCACCGGTGCCTCCCAGGACCTGACCCGGGAGGACGGCGAGCACCTGGCCGCCGTCGCCTCCGGCTTCCACAGCCTCGCCAAGGGCGTCGGCCGCCACTTCGAGGCCGGCAAGGTGCGCCAGACGGTCGTCGAGCTGGAGGACGCCTTCCTCTTCGTCACGGCCGCCGGCGACGGCAGCTGCCTGGCGGTGCTCGCGGACGCCGACTCCGACGTCGGCCAGGTCGCCTACGAGATGACGCTGATGGTGAAGCGGGTCGGGGCCCACCTCGCGACGGCCCCCCGGACCGGACTGCCCTCGGGAGGGTGAGTGGGACGGCATGAGTGACGCAGCCGAGCGGAACCGGACGGCGGAGGAGCGGACCCCGCGCCCCCACCACTGGTTCGACGACGAGGCCGGACCGGTGGTCCGTCCGTACGCGATGACCCGTGGCCGGACGAGCGCCGCCACCCGCCACCGGCTCGACCTGATCGCATTGGTCGTCCCCGAACCCGCCGCCGAAGACCCCGGCCGGGACCAGACGCTCTCCCCGGAACACGTGGAGATCGTCGAACGCTGCTCCGAGCAGCCCCAGTCGATCGCCGAGCTCGCCGCCGGACTCGACCTCCCCGTCGGGGTGGTCCGGGTCCTCGTCGGCGACCTCGTCGAGGACGAACTCGTCCACGTGACCCGCCCCGTTCCGCCGGCCGAGCTGCCGGACGTGAACATCCTCCGCGAGGTGATCAATGGCCTTCGGGCGCTCTAGCCGCACCAAGCCCTTCGTCGAACCGGTGACCCTGAAGATCCTCGTCGCCGGCGGGTTCGGGGTCGGCAAGACGACCCTGGTGGGCGCGGTCAGCGAGATCAGGCCCCTGCGGACCGAGGAGATGCTCAGCGAGGCGGGGCGGCCCGTCGACGACCTGCACGGCGTCGAGTCCAAGACGACCACCACGGTCGCCATGGACTTCGGCCGGATCACGCTGCGCGAGGACCTCGTCCTGTACCTGTTCGGCACGCCCGGCCAGGACCGCTTCTGGTTCCTCTGGGACGAGCTGGCCCAGGGGGCCCTGGGCGCGATCGTCCTCGCGGACACCCGCCGCCTGGAGGACAGCTTCGCGGCCATCGACTATTTCGAGCGGCGCGGCATCCCGTTCACGGTGGCCGTCAACTGCTTCGAGGGCGCCCAGCGGTTCCCCGCCGAGAGCGTGCGCGGAGCCCTCGACCTCGACCCCGAGGTCGAGCTGGTCATGTGCGACGCCCGGGACCGCGAGTCCGTGAAGAACGTCCTCGTGGCGGTCGTCGAACACGCCCTCGTCCTCGCCGACCGCACCCACGCGGCCGCCACCTCCTGACCCCCGGTGCGGGGTCCCGGAAGGGGACCCCGCACCGGGAGGCTCAGTGCCCGGCCACCGACCTCCGCGCCACCGGGAAGTCGAAGAAGGTGTCGGGGAACGGCTCCGGCTCGAACGTGAAGTGCCACCACTCCTCCGGCAGGTTCACGAACCCCTGCTCGGCGAGCACCCCCTTGAGCAACTGCCGGTTGGCCCGCCGCACACCCGTGATCCGCGGGTCGTCGGTGTGCGAGCGCGTGTCGAAGCAGTCGTAACCCGTCCCCATGTCCACGGAGTTGTCGGGGAACCGCTCCGCCTTCGGCGCGTAGCACTCCACGAGCCTCTCGCCCGGCCGGTACGCGCGCGTGGGCAGCGCCGGCAGCCGCACGATCGTCAGGTCCACCGTCGAACCCCGGCTGTGCCCGGACTTCTCCGCGATGTAACCGTCCGCGAACAGCCTCGACTTGTCGACGAGCGGATAGAACTCCTTCTTCATCCGCTCGTCCTCCAGGTCCTCCGCCCACCGCACGAAGTGGTCGACGGCCCGCTGCGGCCGGTAGCAGTCGTACACCTTCAGCGTGTAGCCCCGAGCGAGGAGCCGCACCTGCGCCCGGTGCAGCGCCTCCGCCGCCGGACGGGTCAGGACGCACAGCGGCTGGCGGTAGCCGTCCACCGGCACGCCCGTGAAGTTGTGCGGCGTCGCGTAGCGCATCTCCTGGAGGATCGTCCGGTCCACGGAGTCGAGGGCCACGAACTCCCGCGGTGCCCTGGGCTCCGGCGCGGCCGGGGCCGGGGGAGCGGCGGCGAGGGCGACCAGCCCGGCGGCCGCGACGGAGAGGGTACGGAGAAGAGAGGTGAGACCTGTCATGGGCCCCGTCTACCAGTTCCGGCAGCGCCGGGAAAGGGCGATCGCATACGGTCGGGCCGTGAAACACCTGTCCGTGAAGCACTCGACCGCGCAGCACCCGCCCCGCAGCGCCCGACCGTGAGGGACCCGGCCATGACCGACTCGACCGCGCAGAACTCCCACTGCTCCTCCTGCGGCGCGGCCCACCCCGCCGACGCTGGCTGGCCCCGCACCTGTCCGGGCTGCGGCCGCACCGCCTACCGCAACCCGCTGCCCGTCGCCGTCGCCCTCCTGCCCGTCACGGACGCCGACGGCACGGGCCTCGTCGTCATCACCCGCACCATCGAGCCCCGGCGGGGCGGGGTCGCCCTCCCCGGCGGCTTCATCGACCACGGCGAGGACTGGCACGCCGCCGTCGCCCGCGAACTGCGCGAGGAGACCGGCATCGAGGCCGCCGCCGAGGAGGTCCGCCTCGCCGACGCGATGAGCTCCACGGCCGGCCACCTCCTCCTCTTCGGCCTCCTCCCGGCGCGCCCGGCCTCCTCCCTGCCCGCCTCGGCCCCGACGGACGAGACCAGCGGCCACCACCTCCTCCGGGCCCCGGGGGAACTGGCCTTCCCGCTCCACACGGAGGCGGTGCGGAAGTGGTTCGCGGGGGAGTACGGCTGAGGGGCCACGGTCCGCCGGGACCCGGCCCCCGCACCGGCGGACCCAGCCGGTCAAAGCCCCCGCACCCGCACCGGCAGCCCCGGCTCCGCCACCCCGTCGTCCGTCACCCGCTCCACCACCACCCGCCCGTCCACGAGGCGCGACTGGTACCGCTCGATCTCGGCCGGCTCCCAGCCGTCCCCCGTGTCCCGTACGACGAGCCCCCCGCCCGTCCGCCCGGCGGCGGGCGCCCACACCTCCAGGACCGGGTCGCCCCCCTCGCCCCGCACCGGGAGCACCGCGCCCGCCCGGGCCAGGACCGGCACCCGCGACAGCGGCGCGTCGAGCAGCACCTGCCCGGGCCCCTCGTACGCCCGGCCCGTCGCCGTGTCGTACCAGCGTCCGCGCGGCAGCCGCACCGCCCGCCGGTCGGCGCCGTGCGTCAGGACCGGCGCCACGAGCAGCGAGTCGCCGAGCAGGAACGCGTCCTCGCAGTCCCGCAGCGCCCGGTCCTCCGGCGTCCCCCACCACATCGGCCGGACGTACGGCGCGCCCGTCATCCGGGCGAGCCGCGCCAGGGTCGTGAAGTACGGCCGCAGCCGCTCCCGTTCGGCCAGCGCCACGCGCGCGTGCTCCAGGACCTCGGGCCCGTACTCCCACGGCTCGTGCGGCCCGGGACCGCTCCCCGCGCGCGTGCGGAACAGCGGGAGCCACGCCGCCAGCTGGTACCGGCGCAGGAACAGCTCCGGCGACGGACCGCCGTCGGCCCCGGAGCCGTCCACGTCCGGCCCCGCGTACGGCACTCCGCACAGGCCGAGCCCCAGGACCAGCGAGAGCGAGGCCCGCAGCCCCGGCCACCCCGCCGCCACCCCGCCCGCCCAGGTGCCCCCGTACCGCTGCGTCCCCGCCCAGCCGGAGCGCGAGAGGAGGAAGGGCCGCTCGTCGGGCCGCAGCCGGCGCAGCCCCTCGTATCCGGCCCGGGCCGTCGTCAGGCCGTACACGCCGCTCGTCTCCCGGCCGTCGCCGTCGTGCGCCCGGTCCCCGGGCTCCGCCCGCACCGCCGGGTCCGCGGCGGCCACCAGCCGCACGTCCTCCTCCCGCAGCTCCTCCGCGAGTCCGGACAGACCGTTCGAGTGCCCGGCACCCGGGTGTCCGGCGTCCAGGTGTACGGCGGACAGCGGAAGCCCGTGCTTCCGGTACGCGTCCACCGCCCCCCGCACCTCCGCCGCGCCCCCGGAGCCCTCGCGCGCGTGCTGCGGGCCCAGCGCCCAGGACGGCGGGAGCGCGGGCGCGCCCGTGAGGGCCGCCCAGCCGTGCAGGACGCGCGCGGGGGTGCCGACCACCACCCAGCAGCGCAGCGGACCGCCCTCCATCCGGACCTCGCAGGTCCCGGGCCGGTCGTGCCCGGACCCGGCCCCCTCCTCGCCTTCGGAGAGGGTGACCCGGCCGTTCCAGGAGTTGTCGTGGAACGCCAGGTGCGTACCGGCGTCCGAGACGATGAACTGCACGGGCATGGCGAGGTGCGACGGAACGTCCCCCCGGCCGGAACGCCCCCGGGGCGCCGTGCTCCGCAGCCCGTACGAGCCGTCCCGCAGCCGCAGTCCCCCCGACCGCCCGCCGAGCCCGAAGAACCGCGCGTCGGCCGGCACCTCGCTCCGCTGCACCCAGCGCGCGGCCCCGGAGGCGTCTTTGGACCCGGAGGGAGCCGCGGCCCCAGAAGGGCCCGTGCCCTCGGCAGGACCCGCACCCCCGGACGCCTCCACCGGCTCCCACCAGCGCGGCGGCAGGTCCCGCCGGAGCAGCAGCCCGCCCGGCGTCCGGATCTCCACCGCCCCGTGCCGGGAGACCGCCACCGTCACCCGCTCCGACACGATCCGCCACCCGCCGTCCGTGTCCGGCTCCAGGGCCGCCCGGGGATCCGGCTCGGGCGCCCCGCCGGCCAGCGCGTACGAGGGCAGCGGACCGGCTCCGTCCCACCCCCAGAACACCGTGCCGCCCGCCGACACGCACAGCCGCAGCGAGGACCGCGCGAACCGGATCGTCCCCCCGCCCGGCCCCGGCTCCGCCGCCTCCGCGAGCCCCGGCACCCGGGCCCGCTCCGCCCCCCTCGGGGGCGTCCCCCACGCGTCCGTACGGCGCCGCCGCCACGCCGACCGCACCGTCCGCAACCCCTCCACGGGACCGAACACCTTCATCGAACGCAGCAGCTCACGACCGTCCATGCAGCTCACCCTGCCACCCGGAAAAGGCGGAACGAGCCGCGTTCAACTGCCGTTCACCCGTGGTGGGAGCACATATTCAACTACCGGACCATGGGCGGGCAGCCCTGGTGCGAAAGACGATCACATGGCATCGTCCTGTCAGCCGCGTCGCGCGCACACCCCAGCACGTGCGCGGGACACACGCAGACCCCGCGTACAGCCAGGGAGCCGCCCCATGACATCAGCGCAGACCGAGCCGCTCTGGCAGCCGGACGAGGAACGCATCGCCACGGCCGCCGTCACCCGTTTCCAGTCCTGGGCGGCCGAACACCACGGCGCCCCGGCCGAGGGCGGGTACCCGGCGCTCCACCGCTGGTCGGTCGAGGAGCTCGAAGCGTTCTGGCGGGCGGTCGTCGAGTGGTTCGACATCCGCTTCTCCACCCCGTACGAGAGGGTTCTCGGCGACCGCTCGATGCCCGGCGCCGACTGGTTCCCCGGTGCCACCCTCAACTACGCCGAGCACGCCCTGCGCGCCGCCGACGAGCGCCCCCACGACACGGCCCTGCTCCATGTGGACGAGACACATGAGCCCACCCCGGTGACCTGGGCGGAGCTCCGCCGCCAGGTCGGCTCCCTCGCCGCCGAGCTGCGCGCCCTCGGCGTACGCCCCGGCGACCGCGTCAGCGGCTACCTGCCCAACGTCCCGCAGTCCGTCGTGGCCCTCCTCGCCACC
The DNA here is from genome assembly GCF_044749825.1 of Streptomyces sp. NPDC088915. Lineage (NCBI taxonomy): Bacteria > Bacillati > Actinomycetota > Actinomycetes > Kitasatosporales > Streptomycetaceae > Streptomyces > Streptomyces sp. NPDC088915. The sequence continues at coordinate 80,703 of NZ_JBIVIR010000025.1, forward strand.
GCCGCCGTCGGCGGCGTGTGGACCTCCTGCGCCCCCGACTTCGGCGCCCGCAGCGTCCTCGACCGCTTCCAGCAGGTCGAACCGGTCGTCCTCTTCACCGTCGACGGCTACCGCTACGGCGGCAAGGAGCACGACCGCCGCGACACCGTGGCCGAGCTGCGCGCCGAGCTCCCGACCCTCCGCGCCGTCGTCCACATCCCGCTCCTCGGTACCCCGGCCCCCGAGGGGACCCTCGCCTGGGACGACCTGGTCGCCGCCGACACCGAGCCGGTCTACGAGCAGGTCCCCTTCTCCCACCCGCTGTGGGTCCTGTACTCCTCCGGCACCACCGGCCTGCCGAAGGCGATCGTCCAGTCCCAGGGCGGCATCCTCGTCGAGCACGTCAAGCAGCTGGGCCTGCACTGCGACCTCGGCCCCGAGGACGTGTTCTTCTGGTACACCTCCACCGGCTGGATGATGTGGAACTTCCTCGTCTCCGGCCTGCTCACCGGCACGACGATCGTCCTGTACGACGGAAGCCCGGGCTACCCCGACACCGCCGCCCAGTGGCGCGTCGCCGAACGCACCGGCGCCACCCTGTACGGCACCTCCGCCGCGTACGTGACGGCCTGCGCCAAGGCGGACGTGCACCCCGGCCGCGACTTCGACCTCTCGGCCGTCCGGTGCGTCGCCACCACCGGCTCCCCGCTGCCCCCCGACGGCTTCCGCTGGCTCCACGACGAGGTCCGCGAGAACCTCTGGATCGCCTCCGTCAGCGGCGGCACGGACGTCTGCTCCTGCTTCGCGGGCGCCGTCCCCACCCTCCCCGTCCACATCGGCGAGCTCCAGGCCGCCGGCCTCGGCACCGACCTCCAGGCCTGGGACCCCTCCGGCAAGCCCGTCGTCGGCGAGGTCGGCGAACTCGTCGTCACCAACCCCATGCCGTCCATGCCGATCCACTTCTGGAACGACCCCGACGGCAGCCGCTACCGCGACAGCTACTTCGAGATGTTCCCGGGCGCCTGGCGCCACGGCGACTGGATCACCATCACCGACCACGGCTCGGTCGTCATCCACGGCCGCTCCGACTCCACCCTCAACCGGCAGGGCGTCCGCATGGGGAGCGCCGACATCTACGAGGCCGTCGAACGCCTCCCGGAGATCCGTGAATCCCTCGTCATCGGCCTGGAGGAGCCGGACGGCGGCTACTGGATGCCGCTCTTCGTCCACCTCGTGGAGGGCGCCGTCCTCGACGAGGAGCTGATCGCCCGCATCAAGCGGACCATCCGCTCCGAACTCTCCCCGCGCCACGTCCCCGACGAGATCATCGAGGTCCCGGGCGTCCCGCACACCCTCACCGGCAAGCGCATCGAGGTCCCGGTCAAGCGCCTTCTCCAGGGCACCCCGCTCGCCAAGGCCGTCAACGCCGGCTCGGTCGACGACCTCGGCCTCCTCCACTTCTACGAGACCCTGGCCGCCAACCGCCGCGCCTGATCCCGAGAACGCCCGGGGCCCCGATCCACCGGGATCGGGGCCCCGGGCGTTCCCCCTCTACGCCTTCGGCACCTCACCCGGCGGACGCCCCCGTCGGCCTCGCCCCGCTCCTCCTGGTCGTCAACAGCGCCCTCGTCGTCCTCTTCCAGGTCCCGCTCTCCCGTTTCGGCGCCACCACCGACGCCGCCCGCCGCCTGTTCCTCCCCCTCGCCGGCCTCTTCGCCGCCGGCACGCTCGCCGTCGCCGTCTCCGCCCTCGGCGGCCGCTCCCTGGCCACCGGCGCCCTGATCACCGCGGCCGTCGTCCTCACCTTCGCCGAAATGATCCACACCATCGCCTCCTGGGAGATCTCCGTCGCCCTCGCCCCCGACGACGCCCAGGGCGCCTACCTCGGAGTCCACGGCCTCGCCCAGTCCACCCAGCGCTTCGCGGGCCCCCTCCTCATGACCGGCCTCGTCTCCGCGGGACCCCTCGCCTGGCCCGTCCTCGGCGCCGCCCTCGTCGCCACCGCCGCCGCCCAGAACCGCCTCGTCCGCCGACGCCTCTCCGGACCGTCACTGTCAGTGGCGAAGGTTACGGTGAGTGAGCACTGATCGACCGTCACCAGGGGGAGACATGACACGGACCGGAACCACCCCGACGAACCTCCGCCGCGCACTGCGCCGCGAGATCCCCAGCACCGTCGGACTCCTCGCCGACGAACAGGACTTCGCGGCCATGCGCCGCTACCGCACGTTCCTCTTCGACGACCACACCGCCTACCTGCGCCAGGTCGAGGCCCTCCTCAAGACCCTCGCCCGCCAGGGCACCCACACCACCGTCGCCCTCTTCGACCCCGAGGAGTACGCGGCCTGGTGCGCCGAGACCGCCACCGACCCCGACCGGCCCGCGAGCCGCAGCCGCTTCACCGCCCACCTCGCCGCCACCGGAGCCCGCGTCACCTACACCGGACAGCCCCTCACCGCCCTCCTCCCCGAACTCGTCGACACCGCCGTCCGCCAGGCCACCTGGGAGTACGCCACCACAGTCCTCGCCACCGCCGGCGACTGCGCGAGCTGCGGCAAGGACATCGGCAAAGCCGCCTACGAGCGGGCCGCCCGCCTGCTCGTCCGCCTCCTCGAAGCCGCCGGACCGGGCACCCACCACCTCGTCTGCAGCGTCCCCGCCGCCGACGACCAGCTCCTCGCCGTCCTCCACACCGACGGCACCCCACCGCCCGAGGACACCACCGGCACCGAATTCGCCACCGAATTCACCGCCGTCCTCGCCGCCGGCATCGCCCTCGCCGCCCCCGGCGGCCTCGTCCTGCGCACCACCGCCCCCGACACCCCCGACCGCCTCCACGGCTGGCGCCTCACCGACGGCACCCTGACCCCGCTCACCGAGGCCGAGGTCTTCTCCGCCTACTGCACCGACGCCCGCACGGGAGAACCCCTCTCCCCGGAACCCGGCGTCGAGTACCGCGCCGGCTTCCCCCTCGCCCCCGGCCCCGACGACGACTGGACCACCCACCACTGACCCCGCGCACGACGAAGGGGCTCCCCGCCACCTCCGTGCGGAAAGCCCCTTCGTCGTCGCTCACCTCAGTGGATCACTCCCCGGACAGCACCGCCTGCGCGGCCAGCCGCGCCTCGTGCGCGGTGTCCGCGGCCCGCGCCGCGGCCGCGGCGCGCTCGCACTGCGCCAGCGTGTACTTGGCCAGCGTCGCCCGCACGTACGGAATCGACGCCGCGCCCATGGAGAGGGAGGTGACACCCAGGCCCGTCAGCACACACGCGAGCAGCGGATCCGAAGCGGCCTCGCCACAGACACCACAGCTCTTTCCCTCGGCCTTGGCCCCCTCGGCGGACAGCGCCACCAGGTCGAGCAGCGCCGGCTGCCACGGGTCCTGGAGCCGGGACACCGCACCGACCTGACGGTCGGCCGCGAAGGTGTACTGCGCCAGGTCGTTGGTGCCCAGCGAGAGGAACTCGACCTCCTGCAGGATCGAGCGCGCCCGCAGCGCGGCCGAGGGGATCTCGACCATCGCACCGAACTTCGCCCGCAGCCCCGCCTCGCGGCAGGCGTCGGCGAACGCCTTCGCGTCCGTACGGTCGGCCACCATCGGCGCCATGACCTCGAGGTACACCGGCAACCCCTCGGCCGCCTTCGCGAGGGCGGAGAGCTGCGTCCGCAGCACCTCCGGGTGGTCGAGCAGCGACCGCAGACCCCGCACGCCGAGCGCCGGGTTCGGCTCATCGGCCGGGGTCAGGAAGTCCAGCGGCTTGTCGGCACCCGCGTCCAGGACGCGCACGACCACACGCCCCTCGGGGAACGCCTCCAGGACCTGACGGTAGGCCTCGACCTGCTTCTCCTCGGACGGCGCCTGCTTGCTGTCGTCCAGGAAGAGGAACTCCGTACGGAACAGACCGACGCCCTCCGCACCGGCCTCCACCGCCGCCGGCACGTCCGCCGGACCACCGACGTTGGCCAGCAGCGGCACCTTGTGCCCGTCCGAGGTCGCACCCGGCCCGGTGGACGTCGCCAGCGCGGCCCTGCGCTCGGCGGCGGCCTTCGTCAGCGCCGCCTTCTTCTCCTCGCTCGGTTCCACGAAGAGCTCACCGGTGGAACCGTCGACCGCGATGAGCGTGCCCTCGGCCAGCTCGCCCGCGCCCGGCAGCGCCACGATGGCCGGCACGCCCAGCGCCCGCGCGAGGATCGCGCTGTGGCTGGTCGGTCCGCCCTCCTCGGTCACGAACCCGAGCACGAGCGCCGGGTCGAGCAGCGCCGTGTCGGCCGGCGCCAGGTCCCGCGCGATCAGCACGTACGGCTCGTCGCTGTCCGGCACGCCCGGCATCGGCACGCCGAGCAGCCGCGCGACGATCCGGTTCCGCACGTCGTCCAGGTCGGCGACCCGGCCCGCCATGTACTCGCCGGCGCCGGCGAGCAGCTCGCGGTAGTGCGAGAAGGCGTCGTAGATGCCGCGCTCGGCCGTGCTGCCGACCGCGATCCGGCGGTCCACGTCGGCGATGAGCTCCGGGTCCTGGGCGATCATCGCCTGGGCCTCGAGGACCGCCTGCGCCTCGCCACCGGCCAGATTGCCCCGGGCGTTCAGATCCGCGGCCACGGCCTCCACGGCCTGACGGGCACGCCCCTGTTCGCGCTCCGCCTCCTCGGCCGGAATCGACTTGGCCGGCGGCTCCAGAACCGCAGTGCCCATGTGCCGGACCTCGCCGATCGCCACTCCGTGGCTGACGCCGACGCCTCGCAGCGTTGTCTCCATCTCACCCGTCTCCGATTGAGCGGCGGCCCCTGCCGCCGCGTTGAATGTCGAACTCGCGGTCGTCACAGCGGACGGACCGGCTCAGCTCCAGCCGAAGAGGCTGTCGCCGGCGGCCACGTCGCCGGTCTCGGCGACGTCGGAGAGCGAGTCCGCGGTGGCCTCCAGGGCCACGACGGGACAGATGGGGGACTTGCCGGCGGCCTCGACCGCGGCGGGGTCCCAGCGCACGACGGCCTGTCCGCGCGTCACGGTGTCGCCCTTGCCGGCGAGCAGCTCGAAGCCCTCGCCGTTGAGCTGGACCGTGTCGATCCCGAGGTGCGTCAGCACACCGTGTCCTTCGGCGTCGACGACGACGAAGGCGTGCGGGTGCATGGAGACGATGACCCCGTCGACGGGGGAGACGGCCTCGGAGGGCTCGCGTACGGGATCGATGGCGGTACCGGGACCGACCATCGCACCGGAGAAGACCGGATCGGGAACTGCAGCGAGACCGATGGCACGGCCGGCGAGCGGCGAGGTCACGACTGTCATGGGAAGCCTCCCAGGGGCGGAGATTGTGTGGCGCCGTCACTACCTGTCCTGGACGGCGAACTGTTCCGAAGCGTATGTCATGGGAAGTCCCGGTTCCGCACGAGACGTACCAGTTGGGCGGAGCTAGGGACTACCCACGACGATTTGCCTCTACTGACGGTGGGATGTACTGTCGTACTCCTGCCTGACCCCAACGCGGCCTTGAGTCGCGGGTCGGCAGCACCTATCAAGCCAGATCCTAACCCCAGTGGTCTACACCTCTGCGTGCTCGCAGCGGGACGTGGTCAGGGGGACCGAGAAAGCCTGGTAATGTTTGATCCCGCCGGGAACGGAAAACGCGAAAGCGAATTCCAGCCCCAGCAACCCGCTCCAGCGGGTGGCAGAAACGGAAAACGGATCTGCTAAGCTGGAAACACGAAAGACCGAAGGGAAAAGCCCGGAGGAAAGCCCGAGAGGGTGAGTACGAAGGAAGCGTCCGTTCCTTGAGAACTCAACAGCGTGCCAAAAATCAAC
>NZ_JBIVIR010000026.1:0-66345 GCF_044749825.1 Streptomyces sp. NPDC088915
CGCCTCGCTCACCACGGCCTCCGCGAAGGCCCTCGCCGAGGCCGCGCTGACCGGCTCCTCCCTGGACTGGCAGAAGAACGTCCGGCCCTGACCCGACGCCACCTGACTCCGGCCTCGGGGAGCATGGCCGACGTGGGTGACGGCGGGGTGTTCAGTTTGTTGAACGGCCCGTGCGGGGTGCTCGGAGGCTGGCACGCTGGGCGGGGTGAAGGGTGACTGGCTGGGGAAGGTCCGGCGGCAGCGGCGTGTCCTGGCTCGCGTGCGCAGGGCCGCCTGGCGGTTGGAGCAGGCGGAGCGGGAGCGGGCCTGGGCGTTGGTGGCGGCCAGGGTGGAGGGGGTGTCGGTGAGGAAGGCCGCGGAGGCGGCCGGGCTGTCGCCCAGCCGGGTGCATCAGCTGACGAAGGACGCCGACCTGGACGCCTTGGACGTCGTCCTGGGCGAGCTCCGAGCGGCGGGCTGGCCGGCGCCGGAGGACCCGGAGGGCAGCGACGAGGAGCTCTCCGGCCGCGCGAGCGTCGCTGAGCGGCTGGTGGACGAGGTGGGCTGGATCCGGCAGTGCGCCGACTGGATCGATCATCTGGACCGCGAGTCCTACCCGCCCGCCGCCAACCTCCGCCCCGAGGCTAACTTCCCGGACCGTGCGAGCGTCGTGGTGGACTCCGCCCGGATCTCGGCGATCCTGCGCCGGATCGCCTTCGACGTGGACGAACTCGCGCGCGCCCGGAGCGTGGAGGACCTGACCGGCGCCCGTGTCGGCGACGACCCGCGCGCTGAGCGCCGCCGCCGGCTCGCCGAGCCGGTCCTGGAGTACGCCGAGTTCACCCGTAGGAAGAACCTGCCGTGGGGCTCCACCCAGCAGGGCGAGGCGGCCTGGGACGCCTACCAGGCCGAGCGGCACCGCCGCGGCGAGACGGACCAGGCCCCGTACACCGCGTACAACCCGTTCCGTCCCGGGCGCGCCTGATCCGGCGCCACCCGCCTTCCCGACGTCCGTCACCCGTCCGGCGACCGCCGGCACGCAGCCTCTCCCGTCTGGAGCCGTCCCGCCATGAGCACACCCCCGCGTGCGCGGGGAGCAGACGTCGGCACCCGTGTCGATCGAGCGGGCCCGGGGATCATCCCCGCGCCCGCGGGGGTTGCTCGTCCTCAGCGGGCGCGCTGTACGACGCTGGGGTGTCGTCCCCGCGCCTGCGGGGGTTGCTCTGTGCAGCACCTCGACCTCCGTCCGCTCGGGTCGTCCCCGTGCTGGTGAATGGAGAGTTGTCCCTGCATTTGCGGGGGTTGTCCGATCCAGACGTGGGAGCGTAGAAGAATCAGGTGCGGCGCCGGGCCCGCAAGGGTGCTCACCCGGCCCGGCGCAGCGCAGGCGCGGCGGGCGGCACCATCCGTTCGGCTCGCTCGGCGCGGGCCCGCAGGATCGTGGCGGCGCGTACGGCTTCGAGGCTCTGGCGCTGCTGGACGCGGACGTCCTCGAGGAATGGCGGCACCTCGTCCTTCTGATCTTGCTCGACGTCGGGGAAGGCATGGGCGGCGAGTTCACGGCGGACCTGTTCCTGCCATTGGACGGCGTCGGCCAGGTCCGGGTCCTCCTGGCGGGTCGGGGCGACCGCACGGTAGGCGTCGAGGGCACGGCGATAGCCGGCCGACGCGCTCTCCCGTGTCTTCACCGGCCCGGCCGGAATAACCGGGCGCGGCGCCGGGTCGTCAGCGGCCGCGCCTGGAACGCCGTGGCCGTGGTGGCGGTATGGGCGGCGGGGGCCAGGACGTGAACGGAGCGGACGTTCGCGCCCCGCACCCGCTCGTTGGCCGCCGCGATCAGCGTCGATGCGCTCCAGCGCAGCTGCGTGCCGTACGCGGGGGCGCCGGGGGCGACGTCCAGGCGGCCGGTGTCCGCGTCGAAGCCCACGGCCCTCACGTGTCCGGCGAGTTCGGGGGCGGTCACGGCGAGGATGTCGTCGAACTGGGCGAGGACGCTGCCGCCGGCGGCCGGGGCGACCAGGCCGCACTCGGTCATCATCAGGCCGATCGCCGCGCCCAGCCCGAGCGGCTCACGGCCGTCCCTCCGTACGGCGGTGCCGGTGCGCCGCTTCGGCTTCTTCGTCTGGGCGCCGTTCTTCTTCGCCGTCTCCCGGGCGGCGAGCAGGGCCTGGCGGGCGAGGTCGACGCCGGACAGCTCCGGGACGGCGTTCACGCGGTCACCTCCAGGACCTCACCGTCCAGCGGGCGGGCGGCGAGCTCGGGCAGACGCTGGGCCCACGGAGCGGGGCCGGACCGGGGGTGGGGCGGGCCTGGGTGTGCAGCTGCTCCAGCCGCACGGCGAGCAGGTGCTCGGCGATGCGGGTCTGGGCCTTCGCGGCGGCCTCGGTCGCGGCGCGCTGGGCGTCGTCGCTGTCGGGCAGCGCCCGGAACCAGGGCTTGGCGAGCTCGGTCGCGTACGCCTTGCGGGCCTCAGCCTGGACGTCCTCGCTGCAGCCGAGCATCACCAGGGCCTCGTGCTGGCACTCCACGGCCGCGCTCTCAGCAGTCAGGAACGCGTTGTGCGCGGCGGCGTCCTCGATGGCCGTACGGACCTCAGCGGCGACAGCCGCGACGGCAACCGGGTCGGTCAGGTCGGCCGACCACGTGGCCGCGAGGAGACCGGCCTCGCCGATCAGGGCCTCGGTCTGCCGCCGGTGGTCGCACGCCTCGCACAGTCCGGCCGACCGTTCCCGGCCGCAGTCCTCGCACGCCACGGCCTGCCTCGCCGCCGCCTGCTCCCGGGCCTCGGCCCGATCTATCGGTCACAGAACGTAGTTGGCTACGTTCATCCCGGCGCTCACTCGGGAGAGTGGCAGAAACCGCTCAAGACAGAAGCCCTGGTCATCCTGGGGAAGAGGCGGCCGTCCGGGTGTTTTGCAGAACTGAAACGACGGGCCCCCGTGCGCGCCCCGGACGCCGTACGCCATGATGGGAAACGGCCCAAAGAATCAGAGCACCACCCTTCGAACAATCGGGGCCATAAGTAGAAGGACACAAAAAATGCCAGCCATAACGCCTGAGCAGAGGGATCTACTGGCGATCTGCGCCCTCCGCGTCGGAAGCAAATCCGTCGACTGGAACCTGATCGCCCGAACCTGCCAGTCGCCCGAAGCGCTCCAGGTCGTTCTCGGGGGCGACATCCCCGAAGACTCCGCTGTCGCCCGCAAGAACCTCCTCCTCCTACGCGAAGCCCTGCCGACGATCGACGACGCCCGCGCACGCGTGGCCACGGAGCTGGAAGCAGCCGAGAAGGCAGGCGCCCGCCTCGTGACGGTGCTCGATCCGGACTACCCGGCCAACCTGCGCCTCGTACCCAACCTGCCTCCGTTTTTGTTCCACCTCGGCGACCTCGAAGAACGCGACGCCCGCTCGGCCGCCATCGTCGGCACGCGCAATGCAAGCGAGGACGGGATGCGCCGTGCCGCCCGGATGGCGCGGCTCCTGGTCGACGAGGACGTGGTGATTTTCAGCGGCCTGGCCAAGGGCGTCGACACCGCCGCGCACACGGCCACGCTCGATGCCGGCGGCCGGACCGTCGCCGTCATGGGAACCGGCATCGCCGCGAAGATCTACCCCGCCCAGAACAAGGGCCTGGCCGCTCGCATCGTCGACGAGGGCGGAGCCCTGGTCTCGCAGTTCTGGCCCACCTCGCCGCCGGCCACGTGGACCTTCCCCCGCCGTAACGTCGTCACTTCGGGCTCCACCATGGGCTCGATCGTGATCGAGGCGTCCTCGACCTCCGGCGCCAAGATGCAGGCCCGCATCGCCCATGAGCACGGCAAACAGGTCTTTCTGATCAAGTCCCTCGCGACGAGCGAACCGTGGGCTGCGAAGATGGTCGCGGAAGGCAAGGCGATCGAAGTCGCGGAGCTTGACGACGTGATCTCACGCCTCGGCAACGCCAAGCGAGTACAGCAGGCGGCACAATTGCGCCTCCAGCTCGCTTTGGCGGGCCTGTGACCCACGCCTCTGATCTGCCCACGCCGCTCGGATTCCCTGACTGCCCCAAGTGCGGGTACGTGCGCGTTGGAACGCCTGAGATCTGCGCTCTCTGCGCGACCAAGACTCTGCGTCCTCTGGCGCAGCATCATTGCAAGCTGTGCAGTCAGACCCTGAGTGCGGCAGACACATCGTGCCGAAACCCGATCTGCCGCTGGACGCCGGAACAGAGGTTCTTCACCCGAGTGGACGCTGTTGCCCTGTTCGCCGCCCCGCTTGACGCCAAGATCAAGAAGTTCAAGTACGACGGGGCCAAGGGATGGGCGGTCATCTTCGGCCGCCTGATCGTCGGCTGGCTTAACGCGCACGCTGATCAGCTGGCTGATATTGACCTGATCGTCGGCAACCCCTCGGCCGCGGAACGTACTCCGATCCAGCACATCGAGACCATCATGCTCGCGGCTCATGCGGAAGATACGGCCGGTCGCTGGCCGATTGCCGCGCCGTCCAGCCCCGTTCTGGTGAAGACGAGCGAGACGAAGAAGTCGGCTGGCGACGGTGTGAGTTGGTCGGACAAGATGGAGGCGGCCAAGGCTCACGCCGCGGTCCTCAAGCTGCGTCAAAGCGTGCAGGGGAAACGCATCCTCCTGATCGACGACGTCTTCACCACAGGCGCGACCTTTCACACCGTGGGAAAGATGCTGATGACTCAGGGGCGCGCGACGGAGGTGCGGGGACTCGTTCTCGCACGGGTTCCGTTCGGTGGGTCCTGAGGCTCAGTTCTTGCTCAATTCGCCCCGTTGGACCGCGTAGGCCCAGTCCTGAAGAATGGGGCTGTCCTCGTCGAGCCGCAGCGCCTCGTGCGTGTCGCACACCAGCCGGCACGCCGTGTCCTCGGCCGCCACGAGATCGACCTCGAAGGGCCCAGCCTTGTAGAACGGCCGGCGTTCGTTGCCGACCTGCTCCCAGTTGCTGGCGGTGGCGATGATCCGGGGGCAGGAGGCGGAGTTGGGTGGCGTAGGCAGGCGAGCCGGGGCGCAGGTCGAGGCTGCCGGCCTCCGGGTCGTAGCCGGTGGCCTGGACGTGGGCGGGCAGGGTCGGGGAGACGGCGGCGGCGATGTCGGGCCACTGGGCCAGGACGGTGCCGCCAACGGCGGCATGTCCCACGCGCGTTCGGCCATCAGGTGCTGCGGGACGACGGTAAACCCGGCCGGGTCCCACCGGTCGGGCAGCACGCCGTTGGGTCGGGGACAGCGACTTTGACGGGTGGATGGCGACTGCCGAGTCGCTACCCCCTACCTCTATGTGCCGCCTGAGCTGGCCTTTTATCGTGGCAGCGGGAGAATCCCAACAACTGCTTCGGCCCCTGCCGAAGCAGGAACCGAAGCGGCCTGTCAATACCGGCGGACGACCTCGGCGAGCGAGATCAGCTCCACGCGCTGCTCGTCCGCCAGACCCTCGCCGGTCATCTTGTTCATAGCCTCGCGAACCGCCTTCGCTATTTCCCACTTCCGGTGGTTGCTGTCCGTCAAGAACGGCATCAGCTCGCCGATCGGCGCCGTGGTCACTCCCGGCAGGAGTAGCAGCTCCACCGCCCGCAGCAGCTTCTCCCGGTCTTCGCTTGCCATCCCCCAGCCCCTCTACTCGTTGGTCGCGCCGTCCGACGGTATCCCGGCCCCGCACCTGCCGGGACGGGATTTCGACACCCGCTCGAAGCCGTCCATGAGCCCGCAGGCGACGCCCTCTCATTCCCAGTGCCCGGGTCCGGAGGCCGCGAAGGCCGGTTCCAGGCCGCGAGGGACGCGTCCAGGGCCAGCCCCGCGACTCCGACCATGACGTCCATCTCGACGACGGCCACGGCCAGGACGAGCAGCACGACGACGAAGGCGACGACGGCCAGGACGGCCAGACCCGGGGGCCGATCGGCTGGGGCCGCTGAACACCCGCCCGCAGCACGGCCCTCACCCGGCCTGCCGCAGCACGGGCACGGCGGGCGGCACCGTCCGTCCGGCGCGCTCGGCGCGGGCCCGCAGGATCGCGGCGGCACGCACGGCTTCGGCGCTCTGGCGCTGTTGGACGCGTACGTCCTCGAGCGATGTCGGCGCCTCGTCCTCCTGGTCCTGCTCGATGTCGGGGAAAGCACGGTCGGCGAGCTCGCGGCGGGCCTGCTCCTGGCGTTCGACGGCGGCGGCCAGGGCCGAGTCCTCCTGGCGGGGCGGGGCGACCGTGCGGTGGGCTTCGAGGGCGCGGCGGTAGCCAGCCGACGCAGTCTCCCTCGTCTTCACCAGCCCGACCGGAACGTCCGGACCCGAGACCGGGCCGTCGGCGGCCGTCGGGGACGTCGCCGACGTGGTGGCGGTGCGGGCGGCGGGCGCCAGGACGTGCACGGTCCTGATGTTTGCGCCAGGCACTGCCTCGTTGGCGGCCGCGATGAGCCTCGGCGCGATCCAGCGGGCCCGTGTGGCGTACGCGGGGGCGTCGGGGACGACGTCCAGGCGGCCGGACTCCTCGTCGACCGCGACGGCCCGGACGTGTCCGGCGAGTTCGGGCGCGGCCGCGGTGAGGATGGTGTCCCACTGGGCCAGGACGCTGCCGCCGGCGGCCGGGGCGACCAGGCCGCGCTCGGTCATCATCATGTTGATCGCCGTGCCGAAGGCGAGCGGGGCGCGGCCGTCGCGGACGACGGTGGTGGTCCGCCGCCGCGGCTTCTGCCGGACCTCGGACTTCTTCGCCTTGGCCGCCTCGCGGGCGGCGAGGAGGGCCTGGCGGGCGAGGTCGACGCCACTGGTCTGCGGTGCGGGGCTCACGCGATCACCTCCGGGGTCTGTTCGTGCAGCGGGTGGGCGGCGAGCTCGGGCAGGCGCTGCGCCCACGGAGCGGGGCCGGACCGGGGGTGGGGCGGGCCTGGGTGTGCAGCTGCTCCAGCCGCACGGCGAGCAGGTGCTCGGCGGTGCGGGTCTGGGCCTTCGCGGCGGCCTCGGTCGCGGCGCGCTGGGCGTCGTCGCTGTCGGGCAGCGCCCGGAACCAGGGCTTGGCGAGCTCGGTGGTGTACGCCTTGCAGGCCTCGGCCTGGGCCTCCTCGCTGTGCCCCAGCATCACCAGCGCCTGGTCCCGGTACTCCATGACCGCGCTCTCGGCGATCACGAACGCGTTGTGCGCGGCGGTGTCCCGGGTGGCGTCCGGGCCGGCCGCTTCCAGGTCCGCCGGGCTGGTGAGCTGCAGGAACTGTTTCCATCCGGCGGCGGTGTCGGTCTCGATGGCCGTACGGACTCCGGCGGCGACGGCCGCAACGCCGGTCGGGTCGGTCAGGTCGGCCGACCACGTGGCCGCGAGGAGACCGGCCTCGGCAATCAGGGCCCGGGTCTGCCGGCGGTGGCCGCACGCCTCGCACAGCCCGGCCGACCATGCCCGGCCGCAGTCCTCGCACGCCACGGCCCGCCGGGCCGCCGCCCCGGCCGCCGCCCGCTCCTGCTCGACGGCGGCCTGCGCCTCGGCCTCGGCACGGAACGCCGCCTGGCGCGCCTCCCGCTCCCGGGCCTCGGCCTGCCGGGCCACTAGGCCGGCGGCTTCGGCCTCGGCGTGACGGCGCATCCGGGCCTCGATCTCCCGGTACCGGGCATCGGTCTCCAGGCCGGGGAGCTCCTGGTCGACCTCGGCCGCGATCCGCACCCGCCACGCCCGCCGTGAGTGCAGGATGTTGGCGCAGTTGTCGCAGTCGGCGCCGGTGTCGATCCGGGCGCCGTCGTCGCACCGCACGTCCGAGCACGACGGCCGGCGCACCAGCCCGCGGTGGGTGATCCAGCCGTACGGGCGGGCGATCAGGGCCTCGCCGCCGGTCTCCTTGAGCCGGGACGTCAGCCGGGAGGCCAGCACCGACGGGGCCTGCCCCGCCCACTCCAGCACGTTCCGCAGCTGCGCGAGCTCCGCCTTCGCGGCCTCCACGACATGGTCCTGCTGCCAGCAGTTCAGCTTCGTCCACAGCCAGGACATCGGCGCCAGAGCCACCCGCAGGTCAAGATCGGCCGGGAGCTCCGACTGCCCCTGCTGCTGCGTCTTTCGCCCACCAACGACAGTCAGTCGGGCACCGGCGTCAACGGCGATGCCGCCTGCCTGCTCCTGCTCGTCGACGGGTGACTTGGTGGGCTTTTCACCGCGAAGCGGGTCGGCCCCAGCCACCAAGCTTCCGGCTCCGGCAACGGCGCTCTCGTCGTCGGCGGCCTGGTCCTCGCGCACACACGCGCGTCCCGGCCGACGGCCCTCACCCCCACGGCCTTCGCCGGAAAAGCCACCAGAGAGCTGCGGAGGAACTACGGGAGTAACTACAGAAGCGTGGTCTGCGTGGAGCTCTGCACCATCGGGACGCTCCTGAACCACCGCGTCCCCGGCCTCCTCAGCACCGCCGATCCCAGACGTACCAAGGGCACCAGCCGCAGCGGCCCGACCATGATCTCCGGCTGCACCATCGGGACGCACCGAAAACGAGGGCTTGGGCTCCTGGATGGCCTCCAGGAAGCGAGAGCGGCAGCCGTAGGCGTGGGCGACCGGCAGCAGCATGACCCGGCCCTTGCCACGCATCCGCGTCGCCGTGTCCCGGTGCTCGCGCGCCACGACACCGGTCTCCGCCAGCCGCGCCAGCACCTTCCGGGCCCCCGAGGGCGAGCAGCCCAGCAGCCGGGCCAGCGTCGCAGCCCCGCGCCCCTCCTTCGCCTTCACCGACCCGCCGACCAGCTGCAGCCAGCCCGACGCCCGCGTGTTCAGCACCATCAGCAGCAGCCCGAGCCGGTCGGTCGCAGCCCCCTTGCCCGTACGGCCGGCCAGCAGCCCCGGCGGCGTCGGCTCCTTGTCCTCCGGCGTCCAGCCAGGCCCGAACAACGCCTCGATGAGACGCAGCAGCGTCGCCAGCTCCGCCTTCGTCAGCACCAGAGGATGCGCGGCCCCGCCGGTCTTACGGGCACGCCACAAGGGCATGACCAGGCAGTCCAGACCGGTCGGGTGACCCTTTTCGTTCCTCTTCTCCTTGGTGTGCACCCCGTCCGACGCACGCAGCGGCACCAGCGCCCGGCGGTTGACCGTGGACTCACCCACGCCCATCCACCGGCCCAGCTCCGCAACCCAGATCGACGTCTGGTTGTCGTTCTTCGCACCCTTCGGCGCCCGCGACTTCGCGTACAGCACCACCGCCGCGAGCCTCGCCACGTCCGACTGCCCGGCGATCGACGGGTCCGCCAGCAGCGCCTGGACCGCGGCGAGCAGCCGCAGCCGCATCGTCCGCCCCAGACGCAGCGGGTCATCCGAGCCGCCCTCCCCCGGCCGCCCGGAAGCCGGCACCGACCGCAACGCGCGACGCGGCCGGGGAAGCCGGGGCGCGACGAGCGCCTCGTCGTCGAGGTCGGGCACCGTCGCGGCCGCCGTCGAAGCGCTCATCGAGCACCCCCGGCGAGTACGACGGAGGAAGTACGGGCGTGGAGGACTGCCGGAGTGGACAGGGCGGTGCAGGTCATGGCCGTGGTGTACCGGCCAAGGCGGACACTCCCGCTGGGAGCGGGACGGACGCCGGGCGCAGCAGCGCGAGAAGAGATCACCCCGGCAGCCTGGACCGGCCACCCTGTGGACAGAGGCCACCGAGACCCGATTGCCCCCGGCGCTCCCGCACGGCGGGCAAGAACCTTAAATCGCGTCCCGCGTGATGGGACGGCCGCCTCGAGGGCAGCACGGACGGAGTCGTCGCGGACATGGACGGAGGCCGACCGGACAGAACCGGTCGGGCTGTGGCTTCCTACAGGAAGACCCACTTCCTGTAGGAAGGGCGCGAAAGCGGAGGAAGCGGACGGCTGTTTCACTGAGTGAAACGCGCGAATCGTCCGGACCGTGCCGAAACGGGCGGCGATCGACTTTTCAGGGGGCACCAGATCGGGCACTATGGCGAAGACACCAGCCTTCATATGGATCGCCCCGACCGCGACCAGGCCCCTGCCAAGGGACCCGACCACGGCCGAGCGTTCTGTATGGATGGATACCAATGCGGAGCCCCGAGCCCGACGGCCTGCCAAGGCCGCCGGAACCTGGGATGAAGCTGTGGTTCGACAGAGGCCCCCTGCCAAAGGGGCTTCCGAAAAGCCGGGGTGGCCCGCTTGCCAAAGCGGACCGGGTGCCCGCCTGCCAAGGCGGGGTTTTGCAAGAGATCAGCTCGATGAGCTAGAGCCCAGGACCGGCGCCAACCGGAGACTGGGTGGCCGACCTGATGGTCGGCGTGAAGGGCCGCGCGAGGCCGAAGTGGATGACCGTCCACTCGTTTGGCGCGCGCGGCCGGTGGCGGCTACGTCACCCCGACCCCCTTGATTTCGAGGCTGGCGTCGGCATGCCCTCATCCGGCCTTGCGGCCTCGGGGAACCGTTCGGCGAGGCCCTTAAGCAGGTGCATGTAGTTCTCGCGATGCGGACGTCGCGGGTGGGCCTGTCCCAGCTCCCAGCGAGCCACGGCAAGGCGCTTCACGCCTATGGCCTTCGCGACTTCCTGCTGAGTGAGGCCTGCGGCGAGTCGCAGCTTCGCGCGCACACTTGGTGGTGGCAGGACGTCATCCAGGCTGCTCAGCAGGGCATCAACCCGCTGCGAGCCATCGGGAACGGACATAGCCAACCCTTCCATGATCCAAGATGTATTGAAAGATACACCATTGGATCTTTGGAAGGGAAGCTGCTGCCCTACTGCCGGTGAAACGGCGATGTCGGGGGCACGGACAGGCGTGATCATGGGAGCCTCAGATGCGAGTTCGCCGCGCGCGCGGCCTCCGCGAGTTCCGGCAGCTCCACGACGTCCACACCTGCCTCGGCGAGCTGTTCGACTCCCACGCAATCGGCAACGAACAAGGTCGGCTCGCGCCAGGCGATGACGACGCGCGGGATGCCGGACTCGAGGATCCGCTGTGCGCATGGGGTTCGGTCCGCGCTCCGCTGGGAGCATGGCTCGAGGGACGAGTAGATCGTCGCCGTGGCCAACCGGCGGTCGCCCGGCGGGATCTTTGCGAGGGCGGCCTCCTCCGCATGCTCACGTGGATCGGCCTCGCGCGAGTAGCCGGCCGCGAGCTCGGTGCCGTTCTCGGCAACGATGACCGCGCCGACCGAGTACGCTCCGGCGGCCGGAGAACACAGCGCGGCGAGGTCGATCGCGCGCCGCATCCAGCGCACATCCTCATTCCGGTCGATCGAGCGCATCAGGAGCGCTCCCCCGGCGCGTAGCGCAGCAGGACGACATCGCCGACCGTCCGAGCTTCCAGCAGCCGCATGCGGGCGGTCGTGCCGCCCGGGTAGTCGGCGGCGCCGAGGAAGCGTGGGGCAGTCGGCTGCCCCACCAGGAGCGGGGCGACGGCGAGATGGAGCTCGTCGGCCAGATTCTGGGCCATGAACTGGGTGTGGATCGTGCCGCCCCCCTCCACCATCAGCCGGCCGATATCTCGACGGCCGAGCTCATCGAGGACCAAGCCCCAGTCGAGCTTCGGACCGACGCTGACGACGTCCGCAAGCCCGTCGAGTGTTGCGCGGGCCTTCTCCACCGCCTCGTCAACGGTGAACACCAGCTTGGCCCCGCCGTGGTGCCAGAAGTTCAGGTCGGAGGAGAGGTCCCCCGTCCTGGTGACCGTGATCTTGAGTGGGTACTCCGACCGGCCCTCCGCGATCCGCTTCGCGCGGCGCTCCGCCGAGTTGACCAGCAGCCTCGGGTTGTCCCGCCGGACGGTCGTTGCGCCGATCAGGATCGCGTCGCAGGAGGCCCGGACCTCGTCGACGCGGTCGAAGTCGGCCGCGTTGGAAAGCAGCAGCCTCTTGGGACTGGCGTCGTCCAGGTAACCATCGACCGACATAGCGGCCGAGAGGAGAACGTAAGGACGGGTGGTCATAAGTGGTGTGATCCGTTCTGCTCAGGATTCGTGGACGAGCGCACCGTCGAAGTGCTCGCGGAACTCCGCGACCTCGGGCTGGCGCTGCCAGGGCACCAGCGCCTTGTCGAGACGCGCGAGCTCCCGGACGATCCGGCCGGAACCCGTGTCGTTGGCGATGGTCAGGGCCTGGAGGCCGACCGTGGCGGCCTGATCGAGAGCTCCGGCACCGGCGTGGGCTACGGCGGCCCGAGCCATGTAGACGCCGCGGTCGCGGTGGTAGCCGTCGGGCAGTGCCTTGATGGCGCTGGTGAAGACCTCGGCGGCTTCTGCGTGCTTGCCCAGCACCTCCAGACCCTGCGCCCGGTGAATCTCCACGTACTGCTCGTTCAGCCACACGCCCCAGGGGGTTGTGTCGCCGGAGACGCGATCGAGAGCGTTGCGTACGTCGTCGATCGCACGCTCACTGTCGGTCGACTCACCGCGCAACGCGTGCCCGTACGACTCGTAGGTCCGGGCAACGGCGGCCAGTCGGCTGCGGGGCCGGGCCATGCGTTGCGCGGCCTCAGCGAGGTCGACGACGTCGACCAGGTCGCGCATTTCACCAGCGAGTTGTGCTTTGCGGGCCATCACGTACGAGGTCAGGTCACCGTCCCCGACGGTGTGGCTCCACTGGAACGCCCGGTCGAGCCAGAACTGTGCGTTCTTGAAATCGCCTAGGTCCTGGTAGAGCCACGAGGCGAATTCGGCGTACTGCGTCTGGAGCTCCATGAGGGCGTGGCGGTCAGCGCCTTTCGCATCCTGGCGCAGGTCCTTGATGTCCTCGATGTGCTGACGGGCAGCCGCGATGGCTCGGCCGGGGCCGAGAAGGTTGTCGCTGTCGATCAACAGGCGCCGTGCACGCTGGAAGTGTTCCACCGGCGTGCTGCTGTAGGCGGAAGCCGATCGGGCAGGCCGCGCCAGGCCCGGCAGGGAGCTGGCGGCTGCCGGCGTTCCCCCGCCCAGTGCAGCGGCTGCACCGAGCCCCATCCCACCACGCAGCATCGCGCGTCGATCGAGCGCCACGAAAACCACCGATCCATCCCGTAGACGAGCGGGGACAAAGATCCCCTCATCGTCCGACGTTGCCCGCTGAGACGCGACCATGGCCAGGTCTACCGATGATTCGGACACATGGAGCCCCGAAGCGGACACATGGTCTCGCGGGGAATCATCCGTGCCGATGTGCTCCCACAGCTCGATCAGGAGTCCCTGGGCTTTGAGTACGCGGTCCAGCTCTTCGACCTCGGAGCGGTACTTCGGAGCGCGCTTCGCGTTCTCCCATTTCCACAGCTTGGAGTACGAGCAGAAGGTGGCTTCCGCGAGACCGCGCAAGCTGAGGCCGCGGCGCTCACGGAGGTCTCGGACCGTGTAGCCGAAGCGGTCCAGGGGTGATGCCTCCGGGGTCAGAACGTTCGGCTTCTGCCCCACGTTGATCCCCCTCCATGTCTCCTATCGGTGTGTCCAGTGGCTGGACACATGTCAGACCTAGAACCAGCTCCGTGGCCGGGCCTACAACTTTGCTAACGAAGTTGGACCAGCCGGGGAGGGACGAGCATGAGTAACGGGACGCGAGGAAGGACGTCAGTCGCTTCGGCCCTTTTCGATTCGTTCGAGGCGTGCAGCGAGATCTGCGACCTGTTCCTCAAGGGCCTTGAGGGCGCGGGCGGTCGAGTCCTCGCTGGACTTGGAGGCGGTCTCCGTGATGAAGGAGCCGCGTCCTTGGTGAGAGTAGATGAGTCCAGCTGTGCGCAGCTCCCCCAGGGCTCGCTGGACGGTGCCGGCCGCGACGCCGTACTCCTCCGCCAGCTCGCGCGTGCTGGGCAGTTTCGTCCCGGCGGTCCAGCGGCCGGACCGGACCTTGTCGCGGACGTCCTGAACGATTCGCTGGTACGGCTGCACGGCCTCGTTGCTCATGAGCGACATCGTAGGTCGACCCCCTCGTCCTAGCTAGCTTCCATAGCTTCCTCAACCAAGCGCTTGACACGCCCCCGACTGTATCAGCTAAGTTATGTATGTCGATAAGGTGAGTGGAACGGCAAAGCCCCCCACCTGCCGCTTTCTGGGATCAAGAGAGCCCCAACTCGAAGGGAGCGCCACCCCATGAACGTCATTCGCCGCCCCGCCGCCGGCTTCGTCACCGAGGTCTTCGACGCCGAGACGATCGCGCTCCTGGGGGCGGTCGAGGTGCCGCTCTCCTGCCTCTCCGACTTCGACGTCGACCTGGACGTCGCCTTCGGTACGCCGCTTGAGATGCATGAGCCGTTCGCCACACCCCGGGAGAAGGCGGCCGGGCTGACCCGCCCGGACGAGGTCCTGGCCGACTTCTTCGCACGGCGGCACGCGGCCCGGGACATCCTCGCGGGCGATCCGTCGATCACCGTCCTGGTCCGCGAGCGCCTGGCCGACGTCCTCCTCCCCTACGCCGAGCAGCTGCGCATCGCGCCGTCGGCCGCCGCGCCGCTCTCGATCGCGGCCTGACTCCCCCGTACGACCGCCGGGTCTTCGGACCCGGCTCCCCCACCCGGAACCGCCCCTCTGCAGGGCGGCGCCGGATGAGGGAGCCGGAAGCGACTCCCGACACCTCGCCCGGACATCCAGCCCTCGGGCTGGCTCTGAAAGGCAGCGACCGTTCTTTAAGAACTGAAGACGCTAAGCCGGCGTGACGACTGCCGCCCCCGACCAGGCGACTGGATGGGTGTTGCGCGTAAGGGTGTGTCCGGAGCCCAGTCCTTGCGGGGCTGGTGACTTGGCGTCAGAAGGGCAGGCCGGAGCCAGATAATCCGGCCACCGTGAACGGCGATGTACGACGGGCGAGTGAGCAGCGGACCTGTTGTGCATCACGGAGCGGCGGCAAGGCAGACCTCGAGTCTGTTTCGGCTGCCGCGTGGGCCGAGCGATCACCCTCCCCTGCAGAACCTTGCGGCGGTAGCGCGACGACAGCCCCCGGCCGGTAAGCGGAACATCGCACGACCCGGCGGGTGAGCCAGTGGTCGCGGGCACTCCACCTCCCGGTCGAAAGGTGGTCAGCGCGGAAGGCAGTAGGCCGTGCACTGCAAGATCCCAAGTACTTCGCAGCCCCGCGCTGCCCAGGTGCTCACCACCCGTCTCGACGGTTCGGTGAGCGGTGGAGAGCGCGGAGGACATCCCGCTCGCCCCCAAGAGCACGACAACCCCCCGGGATGATGCCCCAGAGGGTTGTCCAGGACCTGCATGGAGGACCTG
This sequence comes from Streptomyces sp. NPDC088915, assembly GCF_044749825.1. Classification (NCBI taxonomy): domain Bacteria; kingdom Bacillati; phylum Actinomycetota; class Actinomycetes; order Kitasatosporales; family Streptomycetaceae; genus Streptomyces; species Streptomyces sp. NPDC088915. The sequence continues at coordinate 15,092 of NZ_JBIVIR010000026.1, forward strand.
ATGCCCGTCAGCATCGCACAGACCCGCCTCGATCTCACGGGCACGTGCCCGACGTGTTCGGGCTCGTTCGAGACCTGCCGCTGCGGCGCGCGTCCCAGCCTCGCGGTACGGGCCGGAATCGCCAAGGAGATCGCCAAGGACATGGAGTGCGACGGCAACCAGCGGGGCTACGAGCGCGAGCCCGAGGCCCGGTTCCACGAGCTCGTGCAGCACCTGGTGGCCGACGGCGACCGCCGCGCCCGGAGCGTCGGCCGCCAGGCCCGGCGCACCCGGGAGCAGATGGCCCCGGGTCACCAGCCCCGCGAGCTCCTGTCGATGGTCGGCGCCGGATCGGCCCGGGGGGAGTGAGCGCCGTGACCGACGAGGAGCGCGCGGCGATGCTGCGCAAGCTCGCCGAGACGAACAAGCGGTCGGAGACCCACCAGAAGTGACCGACCGTCAGGCCAGCGACCTGTACCGCCGGTACATGGCCGCCGACACCGCCTACCGCGAGCACGCCGCCGCCTGCACGGCCTGCACGATCATCGCCCCCGGCCCGGCTTGCTCGGCCGGGGTCCGGCTCTACGAGTCGTTCTCGACGCTCCAGGCCGCCTACATCAACCAGCAGTAACCCGGCCGCGCTCCCGCCTGCCGGGAGCCCGACCGAAGTGCCTGCCCGCGTCACCGCACCATCCGAGGCCGGCGGCCCGCCTAACGGACCGCCGGCCTTTCGCACGCCCCGCCGCCGGGCACAGTCCCGGGCCACGCACCGCCCCCAGGAGGCAGCAGCATGCGTACCACCCGCCGCGACGGCTGGACCGCCGCCGACTACGACTCCCAGCAGATCCTGCACGAGCTCGGACACCGCGACGCCACCGCCCGGGTGACCCGGGCCCGTCGGCCCCGTCCGGTTCGCCGGGTCTGGCGCGCGCTGCGGACCCGGCTCCACCGTCCCGCCGCCGCCGAGACGCCGGCGCCGGTCATCGACTGGGCCTCGGCCCGGGCGGCGGCTGACGCCGTCAACCGCGGCGACGGCGAGGCGGCCGGCCGCATCATCCAGGCCACCGCCGACCCGAGCATGACCGCCTTTGCGGCGTTCCGGTTCATCGACGTCCACTGACGCCTTCCGCCTGGCGGTTGCCTCCCCCGCCCGTCCCGGCCCTGTGCCGGTACGGGCGGGGGAGGGGAGCCGGACAGTCCGGACCATGTTCACCAAGGAGCCTGCGATGCCCCTCTCCGTTCCGACCCTCACCACGTCGGCCACCGAGTTCAAGCCCGAAGACTTCGTGCTGTACCGCGACCCCGCGAAGTTCTGGGCGGGTACGCCGGGCCACACGTACGTCTGTCGCGTCAGCGCCGTGATGCGCTGGGCCAGCGGCCCGGTCCGCTACAACCTCCTGCCGCTGGCGGGCGGCCTGGTCCGCGACGTCAAGGGCGACTACATGCGGCTGCTGCCGCCCCTCGACGCGATGCGCGACATCGACACCGCCGCGCTGGACACCGACGGCGCGGCCGACGCGATGACCGCGGCCGCGGTGGCCTGGCTCGTCCGGCAGCACGCCACCGCCAGCGCGGAGCCGAAGCTGCCCGCCCCGCGCGACTGACCACCCCCGTACGACCGCCGCCCCGGCCCCCTTCCCGGGGCGGCACCCGATCTGAAAGGAGGCGGCGTGGCCGCCACCCGAACCCGGAACAAGAGGGCTACCGCCCGCACCAAGAAGCCGGTCACGGCGCCGGTCGTGCAGCCCACCGCCTCCACCCTGCCCGCACCCGCCCCGATCCCGGCCGCCGAGACGGCGACGGTCCCGGCGCTGGACGTGGACCTCGAGGCGCTGGCCCGTCTCGCGGACGCCCGGGACCGGGCCGCCGACATCGTCGACACCGCCCGCGAGAGCGCCGCCGTCCTTCAGGAGCGGGCCGAGGAGCAGGCGGCGCACACCGTCGCCGACACCCACGAGCACACCGCCACCCTCTTGGCCGAGGCGCACACGCGCGCCGAGGCCGTCACCGCCGACGCCCAGGAGGAGGCCTCCGCCCAGCGGGCGGCGGCCGCCGCCGAGACCACGTCGGCGCGCCAGGAGGCGCAGAAGCTGCGCGGCGAGGCCGACCGGCTCCTGGCCCAGGCCCGCACCCGCGCCGACGAACTCCTGGCCCGGGCGCGGGCGCAGGTGGTGGAGCTGACCGAGCTGGCCGCCGCCGACCACCAGGCCACCGCCACCGCGGTCGCCGAGCTGCGGCGCCTGGCCGAGGCCGACCTCACCGAGATCGGCGCCCTCGTCGAGGCCCGCCGCACCGAGGCCGGACAGATCCTCACCCGCGCCCGCGCCGAGGCCGACGAGCTCCTGGCCGCCGCACAGGCGGAGGTCGACCAGGCCCGCGAGCGCCACGCCCAGCTCGCCAAGGTCGCCGCCGAGCAGTACGACGCCCGGCGCGCCGAAGCCGAGGCGCTGCACGCGGACGCGGTCGAGGCCGCCGCCGAGCGACGCCGCGAGGCCGACGCCCACGTCGCCGCCGTGAACACCGAGGCGGAGACGGCCCGCGCCGAACTGCGCACCGAGCTGCGCGAGCTCGGCGAGAAGTTCGACGCCGAGGCCGCCCTCAAGCGCCAGGCCCTGGCCGAGGAGCTCACCAACCTGAAGGCGGCGTGCGACCGGCAGCGCGAGAAGCTGCGCACCGAGGCCACGACCGTCGCCCAGGAGCTGCGCGAGGCCGCCCAGAAGGAGGCCGGGCGCATCACCGCCGAGGCCGAGCGCAAGGCCAAGGCCGTCACCGAGCGGGCCCAGGCCGACGAGGCCCGCGCCCGCCGGCTGCTGAACGAGGCCCGCGAGGCCAAGAAGGCCGCCTCGAAGTGGCGCGGCTGGCGGCAGAACCTCGGCGGCAAGCTGTGGAAGATGGCGCCGTGGGTCGCGCTGGCCGCCGGCGTCGGCCTCGCCGCCTCCGGCGAGTACGAGCTGGCCCGCATGGTCGGCATCAACCAGTACGTCGCCACGCTCCTGCCGGTCAGCATCGACGTCTACTGCGTCACGGCGTTCCGCACCAAGCGCGACATCGCGGCGGCGCTGCTGCTGATGGCGTCGGCGAACGTGGTCTTCCACCTCTCCGAGCAGGCGCACCTCGTCCCCGAGGGCGGCTCGGCCCCGTGGTGGCTGACGACGTTCGTGGTGCTCATCTTCGTGGCCGTCATCTGGCGCGTCCACACCCTCATGCACGACGACGGTACGGACGGCCACGACGGCAAGCCCGCGCCGTCCGGTACGGCCGCCGGTACGCCGGGCCGTACCGGTACGGACAGCGGAAACGGAACGCCCGCCCGTACCGGTACGCACCGCCGGACGGACGGTACGGACAGCACGACGTCCGGCCGTACGCAGCCCGCTCACAGTGACCTGTACGCCGCGAACAACGGTGTACAGGGTGGCGGTACGGGCCTCGGACACGACGGTACGGACCCGGCATACGCCTTCTCTCACCCCCCGCACGGCGACAGGGGCGAAGGGGGTCTGACCAGGGCGTACAGCGACCGTACACATGGCGTACACACCACCCCGGACGGGGCGGCGCGTACAGGTACGGCAGCGGCGGGGCGTACCGGTACGGCTCACGCGGCCGTTCAGGGACGCACCGGCACGGTCAGCGTCCGTACACCCTCCGGCGAAGGCGCCGTACAGGGTGGCCGTACCGGTACGACGACCACCTCCTCCCGCGCAACCGGAACCGGCGGTACGGGCCGTACAGGCGGTACGGAACGGCCCGGTACGCCCGCCCGGACGGACGCCGAACTCCTCCCGCTCGTACAGGCGCTCCCGCGCGACGAGGACGGCTACGTGACCTTGTACCGGGTCCGTACCGACCTCTCGGTCAACCAGCCCCGGGCGGTCCGGCTGCTGAAGGAGGCCGGCCTGCTGCGGCCCGAGGACGCCGACAAGTACCTCGCCTGACCTGCACCATCCGTCCGGCACACACCAAGGCGGGCCAGCCCAATGCAACTGGGCTGGCCCGCCTTGCGACTGCCGGAAGCAGCCACCCCCAGTACAGCACGTTTCCCCTGATCAGGACCCGCTTCCGGCACGTCTGGGCGGGCTTGAAACACCATCGCGAAGGAGACCAGCCGCCCATGTCCGGAATCGACTGGGACGAGGAGTTCAGCCGCATGAACCCCCCCACCCCCCAGGACCCCCCGGCCCCCCAGGCGCCGGAGAAACCGCAGAAGCCCCAGGCGAGTTCGCGTCTGTCCGCCGCCGTCGGCGGGGTGCGCCGCAACACCGCCGCGCTCGCCGTGTGCGGCACGATCGCCGTCGTCGCCGTGTGCGGCACGGTCATCACCGTCGCCGGCATCCAGAGCGAGCAGGCCGCCCAGGACCGTGCGCGCGCCCAGGAGGACGCCGCGAACGCCCTGGTCGAGGCCGAGGCCGACAAGCAGCGGGCTCAGACCGAGGAAGCCACCGCGAGAGTCGTGTACGAGCGGGAGATGACCGTCTACCGCGAGTGCATGAAGCTGCGCGCGGCGGCGGTCGCCAAGGCGGCCTCGTACGACATCGCGAGGATCCCCACCTGCGACGCCCCGACCTTCGGCAACGCGTCCCCCAGGTCCCGGGAATCCGCTAATTCCGGCTCCGGCGCCGGCGCCATCACCTCCAGCCCGTGGCTGTGGGTGGCGCTCATCGGTGGCGGCGGATTCATCGCCTACAAGAAGCTCTCCGTGCCCTCCGGTTCGGGCGCGGTCGTCCCCGCGAACAACAAGGGTTTTACCTTCGAGAAGGGTGCATGAAATGACGCTCCAGTTCTTCGCTCTCGGCCTGTTCTGCTGGGCCTTGTTCTTCACCTTCAAGAAGACCAAGGGGAAGCAGATGGGGATCTGCATCATGCTGATCGTCGCGGGGATCTTCCTGCCGTACACGCCGTTCAGCGAGGAGATCCGCAGCACGCTGGAGTCGGTGTTCAACACGGCGAACTCGACCGTGAACAACATCGGCTCCTCGTCACGCTGAGTGTCCGTCCGTAGTTACCGGTTACCGGTTACAGCCCCCAGGACACCCCTGGAATCGCCCCTCAGGCGGCCCGAACCGGTGTCTTGAGGGCCTGTAACCGGTAACCGGTAACCGCCCGCAACCACGCAGAGTCACAGAAGGGAGGGTCGTGGAACTCCTCTTACTCCTCGCCATCAGCTACCTGGTCGGCGTGGACAACACGCACGGGAAATATGAGCAGGTGGGAATCAAGAAACCCCCGGCCAAAACGAAAGAGAAATGGGAGCCGTCCCGGGCTCCGGAAACGTTCAGAAACGGCGCGTACAACGCGGCTGCGAAAATGCATTACGGGCTGCTGGCGGGTGCGAACTGGGCCGGTGGTCTGCGGGACGGCTGGCGCTCGGCCTATCTCAAGAAGCCGGGTGTAAAGCCTTCCGGTTCCCCTTCCTCAGGGCCTTCCGGGACCACCAAGCCGCCCAAGACCAGCACGCCTCCGACGGCCCCGCCGACGGCGTCGACGGCCCCGCCGACGACTCCCCCGCCGCCATCGGCTCCGCCTCCGACGACGGCGTCGACGGCGCCTCCGCCGCCGACTTCCCCGCCCCCGCCGACGACCCCGCCGACGGCGTCTTCGACGACCCCGCCTTCGGCGTCGACAACCCCGCCTTCGGCGCCGCCGACGGTGCCTCCGCCCCCGACGACTCCCCCGACGGTGCCTCCGCCGCCGGCGAGTCCGCCGACGGTGCCTCCGCCGCCGGCGAGTCCGCCGACGGTGCCTTCGCCGCCGGCGAGTCCGCCGACGGTGCCTTCGCCGCCGGCGAGTCCGCCGACGGTGCCTTCGCCGCCGGCGAGTCCGCCGACGGTGGGAGTGCCGGGGTCGGCGGTTCCCCCGGCGGGCACGGTCCCGCCGCCCCGCACTGTCCCGCTCCCCGAGCACATCAGGAAGGACCCTTCTATGCAGCCCAACCCGCCCACCCCGCACTCCGCGACCGTCGACGACAAGGGCGTCCACGTCACCACCGCCGCGGGCAAGGCCCGCACCTACAGCGGCGGCGAGGTCATCAACCTCACCCAGGTCATCGACCTCGCCGAGGGCTCGGCCACCCTGTGCCAGGCCAGTACCGAGACCTGCCTGGACCTGGCGGACGAGGCCGCGCAGCTGGCCGCGGACTGTGACGAGCTCATCGCCGACATCACCGCGAAGGGCGTCGGCGCGAACCTGATCGGCAAGTGCGAGTTCCTCAAGGAGCAGCTCGACCTCCAGGCCGCCGCCGCCAAGAAGGTCCACGAGCAGATCCAGGGCGGCGAGGAGGCCTGCCGCACCGCGTCGGCGAACGCCGAGCTCCGCCACGGGCCCATCTTCCGGGCCGTGGCCGACTCCCCCCTGACCAAGCCCGCCGAGCGCGACTTCTACAACGCCCGGTCCTGACCGCCTCCGCCGACCACGAGTCCCGCAACACCCGACAAGGAAGGCCCCACATGAGCGTCACCGAGACCCTGAAGGACGCCGCGAACTACGCCGTCCTGCGCACCAAATTGGCCTGGCTCACCCACAAGGTCCACGCGCACAGCCAGACCGTCACCCAGCTCGCCTCCGACATCGACGACGCCGCCGAGCAGATGCTCGACGCCGCCGAGACGATGAAGGCGCTGTCCGTCGACGACGCGACCACGGCCGAGTTCGCCGACGCCGCGCTGACCATGACCGGCGTCAAGGACGCGGCCGGCGCCTACACCTCCGCCGCCGACAGCGCCTCCGCGGCCGCCGACGACGCGAAGACGACCACCGAGAACGACCACGGCGGGATCGCCGAGGCCGTGGCCACCTCCCCCGTCGACATGGCCGAAGCCAGCTTCTACACACAGAGTTAAGGAGATCCAGACCGTGGGGCCGACCCGAGCACAGTTCATCCAGTACGCGCCCGCCGCGCTCGCGGTGGTGCCTCTCGTGGCCGGCCCCTGGTCCGCCCTCGCCGCCGCGGCGGCCGGAGCCGGGGCGTGGGCCGTCAACGCCTCCGCCCCGGTTCTGCGGTCCCTGATCGCGTGCGGGGGCACGGCCACCGGGTGCGGCATCGCCGCGCACGAGGTCCTCGCCAGCGGCATGAACCCGCTGATCGCCCTCGGGCTCGCGGTCCCGGCCGGGGCGGCCGCCCTGGCCCACCGCCGCAACATCGCCGGCCACCTCCCCGCCGCCGCGCTCACGCCCGTGACCACGGGTGCGGGTGCGGAGGCGGGGGCAGGGCAGTCGTCGCAGGCGCAGCTCATCATCGCCTGGTGGAAGGAGTTCATCTCCGGTCCGACCCAGACCGAGGGCCGCGTCCTCATCCAGGCCGGGGCCACCCTGGAGCACCTCGGCATCGACATCGGCGACGACCACCTGGCGTTCACCGGGATCATCACCCTGCCCCAGGGCCAGCAGGTGCGGGTGAAGGCCTCCGACATCGCCTCCGTCTACCAGGTCCCCGTCTCGCAGATCGAGCTGGGCGACCCCAAGCACTACGCGCCCAACGCGCTGCCCGTCACCGTGTACCTGAAGGTCCCGGCCGCGCAGCCGCAGATCGCGGCCGGCGCTCCGACGACGCCCGAGGAGGTGTGGGCGGCGTACGTCGGCGTGCCGGAAGGAGCGATGCCCGGCACCAGCCTGAGCGTCACCCGCTACGACGGGCCGCTGGACTGGGAAGGGATCGCCACCCGCGACCGCCGGGCGATCGGCACCGTCAACCTCCAGGACCTCGCGGGCAACCTCGACCTGGAGACGATCCAGATCGCCCTCTCCCCCGGCGACAAGCCCAGCCAGATGGGGGTGCGGGTGATGCGGGAGCACGCGCTGATGCACGGCACGATGCTCTCCTCGGTCCTGGACGAACTGTCCATGGACTCGCGCGGCTACGTCCGCGCCGGCACCTACGTCGACGGCCGGGCAGCCCTCCTGCCGCTGGCGCAGCCCGGCTCCGGCGCCCGCCACCTCTACCTCGTCGGCGGCTCCCGTTCGGGCAAGTCCGGACTGCTGGAGCAGCTCCTGCTCTCCGCCCACCGCTCCGGGATCGCGGTGATTCTTGCCTCTCCGCAGGCCGGGACCATCGCCGGGGCCCGTCTGGCCGCTTACCTCGGCGACGGCCTGGACGAGGCGATGGGCGCGCTGCGCCTGGCCTACGCGATGATGCTCGACCGCGAGGCCCGCTACCGCAGCCCGGCCTTCCCCTTCACCGACCCCCTCATCCTGTTCGTCGTCGACGAAGCGCACATGCTGCTGTCGGAGTCCTCCCCGTACCACGCGGAGGCCAAGGCGATCGTGGAACAGCTCACCCGCCGGTCCCTCAAGCGGGGCATCGGCGTGGTCCTGGCCACCCAGACCCCGCTGGCCGCGGACGTCGGCAACTCCACGGTCATCCGCTCCCAGCTCCTGATCGGCGGCGGCGCGGTCTTCCTGCGCTGCGCGCGCGGGCAGGGCTCGCTGATCGGGGCGAACGCGGTGGAAGGCGCGGAGGGCATCGACCTGTCGATGATCCCCTCGCAGTGGCCCGGCCAGTACGCCAAGGTCGCCGACCGCGACATGTCCGGCCTGGCCACCGACATCCCCGCCGCCCCCGAGGACGGCACCTTCGGCCTGGGCTACCTCCTGACCCCCGGCTCCCAGGCCGTGCAGTTCCGCTCCCTGCACCTGGACGTCGCCCCCGTCTCTCTGGCCGGGGGCGAGCCGCCGGTCGGGATCGAATACTGCGACGCCTGGCGCGAGCGCGACGCGATCGCCCAGACCCCGATGGTCGACAAGCGCGGCAAGAACCTGATCGGCAGCCTCGCCGACCTCCTCGCCGCCGCCCAGGGCGCCCCCTCCTCGCAGGAGGCGCCCCACCACCCCACTGGCCCCCACGCAACGACCACGCCCTCCGGCCCCGCCGGTCCCTCCGGCCCCGCCGGCCCCGCCGGTCCCTCCGGCCCCGCCGGTCCCTCCGGCCCCGCCGGTCCCGCCGGAGCCGGTGGGCCTGGTGGAGCTTCGGGGGCGCCCGACGGACAGGAGCTGATCAAGCCGCGCATCCTCGAGCTCCTGCGGGAGCAGGGCATCCCGATGACCGCCGAGACCATCGCCCGGAAGCTGAACACATCCGCCAAGAACGTCAAGCCGCGCCTGTCCGAGCTGAAGAAGCGGGACGAGGTCACCAACGAGAACGGCCTGTGGAGGGCAGCATGAACATCCGAGTCCAGAACGGCTTCACCCCCATCGACCCCGACCTGTACGCGAGGGCCTTCCAGCTCCTCGACCCCGACCCGGAACCCGCCGCCCCCGCGCTCCCGGCGGCTCCCGCGAAGGTTCCCCTCACCGCCACTGTGCCGGTGCGCCTGACCGGCCCGGTGGAGAAGACCCTCACCGACGCGCTCGCGTTCCTCGACACCCACGGCTGGGCCCGCGGCACCCTCATCCACCCCGAGGGCGCCCGCTGCTCCATCGGCGCCCTGCGCGCGGCCGCCGGCGCCCGCAACGCCGCCTACTGCGACGCCGGGAACCTCCTGCTCGACGAGGCCCGCCGCCAGCACGGCACGAAGTGGCAGTCGATCCCCTCCTGGAACGACTCCCACAGCGGAGCGCAGGTGCGTAGCGTGTGGGAGGCCGCCATCCGGCGCGCCCACCACATGAACATCTGACGCACGCTAGAGGAGCTGCCGTGTCGTTCTCGTTCACCAACCCCGAACCGGACCGTGACAACCGGTCGTTCTCCTTCACCGGCCCGCAGCCGGGCAGCGACGACAGCCGCTCGTTCTCGTTCACCGGCTCGGACCCGGCCGACATCGACAGGCAGCTCCAGACGATCGCCGACATGGCCACCGAGATCCTCCGCCGCATCGCGGACGTCCGCAGGCAGATCAACACCTGACCGCCTCCTCCGCCCCGACGCGGAGAAGGCCACCAACACCCCGCTCGGCATCGCGCCCCGCCCGGACCTCCGGGCGGGGCGTCGCCTTTCCCTGCCCGAAACACCCTCACCCGCAGGAGACCGACCACCGTGCGCCGCTACCGCTACCGCTGCACCGTCTGCCGCACCACCAGCCCCATCGTGACCGAGATCGCCGCCCTCGCCACCGTCGGCGAGGACCACCGGCAGACCCTCCACGGCGGGCACTTCCCCGACGACGAGATGGCCGGCCAGATAGACCGCCTGGGCCGCTGGTACGCCGCCCTGCCCCCGCTGACCGCGCTCCACGCGCGCATCGCCGACGCCCTCAGCGACCTGCGCGACATCAAGACCCTGGGCCACTACTGGTGGGCCAGCGCCGGCGCCACCCTCCTGATCGGCGGAACGGCCGCCCTCGCCCTCCTCGTCCTGGCCGCCGTCCTCTGACCCCCGGCTCCGGCCACCGTCCCGCCGAGGATTTCGACGGGACGGTGGCGAGCACGGTCTGACGGCTCCCCGTGCCGCCCCCTGGCCCGCGCGCCGCGCGGAGTCCGGGGGCGGTGCGGAGGACCGGACAGCCCGGCCCCGGCCGCACAACGGTCTCGCCCCGCGCAGGAGAACGCCGATGACCGCCACCGAGACCCTCATCCACCGCTACGCCGACGACATCGCCTACGTCGCCGAGCAGCCCCCGGCCACCGACCTCGCCGCCCTCATCGGCCAGCTCGACACCGCCGCCCCGCGCTACCGCATGGCCGGCATCAACGGTCACGAGGACCTTCAGACCGCCTCGATCCACCTCGACGAGGCCCTCAACAGCGCCGACGAGACCTCCCGCGGCGTCTTCCTGCGCCGGGCCCACGAGCTCCTGCGCCCGCTCGTGTGGGACATGACGCAGGAGTACCGCGGCATGGTCGGCGACTGATCCGACCCCCGGCTGTCCAGACCGCTCCCCGTGCGCCCGGCCCCGCGATCGGTGGGGCCGGGCGCACAACGGCGGCCCTCTTCACCGCCGCCCTCTGCCCCTCGGCACTCGCACCGCTCCCCCGACAGGAGAACTCGCGCTCATGGCCCGCACCTTCACCGCCACGCTCCAGCCGCTCGACACGACCATCCCCGACCCGGCACTCATCGTCCTGATCGGGGCGGCCGGCTCCGGCAAGTCGACCTTCGCCTCCACCTGGAACCCCTCCCAGGTGCTGGAGCTCGACGCGTTCCGGGCGATGGTCTCCGAGGCCGGCGACCAGGACGCCACGGCCGACGCGGTCACCGCCCTGCGGACCGTCCTGGAAGCCCGCCTAGCCCGCAAGAAGACGACCATCGTCGACGCCACCAACTGCGAGCGCACGGTCAGGGCGGGGCTGGTGCAGGCCGCCCGCCGCCACGGCGTCCCCGCGGTCGCGGTCCTCATGGGCACCCCGGTCTCCCTCTGCGTCGCCCGGCAGACCGCCCGCACCCCCGACCGCGCCGTACCCGCCGACACCGTCCGCGCCCAGCACACCGCCGCCGTCACCGCCTTCCCCGGCCTGCGCGGCGAGGGATTCACCCACATCGTCTTCGCCGACCAGCTCCACCGCCTGGAGCCGCTGCTGCAACGGGCCAGCGACACCCGCCGCGCCGACCTCGGCTGGGACGGCCACCCCGGCCTCGGCTCCCTCCTCCTGGTCCGCCGCATCTTCGGCGACACGGTCCTGCCGCTGTGGCGGTGGGTTGACGGTTCCACACTCGCTGGCGGCGACCGCGTCGCCGAGATCACCCTCGGCGCCGACCGCCTCATCCTCGCCCTGCGCACGGACATCGACGCCGAGGGCGACTACGGCTTCGACCTGCTGACCGCCTGCCCCGTCGATGACGAGTGCACCGCCCCGGCCTCTGGGCCCCCGCCCACTGCATCACCACGCTCCTCGACGCGGTCACCGGCGTGCTCGCCGGCGCCCCGGACACCGTCTGCACCGTCCACGGTGACGGTGACGTCCTCGACCTCCAGGACGGCGGCGCCAAGGGCGGCTTGCAGACGCCGTACGCGGATGCGGGCGCCGCATGAGCCGCGCCGCTGACGGCCCGCACCCCCACCCGCTCACCCCGGCCGAACTCCCCGAGGGTGACGACTGGCTCCACGGCTGCCCGGACTGCCACCTGCCCATCCAGGGCGGGGGCGCCGGCCTCGCCGCGCACTACCGCACCGTCCACAACCCCCGCCGCGACTACGGCGACCGCCGCATCCCCATCACGGTCCGAGTTCACTTCGACCTCTGATCCGGCCAGCGCACCGCAGGAGACCCCCCTGCCCACGTCTGTGCTGCGGAGGCGTACGACGGATCCCGCTTCCCAGGCCCCGCGTGAGCGGGGCCTGGGGCTCTCAAAGGCTCTTGGGGCCCGGCTTCGCGGGTTCGATGCCGTGCTCGCGAGCGATCCGCCGTACGTACGCCGCCGTGAACGGGGATCGCTCCGTGACATCGGTGGGGCGCATGCCGTCGCGCAGCGCGGTGACAACGGCCGTGATCGCGGCCTGCCGTGCTTCTTCGTGGGCCTCCTCGGTCTTTCTGTACTGCCGCGTGGCGTGATCCAGGGCCTGCTCAGCATCCATGCGCAACAGGGTAGCGCTACACACTTGCGTATCGCTTCTCTGTATCGCTACTTTGTATCGCAATGGTTGATCGGTTCTCCCGGTAAGAGGAGGTACCTGTGCGCGCCCACGACATCGATGAGAAGCCGGTCGACGTCGACCCGTACGACGACGGCTCCTTCCCGGAACACCGCTTCAAGCAGGCACCCAAGGGGCTCGCCACCCGCCGGCAGTTGCGCGCCATGGGCCTGCGGCCCGGAGGGCAGGAGCCCGTCGCCCGGCTGACCTGGCGGCGCGGCACACGCTTCGCCTGGCTGTACCGGATCGACCTGGCGTTGCCGAAGCGCGTCCCGTCCCTGGCCCAGGAGCTCGCGCTGGACCGGGCGATGGCCGCCCGTCAGACCTGTCCCGGCTGCGACCGCCGGTACCACCACTGCCTCCCCTTGCGCACCCTCGGCACGTGCCTGGAGTGCCACGACGGCACCCCCGCCGACCCCTCCACCTACATCACACCCTCCGGCCCGCCCTCCCTGGCCGCCTGACCCGTACGACCCAGAAGGAGCTCCACCACCATGACCACCGGCCTCGCCGCCATCCGCTCCTCGGCCTTCACCGAGCCCGAGCGCCCCAAGGGCCTGCAGATCCGCTACGCCACCATCGGCGGCTCCTACGTGGACGTCGTCAGCACCAACAAGCACCTCAAGAGCAGCTGGTTCTGTCACGGCTGCAAGGACGCCTCGGAGTTCCCGGAGGCCGACTACCTCAGCCAGATCCGCAAGAAGGCCAACGACCACGCGGGGGCCTGCCGCGCCATCCCGCTGACGTGAGCGCCCTCCGTCCGCGCACCGCGCTGCTGCTCGCCGCCGTCCCCACCGTCACGGTGACGGCGACGGTGGCGGCCGCGTTCGCGCTCAAGCACGGCGCCTGAGAACTGGACGTCTCCCGCCACGCGATCCGCCTCTCCCCGCGCCCCCGCCCTAACTGCCCCGACTGCCGGGGCGCGGGCGGCTGGTGGTCCGACGGCATCTACCCCGACGCAGACGCCTGCCGCTGCTGGGACCGTCCCACCCGCACCCTCCACCTCCTGCCCCGCCCGGCCTGGGACGACGAACCCCCGTTCTGACCCGGCCCACCGCTCACCCCGCACCGCCCCCGGGCGCCCCGCACTTCGCGGGCCGCCCGTCCACACCCCGAAGGAGACCTTCGTGAACACGTTCGTCCGCCGCACCGCCGCCGCCCTGACCGAGGCCGCCGACGCGGTGGCCCTGGTGGCCGGAGCGGCCACCGGCGCCTGGGCCGGTTACACCTACGTCCCGGCCGGTCTTGACGCCGCCCTGCACCTGCCCTTCACCGGCGCCGCCGCTCTGGCCGGCGCCTTCGCCGTCAACGCGGCCGCGGACCTGATCCTCGCCCCGGCCCGCCGCTTCGCCCAGGGCTTTCCGGCCTACGCCTACGACCAGGAGCACGGCTCCGTGCCCGGCGACCTGGACGAGGCGCTCGGCCAGGTCGCCGTGGCCACCGAGGACGACGCCGCGCGCCGTGCCGCGCAGGGCGCCTTCCGTATCGACCTCAGCAAGGGCCTGCTCAGCAACGCCGAGCGGTGGCGTGGCTACACCAACGCCGACGCCTCCTTCTACCTCGCCCCCGGCGCGGTCCTGCACCACCACCGGGAGGAGGACCAGTACGGCGTCCTCCAGCACCACTACCTTCTGCTGACCGCCGAGGACCCGACCCCGGTCCCCATCACCAACGTTCAGCAGCTCCACCACGAGCTCGCCCTGCGCGCCCGCGAGACGACCGAAGCCGCCGTCGAGGTGGTGCCGAGCACGGTCTGACGGCTCCCTGTGCCGCCCCGCCTCCCGCGTCTGCCGGGGGCCGGGGCGGTGCGGAGGACCGGACAGTCCGGCCCCGGCATCCCTGGAAGGACCTGCCCCTCATGACCTCTGCACACCGCAACGCCGCCGTCTTCGCCACCCTGCTCGGCCTGACCCGCGCCGCCTCCGCGATCGGCGACTTCTGGGTCCAGTCCGACTACTGCGCCCGGGTCAAGGGCGCCTCGGACAAGGACCGGGTCACCTACGAGGACCCGCGCACGAAGAAGACCACCACCCACGGCACGTCCGACGGCCGCAAGGCGTGCCTGGAGCACTGCCTGACCTACACCGCCACCCAGGCGCTCGTCGCCGGGCTCGGCGCCCGCGCCCTCGGGCTGCGCATCCACCCCGCGGCGGCCGCCGCCGCGCTCGCGGTGTCCTTCACCACCCACTACGCCGCCGACCGCCGGGTGCCGGGCAAGGGCGTCCTGGAGAAGCTCGCCACCAAGACCGGCAAGGGCGGCTTCTACCGCCTGGCCGATCACGGCATCAACGGCGCCTTCCACCTCGACTCCGCCTGGCACTACGGCTGGGAGACCCTCGCCGCGCTCATCGCCACCACGAAGGCCACCAGCCGGTGACCCACCCCACCCTGCTCTTCCCCGTCCCGGCCTTCGCCGCCCTCGCGCTGTAGAACCTCACCCCCCAAGGGGCAGTCCCCATGGACCACCGCCTCACCGTCCCCGCTCCGGCCGGCTCGTCCGTCCGGCCCGATCCGCTGGAGCGGCTCGCGACGGTCCTCCTGGACCGCCTCGGGCCGGCGTGGGTGTCGGACACCCGCCCCGGCGAGAAGGCGGTCGTCCTGCTGCACGTGGGAAGCGGCCGCCGGATCGGCGCCGACCCGCGCGAGAGCCGGATCGTGATGCAGGCGTGGACCAAGGGCAGCGGGCACGTTACCCCCACCGCCCACTACACCCCCGACACCACCGGCCACCCCGGCCTCGACCACTGGCTGTCCACCGGCGACCTCACCGACGCCGGCGCCGTCATGGCCACCGCGCTCAACCAGCTCCTCGCCCAGCTCCCCGGACCGGACACCGAGCCCGCCGAGGAGGTCCTCACCCGGCAGGCGACCCTCCTGGCGCACAAGGCCCGGGAGTTCGCCGCCGGCCTCATCCACCGGCGGCCCGCCGGGCAGGCCGCGCGGGAGATCGCTGCCCTGGCCGCCCAGCTCGTCGAGATGGCCGACGCCACCTACACCCAACGCGGCCACTGACCTTCGTGAAAGCACTCCGCGCCGCCCCGCCTTCAAGCCCGTACGGGGCCTCGAGGACGGGACGGACGCGGTGGCCCCTCACGGCCAGCACAGAACCGCCGGAGCACCGGCACCCAGACATAGAAAACCCCCGAGGCAGACGCCACGGCGTCCAAACCGACGCCTGCCCCGGGGCCGCCCGTCCCGCACGAGACGAGAGGGAGATCCCAGTATGGACTCCGCCCTGCGCACTTGGGGCCGGATCGGCCCGCGCACCCTCCTGATCACCACCGCCGTTGTGCCGCTGACCGGCTGGGCCGTTCACGCCACCGCCCTGCACCGGCGCCTCGCCGCCAGCCGGGTGGACCCGCTGACCGGGCTGCTGCGGCGCGACACCTACACCGCCCGCGCCCGCCGCCTCCTGGCCCGCCACGGCGACGACGCGACCGTGGTCATGGTCGACGCCGACCGGTTCAAGGCCATCAACGACCGGCTCGGGCACGCGGCCGGCGACACCGTCCTCGCGGCGTTCGGCGCCCGGCTCACCGCGTGGGCCGGACCCCGCGCCGCCGTCGGACGTCTCGGCGGCGACGAGTTCGCGCTCGTCCTGAAGCTCTCCGCCGCCCGCCGCGTCCAGCGCCTGGAGCAGCTGATGCGGATGCTGCACACCCCCGTCGTCCTCGACGACGGGCGGACCGTCGACGTCGCCGCCTCCGTCGGCGCCGCCACCCCGGCCGCCGTCGCCTCCCGCGACCTGACCGCGCTTCAGCGGGCCGCCGACGCCGCCCTCTACGACGGCAAGCACACCGGCCGCGCCGTCCTCGCCACGCGCGAGCACGCCTCGGTCCCCTCCTTCAACGGCCGCCGCCTCGGTCGTCCGGGCACGGCCGCGTGGGGACGGGCGGCATGAACGACCTGACCCTTCCCGCCGACCCGGGCACCTGGGTGCGGGGCATCACGATCCGCCAGCCCTGGGCCACCTGCGTCCTCGCGGGCAAGAGCGTGGAGAACCGGCCGGTGCACTGGCCGTGGCGCGGCTGGCTCCTCCTGCACGCCGGACAGAAGACCGAACGCGCCCCGCAGCGCGACCCGCTGGTCGCCACCACGATCCGCGGCCGCACCCTGCACACCGGCGCCGTCCTCGGCATCGCCTGCCTGACCGACTGCCACCAGGACCCGTCCGGTACCCCGCCCTGCTCCCCCTGGGCCCAGGCCGACGCCTGGCACCTGGTCCTGACCGACGTTCACGAACTCCCCCTGCCGGCCCCCTTCACACACGGGCAGCTCGGCGCGTGGAAGCCGACCCGAGCCCTCGTCGACCAGGTCCGCCTCCAGCTCCCCCAGCTCACCCCGGAGTCCACGTCATGACCCACACCGAACCCGACCCTCGCTTCCCCTTCCCGGCCACCACCGCCCGGACCCGCTGTCGCCGGCGCCCGGAGCTGTTCGACCTCTCCTTCGGTGACCTCGGCGGCGACACGAAGAAGACGGTGCAGAAGCGGCTGGAGCAGGCGCGGCAGGCCTGCTCCGCCTGCCTGGTCGTCACCGAGTGCCTGCGCTGGGCGCTGGTCAACAAGCCGCTCACCCGGGAGAACGTCTTCGCGGGCACCACCCCCGGCCAGCGCAACGCCCTGCGCCGACGCCTGACCGACCGGCTCGGACCCCAGTGGATCGACGTCCTGGCCGCCCGGGACCAAGCCCGCCGCGAGCGCGCCGAGACCGCCCGCAATACCCCGCTGAGCGTGCCCCAGGCCCGCGTCGTCCGCCTGGACCGCGAACTCAACGGCCCCCTGAACCTGCCGCCGCCGCTCACCGCCGAGGAACAGCGCCTCAACCGCAACCGGCTCACCGCCAGCCTCAAGGCCGCGTAGGAGGCGACGTGTTCACCGACCTGACCGTCAGCACCCAGGCCGGGACGCTGGCCCTTAACCCCAGCACGGCGCCCCAGCTCTCCGCCGCCGCCCGGACCGTCGCCCGCCACGCCCGCGACGAGAACGACCTCGCGCTCCTCCTGGACGTCCTCGGACTGCCCACCGACGACACCACCGCCACCGACCCGCTCCCGGAAACCGGAGACCCCGCCACCATGACGAACACCACCGCCCTCCCCTCCGCCGCCCCGGTGATCGACGTGCCCGTCGTCCCGCTCCCGGGCTCCGACCCGCTCCAGGGGCTGATCGAGTGGGCGACCGCGCACCCGGCCGCCTCGGTCCGCAAGCGCGCCGCCCGGATCACCGCCGACCTCACCGAGCTGTCCGAGCGCCGCGAGAGCGAGGCCGCCCAGCGCGAGGCGGAGGCCCGCGTCGCCAAGGCGAAGGCCGAACTGGAGAAGGCCGAGCAGGACCTCAAGGCCGTGAAGACCGGCACCCGCACCACGACGACGACGGCGGCCGCCGTGGCGCCCACCCCGATCCGTCCCGGTACCACCTACAGGCGGGACGAGCTCGCCGCGATCCGCACCTGGGCGCGCGCCCACAGCCACCAGGTCGCCGACCGGGGCCTGCCGTCCAAGGCGGTCCTGGACGCGTACGCCGCCGCCCACCCGGCCACCCCGACCCGCAAGGCGGGCTGACCCATGACGGCGATACCCCTGCTCCTCGACGGCTACCTCGACGAGCTCCCCGTCGCCGACGACGACGGCCTCATCGCACGGTTCCGGGTGATCTCCTCGCCCACCGACGACGCCACCGACGAGACCGTCTGGGCCTGCCGCACCGCCGACCCGCACCTCGCCTACGCCCTGCTCACCCTGATGCAGCCCGGCGACCTGCTGCGCGTCGGCGGCCACCTCGCCCTGCCCGGTCCCGGCGACGAAGGCGGCCCGCGCCTCGACGTCGACGCCCTGGAACTCCTGTCCCCCGCGCCCGCCCGGCACCTGACCGAGATGGTCCTCGACCGCTACGGCCCCTACCTCATCGTTCTTGACCCCGAGACCGACAGCGTGCCCGTCTTCACCGAGACCGGCGCCTGGGTCGGTACCGCTGAGCACGCGGACGCCGTCACCGACCTGATCCACGCCCACGAGACCGGCAGTCCGCCCTCCAGCTCCTGAGCCCGACCCGTCCGCTCCTGGCGGAGTCGCCCGGAACCACCGGGCGGCTCCCCGCCCCGGCAGCCGTCCGGCTGCCTCCCGGTCTCGCCGCATCCGAAGGGACATCCCTCCCGTGCAGTTCACGATCGACCACGCCGACCTCGCCGCGGCTGTCGGCTACGCAGCCCGCACCCTGCCCTCCCGGCCGCCCGTCCCGGTCCTGGCCGGCCTCCTCCTCGACGCCACCGGCGGGGAGAGCCTGCGCGTCCGCGCGTTCGACTACGAGGTCTCCGCCGACACCACCGTCCCGACCACCGTCACCACGCCCGGCCGCGCCCTGGTCCCCGGGCGGCTGCTGGCCGACATCACCGCCACCCTCCGCGGCGCCGTTCACCTCGACCTCGACGCCACCCGCCTCACCCTGCGCGCCGGCTCCGCCCGCTTCACCCTGCCGCTGCTGCCCCTGGAGGAGTACCCCACCCTCCCCGAGCCCGGCGCCATCACCGGCACCCTGCCCGCCCTCGCCTTCGCCGAGGCCGTCTCCCAGGTCGCCTGCGCGGTCAGCCGCGAGGAGGCCCTGCCGGCCCTGACCGGCGTCAGCCTGCGCCACGACCACGAGGCCGGCACCCTCACCCTGTCCGCCACCGACCGCTACCGCTACGCCGTCCGCACCGTGCCGTGGAAGGACGCCCCGCTCCCCGACACCAGCGCGCTCGTCCCCGGCCGCGCGCTCCTCGACGCGGTCAAGGCCGTCGCCGACGACGCCACCGTCGACCTCGCCCTCCCCAAGCGCGGTGGCCTGTTCGCCCTGCGCGGCGGGCAGCACACCACCACCATCCGCGCCCTGGACGGCGAGTTGCCGAAGTACGCCTCGCTGTTCCCCACCGAGTTCGCCCACACCGCCACCGTGGAGATCGCCGCCCTCAAGGCCGCCGTCCAGCGCGTTGCCCTCGTCTCGCCGAAGAAGGATGGCCCGGTACGGCTGACCTTCACCGGCGACGGCACCCTCGTCCTGGAGAGCGGCAGCGGCGACGGCGCCCAGGCCCTCGACGCCGTCGACACCGCCCTCAACGGCGACGGACTCACCATCGCCTTCAACCCCGCCTTCCTCCTCGACGGACTGGGCGCGCTGACGGCCGAGTCCGTCGACTTCGGCTTCACCTCGTCCACCAAGCCGGCCGTCCTGCGCGGCCACGGCAGCGACGACCAGACCCTGCGCTACCTCCTCATGCCGATCCGCCAGACCGACTGACCCACCCTCGGGAGGGCCGGGCCCGCTGCGGCCCGGCCCCCATCCCACCCACCCCTCACCGAGCACCCGTTCAAGGAGCTGACCATGAGCGACACCCACAAGAACCACGCCGCCATCCGCTACACCGCCGACGTCGTCGCCGTCACCGACGACAGC
Organism: Streptomyces sp. NPDC088915; assembly: GCF_044749825.1. Classification (NCBI taxonomy): domain Bacteria; kingdom Bacillati; phylum Actinomycetota; class Actinomycetes; order Kitasatosporales; family Streptomycetaceae; genus Streptomyces; species Streptomyces sp. NPDC088915. The sequence goes on from NZ_JBIVIR010000026.1 coordinate 35,001, forward strand.
CGCGTCCTGCTCATCAAACGCGGCTGGCCGCCCTTCGAGAACCACTGGGCGCTCCCGGGCGGGCACGTCGACGACGGCGAGACCGGCCTCCGGGCCGCCGTGCGCGAGCTGGAGGAGGAGACGGGCGTCCGCGTCGCCGAGGACGAACTGCGCCTGGTCGGCGTCTGGGACCAGCCCGACCGCGACCCGCGCGGCCGGTACGTCACCGTCACCTACCTCGCCACCGTCCCCGCCACTACCCAGGCCGTCGCCGGAGACGACGCCCGCGACGCCCGCTGGTGGCCCCTGACCGACCTTCCCGAGCAGTTGGCGTTCGACCACGCCGACATCCTCGCCGCAGTCCTGCGCCCGGCCGCCTGACACCGCCGCACCCATCCCCGGCGGGGCCGCCAGGACTCTTCCCTGGCGGCCCCGCCGGGCGGTTCGACCGCTCCGTTCTCCACGTGGCCCGGACACCGGGCCACCGCACCCGACACCGACCACCCCACCCTCTTCGTCCTCCTCGGCCACCACCGCTGGGTCACCGCCATCCAGGCCGCCGACCTCTACATGCGCCGCGTCCACGACTGGACCCGCTGGTGCCTCCACTCCGGCGACGACCCTGACGAGGCGATCCTCCGCATTCCCCGCGCCCGCCACACCCACGCCACCATCCACTGCCACCCCGACGACAACTGGCACCTCGCCTGGGCCCGGCCTGGCGAGCCTGGCGCCCTGCCGGTCACCGTCATGCGGCACCCCGCCACCCTGATGACTGCGGCCGCCGTACCTGACCCTGACTGCGACGAACAGGCCGCCACCTGGGCGCTCTGACCGCACCGTCACGACGAAGGCCGTCGCCCCGCATCCGCGCGGGGGCGCCGGCCTTTTCGTGTTTCTGGGACGTGCCCTGAAGCGATGCCGGATCGAGGTTGAAGGCGTCTTGGCTGACGCTGAGCTCCTGGTGCATGAGGGGAGGCTGGTAAGGATCGATCTGGCAGGGGTGAGTCCGGCCGGGCGTAACGCGCGGTCTTCATGGCGAGTTATCACGGCGTGATAGGTGGGCGGTTGCTGAAGTGGAGTGAGGGGCTATCACGGCGTGATAGCTCGCGACGAGTTCGTAACCTTGCTAACGCGTCAATGGCTGAAATTGATCTAAGTAGTTAGTACAGTGACGCCTATGACGTCACCTGACACGGGCGGCGACCGGGAGAAGGTCGTCACCAAGCTCACCAGCATCCTCCGGCAGGACCTCAAGATCCGCGCCGCGCTCCACGGCCTCGACATGCAGAACGCTGTCGAAGCCGGCATCACTGCCTGGCGCAGCCTCGGTTCAAACCCCACGTCCGTCGACACCGCAGGAGCAGAGACTTACGCCACCTTCCTCCCTGAAGGCCTGTGGGACGGATTCCGCGACGACTGCAAGAACCGCGGTGTTTCCCTCACCCAAGGCATCGCCCAAGCCGTCACCCTCTGGCTCGACAACAACCCCGCGCCCGAGGTCAAACGGCCCGCGACGGTTCGACGCTTCATCGTCTGCAACCAGAAAGGCGGCGTCGGCAAGACCGCCATCACCGCCGGCCTCGGCGAAGCCCTTGCCGAAGACCCCACCGCGCTCGTCCCTGTCCGCGTCTCCAAGCACTTCGCCGCACTGCTCGAAGAGGAGAACCGGCCCGAAGACCCACTCGCCCTGGAAGACCTTCCCGGCCTCGGGCTGCGCGTACTCCTGGTCGACTTCGACCCCCAGGGCCACCTCACCAAGCAGCTCGGCCATGAACCGCTCGCCATGAACGGGGACTCCCTCACCAACCACATGGCAGGCGAAGGCAAGGGCGAACTGTCCGACCTCATCGTCACCGTGGACGAGAACCGCTTCGGCGGCAGACTCCACCTCCTGCCCGCCTGCACCGACGCCTTCCTCCTCGACGTCCGTCTCGCCTCCGTACGGGCCCGCGAAGCCGCCCTCGAACGCGCACTGCGTCCCGTCGAAGCCGACTACGACGTCATCATGATCGACTGTCCCCCCAGCCTCGGTCTCAGCATGGACGCCGCCTCCTACTACGGACGCCGCCGGGACAACGAAACAACCGGCAACTCCGGCGTCCTCATCGTTGTCCAGGCCGAAGACAGCAGCGCCGACGCCTACGGCCTGCTCACCTCCCAGATCGAAGACATGCGAGGCGACCTCGCCCTCGACATCGACTACCTCGGCCTCGTCGTCAACCACTACGACGCCCGCCGCGGATACATCGCCACCTCCTCCCTCCAGTCCTGGATGGACATAAAGGATCCGCGCGTCGTCGGCGTCATCGGAGACCTCAAGGAACAGAAGGAAGCCGTCCGCGCCAAGCGCCCCCTCCTCGCCTACGCACCCCGGTGCGAGCAGTCCGTCGCCCTCCGCGCCCTCGCCCGGGAGATCAGCAAGTGAGCAAGGCCAAAAACCTCGGCGCTGGCACGTCCTTCACCCAGGCCCGCCCCATCAGCGCACGCCGCGCCGCGATCGGCGCCGCTACAGACGCCCCCACCGAAGGCGTCCCCGACCCGACCGAACTCCCCCTCCACCTCATCAGCCAGAACCCCGACAACCCACGCGAGGCACTCCGCAACCTCGACGGCCTGGCCGAGAGCATCCGCGAAATCGGGCTCGTCAACTCCATCACCATCGCCACCCTCGACGCCTACCTCGCCGAGCGGCCCGACCGAGCCGGAGACCTGGACGAGGACACCCGATACGTCGTCGTCGACGGCCACCGCCGCCTCGAAGCCACCCGAATCGCCGGCAAGGACACCATCCGGGTCAGCGTCAACAACAAACTCGTCGCCACCGACCAAGCCCTCCTCGAAGCCGCGTTCGTCGCCAACGTCCACCGCGACGACATGAACCCCATCGAACAGGCCCACGCACTCAAGACGCTGGTCAAGTTCTACGGATCGCAGAACAAGGCCGCCAAGCGACTCGGCATCGGACAGTCGACCATCTCCTCCAAGCTGTCCATCCTCGAGCTCGACCCCACGCTCCAGGCCGACCTCGTCGAAGGGCGCCGCACCGTCGAGCACGTCCGTAACCTTGCCAACCTGACGCCCGAAGAGCAGCGCGCCAAGGCTGACGCACGTGCCGAAGCCGCAGAGAAGAAGGCCACTGCCAAACGGGGGGTATCACGCCGTGATAACCCTGGCGCTGGCACGATCGCTCCCCCTGCCAACAGTCCACAGCCCGACGGCGCAGCAGACCTATCACGCCGTGATAACCCCGCTGCCCCCCAGAACGAGGCACACGCCTCGGCAGATGACGTTCCCGCCCAGAGGAACAGCTCTGAGTCACAGGAGAAGACCACACAGCCTGCATTCGAGCAACACACCCTCAGCGAGACTTCCCAGACGTCCGTCAGTGCCGAGGTTCCCTGGCACGACGGAGCAGCGCTCATGGATGCCGCATTCGACCGGCTGGACCCTGCCGAGCGGAGCGAGTTCATCCTGCGTTACTTCCGAAGGAGCCAGGGAGTCGAAGCCGTCATCACCGACATGCGCGGAACCCTCCCCGCACAGGCCCGCTCCTCCCTCGCAGCCATCTTTCACGAAGTTGCCGCAGGGCTTCTGAAGGACACATAGCCAGCCGCAAGGGCCTCTGCTCCCCCACACCCGAAGGGGAGCAGAGGCCCTTTTTGCTGTCTGGGTACCCAACGCGATGCCGTAAAGCCCACCCCCGCCGCAGTTACATCACGAGACCCTCTCGACCTCATACGAGAACAGGTTCCGCCCTCTCACACTCTGTGCCCACCACATCCTGCACCTTGAAGCAGGCCTTTCCTGGAAGCGGCAGTATGCGCCTCGTGCAACCACCGCACAGCACTCCCCCACCATCACCATGCCAGGCACGATCACCTACCGACAGGCCCATGCGCGACAAAGCGGACACCGCGTAAGCGGTAAATAGCGGCAGGTGCGACGTATGCCAACCCATTCGAACGTGCTGGCCTGTTTCCTCTGCCACCTCGTAAACAGTGATCTCCCTCCTGTCGCGGTGACCCAGGCCGTGATGGGGTGCGCGGCGGGCGCGTACAACCCATAAAAAGGGGATCACAGAAGTGAAGATCAACCGCTTACCGATGTGGCGGCACATAGCCGCCGGAGCCGCGCTGGCTCTGCTGGCCGGGACAGGAGCAGGCACCGCGACAGCCGCTCCCACCCCTCCTGCTCCTGGAGTGGGGGCTTTGCCAGCCGCGGTCGCCGCAGCCGGACCGCAGGACCTGTCGGTCATCGCCGCTGGCGGCGCACGGCCAGTGTCGGGCAAGACCCCATCGGCCGGCCCCAAGTTCTCCAAGTCGGGCACCGTGTGGAGGGTCATCACCCCTCAGGTGGTGCTGCGTAACACCGTCACCGACGCCGACGGGGACACCGCGAACCTGACGTTCCAGGTCTACACGACGAACGCGGACGGCACCCCGAAGGCACAGGTCGACCTCGACGGAACAGGCCAGCACGGCGTACTGGTCTCCCCGTATGTCGCCTCGGGTGCCACCACCTCGGTGAAGGTCCCGTACGGCAAGCTGAAGCCCGGCGTGCTGTACAAGTTCCGCACCTCCGCCTACGACGGCAGCCTGTACGAAACGACCTGGTCGCCCTGGGCGGACTTCCGCATCGACCCGTACGTGAAGTTCCCCGCACCGCAGGCATCGTCGACGATCGACCCGCTGGCCCAGACCGAAACCGAGATCACGCGCACCGACCCGGGCGCTGTCGCTCTGACCGGTCTCAAGGCCACCGGCAAGCCGTCCTGTTCTACGATCGATGCCCAGGGCCGCAAGCTGTGCATCGAGGTCACTCCGCCATCCGAGCAGAACAAGCAACCCGCCACACCCCCGCGAGTCTCGGCCGCCGGACCGGTTGACCTGGTGTCGTGGTGCGGAAGCAAGCCGGTCGGCAAGGACTACATGAACCGCACCGAGGCGTGCCTGAAGAACCTCGGCACCGCCACGCTGATCTTCCTGGACACCGACCCGCAACTGCCCTCCCTCGGCACAGCCACGTTCGACCTGCAGCAGCGGATCAAGACCTACCCGAACAAGGGCGCATCGGGATCCGACTTCGCCGAGTTCGACCAGCAGCTCGTCGCCATGCCCCGCAACATCGACGCCGCCCTCCAGGGCGTCAACCTCACCTGGCTACCCACCAACAACTGCTCGTCCTGCACCACCTCACAGACACGGTGGACAGACATCTACGGCGCTCCCGCCACCGGCCACTGGGCATTCTCCGAAGCCGGCCCCCTCAACGCCCGCTACGGCACCGTCCAGACCACCTGGTCCGGCACGGGCAAGGAGACCATCGACCTCGGATGGGCCATCCGCGGCACCGTCGACGTCAGCCTGGACGCCTCCGCGACCGCCGACTTCGGAACCTCCGGCATCACGCAGGTACGGGAACTCGCACCGCGCTGCGACGACATCGTCAAGGGCTCGGCGCCGGGCTGCGTGCTGCCATTCTTCAAGACGACCTGGACCGTGGACACCAACCTCTACCCGGCGGCCGGCGCCTACTACTGGTACATGCAGCAGGTGATGCCCGATCACGCCGGCTCCAAGCGGTGGGACTCCCTGATGCACTACCTCGGCCCGGACACACCGGTGAAGAACAGCGCCGGCGGCACATGGACATCGGACAACAGCCGCACCCGCGTATGCGACAGCACCTGGAGCGTCCACCCCTCCGACGCATCGGTCGGATCGGTCGACTGCGACGAGTTCGCCATGGCCTCCACCCATGAATCCGGCGGCTACCCCAAGAGCGTCAACTTGGTGACCTCGGGCAGCAAGTGCGCCCAACTGTTCACCGACAAAATGGGCGACGGAACGGCGAACTTCGGCATCCTCGCCGACACCCGCACTGCGACGAACGGCCCCAGCGGCACCGAGCGGTGCGGACGCGCGGCGATCCCGAGCACGCAGAACCAGCAGGCGTTCAACGGGTTCCCGGCTCCGGCATGGCGGATGCTGGACGGCGACGGGTTCTTCGTCACCCTGCCGGGCTTCGAACACTGCACCTCGGCCGCGACCACCTGCACGTGGCGCAAGATCGGCTGACACAGGCTGAAGCGCCGTAGATGAGGACAGGTGAGGGGGCTGGCCTGCAGGCAAGCCCCCTCACCCCTTGCTGTCAGCCGGCCAAGGGCCGCCACTGGCCTTCTTGTACGGGATCGATACTGCTCAGCCACACCAGCGCGCCATCGACCAAACCGGGCTTGTCGCGCGCCGCCAAGGCTGGGGCTTCGACCATGTCGGCAGCCTCCTCCAGGTATGTGACCAAAGTGTCACGCTCGTCACCGGGACCTTCGCCATACCGAGACCAACGGCCCAGGTAGCCGGTTGCGGCATCCAGGTACAAGCCCGAGGTGCTGTCGGCCGGGCCCAGAGCAACCAACGGAATCCAAGACGCCTCCCATACAGTCACCTGGTCTTCCTCGGACCGACCAACGTTGAGCGTGTCCTGGTGGGCCTGTGCATCTGTCTTCATCCGGTAGAAGGCAGCCACAGCCTCCAGGGACATCAGTGCTGTATTCCCCGGGAGGCACCCTCGGCCGTGGACCCCGTCATCACCTGCAGTCAAAGTCCACAGGACACTCAGCTCGCCAGGCACCCGGATACCGAGCTCGCTCTCCAGAGCGGCAATGTCGGCAAGGCTGGCACCGGCACGCAGCGCGGCACGAGAAACAGGAGCATTGCGCTCGAGCCAGCCGGCGAAACGCCCCCAAGCATCGGTGACCTGTCGATCAGTGACCGCATCAGCAGCAGGTGCAGCAGTCTCCGCCAGCGGCCTCTGGTCCTGCTCCTGAGTTTTTGCAGCGCGGGAGGGGGCTGGGCTTACGTACCGGATCTCGATCCGGTCGGCCTCACGGATGTAGCCGACGACCAGGGCAGGGCATTCCTCGAACAGGTCGCCGTCAACCGCCACGTTGAGAACGCCAGGTAGACCCGAAGGCCAACCCATATCCGGATTGTCTGCCAGCTGACTGGCTAAGACCTTCAACGCGTAAGGGACACCCGCTCCGAGCTGGGCCCCGGTGTTGCTTACGGCCTGAGGAATCTCGACATTCACAGCCTAGAACTCCTTGCTTGTCGGGCATAGGGCGATGCTTCACACAGTAAGACGCCTACCCATGGGACAGAGCAGACAAGATGCTAGGCATGCTGATCCAGCCCGGCTGCCTATGGGTATCGTCGGCCCGCACCCCAAGACGCAAGGCGTTACAGATCGTACGGTCCGCTCCATGAAAATCCTGCTGCAGTACGGACCGGACCACGGCCGAACCCTCACCACCGATCGAGTCCACGCCACGGGTGACGAGGTACACGTCGCTCCCGGCCGCTGCGTCTACCTGCTCACTGACCAGGAGGACGACCGAGGCCGGAGGATTGCCAAGGTCTACTTCGACTGAGCCGCGGCCTCACCAGCCCTTTGCTCCGTCATCTACCTGACGGAGCACGGCAGGAAGCTCCGCTCAGGGCCGGGCGAAGATGTCGTGGGTCCCGATGCGGCGCCACACGATGTGCCGGTCCCCGGTTATCCGTGCTCGGCCGTAGCACCACGTCGCGCGCCCGTCCGGCGCCCAGGTCAGCTCGTAGATGCCCGGGGCGGAACGGACGCCCTTGATCCGAAGGCCCGGGTGGAAGCGGCGCCCAATGCGCAGGTCGGGGACGAAGGCCTCGAGGACGGCGCGGCGGAACCGCTGGCGCTGCGCGGGGGTGAGGCGGTCAAGGTCGGCGGCGAAGCGGGTGGTGGTCTCGAACGTGGGCACGGTGGTTTCCTCCGGGCAGCACGACGAGGCCCCCGGTGGATACCGGGGACCGGGTGAGGGTTCGGGGGGAAGCGGAAAGAGTGCGTTACGTGGTGCTGATAGGCGTCAGGCGACAGGTTGGGGGTGGTGCCGGAGAGCGATGACACTCCGGGCCGGCCCCGGGCCGTATCCCGCCCGGCGGGACGCGGGCGAGAAAGTCGGCGGCCTCGTCCCGCCAGGCGGGACGTGCACCGGATCGGCCTTTTCTTACTGGTCAGCGCGGTGTGGCGTGGTGGTCATGATGGATGTCAGGCTGCTCAAGCGCGGTCAGATGTACCGCTACTACCTGCGGCAGGTCGTCGTCGGCGACTACCTCCGACCCGTCCGCACACCCCTCGGTATAGCCCAGGTACAGGTGGGTGTTCCGCCGGGCCGGTGGACAGGACGGGGTCTGGCCGACCTCGGCCTGCGCGCCGGGGCGATCGTCACCGAGGACGAGCTCCGCCAGCTCTTCGGGCAAGGCCGGCACCCGCACGGCGACCGGCTCGTCACCGAGGCGCTCGCCGCCGGGAAGACTCCGGCGGTCGCGGCGAGGGCCGGGAAGCTCGGCCGGGTCGTGGAGGTCACCGGAGCGGATCTCGTCTTCCGCCCGCAGCCGACCATCCAGCTCCTTTGGGCGCTAGGCGGCGAGGAGGTGCGGCGGGTGATTGAGGCCGCGCATGAGCGGGCGATCGAGGCGACGCTCGTCTGGATTGAGGACCACGCGGCAACCATCCGCGTTGGTGCCCAGGGCCGCTACCCCACCCGGCCCGTCCACGGCCTGGCTTTCGCGCGCTTCCGCCACTACGAGTCGAGAGCCGGAACCCCGCTGCTCCATGACCACGTCCTGGTGTCCCTGCGCGGGCTGCGCCCGGACGGGAAGTGGGGTGCGGTCCATTCCACGACCCTGCTGGAGAACGTCGTCGCGGCCTCCTCCCTCTACAACGAGCTCGTCATGGCCGAGGTGTGCGAGACGCTGGGCGTGGCCTCCGAGCCGCGCACCGTCAGCACGGGGCGCCGGCCCGTGATGGAGGTGGCCGGGGTGCCGCACGAGCTGATCGGCTGGATGTCGAAGCGCGGCCAGGAGATCGACCTGTGCCGCCAGGAGCTGGAGCACGAGTACGTCACCGCCGTCGACGAGGACGGCAACCTCAAGTTCGCACCCGTCGTCTCCGAGGAGGCCCGTACGAAGCTGAACCGGATCGCGGCCAGGAAGACGCGCCCGCCGAAGCCGGAGGCCCGCTCGCTCGCGCAGCTGCGCGCCGACTGGAGGGCGAGCGTGAAGGAGTTCCTCGGGGAGGCCGCCGAGCTCGTCGACATGCTGCTGGAGCGGGTCCGGGCCGCGGCCGCCGCGATCCGTGCCAGGGTCGCCGAGACCCTGGACGTCGCCCTGGCCGCCCTCGGCGTCAGCGCCATGGTGTTCGTGATGAGCGGCAACGGGCTCTTCCACCGCCGCCATCTGCTCGCCGAGGCACGCCGGTTCCTCGCTCTGGTCCAGCGCGGTCGCCGCCGCGAACCCGGTCTGGACGACGAGATCGTGGACACGGCCATCGCGGCGTACTGCCTGGACGTCACCGAACCGAAGACCACCCGCGGGCTGCTGGCGGACTACCGCCTCTACACCACCCACTGGGCCCACCCCGACCCGGCCCGCAGCCGCCGGCGCGCACCGGAAGCGGCCCCCGACGCCGACCACCGGCCCCCGGCCGGGCTCACCGCTCCGAACGTCCCGGCCCCGCCGGACAAGCCGGGGGAGTGGGACATCCCCCGCGACGCTCCGGTCCTGCCGGTGGAGCTGGGGGAGTGGGAGATCCCGCGCGTCCCGCTGCGCTACGACCGCGCGGTCATCGCCTCCACCGCCCTCACCCACCAGTTGCGTACCGCGCGCGGCGCGGGGCGCGCCCGCTACTACGAGGGCGTCGTCGCGCACCAGCAGGCCGCGATGCCTGAACAGCTCCTCCTCTTCCCTGACACCGACGTCGAGGAGCCGGAGGCCGGGGGCGAGCCGGTGGACTACATGGAGAGGCTGCGGGCGCTACAGAAGGCGCGCGCCGGGACGGACGTACAGGACCTGACCGCCGAGCAGATCAGCAGCATCCAGACCCGCATCGAGGAGATGAAGAGGCGCGGCGAGGCGCTCCGGGAGCGCTATGAAACCCGCCCCGAAGCTCCCGCTCCCCGACCGGTCCTCGAGGACCAGGAGCACGGGCAGCATCCTGGGCAGCCCGGCACCGGACATGGAGGGGCGAGTCGCTGAGTGGACTCCACTCTCCACGGGTGGGCTCCACTCCGCGGAGAGTGGCGCCCACCGAGTGGAGCCCACCCACTTCTTCGTTCCTCAGCCCGCTGGGTGGACCGGAGGCCGAAGTGACGGTCGCACCGGATGGGACGCGACCGGCGGCCACGCCCTGGAGGTGGGGGAGGGAAGGCGAGGGTGGGCGGAGCCGGTCACCGATGTACGGAGGTCCTCGCCATGGCCCACCCGATCCCGGATCTCACACCCGAGTACATGGAGCGCTTGGAGCAGCTCGCCGACGCGGTCCGGCTGCGGGCGGTGCTGTACGCGGCGCCCGCCGTGCCCGCGCCAGCGCGGGGGTGCCGGACGCGGCAGTACCCCGGGGGCCGGCCTAACCCGCCCAGGGCCGTACACCCGCACCGTTCCCACCGCCGCTGATCCCACTGCCTCCACCTGGCGCGGCCGTGCGGCCGGGGGGTGCCGCACCGCGCCACCGCGTGGAAGTGGGTTCCACCGGCCCCGGGACAAACGGTGCGGTCAAGGGGTAGTCAAGGGGTAAAACGGACACCACCGTTCACGGTCTCGACCCCCCGGGGCGGACCTGTCGAGTGGAGCCCATCCGGTGGATTGCACCGGATGGGCCGCAGCTCCCACCGAAGTGGCCGCCACGAAAGTGGGCTCCACCCGGTGGAGGGCGGAGCCCACTTCCGTTCCACTCCATCCGGTGGATCTCACACCGTCCCGGCTGCCGGGCGGAGTCCACCGGGATGTGCCGCCCGGGGTCAGGCGGCGGGCGGTCGGCCGGTGGCGACGTTGCCGCGGATGTCGGCGGCCTGCGCCGAGGCGGTGGCGGTCTGCATCGTCGTCGTTTCCATGGGGGCTTAGCTTTGTTCGCGAGAACCGGTTCTGGCACAACTTCTGTGCAGCTACCCCGACCGGCCTTCTGTCTGCCCCACAACAGGCCCCTGACCTGCTGGTTCCCGGCGCACTCCAGCCTTGGCCACCGAGCTTCGACTCGACACCACAGAAGTTGTGCCAGAGCCCGAGAACCGACAGCAGATGTTCACCACTTCGGGAGTCACTTGAGTGAGTCCCGTAATCGAACTGGGCCTCTCCTCGGATCAGCCCGCCCAGGGGAGAGAGACCCACCTGGCGGCACCGAAGGATCCCGAGCGGCTCTCGCTCTAACTGGCGTCGAGCGAGGCCGCGATGCCCTCAAGGATCCCGATGAACTCCTCGGCCGGGATCTCGATCCCGAAGACCGCACCGGCGTCTTCGGGGTGGCTGACCAGGTGTTCCTCACGCCAGAAGTCCAGCGTGATCACCAAGCGGTCCTCTTCGCGGAACAGGTAGGCCATCACGTTGTCGGTGGTGGGCCCCCAGAGCAGGAACCGAAACCGGCTGCGCAGCTGGTAGTCGGCCTCGGACTCGTCGTCGTCCCCCGCGTGCTGCCTGAGACGCCGGTGTGTGGCCTCGGCGGAGAAGCCGGCGAACGGCAAGGAAGAACCTTCGCCGGACCGCAGCCAGGCAGCGGTGTCCAGCACATCGCGGCGGAACTGGGGGACGTACGCCATATTGTCGTCGCAGGTCAGCCACTTTCCAGCCATCCAGAGGTCGACCCGGCACAGTGGGCCCGGTTCGCCGACCTCTGCGGCGAACCTGGACTTGTCTCCCAGAACCACGTTCATGCCGGTGACCGTCGCAGGTTCAGCCCTTCATGAACAACCGAATACTTCGTCGGTCCAGTCGCTGGCGGGCCTCAGTGGAAATCGAACGGCCGCTGACCGGGTGACTCCCGAAGTGGTGAACATCTGCTGTCGGTTCTCGGGTTCTGGCACAACTTCTGTGCAGCTACCCCGACCGGCCTTCTGTCTGCCCCACAACAGGGCCCTGACCTGCTGGTTTCCGGCGCACTCCAGCCTTGGCCACCGAGCTTCGACTCGACACCACAGAAGTTGTGCCAGAGCCGGTTCTCGCGAACAAAGCCAGGGACTCCTTGTCCGTGTCGGGGCGAGCGCCTGCCGCACCCGCCTGCCTGCCTGTAGAGGAGAGAGGGGTTATCGGGTGGCGGGGGCCGGGTGGGCCTGGATCGCCTGGTGCAAGGCGGAGCTGTTGAGGTGTTCCAGGACGTCGGCCGGCTCCTCGTCGTCCTGGACGAGCAGCCGCGTGATGAGGTGCAGGGCGGTGCGGGCGAGGGGTTCGGCGGTGTGCGGGCCGGCCGTGGCCCAGGTGCGCAGGGTGGTCACGAAGACGCTGCCGAGGGCGTCGAGGGCGAAGGAGTCGTCGCACGGCTCCGGCCCGCGTTCGCCGACCGTGGTGACGGGGACGACGATCCGCTCGACGACGTCCACGATCAGCTCGGGCATCCGCGGTTCGGCGGCCGCGAGCTCGCCGGCGAACTCGGTGTCGTCGACGCTGACCGCCCGCAGGTGGTCGAAGACGTCCATCACCGCGTCCGGGGTCATCGGGACGAGCGGTATGGCAGTGGTGTTCTCGGGCACGTACGGCTCCTCGGTTCCGGGCCGCCCCGCTGATCACGGCGGCCTCAAGACCGATGCTCGGATCGCAGGCCTGTGGACAGAGCCCGGAGATTTCTCCCACCCATCACAAAAGGGCGAACAGGTCAGCAAGGGTCAAACCGCCCCTTCGGCTGCCTCGATCGCCCCGGCGGCACGTCCAGTCCTGACCCCTTGTCCAGCTCTGCTACCGCCCTGGTGGCCGACGCATTCTCCAGGGATCCGACCGTGATGCCGCTCACGGACAAACCCGCACGACAGTGGCCTAGTCGAGGAGGAATCGGGCACCGGATGCCGGTGGCGGTCAGACCGCGGACAAGGGGGTCTTCCTCACGGTGGGCCCAGCTCGTACGCACCTCCGCGTACGAGCCGGACGCTCACCGACCCGGCCCGCAGGCCGGGGGAAACCGAGGACACCGTGCCCACCGAACCCACGCCCGACCCCGCCCGCGACCACCACGCTCCCTGCGACCGCCGGCCTTTCGACGACGTCGATCGGGACCCGCTGGTCCCCTCCGCGGGCCCCTCCGTCGCCCCCTCCACGGCCGCTTCGCCTGCCGGGCGCGTCTCCGCAGGCCAGCCCCGGAAATCAGGGTCCCGCGAGGCGTTCGACAACCCTCCTAGGAGTTGTCGTCAAAGTGTCAGGCCCACATCAGGAGTGACGCGAGGGTGACGGCTGCCTTGTAGGACTGGGCGGTCTTGTCGTAGCGGGTGGCTATGCCCCGCCATTGCTTGAGGCGGTTGAAGCATCGCTCCACGACGTTGCGGTGCTTGTAGATCTCCGCGTCGAAGGCCGGAGGGCGCCCACCGAGGCTGCCCTTGCGGGCCCGGTTGCGGATCTGGTCGGCCCGCTCGGGGATGGTGTGTCTGATGCCGCGGCGCCGCAGCCAGGTGCGGATCGCCTTCGAGCTGTAGCCCTTGTCGCCGATGACGTGATCGGGCCTGGTGCGGGGTCGGCCCGGTCCGGTCCGGGGGACCCGGATGGCGTTCATCAGCGTGGTGAACTGGGTGCAGTCGTTGGTGTTCCCGCCGGTCAGGACGAACGCGAGCGGGCGGCCGAGCGCATCGCAGGCGAGGTGAATCTTGCTGGTCAGTCCGCCTCTGGACCGGCCGAGGGCCGGGCTCTGGTGCCCCCTTTTCGGGCCCCGGCCGCGTGCTGGTGGGCGCGGACGATTGTCGAGTCGACCGACACCAGCCACTCGATGTCGCCGGCCGCGTCCGCCTTGGCCTGGGCGGCCCGCAGCATCCGGTCGAACGTGCCGTCCGCTGCCCAGCGGCGGAACCGGGTGTGGAGGCTGGTCCACGGACCGTATCGCTCGGGCACGTCCCGCCATGGAACACCGGTGCGGAACTTCCACACGATCCCGTTCAGGACCATCCGGTCGTCCAGCCGGGGCCGCCCCAGCGCAGGCCGGGGCAGCAACGGGCGTATCAGGTCCCACTCGGCATCGGACAGTTCATGGCGACGTATCACCACACCATGATCCACAATCCAAGATCGCTTTGACGACAGGCTCTAGAAAGGGGGCCAGCAGGAACCGAGGGGAGGCGTGGGGTTGACACGATTCCCACCACGCATCTCCGACGGCCAGCGCTGGTCAATGACGGCCGCGGTCTCCTTGCAAGCACCGCAGGCATTGCTCCGATCCGGCACCCACCAGTACGGAGAGACCGAGAGGCTTTCGTGTTCTATGCCGCACAGCGTCGCGCCGGAACCTGTGTAGGCATAGGCCGTGTCGTAGGCGTGGGCCACGTCCTCAGGAAGATCCGGCGATTCCGCCCGCTCCCAGCGCCCGTACATGGGCTGGTACTGGGGTCGTGAAACCTCACGGGGACCGTATCCCAGCTCGGTCCACGCGTAGCACCAGGAGCAGAACCACCGCTCCTTCACCGGCAAGTCCCACGCCATTCGCGGTTCAGCCACCGGCGCCCGCCGCATCTCGTGGCCACACACATCACACGTCACAGCCGGATCCTGTCATGCAACGCCACACCCGCCGTTGGCAGCGGAGTCTTCGACCGACCCGCATTTTGTTAGGGGTTCTAAGAGCGCGCCCGCGTACGCGAGGAGGAGATTCACCCGTCCGGGCATCCCGGCGACCTGGCGAAGCACCCCTTCCCGGCCCGCGCTCTGGAAGGCTTCGGCCATGAACGAGGACACCGACGAGGATCTGGCCGTCAAGACGCACGCCGCCGTCCAGCGGTTCGGGGACCGGGTGTTCCAGTGCGATGCGACGGCGGTGTGCACGATGCCGGACGGCACCCGCGCCTACGCCCTCCTCGACGGGGTCGGCGACACCCCGGCAGTCCGGGCCTGGACCCGTACCGCCGCGCGGCGTCTGGCCCGCGCGGCCGCTGGACATGGCGAGGCGGAGGCCGGCCTGCGCGCCGAGTACGAGCGCTACGCCGCCGACCCCGCCCGCCACACCCCCGACCACGACCTCCCCGCCGCCGCGGCCGTCGTCGCCGTCCACGCCCCCGGCGGCCTGTTCTCCGTCGCCTGGTCGGGCGACGCCCGCGCCCACCCCCTCCTCGACGGCCTCGGACTCCTGCGACAGCTCACCGAGGACCACAACGCCCGCCGCGTCTGCGACGGCTACGGCGACCGCAACCTCATCACCGCCTGCCTCGGCGGGACCCGCGACGACGAGGAGACCGAACAGCACTGGGGGCACCCGGCCATCGAGTACATGTCCGGCCCCGCCCGCCCCGGATGACTGCTGCTGGCCTCCGACGGCGCCTACGAACCCCGCGAGGACATCGACCACGACCTGGGCGGCTACCTCACCGGCGATCCGTACGACGTCGCCGAGTTCCTGGTCGACGACGCCGTCCGGCGTGCCCGCGCGCAGCGGGACCCGTACGCGGACAACGCCACCGCCCTGATCGCCCGTATCACCTGCCCACCCAACTAACGAGAAGATCAGTAGTGGCCACTGCGGGAGGCCGCGCGTGGGTCGAGAAGCAAGCCGCGCGACACATCATGGCGGCCCGTGTCCGCTTGGCGGCGGCCAAGCCTCACCCGCAGACGGCAGCCGAGTTCCGGGAGCTCCTCAGTCGGCAGTGGGCAGCCAGGCCCAGGTTGTCTTTCCGGCTTCGGTGCGCCTGCAGCCGAAGGAGGTGGCCAGGGCTTGGACGATGAACAGTCCGCGACCGCATTCCTCTTCGGTGCGGGGAGTGTGCCGGGCGGTAGTGGTCAAGGACGCAGGGCATCGGTCGCGGACGGCTATCAGCAGTCGGCCGGCGTGAAGGAGCAGGTGCAGTTCCACCGGTCCTCCGGCGGCATGCCGCTCGGCGTTGGTGACCAGTTCGGAGACCACGACCAGTGCGTCGTCGATCGCGGGCCGGGGAAGGCCCCAGTCGGTGAGGGTGGTGTCGGCATGGTGCCGGGCAGCGGTTGCGGGACGGTGGGCCCTGAGCAGGGGAAGGCGGCTGGACCGGACGTTCAGGTTGGTTCGGAGCCGCTGGACGACTGTGGGCTGGGTCGCGACGTTCACGGCTGCTACCCCGCTTCGGGAGAGGAGAGGGCTCGGTCTCCTGCCGGGAGGTGTCGCGGAGCTCTGTGGCGAGCTGGTCGGCAGGGAGGTAACCGAAGGAATTCACTCAAGTTAATAAAGGGTTAGCAATCCATGTCAAGAGGGACAGAAGTGCCGTGCCTCGCGATCTCGGCCGATTGCGCCTGCGTTCCTGGTGGTTGCTGAAAGTGAACGCGCTCGACCACATAGGGGTCGAGAAGATCTGCCGGGAGATTCAAGCGGATCCTCTCTCGGCCTGCTGTTTCGTCGCGCCGTGAGGCCTTGGAGGGTGGCGACTGGACGGGCCCGGCCGCCGTGCGGCGTGCCGGTCGGATGTGGTCAGGTGTGGCTGATTCTGGCGGTTGGGCCAGCTCAGAGGTTTGCTAACTCAATTTATTAATGAGTTAATGACCGGTAACGGGAGCGCGGGTATCGGACAGCGCCTCACCCTTCCGTTCCCGGGGGAGGCCGTCGTCCCGGGCGCCGGTGGCGCGGGGCGGCGGCCGTGCGCTATACCGTTACTAATCGTTTACCGACACAGGGGGCAGACATGCCGGCCATCACATCCGGGACTGCCTCGAGCGACGGGAAGGCCCGGCCGACCGCCAAGGACGTCGCCAAGGCGGCGGGCGTGTCGAGGTCGGCCGTCTCGTTCGCGTTCAACAGCCCGGAAAAGCTCTCGGCCACCACCCGGGACCGCATCCTGGACGTGGCCAAGGAGCTGGGTTATGCCCCCAACACTCTGGCCCGCATGCTCAAGGCCGGGCAGACCCAGTCGCTGGGTGTGCTGCTGCCGCAGAATCTCGCGCGCGTGATGGAGAACCCGTACTACGCCCGGTTCCTCACCGGGGTGGGGCAGGTGTGCGACGAGCAGGGGTACACGATGCTGCTCACCCCGCCGCTGCGGGACTCGGTGCTCAAGGCGATCCCGTACGCGGCGGTCGACGGGTTCATCGTGTGCGGCCTGGAGCACGACCGGGGCGAGGTCGCCGAACTGCGCCGGCGCGGCATCCCCTTCGTGCTCGTGGACAGCAGCCCCCACGAGGGGGTCTCCAGTGTCGATGTCGACGACGAGGGCGGTGCCTACGAGGCGGTGCGGCACGTCCTTGATCTCGGGCACCGCCGGATCACGCTGTTGTCGTTCGATCCGGGTCCCGAGCGGGCCGAGCGCGGCTACCGGGGGCCGCTGGCCCGCCGCATGGCCGGTGTGGCCCGCGCTCTGGAGGAGTCCGGGATGACGGTGCAGGACATCGAGGTCGTCGAGGTGCCGGCCACGCGCATGGACGGATTTCGGGCCACCAAGAAGTTCATGGCCGCCCGGCCCGTCACCGCGATCGTCACGATGTCGGACATCCTGGCCTTCGGCGCTGTCGACGCCCTGCACGACATGGGTCTGGAGATTCCCCGGGACGTGTCCATCACCGGTTACGACGACCTGCCCGACGCCTCCTGGATGCGGCCCCGTCTGACCACGGTGCGGCAGGCCATCACGACCAAGGGCCGCACGGCGGCGGATCTGCTGTTCTCGGCCATCAGGCAGGAGGACCAGCACCCCCACCAGATGCTGGGCACTCATCTGATCGTCAGGGACTCCACGAGCCGGCCCTCCGCCACGAACTGACTTCCCACCTCACTCGCACCCCGTCCGCCGTCCCGGCGTGGCGGGGTGCGGCGTTTTACCAGCTCAAGACCACTTTCTGTTGGCCGTTCCGTCCTGCGGCGCCGCGAGTGGCTGCCAACATCCACGTTACACAAACGTTAACTAACTGCTGTTAATAACCTGCTAACGTCTGCGTCATCAAAGAGCTCGCGAGGGGCTCACCCCGCCGCCCGCAGCGGAACCCGCTTCGGGTGGGCGGGGGAGTCCACCCGCGGCCCGGCCTTCCTGACACGACCGATATGTGCGGGAGGTGCATGATTGCTAGCTGTCGTCGGTTCCGTCCCGCTCCGGCGGCAGCGCCCGGGCCGCCCTTCCGGTCAGACTTTCTCCGAGGAGTTCCCCATGCGCCGTGGTCTTGCGGCAGCCGTCGTCGTAGCGGCTCTCACCATCTCTGCGACTGCCTGCTCCGGCGGCAGCTCCGGCTCTTCCGACAGCTCCGGCCCGGTGACGATCACCTGGTGGGACACCTCCGACGCCACGAACGAGGCCGGGACCTTCAAGACCCTGGTCAAGGACTTCGAGAAGGCCAACCCGAACATCAAGGTCAAGTACGTCAGCGTGCCCTTCGGCGACGCGCAGACAAAGTTCCAGACCGCCGCGGGCAGCAAGGGCGCCCCCGACGTGCTGCGCGCCGACGTCGGCTGGACCCCGGGCTTCGTCGAGGCCGGCTTCCTCGCCCCGCTGGACGGCACCGCCGCCGCGGCCGAGAGCGGCAAGTTCAAGCAGAACCTGATCGAGCAGGCCAAGTACCAGGGCAAGCTCTACGGTGTCCCGCAGGTCACCGACACCCTGGGCCTGATGTACAACAAGGAGCTGTTCACCAAGGCGGGCATCACCAAGGCCCCGGCCACCTGGGATGAGCTCAAGGCGGACATGGCCAAGGTGAAGGAGAAGACCGGCGTCGACGGCTTCGCCTTCAACCCCCAGGCGTACTACGCCATGCCGTTCCTGTACGGCGAGAACACCGACATGGTCGACGCGGCGAAGAAGCAGATCACGCTGAACTCGCCGGCCGCCGTCAAGGGCATCGACACCCTCAACTCGGTCCTGGCCGCCCCCGGCATCCGCAAGCTCGACACCACCAGCAACGCGTACGCCAACATCATGGACGCGTTCAACAGCGGCAAGGTCGCCGCCATCATCCAGGGCCCCTGGGAGAACGCCAACGTCTTCAAGGGCGCCGCGTTCAAGGACAAGAACAACCTCGGCATCGCCCCCCTGCCCGCGGGCAGCGCCGGCCAGGGCGCGCCGCTGGGCGGTCACAACCTGGTCGCCTACGCCGGTTCGGACGCCAAGCACCAGGAGGCGTCGCAGAAGTTCATCGCCTTCATGACCTCCGCCGACTCGCAGAAGAAGGTCGCGCTCGCCAACGGCACCCTGCCGACCCGCGACGACGCCTACACCGCCGAGGTGAACGCCAACCCGGGCATCGCCGGTTACTCCCAGCTCCTGGGCGGCGGCAAGCCGCGCCAGCCGCTGGCCCAGTACTCCTCGCTCTACACCCCCTTCGAGACCCAGCTCATCAAGATCGTCTCGAAGCAGGAGGCCACCAAGAGCGGTCTGGACAAGGCAGCCGCCGAGGCGAAGAAGCTCCTGCCGGAGTTCAGCACCCAGTAACACCCCCGCGGGCCGCCCCCTTCGCCTGCCGAGGGGGCGGCCCGCCCGGCGGACGCTCCTTTTCCTTCCCTGTCCCATGAGGTGCCGAGATGGCCACAGTCGTCGAGGGCAACACTGCCCGCCAGAGCCACCGCGGCCGGGGCTCCGGCCGCGGCCCGATGCAGCGCGTCAAAAACTCCTACAACCAGTACTGGTACGCCTGGGCCATGTGCGTGCCCGTCGTGCTGGTGTTGCTGGCCGTGGTGGCCTATCCCCTGATCCAGGGGATCTACCTGACCTTCACGGACGCCACCAGCGTGAACGTCGGGCGCACCATCGGCGTCAACGAGATCCCCGACTCCTACTCCTGGGTCGGGCTGAAGAACTACACCGAGATCCTCACCGGCGCCAACAACCAGTTCTGGCCGCACTTCGTGTGGACGGTGATCTGGACGGTCGCCTGCGTCGCCCTCACCTACGCCCTCGGCCTGGGCCTGGCGGTCGCGATCAACCGGCAGATCAAGGCCCGCGGCTTCTACCGCATGCTGCTGATCCTGCCCTGGGCCGTGCCGACCTTCGTGACGATCTTCGCCTGGCGGCTGATCCTCGCCGACGACGGCGTCGTCAACCAGTTCCTGATCGGCCTCGGCCTCGGCCTGGACGGGCCGTCCTGGCTCAGCGATCCCTTCGCCCAGAAGGTCGCCGCGATCGGCGTGAACATCTGGTGCGGCTTCCCCTTCATCATGATCTCGATGCTCGGCGGACTGCAGTCCATTCCCCGCGAGCTGTACGAGGCGGCCGAGATGGACGGCGCCACCCCCTGGCAGCGGTTCGTCAACGTCACCCTGCCCGGCCTGCGGCCCGTCAGCAGCACCGTGATCCTGCTCGGCGTGATCTGGACCTTCAACCAGTTCAACGTGATCTTCCTGCTCTTCGGCGGCAACAGCGACAGCGTCCAGATCCTGGTGACCTACGCCTACCGGCTCTTCTTCGGCCAGCAGCCCCAGGACTACGCCCGCTCCGCGACCGTCGGCATCCTGTGCCTGTCGCTCCTCGTGGTCTTCACGAGCGTCTACCGCCGCTGGCTCAAGCGCAACGACCAAGGGGCCCTGTGATGACCACCATGACCACCCCGCCGGCCGGGGGCATGCAGGCCCTGAACGATCCCGCCCGGCTGCGCAGCCGCCGCGGGCGCGGAGCCTCGCTCTCCCTGCACACCCTGCTCGCGGTCTCCGCCTTCATCGCCGTCTTCCCGGTCCTGTGGATCGCCTACATCTCCCTCGGCCCCGACAAGAACGACTATCAGCACCCCTCCCGCATCCTCAGCAACGCGACGCTGGACAACTACACCCACGTCCTTACGAACACCGACTTCGGCACCTGGATGCTCAACAGCATCATCGTCGCCTGCGGCACCATGCTCATCGGCGTTCTGATCGCCGCCAGCGCCGCCTACGCGGTCTCCAGGATGAAGTTCCTCGGCCGAGGCTCGCTGATGTACACCTTCCTGCTCACGCAGATGTTCCCGGTCGCCGTCCTCATGGTCCCCCTCTACAAGATCATGGGCAGCCTCGGTCTCCTGGACACCTACGGCGGGCTGATCATCATCTATTGCTCGACCGCGGTCCCGTACTGTGCGTGGCTGCTCAAGGGCTACTTCGACACCATCCCCGTCGAGATCGACGAGGCCGGACGCATCGACGGCCTCTCCCCGTTCGGCACCTTCTGGCGCCTGATCCTGCCCCTGGCCCGCCCCGGACTTGCCGTCGCCGCGTTCTACACCTTCATCACCGCCTGGGGCGAGGTCGCGTTCGCCTCGAAGTTCATGCTCACCGAGGAGAAGTACACCCTCGCCGTCGGCCTGCAGAGCTACATCAGCCAGTTCAACTCCCAGTGGAACTACATGGCCGCCACCTCGGTCCTGATCGCCATCCCCGCCGGCGCGGTGTTCTACGTCGTCCAGCGCCACCTCGTGGCCGGCCTCACCGCCGGCGGCACCAAGGGCTGAACCCCTCCGGGCACCAGCCACCCGGGCACCTTCTTCCCATCCCTCTTCTCCACGCCGGCGCACCGCTTCGCCGCGCCCTGACGTGAGGACCCGCCTTTATGACCCAGTCGCCCGCCGTCCAGCCCGCACCCGCCGGCTCCGCCACCGACTGGTGGCGCGAAGCGGTGATCTACCAGGTCTACCCCCGCAGCTTCGCCGACTCCAACGGCGACGGCATGGGCGACCTGCCCGGCATCACCAGCCGTCTTCCCTACCTGCGCGACCTCGGCGTCGACGCCGTGTGGCTGTCGCCGTTCTACTCCTCCCCGCAGGCCGACGCCGGCTACGACGTCGCCGACTACCGGGTCGTCGACCCGATGTTCGGCACCCTTGACGACGCGGTCGCCCTCATCGGCGAAGCCCACCGCCTGAACCTGCGCATCCTGGTCGACCTCGTCCCCAACCACTGCTCCGACCAGCACGTCTGGTTCCAGCAGGCCCTGCGCGAAGGACCCGGCTCGCGCATACGCGAACGCTTCCACTTCCGCGACGGCAAGGGCGAGGACGGCGAGCTGCCGCCCAACGACTGGGAGTCCGTCTTCGGCGGCCCGGCCTGGACCCGCACGAAGAACCCCGATGGCACCCCGGGCCAGTGGTACCTGCACCTGTTCGCGCCCCAGCAGCCCGACTTCAACTGGGAGCACCGGGCGGTCCGCGACGAGTTCGGCTCCATCCTGCGCTTCTGGCTGGACCTGGGGGCCGACGGCTTCCGCATCGACGTCGCCCACGGCTTGGTCAAGGCCGACGGCCTGCCCGACCTCGGCGACCACGAGCGGATGCGGCTGCTGGGCAACGACGCCGGACCCTGCTTCGACCAGGACGGCGTCCACGAGATCTACCGCCACTGGCACACCATCTTCGCCGAGTACGCGGGTGAGCGGATCGGTGTCGCCGAGGCATGGGCCCCCACGCTGGAGCGGACCGCGAACTACGTCCGCCCCGACGAACTGCACCAGGCATTCAACTTCCAGTACCTCGCCACCGCCTGGCAGGCCGCAGAACTGCGCCAGGTCATCGAGGGCACCCTGGAGGCGATGCGGCCGGTCGGCGCACCGGCGACCTGGGTGCTGTCGAACCACGACGTCACCCGGCACGCCACCCGCTTCGCCAACCCGCCGGGCCTGGGCACCCAGATCCGCGAGGCCGGCGACCGTGCACTCGGCCTGCGCCGCGCCCGGGCCGCGAGCCTGCTCATGCTCGCCCTGCCCGGCTCGGCCTACATCTACCAGGGCGAGGAACTCGGCCTGCCCGACGTCACTGACCTGCCCGACGAGGTCCGCCAGGACCCCGCCTACTTCCGCGGCGCCGGCCAGGACGGCTTCCGCGACGGCTGCCGCGTACCGATCCCCTGGACCACTGACGGCACCTCCTACGGTTTCGGGTCCGGCGGCTCCTGGCTGCCGCAGCCCGACACCTGGGGCACGCTCAGCGTCCAGGCCCAGACCGGCGACGCCGCCTCCACCCTGGAGATGTACCGCAGCGCGCTCGCCCTGCGCCGCAGCCACCCCGCGCTCGGCAGTGCCGACAATCTGCGCTGGCTGCCCAGCCCTGACGGCGTCCTGATTTTCGAGCGCACCCTCGAGGGCGGCCCGGCGTTCATCTGCACCGTCAACGTCACCGGCGAGCCGGTCACCATCGACACCCCCGGCAAGGCCCTGATGGCCAGCGAACACACCACCACCGGCACCGCCCACACCGTCCTGCCCGCGGACGCCACCGTGTGGTGGACCACCGCCTGACCCACCGCCCCCCTTTTTTCTCCTGTCGACGGCTCCGCACCCGCCTGCCCGCGGGGCCGTCGACAGGCGTACCCGCACCACCCCACCCCCGCGACACAATGAGGTGTTCCATGACGTCACGTTCCACCTCCGCGCGCGGCCGCGGCCGTCTGACCAGAAGGTCAGCCGCCCTGGCCCTCAGCCTTCTCGCCGGCACCGCCGCGATACCGGCCCTCGCCGCCGGAACCAGCACCCCGCAGCCCACCTCTGTCGCGGTCGCCTCCGACTTCGACAACCAGCTCGGCTGCGCCGGGGACTGGGCCCCCGACTGCGACCAGGCACAGATGCAGCTCCGCCCCGACGGCACCTGGGCCCTGACCGCCCGTCTTACGGCCGGCACCTACCAGTACAAGGCCGCCCTCGACCGCAGCTGGGCCGTCAACTACGGGCAGAACGCCGCCCCCGGCGGAGCGAACATCCCGCTCGCCGTCCCGGCCGGCGGCGCCGAGGTCACCTTCGTCTACGACCCCGTCACCCACTGGATCACCGACACCCTCAACACCACTCTGGTCACCGCGCTCGGCACCTTCCAGAACGAGCTCGGGTGCACGAGCGACGGCGCCACCGACTGTCTGGGCTCCTGGCTGACCGACCCCGACGGCGACGGCATCGCCACCTTCACCACCACCAAGCTCCCCGCGGGCACCTACACCGCACAGCCCGGCCTCGGCCTTCCTGCCCGGGCCGAGGGCGCGGCGACCACCTTCACCGTCGCCGCCGACGGCGCCGAGACCACCTTCGGATACAGCACCGCGTCCAAGACGCTG
Organism: Streptomyces sp. NPDC088915; assembly: GCF_044749825.1. Taxonomy (NCBI): domain Bacteria; kingdom Bacillati; phylum Actinomycetota; class Actinomycetes; order Kitasatosporales; family Streptomycetaceae; genus Streptomyces; species Streptomyces sp. NPDC088915. The sequence continues at coordinate 58,905 of NZ_JBIVIR010000026.1, forward strand.
AGTGTCTACCCGGGCAAGCCCAAGCCGAGCCTCGCCCCCCGCTCCGGGTACTGGCTGGCCCCCGACCTCATCGCCTGGGACACCACCGGCAACCCGGGCGGCACCACCTACCAGCTGGCCACCGCCCCCGACGGCGGGCTCGCTGCCGGCGGCACCGGCATCAGCGGCGGCACCACCATCCCGCTCCAGCACGACCCCCGCGGCCTGCCCAAGGCACTGAAGGCGAAGTACCCGCACCTGGCCAATCTCAGCGCGCTGCGTGTCCCCGCCTCCTGGGCCGCCAAGGCACGCGACCTCGTCAAGGGCCAGAGCGCGATCGCCGCCCTCGGCCCCGACGGACAGCTCACCCATGCCACCGGCCTGCAGACCGCCGGAGTCTTGGACGCCCTGTACGCCGACAAGGCCAAGCGGGCCGCGCTCGGTCCCGTCTTCCACGCCGGCCGGCCCACCCTGTCGCTGTGGGCGCCCACCGCCCAGTCCGTGAGCGTGGAGCTCTACGACACCCCCACCTCCACCACGGCCCGCACCGTGCCGCTCACCCTGGATCGCGTCACCGGTGTGTGGTCGGTGCGCGGGGAGAAGAGCTGGGAGGGCCTGTACTACCGGTTCCAGGTCAAGGTATGGACCCCGGCAGCGCAGAAGACGGTCACCAACACCGTCACCGACCCCTACTCGCTGTCGCTGTCGGCGAACTCCACCCGCAGCCAGATTGTCGACCTCGACGACCGGAGCACCTTGCCCGCGGGCTGGGAGAAGTCCCGCTCGCCCAAGGCCCTGCCGCTGGAGAAGCAGCAGATCCAGGAGATCCACATCCGGGACTTCTCCGCGGCCGACACCGCCCTGCCCGCCGACACGCGCGGCACCTACCTGGCCTTCGCCGATCCCCGGTCACTGGGCATGAAGCACCTGAAGGACCTCAAGACCGCCGGCGTCACCACCATCCAGCTCCTGCCGGCCTTCGACTTCGCGGGCACGGCCGAGCGGCGCGCGGACCAGGCCACCCCAGACTGCGACATGGACGCCATGGCGCCCGACTCGCCCGATCAGCAGGCGTGCGTCGCCTCCACGCAGGCCCGCGACGCCTACAACTGGGGCTACAACCCCTTCCACTTCACCGTCCCCGAAGGCGCCTACGCCACCAGCCCGGACGGCACCGACCGCATCGTGCAGTTCCGCCAGATGGTCAAGGCCATCCACGACGCCGGCCTTAGTGTCGTCATGGACGTCGTCTACAACCACACCGCCGCCGCGGGGCAGGACGCCGCATCCGTCCTCGACAAGATCGTCCCCGGCTACTACCAGCGCCTGGACGCGACCGGCACCGTCACCCGCGACAGCTGCTGCGCCGACACCGCCCCCGAGAACGCGATGATGAACAAGCTCGTCGTCGACTCCGTGGCCACCTGGGCCAAGCACTACCGCATCGACGGCTTCCGCTTCGACCTCATGGGCCTCGACCCCAAGCAGACCATGCTCGACGTCAAGTCCTCCCTGGCCAAGCTCACCCCGGGCCGTGACGGCATCAACGGCAAGGCCAGCCTGCTGTACGGCGAGGGCTGGGACTACGGCATCGTCGCGGGCGACGCCCGCTTCACCCAGGCCACCCAGCGCAACATGGCTGGCACCGGCATCGGCACCTTCAACGACCGGCTGCGCGACGGCGCCCGCGGCGGCGGAATCTCCGATGCCGACCCGCGACGCCAGGGATTCGCCAGCGGCCTGTTCACCGCCCCCAACGGCGCCGACGTCAACGGCACCCCCGCACAGCAGAAGACCCGCCTCCTGCAGGACATGGACCTGGTCAAGATCGGCCTGACCGGCAACCTGGCCCGCTACACCTTCACCACCAGCGACGGCACCCGCCGCACCGGCGCCCAGATCGACTACAACGGCCAGCCCGCCGGCTACACCGCCTCACCCGCCGAAGCCGTCAACTACGTCGAGGCCCACGACAACCTCGCCCTGTTCGACACCCTCGCCTACAAGCTCGCCCCCGCAACCACCCCGGCCGACCGCGCCCGCCTCCAGGCCCTCGCACTGGCCACCAGCACCCTCTCCCAAAGCCCGTCCATGGCACAGGGCGGCACCGACCTGCTCCGCTCCAAGTCCCTGGACCACAACGCCTACGACAGCGGCGACTGGTTCAACACCATCCAGTGGGACTGCCGCAACGGCAACGGCAACGGCTTCGGCCGCGGCCTGCCGCTGGCCGAATCCAACAGCGCCCAGTGGCCCCTCGCACGACCGCTGCTGGCCGACCCGAAACTGCGCCCCGGCTGCACCGAAATCGCCGCCACCACCCGCCAGTTCCAGCAGTACCTGAAGATCAAGCAGTCCACCCCGCTGTTCTCCCTGGGCACCGCCCGCGCCGTCCAGCAGCGCCTGACCTTCCCCCTGTCGGGCACGGCCCTGGAAAAGCCCGGCGTCATCACCCAGCACCTCGACGGCCGCGGCCTGAACACCTACAAGTCCCTCACCGTCATCTACAACGCCACCCCCGGCGCACAGACCCAGACGGTCAAGGACCTCGCCGGCACCCGCCAGGCACTCCACCCCGTCCAGAGCGGCGGCAGCGACCCCGTCGTCAAGCAGGCGGACTTCAACCGGGCCACCGGCACCTTCACCGTCCCCGCCCACACCGTCGCCGTCTTCGTCCAGCACTAGACCCACACCCCCAATCACCAGCCCGGCAGGACAGCGCACCCGCGCAACCCTGCCGGGCCGGCCGCGTTGACCTGCAGAAAAAGGCTGCCGGCCCCCACGCGTGGCCCTCGAACACCGCCGATGCCATTGGACGCCTCCCCGCGCAGGGCGCGCCTGGCGAACATCGGTAACAGTCCACGCGGATCCTGTCCGACCCATTGACGACCACAAGTCACATGGTTATTAACTTGAGTTACAAACGGGTTAGCGAGCTGGTGTACTCCCGACGACGCCCCTGACCCGTACAGCAGGCACACGCCTGCGGCAGAGCCGCGCCGCTGGTCACCACACCAGCGCCGCCTTCCCTCACCACCCGCGCCGACGACCCCCGTCCGCAGGGCGGGTGATCCCATCCTGAGGAGGCACCACCTTGCACGGCACCCCCACGCGCCCCACCCGGCACCACAGAACACGCACCGCACCCGCGCTCCTGGCCGCGACCGCCATGGGACTGGCGCTCGTACCCGCCCTCACCACCGCCGCCCAGGCCGAGACCACCGCCACCGCCGTCTCGATCCCCGGCACCTTCAACAGCGAGATCGGCTGCTCCGGCGACTGGGCCCCCAACTGCAGCCAGGCCCAGCTCACCGCCCGCACCGACGGCTCGGGAGCCTGGTCGAAGACCATCAACATCCCGGCCGGCTCCCACTCCTACAAGGCCGCCCTCAACAACGGCTGGGCCGACAACTACGGAGCGAACGCCCAGTACTACGGCGCCAACATCTCCCTGAACATCCCCGCCGGCGGCAAGAACGTCACCTTCGCCTACGACCCGGTCACCCACTGGATCACCGACGACGTCAACCACAAGATCGTCACCGCCGCAGGCTCCTTCCAGTCCGAGATCGGCTGCGCCGCCGACTGGGCACCGAACTGTCTGGCCTCCTGGCTCAAGGACACCAACGGCGACGGCATCTACACCTGGTCCACCACCGCCATCCCCGCCGGCACCTGGAACGTCAAGGCCGCCATCGGCCAGTCCTGGACCGAGAGCTACGGCCAGGGCGGCAGCACCACCGGCGGCGACATCAGCTTCACCGTCCCCCAGGCCGGCTCCGCCGTCGACTTCTCCTACAACAGCACCACCCACGTGCTCAACGTCCAGACCGAACAGCCCCCCGGCCCGCCCCTGGACGGAACCCTCGGCGCTCTCTACACCCCCACCGAGACCACCTTCCGCATCTGGTCACCCGACAGCTCCCAGGTCTCCGTCACCGTCGGCGGCCAGGCCTACCCCCTCAAGCCCGCGGACGTCAGCGGCTACACCGGCGTCTACCAGGCCGTCGTGCCCGGCAACTGGAAGAACCAGCCCTACCAGTTCCGCATCGGCAACAACACCGTGCGAGACCCCTACGCCCGCATGGTCAAGCCCGGCAGCACCGAGGGCATCGTCATGGATACCGAGTCCATCGCGCCCGCCGGCGGCTGGGCTGCCCGCCCGGCGATCACCAAGCGCGAGGACGCCGTCATCTACGAGATGAACGTCCGCAACTTCACCATCGACCCCAGCTCCGGCGTGGACGCCGGCAAGCGCGGCAAGTTCGCCGGCCTGACCCAGACCGGCACCACCCAGGGCGGCGCCAAGACCGGCATCGACCACCTCAAGGAGCTCGGCGTCACCCACGTCCAGCTGCTGCCTTCGTACGACTTCAACAGCACCGTGCCCAACTGGGGCTACGACCCGCTCAACTACAACGTGCCCGAGGAGCAGTTCTCCCAGTTCACCGCCCCCGAGGACCGGGTGCGCGAGTTCCAGACGATGGTGAACGAGTTCCACAAGAACGGCATCCGCGTGATCATGGACGTGGTCTACAACCACACCGCGAGCAAGGACGTCTTCCAGAACATCACCGGGAAGTACTACCACGAGACCCAGCTCTCGGGCACCGGCAACTCCATCGACGACAGCAACCCCATGGTCAGCCGCATGATCATGGACTCACTGAAGTACTGGGTCGACACCTACAACATCGACGGCTTCCGCTTCGACCTCATCGGCGTCCACCAGTACAAGAACGTCGACCAGTGGGCCAAGTACCTCCAAGCCTCCTTCCCCGACCGCACCCTGCAGATCCACGGCGAGCCCTGGAGCGGCGGAGTCGACGACCCCCAGCAGGCCCAGAAGGTCCGCTACGGAACCACCCCCGCCATCGCCGGCGGCCACGTGGGCGTCTTCAACGGCACCTACCGCGACGCCGTCAAGGGCGGCACCCGCGACCAGCTCCTCGGCTACATGGGCGGATCCTCCTCCAACGCCTCCTCCATCGCCCTCGGCATGCGCGGCTCCCCGCTCGCCACCAAGAGCACCACCCCGCTCGCCGACCCCTGGGCCGCCGCCTTCGCCTACGATCCCGAGCAGAGCATCAACTACGTCTCCGCCCATGACGACCTCAACATCTGGGACAAGATCACCTACTCCGGCGTCACCGGCGGCCCGACCGGCCGAGCCGGACAGATGAACCGCTTCGCCACCGGCATGATCCTCACCTCCCAGGGCATCCCCTTCTTCCACGAAGGCGACGAGTTCCTCCACTCCAAGGTCGTGGGCGGCGACTACGAGGCCGCGAAGAACTCCTACGAGTCCGGCGACAACGTCAACGCCATCCAGTGGGGCGAGAAGACCGCCAACAACGCGATCTTCCGCTACTACAAGGACGCCATCGCACTGCGCAAGAACACCCCCGCCCTGCGCCTGGACAGCTGGGACGCGGTGAAGAACCAGATGGCCACCACCGTCAACGGCTCCATCGTCACCTCGGCGATCAGCTCCAACGCCGCCACCCCCACCACCCCCGACACCGTCGTGGTCTACAACCCGACCAACAGCTCCACCAACGTGACCCTGCCCGCCGGCACCTGGAAGAAGGTCCTCGACACCAACGGGGCCACCAGCTCCACCAGCACCACTGCCGACCCGCTCGCCGTCACCGTCTTCAAGAAGTCCTGACCCTCCCCGCCACAAAGCTGTGTGCCGCCGCCCCTCTGGCGGCGGCACACAGCCCATTCACGACCCAACAGCAGCCCATCACCACCCGAAACCCGATCCAGGCTTCCCCGCACCCCACCAGCCCCGCCTGACCACCGACCGGGCCGGGCATCCCCCGAGGAGTCCCCATGCGCCGCGCCCTCACAGCAGCCGCCACCGCAACGGCACTCGTTCTTTCCACCACCGCCTGCTCCCTCATCTCCGACGCCGAGCCCGTGACGATCACCTGGTGGGACACCTCCGACGCCAAGAACGAAGCACCGGCCTTCAAAGCCCTCGTCAAGGACTTCGAGAACACCCACCCCGGCATCAAGGTCACCTACGTCAACGTCCCCTTCACCGACGCCCAGACCAGATTCCAGACCGCCGCGGCCGCCAAGAAAGCCCCCGACGTACTGCGCGCCGATGTCGGCTGGATCCCCGGGTTCGCCAAGGCCGGCTACCTCGCACCCCTCGACGGAACCCCCGCCGAACCCGACGACTTCTACTTCGACAGAAAACTCATCAGACAGGCCACCTACAAAGAGCACCTCTACGGCGTCCCGCAGACCACCGACACCCTCGCCTTCATGTACAACAAGAACCTGTTCACCAAAGCCGGCATCGCCGACACCCCTGTGACATGGGACGACCTGAAAGCCGACATGGCGAAAATCAAGGAGAGAACAGGAGCAGACGGCTTCGCCTTCAACCCTCAGGCGTACTTCGCTATGCCCTTCCTGTTCGGAGAAGGCACCGACCTCGTGGACGCCGACTACGAACGAATCACAGTAAACTCCCCTGAAGCGGTCAAAGGGATAGAAACGCTCGTATCGGTCCTGAAGGCCCCCGGAGCGCGGAAACTGGACACCACTGATAAGGCCTACGCCAACATCATGAACGCCTTCAGCAACGGCAAGGTCGCCTCCATCATCCAGGGCCCCTGGGAGACGGCAAACCTTTTCAAAGGGGCGGCATTCGCCGACAAGGAGAACCTCGGCATCGCCAAAATCCCCGGAGGCAGCTTCGGGCACGGCGCTCCACTCGGCGGCCACAACCTCGTCGCTTCCTCAACCTCGTCCCCCGCACAGCAGTCGGCCTCGCAGAAGTTCATCGCCTTCATGACCTCCGCATCGGCCCAGGAAAAGATCGCACTCACCAACGGAACCCTGCCGACCAGAATGGATGCCTTCACCGCCAAGGTGGTGTTCAGGCCAGAGATCGCAGCCTTCCACCTCGTCCTCAAAGACGGCGTCCCGCGCCAGCCAATCCCGGAATACACCGCGCTCTACGCAGCCATGGAACCGAACCTGGTCAACATCCTCACCGGCCGCGTTACCGCGCAGCAAGGACTGAAAAAGACATCTGACCAGGCTCTCCAACTCCTGCCCGACTACCGCACGTCCTGAGGACCGCCGAGTAGGGCCTCTACACCAAACCACTGCCCGAGCAGCCGACTGGTCTGCCGGACGGCTGGACCGGATCCGGTGCCGCGAGGCGCGGCTGCTGGAGCCGCCCGGTGGATCACAGCCTGCCACCGGCTGGGCTTCGCCACCGAGGTCGGGCACCGGCTTGGCGACGGGTACGTGCAGCGGGCGGACCTGGTGGTGCGGGCGCCGGAGGCCGGAGTGCCGGTGATGCTGCTGGAGATCGACCGCCGCTCCGAAGACGCACACGACCTAGGCAGTGTCTTCAAAGTGGCCTGATGGGGGATCATGTCGTCATGGTGCGTCGTCATGAGCTGACGGATGTGGAGTGGGAAGCGCTATCCGG
>NZ_JBIVIR010000027.1:0-49351 GCF_044749825.1 Streptomyces sp. NPDC088915
CGCCTCGCTCACCACGGCCTCCGCGAAGGCCCTCGCCGAGGCCGCGCTGACCGGCTCCTCCCTGGACTGGCAGAAGAACGTCCGGCCCTGACCCGGCGCCACCTGACTCCTGGTGCCTTCCTTCCCGTAGGCCCGAGTGACGACGAAGCCCCCGGTGGCGCTCAATACAAGAGCACCGCTGGGGGCTTCGTCATGCCTGGTCAACCTCACCTGACCCTGTTGGGTCCAACAGGTCTACCGGCGGCCTGCGGACGGCCCTCCTCGGCCCTGGGACGGCGGCTGGTAGTGGTGGCTGGTGGACTCCTGGACGCGCGCTTGGGCCTGCGCGGTCTCGGTCCGCTTCTGCTCGGCCAGGTGCGCCCGGCGGGCCCGGGTCTCCACCTCGTGCAGCTCGGGGTACTTCTTCGCGATCACAGCGCGGCGGGACTGCTCGGCCTGGACGGTGACGACCGTCTGCCTGCTCGTGGCGGCCGCCTTGGTGTACTGGGTGACCTCGCCCCGCAGCCGGGCCAGGGTCTGGGCGTCACGCCGGTCGATGTGCTGTTCAATGTCGGGCAGTTGCTCGCGCATCGCGGTGAGCCGCTCGGTGACGGTGGCGACGTCGTTCGGGGCGGAGTTCTTGATGCCGACGTCGCGGAAGTACCCGGCGAACTGGCTGTTGCGGATCATCTCCCACGCCGCCGTCCGGGCGTCGCGGGCCGCGATGCGGGCATCACTCGCCTCGGTGTCCCACGCCGCCCGCTCGGCGGTGACGTGGGCGATGTCCGCCGCGATCTCCTTCTTGGTGACACCGGCCCGCAGCCGCTCCCACCGGCTCAGGTCCTTCTTCGGCTCCAGGTAGTCACGCAGGTGCGCGCGGCGCTTGCCGGCCTCTGCCTCGGCGATGAGGGAGCGGGCGACGGCCTGCGTGGCTTCCTGGGCCTTCTCCTCCGCCTGCTGCAGCAGCGTCGCGGCCTCGGCGACGAACGCCTGCCCCCGGGTCTGCCCGGCCTGCCGCTCCTGGTCGAGACGCTCCTCGAGGACGCGCGCCTTCTCCTGCGCCGCCTGCGCCGACCCTTCGGCGTAGTAGGCCGCATCGCGGGAGATGCTGACGAGGTGGGCCAGGCCGGCGTCGGAGCGCTTGCCGTAGGGCCGGGTCTGCCACGACGGCATGGCCGCGATCTCGCGCTGCCGCTGGCTCTCCGCCAGGCGCGTGAGGTGGTCGGTCCGCTCTTGCGCGGCATCCTCGTCGGCGGGCCGGAGGTCCACGGCAGGACCGTCCGGCGCCTCGGTGCGCACGGGGGTTTCCTCGGCGGCGAGCCGCTGTGCCTGCTCGTACGCCGCGTGCCCGTGGCCGGGGGAGACGGCGGTGGCCGCCCGGACCCGCCGCAGGGCGGCCTCGACCTCCTCGCGGGCACGGGCGACGGCTTCGTCGTCGCGTACGGCCTGGACGGGCACGCGGGCAGGGGCCGGCGGTTCGCGCAGCAGGTCGGAGATCATCGAGTCCCCCTTGTCCTGCCCGAGGAACTTGGCGAAGGCGGTGACGGCGCGGTGCAGGCGTTCGACCTCGGTGCGGGCCTCGCCGAGACGGGCCTGCGTGTCGTCGTCCTCGATGGCGGCCAGGGGGAGCCAGAGGTGGTTCTCGGCGCGGCCGCGGGTGATGCCCGGGTAGGTCGCGAACGCGTTGCTGCCGTGCCCGTAGAGCAGGCTGACCTCGCTGGTGAGGCCCTGGCTCGCGGCGACCGTCATGGCATAGCCGAGGGAGAGGGCGCCGGAGCTGATCGCCTTCGGCTCGTACCAGGCGGTCACCGTGTCGCTGGTCTTCTTGTCGCGCCAGGTGATCTCGACGCGGTGGTCCTCGTCGATCGCGGTGACCAGGGCGCGGTAGCCGTTGAGGACGTCGGGGCCCTCGCCGCGGCGGCTTCGGTAGTCGTTCTGCCGTACGCGGACCAGGTCGCCGACGGCCAGGTTCAGCTCCGCGCCGCCGGACAGGGCGAACCGGTGCTCGGCGCCGAGCTCGCCGCGCTGCCGGCGGATCTGCTGGGCCCCCAGGTTCAGCACGTCCACGTCGGCGTTCTTGGCGGCCAGCACGGTCAGCGACTCGATCAGGTCGTGCGGGTCGCTCCAGCGGGTGCGTACCTCGCCCCAGGTGGTCAGAATTTGGGTATGGGCCTCGATGGCGCTCTCGGTGGCGTGGACCCTGCCGGTGTCGGCCAGGATGCGCAGGGCCTGCTCGTGGTCCCCGGTGCGCCACACCTCCAGGGCGGCGCGCTCGGCGTCGTTGCGCTGCCGCCGGTTCTCCGTGAGCACCAGGCCGCCGACGAGCCGGTGGACCTCCTTGAACCATCCGCCCGGGCCGATCGCCTGGAGCTGCTGCGGGTCGCCGATCGCCACGATCTTCGTGCCGGTGCGCTGCGCCTCCGTCATGAGGGCGGCGGCCTGCCGGTCGTTGGACATGGTGGCCTCGTCGACGACCAGGACGTCGATGCCGGTGAGCCCCTGGCCGTCGCGGATCTGCTGGAGCCAGGAGGCGATCGAGCGGGCCGGGATGCCGGAGGCGTCGTCCAGCGACTTGGCGGCGACGGCGCTCACCGTGGCGCCGGCGTAGGTGTGGCCGGTGGCGTCCCACGCGATCCGGCACGCCTCCATGAGCGTGCTCTTGCCGGTGCCGGCCGCGCCGATGTGGGCATCGATGCCGTGCCCGGAGGTCAGCGTCCGCTCGATCGCGGCGCGCTGTTCGTCGGACAGGGCGAAGCCGTTGGCCACCTCGAAGACGGACATGGCGGCCGCGGCCTGCTCGGCGGTGAGCTTTACCGCCCCCTCGTCGAACCGCGCCAGGGCCTGGCTGGTGACGATCTCCTCGGCGTCGAGGATGTCGCGGGTGGTGTAGCGGTCCATCGAGGACATGACGGTGGAGCCGACGTGCGGCAGGCGCACCGCGTACCCCTCGACGGCGAGGACCTGGTCCGCCAGCTCGTCCAGGAGGCCCGGCTCGCCGCCGATGCCGAACTCCATCGCCGTCGCCACGGCGGCGAGCATCTGCGCGCGGGAGAACGACTTCTCGGACGCCGTCAGCCCGGTCTCGGGGTCGAACACGATCCGCGCGAGATCGCCAGGGTCGGGCAGCCGCGGACCGGTGCCGGGGCCGTCGATGCCCGCACCGCCGCCGTCGGGCGGTCCGGGCGCGGCGGCGGCCACCATCGCGTCGACGTCGCCGACGACCGCCTCGGCGCGGGTGCGCCAACTCGAACGCATCCCGGACGCGTCGGCGTCGACCTTCGCGCGGCGGGTCTCGTCGGCGACGCGCTGCCGGTCCTGCCGCGAGGCGTCCTCGCCCACCCGCTCGTCGAGTGCGATGTGCCGGCGGGAGAACGTGTCGCGCAGCTCCTCGGGAACGCCAAGGATCTCCCACGCGCGCGTGTCCGGGTTGTACTCGCGGCGCACGCCGAACGTCTCGTACGTCAGCTCCCGTACGCGCGCCTTGAAGTACCCGTCGAGGGCCTTGGCGTGGCGGTGGAAGTCCTGCCCCGAGTTGGCGACGGCCCTCCACTCGCCGTCCTCGCACAACGCCATGTTGGCGATCGTGACGTGGACGTGCAGGTGCGGGTCGCCGGGCTCGCCGGCCTTCACCGGACGTGCGGCAAGGTGCTCCACCGACCAGCCGAGCAGACCGCCGGTCGCGATGCGCACCTTCTCCCCGTCCTCACCGGTGACGGAGTAGCCGATCCACTGCTCGGCCTGGCGCACGGTGTCGTCCTTCGCGCGCTGCACCAGGTCGCGGAACGTGTGCTCGTCGAGGTCGCCCATGAGGCCGGACAGCGTGCTGTCGGACTTCGGCAGATCGAGCACGAGGTCCCATCCGCGCACACGGGTGTCGATCCGTTTGTCCTTGCTCGCCCGCGCCCGTTCGACCGCCTCGGTGCCGTAGACGTCGGCGAGGTCGAGGCCGACCGCGCGGGCGAGCTTGTGCAGCGTGCCAACCTGGAGGCGCTGTCCCTCGCCGAACCGGTTGACCATCCGCTGCTGGGTGGCGAGCTGCTTCTGCTGTTTCGGTTTGCCCGTCAGGAGGTCGGCCGGCTCGACGCCCCGCTCGGCGGCCAGCGCGTCGATCGCCTCGGTCAACCTCGCCACCGTCAGCTTCGCGTCGGGATGGACGCGCACCGAGGCGGTCGAGGCGAGCAGCCGGGCGCCGGTGGCGGGGTGGCAGCCGTTCATGATCCGGCGCGCGGCGTCCTTCGCCTCGTCGTCCAGGCGCTGGCCCGCCGCGTAGCCGAAGGTGGCCATGCCGCTGCCGACCCACACCAGGTGGCCGTCGCCTTCCGGGCGCAGCCGGTAGTCGACGGCGGCATCCGCCCCGTCCTCCAGGACGAGGGTCTCCGTGGCGTCGGCCGTGACGACACCGCATCCGGCCTGCTCGCGCAGCCGGTACTCGACCTGCGCGTCCGCCGTGATCTTCGTCAGCCAGGCCATCCGGCCGCCCTCCCCGCTTGTGCGCTTGTGCGCTGTTCGGCCCGGCCGTGCCGGACCTCCCCCGCAGGGGGGAGGTCCCTTTGTGCCTAGGTCTTGTCTGATCTTGAACCTGTAGGTGAGCAGTCAGCCCATCCACAGGGGGCTTTGACAGTAGCTCTAGATCGGCGGCTGCCGAAAAGACGGCCTCGTCTGAACCGGTCCGGACATCGGGGGGTCGTGATCCGGGTCTGCCAGGAGGTCTATCAACGGGTTCGCGAACGGGTCTGCCAACTGCGGGACACCCGGGCAGCTTGTCCGCGATTCGCGGACAGGCTGCCGGGCGGACCCGGACGCACGGTGATCGGCACCAGGGGCGGTCGGGGCACTTCCGGACCGGTCCGGGTTCCGATCCTGGACCGATCTCGGACCGGTCCGGGTCCCGAACCTGGACCGATCTCGGACCGGTCCGGGTCCCGAACCTGGACCGATCTCGGACCGGTCCGGGTTCCGATCCTGGACCGGCGGGGGGACCGCCGCCGAGCCGGTTCACGGTCCCCGGCGACGACTTCCGAGCACTCGAAGCGGTCCCGTACTTTGCGTTTGCTTTACCCGCAGGTCGGTGCGGTCTCGTGGTCGCGCGGTACCCCGCCCGGTGTTCCGGGGACGGTCCCCGTGACCGCTCGTCAGGGGGACCGCCCCCGTCCGGGGCGTCACGTTTCGGCGCGGGGGACCGGTCCCCGAACGAGAAAAACCCCCGGCCGCCGTGAGGGCGGTCGGGGGTTTCGGGGGGTGGTGTGCGGTGGTGTGCTCACGGATTTCCGGTGCCGGAGCGGGGGCGGCCGCGGCCGCCGTCCGGGTCGGATCGGGGTGTCGCCGAAGCGGTGGCCGGTGGATGCGGCGGAGGGTTGAGGTACGCCTCGCACGCGGTGGCGAGGGGCTTGCTGAAAGGGTCCGGGTCGCCGTCCTGGATGCACTCCCACCACGCGTGGGCGACGAGGTCGGCGAGGAGTTCCGCCTCCTCCTCGGTGCGTGCGGCGGCGACGAGACGGGCGTCCATGGCGTAGCGCGCGGGCGCGCCGGACTTCTTGATCCAGTCGGGCAGGACGCCGAGGTACGGGTGGCAGATCTGGAGCGCGGCGTACACCGTGCTGCCGATGTAGGCAGATGGCATGGGTTCCTCTCCGGAATGAGGCGAGACGCGAACGGGATGGTCTTGGCGGGTGGTGCCGGTCCTACTCTGGACATGAAGCGACCCCCGGCACTTTCCCTGCCGGGGGTCGCTTCGGTGGGGGGTCAGGGGCCGGCGATGAGCCAGAGGATCAGCACGGCGTCCAGGTCTCGGTGGTGGCGGTAGACGATGGTGATTCCGCGTCCGCCGGTCTGCTCGGGGAGCAGGTCGATAGCGTACGACTCCGAGTCGGGGTCGGCGTCCGGCAGCCCGCGGGCATGGTCGGGGGTCGGGTCCTCCTCGAGGGAGGCCCGCACCGACATGACGGCCGTCCGCTCGCTGACGCCGAGGTCGCCTCGCAGGATCTTCTCGGCGGCGTCGCTGTAGAACGCGTGGGTCACCGGCTCTTCCCCTCGGCCATCTTCTGGCCCAGCTCGAAAGCGACGTCCTCAGTGCTGCGCATCAGGGCCGCCATCGCCTCCGGGTCACACCGCAGGATCACGCGGTGCCGGTACGCCTGGGTGATCTCGCGGACACGGGTGAGGTCGTCCAGGTCCGCGTTCGCCAGCTCCTGCTCGAAGCGCTGGAGGTCGTCGGGGAATCCCCAGACTCCGAGCGCGGCGCGCAGCTCGGCAAGTGTGCGCATCGGCGGTACGACGTTGTGGTGGTCGGGTTGTGCGGTCACTGCCCCTCCTTGGGTCGGTGGTTCGAGTGTCCTACTCGGACACGGCCGGGAGTCACTGGTCGCGTACCTCGATCCCGGCGTCGTCACCGGGCGGGCGACGACGGACAGGCGGACGGTGCCGTCGTCGAGCGGGGCGAGCTGTACGGCGTGGTGGGCGCCGTGGCCGTCGCCCAGGACGTCGGTCTCGAACATGTCGACGGGCAGGTCGATGGAGCCGCCGTGGCGCATCAGGACGGCGACGAGCATGGCGTGGGACAGGTCCGCCGGATCGGACAGGCCGCTCACCAGTGGCCGCCCTTGCTGCCGACGAGCTTGGCGATCTGGTGGCCGGCGGTGGCGTTGATCTGCTTCACCGCGACGGCGATCGCCTGCTTGGCGTCGTCGATCAGCAGCTCCTCGACCGGCCACTTCCCGGCGGGCTCATGCAGCTTCCAGTCGTCCGCCGGCAGACGCAGGGTCGCGGAGAGCAGCAGGGCGGGACGGGACTCGTCCTCGGGGGCGTACAGGGCTTCGAAGCCGCTGGAGTAGTACTCGTGGTCGGGCTCCCAGTCGCGTACGGCGTGGGGAGGGCGGACCTCGGGGGCGAGCTGCCCGTGCTGGACGGGGGTCTCGATGTGGAGCAGGAGGCGGCCGTCGTACTGCGACTTGACGAGCCGGACGGCGCCGAGGTCGGGACGGATGCGGACGTAGCCGGGGGACATGATCGGCGGGGTGGCGACGTGCCAGGCCCAGACGAGGAACGCCTTGGGGTCGTTGCGGTCCTCCTCCCACAGGTCGTCCAGGCGCTGGGCGAGGTAGCGGCCGAAGCGGGAGTCGAGCGGGGCGCCGGAGTCGCTCTTCTCGCGGTCGTAGTCGTCCGCGACGCGGACGAGGGTGGTGCCGGGCCAGGTGGTCACGAAGGGCTCCTTGGAGGAGCGGGGCCGGCTTCGGCGGCCCCGCCGGGTTGTGGCGGTCAGGGTCAGCGGAGGAAGGGGTTGGCGAGTTCGCCGCGCACGAAGGCCCGGACGATCTCGGCGACCTGGGAGGCGCCGGCCTGGGAGGCCGGGGCGATGATCGAGACGACGGACGCGCCTTCTGCGGCGAAGGAGAACGTCCAGCCGCCGTCGCTGTAGATGCGGATCTCGACGTCGGCATCGCCGTGGTAGCCGCCGTGCGGGGTCTGGGGGCCGCGCTCGACGAGAACGCCGGGGTAGGAGAGGAGGGTGGCCGTCAGTCCGATCTCCTCGGAGGTGAGGGCGTCCAGGAGGTGACGGACGAGCGTGTTGAGCTCCTGGTGGTGGCGCTCGGGCTTGGGGTGCTCGTACTGCCGGGAGACGACGTCGAGCGCGGCGGCGCCGAGGCTGGTGCTCCAGTCCCAGTCGCCGGGGGTGACGCCGTGCTGCTCGCCGGCGGCCCACAGGGCGGTGAGAAGTTCGGCGGCGTGCTCCAGGACGCTGGGCACGTACAGGTCGCGGCGTCCCTTGGCCGCCTTCTCGACGGCGGCGTACGCCTCGGTGGTGTAGGCGGGGCCGTCGGTGGTGGCGCTGGTGTCGGTCATGAGCAATCCTCTCGGTGAGCCCGGGGCCGGTTTCGGCAGCCCCGGGCTCATCGTGTCGTGCGGGTGTGACGGTGCGGGCGGGTTCCGGCCGACGGGCACCCGCAGGGGTGTTGGGTCTAGCGGTTCTGACCGGGTTCGATCTGCGGGGAGGTCGTGGCGGGGCCGGGGCCGTAGTGGCGGGCGACGGAGGCGGCGGCCTGGCAGACCTGCAGGACCTCGGCGAGGGTGCGGGTGGCGTGGTGGTTCCACGCCTCGTAGCGGACGTAGGGGGCGCCGGTCGCCGCGGTGAGGACGGCTTCGACGACCCGCTCGGCGACGCGCTCGGTGTCCTCGTCGCCCTGGCCGTCGTCCCGGGTGCTGTCGAGGGCGTAGTACAGGCTGCGGCGGCTTTCCCGGGTGTAGAGCTGGGGGTCCCAGCCCTCTCGTTCCATGAGGGCGGCGGCGGCCTGGAGGTGCGCGGCGACGGCCTCGCCGGTCACCTTCTCGCCGCTGGGGCCGTACCAGATCCCGGGGCCGGCGAGGTGGTGGGCGATCTTCTCAAGGAGGGTGCTGCTGCTGGCGGTGTCGGTGGTCACGGCGACCGTGTCCTTCCTGTTGGAGCTGTTGGGTCTAACGGGTCTGACTGTTCCTGGCCTTGGTCGTTTCGGCAGTCCGGGTGTCGGCTGCGCTTCCTACCTGGCGAGGTGGTCCAGGGCGCGCTGCAGCAGGGGGCGGTGCGCGGCGTAGAGGGTGCGTCCGGCGGCGGTGATCGCGGCGTCGAGCTGGCCGAGGGAGGTGAACGGCCACCAGTTGGCGTCGAGGGCGTCGTCGGCGGCGACGGCGGTCACGGTGGCGGGCAGCAGGTAGAGCGCGCTGGTGGAGGCGACCCAGGCGTGGTCCGAGGTGCGCCAGTCGTCGACGATGTCGCGGCCGAGGATGACCGGGCGGTGGCCGGCCAGGTCCACGCCGGTCTCCTCGCGCAGCTCGCGGACGAGTGCGGCCGGGGCGGTCTCGCCCGGGTCGACCATGCCGCCGGGGATCGCCTCCTGGTGGATGTCGTCCCGGGTGATCAGCAGGACCCGGCGGTCCTGGCCGGTGCCCGCGACCACGATCGGGTCGGCGGCGGCGTTCTCGCCCCACCGGCCCAGGTTCCGGCCGGTGTGGCCGGTGCGGCCGTGCGGGTGCAGAGGCCAGCCCCGTGCGTCCAGCTCGAACGGCACGAGCGCGTCGTTCTGTCGCCGGGCCCAGTCCGGTACGTCGGCGGGCGTCGCGGCGGCCTCGGCCCAGCCGGGCACCTCCCGGTCCAGGGCCGCGGGCAGGAGTTCGGGCGGCGTGACGTCCGTCGGCCTGTACTCCGGCCAGCTCGCCGACCAGCAACGTAATGCGGCGGGGATGGTCATCTCTTCCTCTCGGGTGGGGTGGGGCGTCGTCTTGTCGGTGGTGGTCACTGGTGGTCTTCCTCGGTCGGAACGGGGTCGAGGCGGGTGCCGGCGAGCCGGGTGTCGATGGTGTGCAGGGCGCCGCTCTCGTCGGTGACCACGAGCGTGATGCGCTGCTGTCCGTCCGGGCCGGGGGCGAGCCACGCCGTGCGGACGGTCGCCTCGAAGGCGATGCGCACGCGGCGGCCGGGGCGGGCGAGGGCCCGGTGGCGGGCCTCGTCCTCGTCCAAGAGCTGAAGGCGGGGCCGCGCGGGGGGCTCGGGGTCGGGGAGCGAGAGGACCGTCGGCGCCATCTGCGGGACGGGGGTGGTGCAGGTGCAGCCGGTCTCGACGGCCCCCTCGGGCACGACCTGGCACGCCTTGCGGCAGCGCCGGCAGTACCAGACGTGGCAGCAGCCGGGCGGGGGCGCGGTGGCCCTCTTCACCGGCCGGGGTCCCCGGCGAGCGCGTCGAGGGCCCGCTGGATCTGCGTCCCGGCGGAGTCCTGGACGTGCCCGGCCGCCTCATGGAGGTCTTCGGCGGCGGCCTCGGCGCCCTGCTCGTCGACCCGCTCGCCCAGGGCGGACAGCAAGTCGGAGACCATGCCGAGGACGCTGCCCGCGCGGTCGCGGTCGTCGTACAGGGCGGTGAGGACGTCGGCCTGGTCCTGATGGTCGGCGCTGTCGCCCAGGGCCTGCTCGCGCAGCGCGGTCAGGCCGAGGCGGATGGAGGCGACGGCGTCCGCGGTGGTCGGGTTCATGATGGTGCTCACTCCTCGGTTCTGCTCTGGACGGGGAGGGCGGGGCGGCTGGGCATCCGGCCGGATTCCGGCCGCCCCGCCCGGCTTCCGGGGGTCAGTCGGTGTACCGCTTGATCTGCTTGCGGACGTGCTCGCGGCTGAAGTCGAGGTGCTCGGCGGCGGCGGCCTGGGTCAGGTTCCTCGCCTTGATCTCGGCGGCGACCGTGCCCCAGTAGGCCCGCAGGGCGGCGTCGATGGCCTTGTCGCGGGCGGTGGCGGCCTCGTCGAGACGCTCCTTGGCGGCGGTGGATTCGGGGGTGTCGGGTCGGGTGGGGGACATGGTGATCGGGCTCCGTCTCGGGTGTGAGGGACGATGGGGCTGCCCCCTGCTCCGGGTTGGAGCGGGCCGGGCGGGCCCGGACGGTCGGCGCGTGGTGGGTAGCCGGTGACCGTCCGTCCGGGCGGTCCGTCAGACGAGGGCGACGGCCAGGGCGAGCAGCAGGACGACGAGCGCGCCGGCGGTGATGTCGATGGCCACCTTGAGCGCCCGGTACTTCGCCTGGGCGATCTGGGACAGCCGGACGACCTGCTCGGCGTTGCGGTCGACGGAGAGGTCGGCGCGGACCTGTTCGGGCGTGCAGGCCGCCCAGTGCAGGTACGAGCCGCGGGCGCCACGGGTGAGGCGGGGGCGGACGGCCAGCAGGACGACGAGCATCGCCGTGACCAGGCCGAGGGCGCCGAGGCCGATGAGGACGGCGGTGCCGGCGGACAGGTCGCGGCCGGGGAGGGCGGCGACGAGCACGGCCAGCGGGAGGCCGAAGGCGGCGAGTAAGGCGGCCGCCTTGCTGTCGGTGCGGGTGATCTCGCCGACGGTCTCCGTACGGGCCTGCTGGAGGCGGGCGTCGACGGCGGCCGCGCGGCGGGCGAGCAGCTCCTCGAGGGCCGGGCCCTGCGGCAGGGGGTTGGGCTGCGCCATGGATGCGTCTCCTTCTCTCAGTGGGTGCGGGCCGCTGCCCACGCCCCTACAATGCCAACTCAGAGTTGGCTATGTCAATACAGAGTTGGCCAACAGCGGGTTTGCTTTCAGGTCAGGGAAGACCTGTTAGACCCAACAGGGTCGACAGGTCATGACATGCGAAAGGCCGCCCCCGGGGTCGGGGGCGGCCTTGAGGGTTCCAGGTCAGTCGTAGGGGTCGATGGAGGTCGGCCGGATGGGACGGGCGACGGGCCGCCGGGGGAGCGGGCGGGCCGTGGGGTGGCCCCACTCGTGTGCGCAGTCGGCGCACCACCACACCCGTCCGCCGTCGTTCTGCTCCTGCCACAGGATGTCGTCGCCGTCGCACTGGGGGCACCAGTGCGACGGCGGCGTCCGCCGGCGGATGCGGAGCTTCACGGGTTGATCTGCGAGACGGTCTGGGTGACCCCGTCGATCCCGTTGTGGATCGAGGGGGCCACCGTCGTGCCCGCGAGGAAGAAGCCGAACAGGGCGGCGACCAGGGCGGTGTGCCACTTGAGGTGGCCCGCGCGGATGAGGAGGGCGAGCACGAGGGCCAGGAGCAGGACGACGGAGAGCGAGAGCTGCACGGCAGCCTCCTTCGGATACGGGGGGGGAGAGGCGGAGCGCCCGCCCGGTCGGGCCGGGCGGGCGCGGGGCCGGCGCGCGGCCGGGGAGGGTCAGGCGGTGGCCCAGGGGCCGTCGGCGTTCTGGGGGCGCAGGCCGGTGAGGCGGTCGAGGAGCGGCCAGAGCCGTTCGCCGGCCGCGCCCCACTCGGGCGCCGCGATCGTCAGGTGGTAGCCGCGCACCGCGAGGTCGGTGAGGCCGGGGTGCAGGCCCTGCCACTCGGCGGCCAGGTCCTCGGCGGGAACCGGTCCGCCGAACGCGGTGTAGGGCTCGCCGTCGCGGGTGGTGACGACGTAGGGCTCGGAGTGGATGTCGAGGGCGTGGTCGTTGACGAGGACGACCAGACCCTCGGCCACGGCCTCCTTGTAGAGGCGGCCGAGGAAGGCGTAGTCGGTGACCAGGCCGGTGACCGCGGCGCGCTGCTCCCACCACAGTCCGTCGGCGCCGGTCCCGGCCAGGCCGGGCTGGGAGACGGTGGTGATCAGGCCCGCGCGGCAGGCGGCGGCGAGGGTCGGGACCAGGTGCGCGGTCTCCTCGTCGGGCCCGTAGCGGGGGGCGTAGCCGGGGCGGGAGGCGAGGGTGCCCTCCAGCCACAGGGCCATCAGCTCGCCGACCTCGGCGAGGGTTGTCGCGCCGCGCCAGCGGCGGCGGTCGCGCAGGCTCATCCAGGGCAGTCGCGTCCTCATCGCGTCCTCCCGGTCTTCTGGATCTCGTGGGCGTGGACGAGGACCGGGGCGATGAAGATGCTGATCTGGTCGACGGTCCACCGGTAGTCGGTGAGCGGGCCCGGGGGTACCTCGTCGAGGATCCGGCCGGTCTTCCCGATCGCGCGCGGGTCGTCCTCGCACGCGAGGAACCTGACCTCGTCTCCGGCGTTGAACATCTCTTCCTCCTGGTCTGGGGCGGGGCGCCATTGGGCCTGTTAGGGCTAACAGGCCCAATGGCGGTTGAACTGGTTTTCCGTGGTCGGCTACTCGCTGTCGGAGCTGGAGTCCTTGCGCATCTTGCGCTCGTGGCGGCGGGAGCCGTACGCCCCGGCTTCGCGTACGCCGTCGCGGGCCAGGCCGACGCCTTCCTTGCCGAGGTCGGCGGCGGAGCCGACGATGCTGGCGGCGGATCCGGCGATCTGCCCGGCGGCGCCGGCGGTGGCGGCCAGGGCGTTGAAGAAGGCGGTCGCCGCTCCCCCGCCGCCGCGCGGCACCCGGGCCGGAGCCGTGGCGGCCCCCTTGCCCTTGCTGGCGGCGCCGAACGCCTGGGCGGCGCCGCCCTTGCCCCCCGGGCCCTTACCGGCTCCGGCTCCGGCGCCGGTCCCGGTCCCGAAGGAGATGATCTGCGCGTCGACGCCCTTGCCCGTGGGGAGCTTGCCGCGCACCCGTCCGGTCCGGCCCGGTGCGGCCAGCGCCTCGAGTTCTTCCTTGGTCACCTGCTTCACCGGGAAGAGGCACTCGGCCGTTCCTCCCATCCGCTGCCCCTGGTCGTTCTCGACCGGGTGCTTCTTCCCGCACGTCCCCATCACCCCGGCCGGGGTGATGTGCAGGGTGATCACCTTGGCGGGGAGGTGCG
Source organism: Streptomyces sp. NPDC088915 (assembly GCF_044749825.1). Taxonomy (NCBI): domain Bacteria; kingdom Bacillati; phylum Actinomycetota; class Actinomycetes; order Kitasatosporales; family Streptomycetaceae; genus Streptomyces; species Streptomyces sp. NPDC088915. The sequence goes on from NZ_JBIVIR010000027.1 coordinate 13,139, forward strand.
GAGTGCTGGGGCAGTCGACCCAGTGCCCGCCGAAGGCGGGGCGGCCCTTGAAGACGATCTGCTGCGGCCGGGCCATCAGTCCTGCTTCCAGGTGCCGGAGAGGGTGCCCTCGAAGGTGCCCGTCCGCGGCTTCTTGTCCTTGCCGCCGCCGCACAGCACGCGCAGGACGAGCAGGCCGCCGAGGAAGACCCCGATGACCTTGAGGGCGGTCAGGGTGAAGGCCCACAGGCCCGCGGCGGCGGCGCCGATGCCCGCGCCGACGGCCGGGCCGTAGAGGGCGATGCCGGCGGTGAGGGCGCCGCCCCCGGCGAGGTAGGCGGCCGCCTTGAGCTTGGCGGCGTTGGTGGTGAGCCACGCGGGCAGGATCCGGGGCCCGCCGGCCTTCTTCGCCGCTGCGGCCGGGACGGCGGCGGGGGTGAGCGGGGCGAGGGGGACGATCTCGTACTCGACGGTGCTGGAGCCGTCCGGGGCGGTGCGGTGGATGGTCTTGAGGGTGTAGCCGGGCGGCGGGACCGGCACGGTGGGGGCGGCCGGGGCGGTGGTCGCGTCCGGGGTGGTCGTGAAGGCGGACTCGACGAGGCGGGCGCCCTCCAGGAGCTGGCGGACGCTCTCGGCGGTGGCCGGGTCGACGGTGGAGTCACGCACGGCGGTGATCCTCTCGGTCGGGGCGGTGAAGGGGGTGTGGCGGTCGGCGGAGCGCATGATCGGCCTCTCTTCTCCGGTGATCGTTTTGTGTGGGTTTGGGGCCCGGGGCGGGCCCCGGGGCGGGCGGCATAACCGCAGGTCAGGGCATGGGGCGGACCCTGGGGCGAGGAGGTGGACCCCGGGGCGGCGCCCGGGGGTGCCGGGGCGCCGCCCCGGGGGGCGACACAGGGTCTGACCTGCGCTTATGGCAGGCGCCCTAGGTGTCGCCCTGGGGGTCATTTGCGGGCATTACGGGCGGCCTCGACGGCGGCCTCGACGTGGCTGCGGTGGAAGCCGGCGCCCTTGATCTCGCGCCCGTCGGGGCCCTTGCCGAAGCGCATGCCGGACTTGGGCGTGAGCTCCACGCCGGTGCCCTCCAGGGCCTCCTCGATGGCGGCGGCGAGCTCCTTGCCGACGCGGGCGGTGTAGGCGGCCTCGGTCTCGTCCTCCTGCTGGCCCCAGCGCAGTCGGCTGTGGTCGGCGAGGTGGGCGCGGACGGCCGCCATCTGGATGCGGTCGGCGCCGTCCTCGAACGCGTCGAGGATCAGCTCCAGGATCCCCAGCTCGACGCGGGCGCCGGCCGTGGCGGCCGGGCGGCCGGGGCGGCCGGAGCCGGTCGGGCCGCCCGCGAGGGACGACTCCCCGGTGACGGCGACCAGGTACTCCTCGATCCGGTCGACGAACTGGCCCGGGGCCCTTCCCAGCTCCTCCCGGAGGAAAAGACCGGCCTCGATCAGGTCGGCCGCCCCGTCGAATTCCTCGTCCTCGATGAAATAGGAGCGGATGAGTTCGCCGGGGGCGCCGTCGATGTCGACGATGGCACCGCCCTTGAGGGATTCGGGGATCTCGTGGGCCCGCAGGCCCGCGCCGGTCGCGCCGTCCTTCAAAATCGCGTTGGTCTGCACGGCGCCGCCGGTACGGGTGGCCGCCCTGGCCCCGGTGTTCGACTTGTAGCCGCGCGGCACGGTGCCCGCGTCCGGGTCCTGGGTGGAGATGAGCACCGTCATGTTCAGCGCGGCCGCGAAGGCGGCGATCTCCTCAAGGAGCTCGGCGATGCGGTCGCACGCCTTGAAGGTCCGCTTTCCCTCGTCGTCGCTCGGGTCGGGAATCCGCATCGACGAGGCCGCGTACTGCTTGTACTCGTCGATGATGAGGAGTTCCAGGGGGAACTCGTCGAGGTCCTTCTCGCCGAACTTCGCCCGGCCCTGCTCCTCCAGGACGGCCTCGCGGCGGTACGCCTCCTTGAGGAAGCCCTCCAGGAGGTCGATCAGCCGGTCCGGGCGCCTGCCGAAGAACGTGCTGCAGATCGGGGCGTAGCCGCGGTGCTCGCCGGGCTTGGCGCCGGCGACCAGGCGCACGTTGCAGCGCGGGTCGAGGCCGAGGCCGACGATCAAGTTGCGCAGCAGCATGCCCTTGCCGGTGCGCGACATGCCGCCCAGCAGCGCCATGACGTGCCGCAGCTTCAGGTAGACCGGCAGGTTGCGCCGGTTGAACCCGATCAGGATTCCCCGGTTCCACACGTCCTGGCGCTCGGGCTTCTCGACCAGCGGAGAGGTGCGGGGCTCGCCGAACGGGTCGGAGGTGCAGTACCAAAACGAGACCCGGGTGGGGGAGCCGTCCTGCTTGATGTCGAGCCAGTGCCCCTCGATGTCCAGGGCGCCCGCGATCGCCTCCTTCTTCGCCAGCAGCGCGGAGACCTGGATGTCGTCGGGGAGTTTGAACTTGGCCTCGATCCCATTGATCTCGGCCGGGCGGATCGGCTCCAGCAGGGTGATGGCGTGCTCGTCCTTGGTGAACACCTTCGCGATGCGCAGCACCCGGTTGAGCAGGTCGTCGGTGAGCGGGGCGTGGTCGGCCGTCGAGGCGGACTCGATGGCAAACGCGGCGGCCAGGGGCTCGTCGGGGTTGCGGCGGCGGTGCTCGCGCAGCCCGAGGGCGGAGAGGATGCCCAGGGTGAGCATGGCGGCCGGGGAGGCGGCGAGCAGGCCGTAGACCTGGGCGACGGCAACGGCGGCCGCGATGACGGTGAACACCCCGGTGGTCGCGGTGACGAGGACCGGTTCGCGGCGCCGGGCCCGGGCGGTCTCCAGGCGCTCCTCGCGCAGGGCGGCGAGCATGTCGGGGGCCATGTTCTTGCGGCGGGCCGTGTCGACCATCTGCCCGTACTCCTGGGCGGAGTAGTAGTGCCAGGCGTCGCGGGCGCCGGCGCTCAGGCCGAGGCCGGACAGCCGGGTCATCTGCCACATGTAGACGTGGGTGTGTCCGGCGTGCCACGCCATCTTGTGCAGGGCCACCTTCTTGCGGTGGGCCCACGCGGCGGAGTCGAAGGTGCCCGCCGGGAAGGCGTCGCGCCAGGTGCGCTGGACCTCGGCCGGGGTGCGGGGCACGGGGACGGCGCCGTGCTCCTGGTCCTCGTCCTCGTCGTCGAAGACAAGGCCGCCGGCCTCCGGGGCGGAAAGCGGGGCGGGGAGGTCGCGGGGGGTGCCGGTGGTGGCGTCCGCCATCCCGGCCCGGGTGCCGCGTACCGCGTCGCGGGCCTCCTTCTCCAGGCGGTCGCGGACGGCGGGGTCGTCGAACAGGGCGGAGAGGTCGTCGGGGATGCCGTCGCCGGGGCCGCCGGCGGCGGGCTCGGGGGAGATGTCCGTCATGCTGGAGCTCCTCGCTCGCTGGTGAAGTCAGGGGGTGGAGGGGCGGGGCCCGGGCCGGGCAAGCTGCGGGCCCCGCGATTCGCCGGCGGTTCTACTTGTCGTACTTCCGGCGGAGCTGGTCGTCGGCCTTCGCCGCCTTCTTCTTGAGGGCCTTCTGCTCGTCGCGGACCCTGCGGCGGGCGGCGGACTCCTTCTGGGCCTTGGCCGTGGCCGCCAGGACCTGCGGGCCGTAGAGCCCGGCGACGATGACCCCGGCCCCGCCCAGCAGGGCCTGGAGCCAGGTGAAGGTCAGCATCGGGGTGATGCCGGGGACGCCGCGCCAGATGGTGAGGTAGGCGGCGGCCGGGACCAGGAGGGCCAGGCGCCAGGGCGCCCGGCGGGAGGTCGTCTTCGAGCTCACTGCACCGTCTCCTTCGAGGTCGTGTCCTCGGCGGGCGGCTCGGCGAGCCCGCCGCAGGTGGGGCAGTGGGCCAGGGGGCGGCCCCAGACGGCGTAGCGCAGCCGCAGGACCAGGGCCTCGGGGACGGTGCCGAGCGCTCCGGCGACGAGCACGCCGACGGCGACGGCGCCGTTCAGCGCGGCGGTCGCGGTGGTGTCGAACGGCAGGGTGTGGCCGTGCTGCCAGGTGTAGGTGCCGGCGGCCAGCGCCGCCGCCAGCGTGATCAGCGCGTGGACGACGGTGACGAGGTAGGCGGCGGTGGCGCGGGCGGCGTAGATCAGGCGCTCGCGGGTGGAGTGCTGCATGGGCCGGGTGCCTTCCGGGATGGAGCGCGTACGGGTCAGGCCGCTTCGCGCTGCTCGGGGCCTGTTAACCCTGTTGGGGTCAACAGGTCTGACGTGTTGAAGAGGGTGTTCTCCTCGGCCAGGAGGGCCGCCTCGCGGCGGGCGGCGCGCTCCTGGTCGGTCTTCTTGCGGCGCCGGATGTAGCAGGCCCGGCACAGGACGATCACCTCGTCGAGGGGGAGGGTGATCGCCTCCCGGTCGGAGACCTCCGGGTCGCGCGGGGCCACCAGGAGCGGGGCGCGGTACTCGCCCCGCTCCCGGCAGCGCTTGCCGGACTTGTGCCAGCGCGGCTTGTCGACCTCGGCGAGCCCGCAGTTCCCGGACTCGTCGAGGTCGCACTCGCAGTACCGGTCGCTGCGCGCGACGGCCGCCTCGTAGACGGTGCCGACGAGCACGGAGGGGATCTCGGTCACGGGTCGATCCCCCGCTCCGCCTTCACCGCGTCGCGCAGTCGGATCGCGTAGGCGGGTCGGCAGCCGACCCGCTTGCGCACGTTCGACGCGCTCAGCTTGGCGGCGCTGCCGAGCTCGTCGGCGAGGGCCCGCACCGCGTCGAGGTCGGCCTCTTCCAACGGCCTCTCGTCGTCGCTGCGAGGCCCGCCCTGCCCTTTACCCCCAAGGGGTGCAGGGCTTCCGCCCGGGCCGCCACGACCGCCCTTGCGGATGCCGCTCGGGTCGTCGTCGTCGCCGCCGAACAGGTGGCTCAGCAGGTCGTCGACGGCGGCCTTCTCGGAGGTGTAGTCGGCCTCGGCGAGGACCTCGTCGACGGCCGCCCGCGCGGAGAGTTCGGCGCGGAGCGTCTCGGGGGTCTGGCCGACCGGCAGGGCGTAGACCGACCGCCACGCGGCGGGCCACAGCTCCGCCGGCTTCACGCTCGTGGGGGCGGCGGTGACGAGCATCGTGTACCGGTCCCACACCACCGGGTGGGCGGCGGCGCGCTGCGCGTCGGTCCACGCCCGGTCGCGGGAGATCGAGCCGAGCGGGTTCGCGGCGAGGACCGCCTCGTACCGCTCCCACACCTGCGGGTAGGTGGTCTTGCGCTGCTCGTCCTGGTCCGCCAGGCGCTTCGCTTCGGCGGCCTTCTGAGTCTCAACGGCGGCGCGCTGTTCCTCGCGGCGCTCCGCCTCGACCTTGCGCTTGTGCTCCAGCTCGGCCTCGCGGGCCTGGGCCTCGGCTTCGGCGCGCTTGGCCTCGGCCTCGGCGAGCTTGCGCTCGGCGCGGGTGGCCTTGGCCTGCTTGTCGCGGGCGCCGAACTCATGGATGACCTTGATGCCGGGGCCGGCCAGCGAGCAGACGCCGCCGACCACGCCGAAGATCGGGCCGATCTCGGGGTGCAGGACGCCGTCGAGGATGTTGACCGTGGCGGCGAACGCCGAGCAGGCGAACACCCCGGCGAGGTAGTGCCACACCATCCGGCGGGCAACGATCGCGGCCTCCGCCTGCCGGATGAAGACCCAGGCCAGGCCCTCCAGCACGAACGGGACCACGACCTCCCACGGCCGGTCCGGGTTCCAGAACGCCCGCAGTTGCAGGGGCAGGGCGACGAGCAGCGCGGCGACCACGCCGATGTTGACGGCCTTGGTGGCGCGCTCCTCGCGGAGCTTGAGCTCGGCCTTCCTCTTCTGCTCGGCCCGCTCGGCGGCGCGGCGCTCCAGGCGGGCCTGCTCGGCCTCCTCCGCCTCCTCCTGGGCCTTGCGCGCGATGGCCTCGGCCCTGGCCTGGGCCTTGGCGATCTCGGGGGCGTCGAGCTGCTCGCGCCGGCGCCGCTCCTCCTCCGCCTGGAGGCGGGCGAGGTCGGTCTCGGTGCGGATCTTCTCGGCGGCCGCGGACTGCTCCGCCCACGACGTCGCGGGCTTCTCCTCCGGGGCGGCGGTCATCGGGCGAGCCCCCTTCCGGTGGCCCGCAGCGGGACGGGGCCGGTCGTGGTCAGCACGGTGCGGAGCATCGCGCGGACCGCGCGGCGCAGCGGCCGGCCCCGGCGGGCGCGGGTGACGCGGGCGGCCGGGCGGGAGACGCCGAGCTCGGTCAGGACGAGCAGGGAGTCGTAGTCGGCGGCGGTCCAGTCCGGACCGACGCCGTTGCGGACGGTGATCAGCGGCACGGTCACAGGGCCGCTCCCTTCTTCTCGGGGTCGGCGCCGGTGTCGGTGCCGTGGGGGTCGATGCCGAGCACGGTGGCGTGGCGCAGCAGCAGGGCGGAGACCTCGCGCACGCTGGCGCGGGGGTTCTTGCCGGACAGCGCCAGGGCGACCGCGGTGGCCGCCTCGGTCACCGCCGCGCGGTGGAAGGCGAGGGTGAGGGACTCGGCGGTCAGCGCGGCCGCGGCGGTCTCGGTGTCCTTGATCGCCGTGTCGCGCTGGGAGCGGACCCGCTCCAGCTCCTCGGTCAGCTCCTGGAGGCGGGTCGCCTCGGTGAGCTGCTCCAGGGCCGGGCGCTCCACGCGCTCCAGCAGGTCCTCGATCTCGCCCGCGCTGGCCGGGACGGGCAGCGGCGGCAGGACGGCCGTGCTGATCCTCCAGCCGAGCGGGTCGGGGTTCTCCCCCTGCAGCCAGCCGGAGTTCCCGAACGGGGTGGACGCCTTCGCGGAGGCCAGATCGCGGTGGGTGCTCTGCACCCTGCCCTTGTGAACGACCACGCTGAGCGGGGCGTCGGCGGCGTCGGTCGCGATCTTCACCGCGCCGAGCAGCAGCTCGACCAGGCGGGCGAGGTCGGCGCTGAGCGTCTCGGCGGCCGTCAGCTCGACCTGGAGGTCGCGGACCTCGCCGACCAGCTTCCGGCGCAGGGCCGCCTCGCCGGCGGCGCCCTTCTTGTACGCCTCGATGACGACCTCGGCCTTCTCCAGGTCGTCCTCCAGGACGGAGGCCATCGCCACGCCCGACTGCAGGGCCTGGAGGTGTTCGGTACGGACGATCCGGATCATGCGGGCTCTCCGTTCTCGGAGGGGGCGGCGGGCGGGGCGGTGTGCAGGTGCTGGAGAAGCAGGCGGTGCAGCAGCCTGACCGTCACGGCGAGCGCGCCGATCCAGAACAGGAAGCGGGTGACCTGGGCGACGGCGGTGACCAGGGCGGTCAGCGCGTCGAGGAGGACCGTCCCGGAGCCGTAGGCCAGCAGCGCGAGCAGCGGCACCAGGAGGAGGAGCATCGGCGAGGGCATCCGGGCCGTGACGTCGAGTCCGGCCCGCAGCAGGTCGCGTAAGGCGTAGGCGGTGCGGCTCACAGCGGCCACCCGCCGGTCCGGACGGAGGCGACCTGCTCGGCCGACTCCTCCCACTCGGCGGCCGTGCGCAGCCGGGTGATCGTCTCGGTGTCGCGGTCGCTCCACTCGTCGGGGTTGGAGCTGACGCGCTCCAGGACGTGCTCCAGGAGCTCGCGGGTGGTGTTCGTCATCAGGCCACCGCCCCGAGGTCGATCTCGACGAGACCGGCCTCGTGCTCCAGCTCGCCGAGCTCGCGCATCTGCTCACGGACGGCCTGGGCGCGGGTGCCGACGGCCTCGAAGGACACGAAGCCGGTCGTCACCATGTCGGCGAGGGCGTCCTCGCGGGCCCGGCGGGCGGCGGCGCCCTCGATCCCGACGGGCGGACCGAGGACCAGGTCGACGTCGATGCCGAGGATCTGCGACGCGTCGTCGCGGAGCTTGAGGGCGGCGGCGAGGGTGCCGGCGGCCGGGTTGGGGATACTGATCATTGCGGGTCCACTCCTTGCGTGAGCTGGATTCCGAAGTGGCCCCGGGGGTGTTCGAGCACCTGATCCGGGGCCGCGCCCATTCGGGCGGGATGGTGGTTCGCGGCCAGACGGCCACGGCCACGGCACATCCGTACGGGCATGCGCCGGGCCGAATCTGTCTGGACGTACCTCTCGCTGGCACTTCAAACGGCCTTTGACCAGCGAAAAGGGTTGCGCTGTTCCTCATAGCTCTCTGTGGAGTTCTTCTCGGGACACCGGGCTCGGTACAGCTCCGAGGAGGTCCGGTGACGCCGTCTTTCGGCATGGCTGTGCCAAGGCACAGGAGATCGAAATCCCCTGTCCAACTTCGTGTCCGAAGCTGGCACGGCACTGACCGTAGACCCACCGAAACAAGGTCGTCAACAACTTCGGACACGAAGTTATGAGATTCGATGGGCCGTCAGAGTGGCTCTATAGATGGGTTGTTGCAGGTCAATACACAAGTTGATGCAACTTCAGGTCCGAAGTGGTGAACATGCGTCCTGACTTCGGACTCGAAGTTGGGCTAACCTGCCGGGCATGCCACCGAGGATGAAGTCACCGCCGATTCGCGACATCGCGGCCGACCTGGAGAGCCGCATCGCCTCCGGGGACCTGCAGCCTGGTCAGCAGCTCCCCAGCACCCGCGACCTGGCCAGCCAGTACGGAGTCAGCGAGAAGACCATCTACCGCGTCGTCTCCCTGCTTAAGGCCGGCGGCCAGGTGGAGGCCCGGCAGGGCAAGGGGGTCTTCGTCCGGTCCACCCAGCCCCTGGAGTGGAACCTCCACCAGTTCGAACGCGGAAGTCGCCGGGATGACCCAGCCGTCGGGCGAGACGACTGGAAGGTCACCGCCGAGGAACAGGGCCGTACCGCCACTCAGGACAAACCGCTTGTATCGGTCGAGCCCGCCCCTGTGAGCGTGGCTCGCTGGCTCCAGATCGAACCGGGAACCTACGTGGTGGCTCGGCGCCGTGTCCGCCGCGTCGACGGGGAGCCGTTTCAAATCGCCGACAGTTGGTTCCCCACGGCCATCGCCCTGGACACCGACTTGATGGTCGAAGACGACGTGACCAGGCCCGGCGGCGTCCTCGCCTTCATCGGGCACCCGCAGGTCTCCTTGCGCGACGAGATCAGGGCGTGGCCGCCCGCGACCCCGGACGAGGCCAAGCGCCTCGAGCTCTCCGAGGACGTCGGCACACCTGTCATTCGGCACACGCGCATCGGCTTCGGCGCCGACGGCAAACCGGTACGGGTGATGGTCACGGTGGCGCCCAGCCACCTCAACACCCTCGTCTACGAGATGGACGTCTGACTATGACCCAGATGATCATTCGGCGCGCCTCCACCGAGGACGCGGCCGCGCTGATGAAGCTCCGCATCGAGGCGGAGGGGTGGCTCGCCCGCGCCGGCGTCGACCAGTGGCGCAGCCCCGGCTTCCGCGACCGTGCCCTTGCCAAGTGGCAGGAGGACATCGCCGCAGGCCGTACCTGGGTGGTCGAGGGGGACGGCAAAGAGGTGCTCGGCACCGTCACCCTCGCCCGCGCCGACACCGACTTCTGGAAGGCGTTCGACGCCCCGGAGACCGCCGTGTACGTCGCCAAGCTCATCACCGCCCGCCAGGCGGCCGGCCTTCAACTCGGAGGCCGGATCCTCGACTGGGTCGGCTCCGTCGCGCGAGAACGGGGCCTGCCCTGGGTCCGGCTCGACTGCTGGCGCAGCAACCTAAAGCTCCAGGACTACTACCTGCGCGAAGGATTCCGGCACGTCCGCACCGAGGCGCCGGAACACCGGCTCTCAGGGTGGATGGCTCAGCGTCCGGCTGCCGTACGCGCCCACCCCGAGCTCCCGCCGCTCCTGGTGGACACGAACAGCATCGTCGACTCGCCGGAATCGGCGAGCTGACCCTACGAAACCGCCCGGAGGGGGAAGATGTCCGCGAAACACGAACAGGCCCCCTCGGGGGCCTGTCGGTCGCGCTCGCCGGTTGTGGTGGTCGGCGCCGCGATCAGCACCTTGGTAGAGGAGGTGCCTGCGGTGTGCAGGCTACGCGCGCCCGCCAGTAGGGGGCCAGAGGGACACGGCGACACGCCGCCGTCGGCCCGTACTGCCCGCGTGGCGGGACCCCTCGGCAAGTTCTCTCCCGGAGAACGGGATCGGGGAGTACTCGCGCCGAAAGGCCGGTACAACAGCACGACGCCCTCCGGCATGATCGCCGGAGACGCCCAGGTGACGTACCAGCTCATCCCGGTTTTCGGAAATCGAGGGAAGGACTCCAAGATGTCCGTCATGAACGAACGCGCCCCGTAATGCCGAGAGCCGCCCCTGCGCCAACAGGAGCGGCTCTCGATCACCACATCTGACTCAGTCCACCGGCCCTAGCAAGCCACAGTCCCTGAGTCGTACGTCGGCGGTAACGCCGGGCTCCCGACCCCTCGGGGCCCGGTCACCAGTCGCCAGGGTAACCGGACGAGCTGTCTTTTCGCAGCACCGGCCCCGGCCTGACTAGTTACCCGGTCGCAGACCTGTCGACGTGCGGCTCTCTACCCCGATTGGGAGAGATCGCACCTCATGCACCGCCCCCTCCTCCGGTCCGTCTCCGCGGAGCCCGCGACACTAGCCGTCCCGGCCGCGTACGAAGACGCCGTGATGATGACGACCTGCCGCAAGGCCCCTGTGACCTGCCCCGATGAGGGTGTCCGCTTCGGTGCGTACAACGCCCGGGTGACGATTACGAACGACGTGCCCGCTCCGGCCGCCGAGGCGGTGGCCCGATGAACAACGAGACCCTGGAGTACGACGACCTCGACCCGACGGACGAGCTCGACGAGGAGATCGAGATCGTCGGTGACATCACCGACTACTGGACCTTCACCCAGGTCCGGGACTGGATCCTGCTGCTGCCCGGCATCACGCGGACCGCGCTGCACCTGTACCTGCTGCTGCGCTCGATGGTCACCGAGACGGCCCGCCGGCGGGAGAAGGGCGGCCTGCGCCGGATGTCGCTGGATCAGCTTTGCTGGCTGCTGCCCGGCGTGAACGACAAGCCCGCCAGCATCACCATGGTCAAGGACGCGCTGCGGCTGCTCGCCCAGTTCGACCTGGTGGTGAATCCCGAAGGGGAGCGGCTGGTGACCTCGACGGGCAAGGGCGGCATCCAGAACTCGTTGCGGAAGTTCCAGGTCAACAACCTGCCGCCGGAGAAGTACGAGGGCTGGCGCAACGTCTGGGACAAGCTCGACGCCTACACCCCGGACTGGAGGACGAACCCGCCGCAGCCGCCGGTCCACATCCGTGTCGGGGACGAGGTCTACCAGGAGCCCGCCCGGCCGAGGAGCACCGCGGCGGCCGCGCCCGAGCAGCCGGAGGCGAGGCCCGCCGCCCCGGCGGCCGCGCCCAGGCCCCGGGTGGTGAAGACCGCCGCGCCGGCGGGCGGGAAGGCCCGGAAGGCCGCTTCCCCGCCGCCCGCCAAGAGCGCGCCGAAGAAGCGGATGCCGAAGACGGCGCAGGGCGGCGGGGGCGTCGCGCCCGCCGACGTCGCGGCCGCGACGGCCGTGGTCGACGCCTGGTCGAAGGGGATGAAGGCCGGGGGTCACCCGTTCCTGCCCAAGCGCGCGGCGCTCATCACCGCCGAGGCCGCCGGGCTCCTGGCCGTCGGCGCCGACCTGGACCACCTGTGCCGGGTGGCCGAGTGGATGGGACGGACGAAGCCGTCCTGGAAGGTCCTGGAGGAGGCGCTGACCTACCCCGAGGCGCCGCAGCCGACGGTTCCCCGGCCGCGCTCGGACCGTCCCGCGCCCGACATGTGCGAGCACCACCCCGCTTTCGCGGCAGGGGACTGCCCGCAGTGCCGCCTCGCCGAACGCGAGCGACAGCAGCGGGGCCCCTCCGAGCCCGCGCCCGTCGACGGCGCCGGACTGCTGGCCCGGCTCCGCGCCGGTCAGCCCGCGTGAGTCCCACCGACCGTTCCGAACACGCCTGTGGCGGCCGCTCCCGTCAAGAACCGGCCGCCACAGAAGACCTCACCAAGGAGATCCGCATGTCCATCGTCGCATCCCACGCCGCTCCTGACGACGACTTCCGCCCCGCCGGCCGCGACCACGGCTTCGACCGCGTCCCGCCGCAGGACCGGGATGCGGAGAAGTCCGCGCTCGGCGGCCAGATGCTGAGCAAGGAGGCCATCGCCGACGTCCTCGACACCTCGCTGCAGCCGCGGGACTACTACCTCCCGGCCCACGAGATCGTCCAGGCCGCGATCCTCTTCCTCTACGGCAAGGGCGAGCCGGTCGACCCGATCACGGTCAGCGCCGAGCTGACCAAGCGCGGCGACATCACTCGGGTCGGCGGGCCCGCCTACCTGCACGAACTGGTCCAGTCGGTGCCGACGGCGGCGAACGCCTCGTACTACGCCGAGATCGTCCACGAGCGGGCCGTACGCCGTCGCCTGATCGAGGCCAGCGCGAAGATCGCGCAGATCGCCTACTCCGGGGAGGGCGAGCTCGACGACGTCCGCAGCGGGGTGGAGGCCGAGGTCCTGGACGCGCTGGCGACCCGCGAGCAGACCGCCGGCTACGCGTACGTACGCGAGGACGTACCCAGTTTCTGGGACAACCTCGACGCCCTGATGAAGGGCACGGGGAAGATGACCGGCGTCCCGACCGGCTTCACCGACCTGGACGCGCTGACCAACGGCCTGCAGGCCGGGCAGCTCGTCGTCATCGGCGCCCGCCCGGCCATGGGCAAGTCGACCCTCGCCCTGGACTTCGCCCGCGCCGCCTCCGTCAAGCACGGCCTGACCTCCGTGTTCTTCTCCCTGGAGATGGGCCGTCCGGAGATCACCCAGCGCCTCTACAGCGCCGAGTCCCGCGTCGCGCTGCACCACATCCGCGCCGGGTCGGTCACCGAGGAGGACCTGAACCGGATGGCGAAGCGGACGCCCGCCATCGAGAAGGCGCCGCTGATCGTGGACGACTCGCCGAACCTGTCGATGACCGAGATCCGGTCCCGGGCCAGGCGGATCAAGCAGTCCAAGAGCGGCCTGGACCTCCTGGTCGTGGACTACATGCAGCTCATGCAGTCCGGGGCTGGCCGCCGCACGGAGAACCGGCAGCAGGAGGTCTCGGAGATCTCCCGCAACCTCAAGCTGCTCGCCAAGGAGCTGGAGATCCCCGTCATCGCGCTCTCCCAGCTCAACCGTGGGCCCGAGCAGCGCACGGACAAGAGGCCGCAGCTCAGCGAGCTGCGCGAGTCCGGCTCGATCGAGCAGGATGCCGACATGGTGATCCTGCTGCACCGCGAGGACGCCTACGAGAAGGAGTCCCCGCGCTCGGGCGAGGCCGACCTGATCGTGGCCAAGCACCGCAACGGGCCCACCGCCACGATCACGGTCGCCTTCCAGGGCCACTACAGCCGTTTCGTGGACATGGCGTCCGACTGAAATCGAACCTATGTGCGATAAATTGGACAGAGAGGACAACCATGGCCAACGGCCGTCAGCAGATCCGGCAGGCGGACTTCCCCGACGCGGTGATGGTCCCTGACTCGGTGGTCAACGACCCGGACGTCTCGCCGAACGACCTGGGCATCTACGTCCGCTTCGTGCACATGACGGAGATGTTCCACGGGCCGTACGACCTCGACGAGATGGTGCGGCAGATGACCTTGGGCCGGACGGGGCAGCGCGCGGACAGCAACGAGGCCGCCGTCCGCAGCGCCCTGCAGCGCCTGGTGGACGCCGGGCACCTGATGCTCGCGCCGGCCGGGCCGTGAGCCCGCGACACTGTCCGCTCCGGCTGTCACAGTGGCTCCCGTCGTCACACACCGGCTTCGCCCCCGGCGCTCTCGCAGCGCCGGGGGCGCCGTCGTTCCGGCCCGGCCCGGGAGGCGGGGAGGGACGGCGCCGCGCACCGCCGCCGGATTTCCGACCATCGAAACGACCTGCATCGATGCGGCATCGCCCCAGGTCGTTTCGATGGTCGGATTTCCGACCGCGCCCGTCGGATTTCCGACCGCGCCCGTCGGAAAAAAAACGACGGCAAGCCGCTGACCTGCGCGAACGCCGTCCCCTAATAAGCCCCCCCAAGAAGCTTCTCTCTCTCCTCGCGCACCACCGGTCGCACCGGTACCGCCGGAGCGGACTACGGCCGGGACGAACGGCGAGAGAGAGCGGCGGCTGCGCCGAAGGACACCGGCCCTCGGTTGCCGCCCGGCCCCGGCCGCGGGCTTTCCCGCCGCTGGACCTGGCGGTGCCCCTCGACGACGTGCTCCTGGCCGACGACGGGCACGACCAGGAGGACGTCCTCCTCGAGGACCCGACGTCGTACGACGGCCCCGGCCGCCCGGCCCTCTCCCCGCCGGCCGGGAGCCCGTCCGCCCCGGTGCCGGTATTAACAGGCCGCTGCGCCTCCGAGCCGGGTGTCGGGTACGGCCCGCGCCGTACCCGACACCCCAGCTCGGCGCACCGTTCGGGCCCATCCGGGCCGAAACGATCATGACCCCCTCGCGTAGCTGGCCGAGGTCTTGAGCTCCGCCACGTACGGCCTGGAAGTCGGGCGGCTGCCGGTCATGGGCCGGACAAGTCCGGTCGTCAGGGACCGCAAGGGCCTGTTAATACCTCAGAGGAAGGGGGCGCGGCCCCGTCACCCATTCGGGTGACGGGGCCAGCGCCGTGGGCGGTGCGGTGGGGAAGTTCGTGCAGGTCAGAGCCAAGATGAAAGGAACGGGCTTCGCCCGGCGACTTACAAGAGCAGGGGCCTCGCGCCCCTGAGTGGCTCTCTGCGCCTCTCAGGGCATGATCGGCACTCCTCGACGCGGGAGGCCGGAGAGGCGCTCCAGAGGTCTCTGGCGGCCCGTCTCGGGCCTGTTCCGGATGATCGCCAGGGTGGCAAGAGCGATGGCCCGGTCGTTCAGCGGCGGTTTCCGGCCGAGATCATCCACTTTGCCCGTACTCGCCTCACGAGCCGGACAGCCTGCCGCCATGCCGCCGACCCGTGCGCCCCGCCCGCAGTTGCCCAGTGCGCTGCAGTTCCTCCTCGCGCCGCGCGTGATGCGCCACATCGCGATCTTCCAGCTCGACCACGGCCTCGACTTCCAGGACGCCCGCCGCTGGTGCCTCGCCGCCCAGCTCTACCGCTGGCACCTGGAGCGCCAGTACGGCCCCCGGTGGAAGCGCCGGGCGCCGGCGGCCGAGATCACCGCGGCCTCCTGGCACCACTTCCACCCCGAGCGCGTCCCCGAGGGCCCCGGCCGCGACCTCGTCCGCGCCGTCCTCGACGTCACGGCCCACTGGTCCTCCGGCCGTCCCGGCATCGCCCCACCCGGCCTGCCGAGGAAGGACGGGAGCGAGGCGGGCGCGGAGGAACGCCGCTAGCGGGGTCCTCTCGAGGCCGGGCACATAGGATCACAGCCCTCACATCCGTTCCGGGTCAGGGGGATTTGCGTCATGGCGTTGGTTGAGGGCGAGTACGAGTTCCAGTGCGACGAGTGCGACGGAGACGGCTCCGTGCAGGTCCTTCACGGCATGCTCGACGAAGCCACCGATACGCCCGACCTCCGCTGGGAGACGTGCGAGGACTGCCATGGCCAGGGGAAGGTATGGGTGGACGAACAGGACGCGGCCGAGAAGATCCTGTACGGGCACACGCCGACCCGTACGCCTGCCGGGGAGTGAGGTCGGCGGCCTCAAGGCGAAGCTGGGCCGCAAGCCGGAGGACCCGGAGGGCGAGGACACCGACGAGACCATCGCCCAGGAGGCCCGGCCGCCCGTCACCCGCTCGGGGGAATCTGGCGGGCCGCGGCCCCCGGCCGGCCCCGCAGGCTCCAGACTCCGCCCGTGACCGATCACGCCGAGAAGCCCGTACCGCCGCCGCGCCTGCGCGCGTGCCGCTGCACCGCCACCCTGAACCCGCAGGCCCGCCTCCACCAGATGCTCCATGACCGCGGCTGGCTGGCGGACCTGCACATCCTCGTCCGCACCCAGACCTTCGGTGAGCCCGACTGGTCCGAGGTCGACTCCGACTGGACCTACGAGACCGCGGTGCCCTGCCACGAGCAGAAGAGCGTGCAGCCCACCCTGATCAGCGTCGACGAGGACGCCGGCGACACGGTCGTAGTGACCTTCCCCGGCCCGGCCGTCATCGTGCAGCCCTGCCCGGACCACCAGCCCGGCGTCCTGCGCTTCCCCCTCACCCACCAGGGCCTCGACATCCTGGAGGCCGCCCTGCCCACGATCGAGGCCGTACGCCTCGGTGCCGAGGACCTGGCCGCCTGCCTCGCGGACGGTCCGTGCGGCCGGATCGCCAGGGCCGCAGAGGCAAAGGCGAAGGCCAACGCCCATTAGTGCCAACAGGACCAACCGTCCCTGAGCTGCCGCCCGACTCCCGGGCCCTTTTGTACGCGATTCGCGGACAAGAACGCCCGGGTGGGATGCTGCGCCGCATGGCGAAGACCGACCCCGAGGACCTGGAGCAGCGGCGGCAGGAAGCCGAGGCGCTGCTGCTGGCGAAGTACAGCGGCGGCCGCGACTGGCTCGACCCGGTCCGCGTGATGCACGCGGTACGCGCGGCCGCCGACCGCTACGGCCCCGAGGACGCCGAGCAGACCGAGGTGCCGGCCGCCGACGTGCTGGCCGCGCTCACCCAGCTCGACGAGGCCCGGGCCGCGCTCGACACCCTGGAGCGCGACCTCATCCGGGCCGCCCGCCGACGCGAAGCCTCCTGGCAGCAGATCGCCGATCACCTCGGCCTGGCCTCCCGCTCCAGCGCCGAGAGCCGGGCCGTACGGCTGGAGCGCGACGCCGCGACCTACCGGGGCGACCGCTACCCGGAGAAGCAACGCGCCGAGCGGGCCCGCGACCGGGCCGGAGACGCCTGGTGCCGGGCGAACGAGGCCCGGCTGCGCGCCGCGACGCGGTCCCTGGCCCGCCTCGACGACCGGTGGGAGCAACTGGCCCGCACCGCCTCCGCCGAGCAGCTCGACACCTGGCAGCGTGACCTCGACGGGCCCGCCCTCGCCGCCCGGCTGCGCTCCCTGCGCCTGATCCTGGACTCCTACGGCGCCGAGCTCCCCGACGACACTGCGGCGGCCGCCGCCCGCAACGAGGTCCTGGCGCTCCTGGACGAACTGATCGCCGCCCGCCACGGCAGTAAGGAAGGTTCGACAGGGCAGTGACACCGTTACCCCTGACAGGTCTAACTCTCGTCGGACCGGCCGTCCACGGAGTCCTGCCGGGGGAGGCCGATCAGGTCGGCGACGGCGGCGAGGTGCTCGACGGGACCGGTGTCACCCAGCTCGACGGCGAGCAGCGCGCGGACGAAGACCGTGGGCTCGATGCTCCCGACCGGGAACTCGAAGCTGCGGAAGACCCCGCCCTGGTAGGAGGCGCGGTGGCGGCATCCGGTCCGCAGGCAGTGCCTCTCCATGGCCAGGGCGAGCTTGTGGAAAGCCGCTTCCTTCTCCTCGCCGAGCTGGGCGGGGCAACCGAGGTGGTCGAGGGTGACCCGGTGGTGACGGCCGGAGGAGCGGACGGTGAGCCGTCCGCCGCCGGGCGTGAGGCAGCGTTCCTTCGGCACCGGGCCGTAGGGGTGCAGCCGCGGCAGGTCGGTCTCGGTGGCGTGCAGAGCGGGCAGGCCGTCGTACTCGATGTACGGGCCGGCGGCGCCTCGGTGCTCGTTCGTCATCGGGTGGTCGTCTCCCTCGCATGGTCGACGGCGAGCTCGTGCTCCTGGTCCTCGTCGCCCTGGTCGTGGTCGGCGGGCCAGACGCCGTACGGGCCGCGAAGGCCAGGGCCGGTGGCGCCAAGCTGGTCGGCGCCACCCTTGAGCCGGTGGGGGGCACGGATCACGGGTGCGGGTCTCCTGGCGGTCGTGGGTGGTACGGGCCCATGGTGCCCGCGGCCGCTGGCGATGCGGCGATATCGAGCCGCAGCAGTCGGCGCGGGGGCGCCGGCGGTGCCGTCCGTGGAACCTCCCGTGACACGCGCGCGCGTAGGACGGTTCCACGAAGTTCCACGAAGAAGCAGACGCGGCGCAGGCCGGGGACCTCCATCCGGTTCCTCGTGCCGCTGCTCGTCGACCACCCTTCGGCGGTTACCCGAGTCGCGTCTGCGGCCCTGGGGCGTGAACGGCCGACAGTACGACGGCCCCGATGGCGCGGCCCATGCTCCGACTTGTTCGTGCCGGTCTAAGACGATGTTGATGGCTCGATGGCTCGATGGCTCGATGATTTGACGTCATGACGTCACCGCGGCCTAGGCCATGAGATACCGAATTTGGTATCTTGGCCATCGTCTAAGCCGGGGCTCAGTAGCCCGGAACGGCTGAGGCGAGTGCCCGGAGAGTGAGTTCCGGGCATGAAGAAACCGCCCGGGTAGTGGCGTAGGAACCTTCCCCGAGCGGCTTCTCTTCTACAACCCGTTAGAGCGAGTTGCAGATCCCAGCGGCCCCGCCCTCGTGGTGAGGGCCGTTCTGCGTTCCGGCGACGACGCCTCCGGCCGTGAGGCCGATGGCGAGCAGGCTCGGGAGCGCGAGCCCCACAGCCTGCCCGGCCCCGTTACGGAGCCCGTCCCAGAACCCTGCGGGCCTGTTCTTCTTGTCGGTCGACTCTCCCTCACCGGACTCGTCCGGTACGGGCTTGCCTCCCTTGACCGGCATAGCGGTCCTTCCTTCCTTCATCGGGTTCCCTGGCAAGGCCAGGCGCCAGGAGCCAAGGCAGCCCCTGGACTTGCTCAGTCACCCGAGGAAGTGCATGGAGAACTCTACCTGTCCGGTTGAAACCGACGGGGGTTTGCCGGGGGCAAGGGGGCATCGAGAAAAGGGAATTCCTCACTCCGCCATAACTCGTTCCGATCCGGCCGCGACGACGAGGGCGGGGAACGGATCCCGCGTCACTCTCATGGGGGGACGCGCACGAGGGCGTGCGGGTGGTCCCGGGGGTGTGGGCGAGACCTGTGCTAGCGTTCGCAGCTTTTTCCTCACTCGGACTCGTTCGACTTGAGGAGACAGACCGTGCCCATCGACCCGTACGCCGTCGCCTTGCTCGCCGTGCTGTGCATCGCGATCCTGTGCGCCACGGTCGTCTGCGTGACAGCGATCCTGCGGGCCCACCGCTCCGACGTCGTCGCCGTCATCCGGGCGTTGCCCGAGCTGGCCGCAACGCTCATGAGGTGGCGCCGGCGCCGGTGAGGACCAGGAGGACGGGCACCACGCCCCGGCCGTGTTCCTGTAGCCCGCCCTGTCGCCTTCGGTGTGGCCTAGCTTGTGGTTTCGTGAAACCGCAGGCCAGAGAGCCTTTCGTGGCGAACGGGTGACGGCTGGCGGAGGGGCTCACGCGCCCCGGGAAGCGGCGTCGAGGGTCTCGGCGACGCCGAGCGCGGCCAGGAGCTGGGTCTGGCCGTCCTCGGCGTCGAGGACGCCCTCCTTGAGGGTGGTGGCGATCCGGGCCGCGTGCCCGATCGCGACCGCGACTCCGGTCGGCTCCCGGTGTTCGGCGAGGAGTTCGTACCCGGCGCTCAGCATGCGCGCGAGGTCGCCGTCGTGGTCGTCGAGGCCGTGGAAGACGAGCGGACGGAGCCACAGGTCCACGTGGGAGTCGATCACCTTGAGGTAGTCGCGGTGGTCCAGGACCTCGCCGCAGACCCCGGCGCCCGGTCCGGTCTCGGTACGGCGGCCGGTCCACTGTTCGGTGAGCCACCGGTGCCGGCGGCAGACCTGCAGCCGGTAGTCGTAGGGGCGGTCCGGATGCCGGGTCGCGCGCTCGACGACGAGGGTGGACGGTGCGGTGCAGGTGGTGATCCGGCGGAGTACCGGCATGGCGGTCTCTTCCTCTCGGCGGTAGGTACAGGGCAGAGCATGGCCGTGGCCGGGCGTGGGCGCGGCCCACTGCTGGACGCAGGGGCGGCGATCTGGGTCTCTACGTGGTCGCCGTTGCCCCCGTTGGGTCCAATGGGTCCTTCCCGGCGGCGTGCGGCCTGCGGATGGTTCCGGCGGCCTGCCCGGTCGCGGGAAGGGGCCCCGTCCGCGATTCACGGACGGGGCCCCGGGGCCGTACGGGTCAGCGCCGGACGACGTCCTTGCCGAGGTCGCGGTGGACCAGGTGGACGTCCAGGCCGTGGGCGGCGCAGCGCTCGGCGAGGACGGAGGCCGCGGTCGCGGCACGGTGCCGGCCGCCCTGGCAGCCGAACGCGACGGTGACCGGCTCGTCCTGGCGGGGCCCGGCGAGGTACCCCTGCACCATGGCCTCGGCGGCCTGGAGGACCTGCTCGATGCCGTCGGTGGCGAGCACCGTCTCGCGCACCTCCGGGTCGTGGGCGGTGAGGTAGCGCAGCTCCGGGCGGAGATGCGGGTCGCGGAAGTGGTGGCGGAGGTCGATCACGATCCGGGCCTCGGGGGCGGCGGCGTGCAGGTAGCCGAACGAGGTGATCTCGATGCGGGTCATCGGGGGCCTTCCTGGGTTGGAGTCGTTGGGTCTAACAGGGCTGATGCGCGGTGGTCTGGTGGTCTGTCTCTCGGGGCCGGTGGTCAGAGCCAGCGGATGGCGGAGGCGGCGGAGCCGAGGTTGTCCGCCTCGAGCCGGTCGTCGAAGCCGTAGGGGTCCTCGCCGACGGTGCCGCCGGTGCGCTCGGCGGCGGTCTCGACTCGGGTGACCCGGGCGAGCCCGACCGGCGTCTTCCCGTTCACGCCGTCTCCGGGCGGGTCCGCAGCTCGGGCGCGGCAGGGGCCGGGGAGCCGGGGGTGAAGACGGGGGTGCCGCCCATGTGGATCACGGCCCGGGACTGGCCGAGCAGGGCGTGGCACCGGTTGAGAAGCTGGCGGGCGATGCGGGCGAGGCGGGGGTCGCCCCGGTACATCTCGATGTCGCGGATGGCGGTCTCCAGGCGCAGGAAGTCGGTGTGCTGGACGGGGACGCGGACCAGCTCGGGGTCGGGCTGGAGGACCGAGGCGGCGCCGGCGCTCTCGTACAGGCGGCCGATCAGGTCGTCCCTGCTGACGAGGTAGCCCAGTTCCGGGCGGGCGTGCCGGACGCGCTCGTCGGCGTGCAGGAGGATCTGCTCGAAGGTCCGCAGCTCGTCGAGGGTGATGCCGATGTACTCGACAGTCGGGGCCTGCGGGCGCGGCGGGCGGGCGGTGGCCCGGGGGGCGGGGCGGCGGGTCCTGCGGAAGAACAGCATCGGCTTCTCCGTGTCCGTGGTGGCGGTGGTGGACGGTCAGGCGGTGCGGTCGAAGAAGGCCGCGGCCGCGTCGACGAAGGCGTTGTGGGCGGTCTTGGCGTCCTCGCGGGCCTGGGCGAGGGCGTCGGTGGTGGTGTACGCCTCGCGCATGGCGTAGGTGAGGTCGACCATCCGATCGGCGGCGGCGCGGACGGCCGGGTCGGTGATGAGGACGCGCAGGGTGACGAGCGGGCGGGTGATCCGGGAGCGGGATTCCTGGGTCTGGGCGCGCAGACCGGCGAGGAGTTCGGTGTCGGCGCCGGCGAGGAGCGCGTCGCCCCGGTGCCACATCCGGGCGCGGTGGTCGCTGAGCGCCTCGGCGAGGTCGGTGACGGCCGCCAGGCGGTCACGGCGCACCTGCTCGCCGCGCGCGGCGCTCTCGGTGCGACCGGCGGAGCGCTCCTGGAGCTTGCCGGTGACCAGCGCGCCCAGCAGCGTTCCGACGATGGCGATGACGGCGACGACCAGTTCCATGGGATTTCCCTCCCGGACCGCCGGGCCCCGCTGGCCCGACCCCTTGAGAATGCCAACTCAGAGTTGGCTATGTCAACTGAAAGTTGGCCAACCCCTTGTTGGCTAGAACGGGTTTGGGCGCGCGAACGCCCCCGGCCTGCGGTGATGGCCGGGGGCGTTGGGTCTAACAGGTCTACGAGGAACGGGAGCAGGCCGGGACTAGGCGGCCGACTCCGGGTCCTCCACGCTGCCGCCGGGCGTGGGCTTGAGACGGTCCCAGGCGACCGCTGCTCCCCCCGCGATCCCCATGAGGTTGGCGGCGTTCCCCACCACCTCGGCGGCCGGCCCGTCGAGGAGCACGGCCGCCAGGCACAACACCGACGCCGCGATGGCGATCACGAAGGCGACGAAGAGCTTCTTCTGCTCGTCGATCGGAAGCCAGGCGACCTGCTCCTGGAAGGCGATCGCCGAGGCTTCCAGGTCCGCCGCCGTCTCGTCCGAGATTTCCTCGGCCTGTCCGGCAGCGCCCTCGTCGACCAGGCGGTCCAGCAGGTCGCTCGCGTACACCTCCTGGACCTGCTCCGCGAACCAGTCCTGGCGCGCGACGGTGTCCGTGACCGGACGGAGGGAGCCCTGCAGCCACGACAGGTCCA
Source organism: Streptomyces sp. NPDC088915 (assembly GCF_044749825.1). Classification (NCBI taxonomy): domain Bacteria; kingdom Bacillati; phylum Actinomycetota; class Actinomycetes; order Kitasatosporales; family Streptomycetaceae; genus Streptomyces; species Streptomyces sp. NPDC088915. Next base: position 35,264 of record NZ_JBIVIR010000027.1, read on the forward strand.
GCGTGTCCGCGATCGCCGTCGAGACTCCGGCCGCCTCCAGCGCGGCCACGGCCTGCTGCGTCACCGCGTGGGCGGACGAGGTCTCTTCCCGCAGCCGGTCCAGCATGGACGAGACAGAGGTGGCCAGGGGGGCCACGTCCCTGGCCATCGCCTGGATGCCGTCCAGGCCCCCGATGGAGGGAAGGTCCCGCATCAGGGCGCCCAGGTCGTCCAGGTCGCGGAAGAGGGAGTTCATATCCCTGGGGGTCAGGCCGAGGGAGCGGTAGAGCTCTGACGTGTCCATGGGCGCACGGTGTCATATGCCTACGACAGCGGGGTGAAGCCGGCGGCCCGCTCCAGGGCCCGCAGCAGCTCCGGCTCCCATCCGCTGCGCGGGATGTCGAGGGCGAGCAGCCCGCCGGACTGCAGGGCGGCGAGCTGTACCCGGTGCTCGATGCCCTGCCGCCACGCCTCGCGCAGCAGTTCGCGGGCCTGCCTGCGGTCGCGGCGCCCGGTGGTCGCGACCGCCGCGGCGTCCGGAAGCGCGGCCAGCCGCCGGCCGACCTCCTCCAGCACCGACATGGTCCGGGCCGCGCGCTCGGCGTCCGGGACGGGCGGCACCAGGTGGAGCTCGGGCGCGGCGACGCCACGCCGTAGCTGCTCCATGCGGACCGGAAGCGGCTCCCAGCCCTCGGTGCCCGTCAGGTCGATGTTCACCGTCGTCACGGTGCGGGTGTAGCTGCGGGCCACGCCGCGCGGCTGCAGGGCGGTGCCGGCGGGGCGGTACTGCGGCTCGACGCCCTCACCGACGACGCCGCCGTGGTTGCCGCGCACCGAGACCCACAGCCAGTCGGCGCCGCCGCTCACCTCGGCCATCAGCAGGCGGCGCACCAGGAGCCAGCGGACGAGGGCGGCCCGGGTCGCACGGCGCAGCGGGTAGACCTCGACGACATCGGGCGCGTCCGGCCGGATGTTCTGCGGGCGGCGGCGCACCCGGATCTCCTCCAGGGTGGGGGAGAGGTCCTCCAGGCGCGTCGCGCACAGCTCGCCGACCCGGGCGCCGGTGTCCAGGACGACGGAGGCCATGGCGAGCATCCGCACCCGCAGCGGGTAGTCCCCGGCGAGCAAGCCCCGCTCGACGCTCCAGCCGGTGTCCGTGCCAATGACGTCGGCGAGGGTCTGCAGGCTGGTGCGCAGCCGCTCGCGCCGGGCGACGTCGACCGGCTCGCGGCCGGGCAGCCGTTCCATCTGGCGCAGGTAGTAGACCTCCAGGCCGAGCTGGCGCTGCAGGAGCACCATCACCCCGGAGCGCACCATCGCCGTCGCCTCGCTCGTGGGCCGCTTCGCGCCCCGGTCGCGCAGCTCGCCGACCAGGGCCAGGCGCTCGTACTGCCGCAGCGACTCCCCGGCGAGGACGTCGGCCAGGTCGTCGGCGACGGTCAGTGGGTGCTCGGGGTGGTGCAGGGCCCGGACCAGCTCACGGGCGTGGGCGCGGATCTGCCGGCGGCGGGCCTCGGAGGGGGCTTCCTCGCACACGGCGTCCACGGCGTCCTGGAGCTCGGGCATCTCGTCCAGGAGGTCGCGCTTCGTCATCACCCGTCGCACGGTAGCCACGTCCGCGCGGCCGCACGCACCGAACGCCGTATTAGACCCATTAGGACCAACACCACCAACCGTGACTGACGTGCCCGGCCGGAAACGCGGCGGGCCCCGCCGGGATACGGCGGGGCCCGTCGTCGCGGCCGGGTGGGCCGGCTACTTCGTGACCGGGGGTCCGGTCTTGAGGTTCTTCTGGCGGCGCTGCGGGAACGGCTTGCCGCCGTTGTACTCGCGTTCGTCGCGGCGGATCCGCTCGAGGACGGCGGCCTCCACGTACGCGGAGAGCGAGACCGGCACCTCGGCGTCCTCGTCGTCGATCCGCTGCATCGCCACCACCGTGTTGCGCAGCCGGTTCATCACGTCGGGGGCGACGTAGGCCGGGATCTTCTCCTTGGTGCCGGGGCTGACCGGCGCCTGGCCGCCCAGCTCCTTGCCGAGGATGCTTCCCTTGCCGAAGGGCAGTCCGTTGCTCATGCTGCTTCCCCTCGCGGCGCCACCAGCATGTGACCGAGCTGGTCGAAGTCACGGGTCGTGGTGGATCGCTTGTTGTACTCGCGGATCGACTTGTTCTCATCGGGCGCGGTGGTGGCGTCCACCGACCTGCGGATCGGGCACACCAGCGCATCCGGGTAGTGCTCGGCCATCTCGTTGCCGACCTTCAGGCTGATCTTCGTCTGCCCCCACGCGGTGAGCACGGCGGCCCGCACCCGCACGTCGTACTCCTCCTTCGCGTCGGCGATCGTCCGGCGCAGCGGCTCGTTCGACTTCTGGTCCAGGGCGCTGAGCTGGCTGGGCACCAGGACCTCGCCGCCGAGCGCCAGGGTGAAGGTCGACAGCTTCCCGATCTTCGGCGGGCAGTCGACGATGGTGATGTCCACCGGCGCCTCGCTCCGCTTGATCGCCCGGCGCAGGGTGCGCTCCCCGGAGACGGCCGGGTCGTACTCGACGACCGCGCAGTCCTCGTAGCTGGGCACGAGGTAGATGTTCTTGTACCGGGTGTAGTAGGTCGCCTCGTCCAGGCCGACCTCGCCGTACAGCACGTGCTTGAGCGTCATGCGGTACTTGTCGTCCAGGCCCTCGGGGTAGATCGGCTCCAGCCACCCGGTCAGGCCCGCGTCCTGCGGGTCGGCGTCGATGATGCGGACCGTGTAGCCCATCGCGGCCCAGGCGCAGGCCAGCTCCAGGGTCGTGGTGGTCTTGCCGGCCCCGCCCTTGCGGTTGAAGACGATGAACACCCGGTGCTCACCGGGAAGGATCGGGGTCGGGCCCGTGAAGGCGGCGGGGAGCAGGATCCGCGGCCGCATCTTGTTGGCCGGCTCCGTCCACGCGCGCTCGAAGACGGTCGGCATCCGCAGCCGGTCCGGGATCTTCAACGGCTCCAGCGTTACCTGGACCATGGCTCTCTCCTCATCCGGGCCTCTCCCCGTGCACTGGTCACCGCCAGACCGTACCGCCTCCGCCCGGTCCGCGAGAGCACCGGGCCCCGGCCTGTCTGGACAGAGAAACCGCAGGCCAGAGCCTTACCCCCAACGGGGTCAACCCTGTTGGGTCCAACAGGACCAGCCGCCTGTCTCGTTGACCAGGGCGAACCGTCCCCGGGGCCGAGGGTGAGACCTCGCGCCCGCGCGCGCGTAGGTGCCTCTCGGAACTCGCAGAAGGGCAGGACGGTAAGCCGGGCGGTCCGTACGGTCCGCTCCCATGTCGAATCGCAAGCAGTCCTCCCGCCGCCGTCCGGGCCGCCCCTCCCTGCTCACCCCGGAGCGGATCGAAGCTCTGGTCAAGGCCGTCTCCGTCGGCGTCGCCCAGTCGCTGGCCGCCCAGGCCGTGGGCGTCTCCTATCCGACGCTCGCCCGGTGGATGGCCCGGGGCCGTGCCGCCGCCGAGGCCCGCGAGGAAGGCGAGCGGCCGGACCCCTCCGACGATCCGTACGTCGAGCTCCACCAGCGAGTGCACCAGGCCCGGGCGCGCATGGCCGCCTCCTCCCTCGCCCAGGTCCTCGCCGCCGGCGCCGGGCACATCGTCCTGGCCGAGCAGGTGCGCACCTACACCGACGAGGAGACCGGCCGCAGGATCGAGGAGCGGACCATCCGCTACCAGCCAGCGGACTGGCGGGCGGCGGCCTGGTGGCTCGCGCGGGCCTTCCCCGAGCACTACGGACCGAACTCCAAGGCCCTCGATCAGATGATCGACGAGTACGCGGCCAAGGAGCTCCCGGCGGCGGACGGTCCAGGCTCCCCGCCGGAGCTCGCCGGGCTCGCCGAACGGCTCCAGGCCGCCCTCGCCCGGCAGGACGAGCCTCCTCCCGCTCCCGTCGTATCGGCGTCGCCGTGACCCTTCGTCACACCAGCCACATCGGCCTCAACTTTGGTCAATAGGACCGTCTAGTGGTACGCGCTGCCTTCTCCCGTAAGTTCTTGTCGTGTTCGGATGCCTCCCGCCCGGAAGCGCCGATATCGTGGAACAGCACGGCCACGCACAGGCCCAAGCCAGCCTCAGCCCATGACTGGGAGCGATCTGAGGCGAAGGTGCCAGGACCATCGGAGTCCCAGCGCATCAGTGCGACGAGCAACGCCAAGGCGTCCTCCTCGACGCCTTCTTCCGACTGCCCGCGCCGTACCACCGTTCTCCGCGCGTGCACCGGGTCATGGGTAACCGCTGCACGCCACCGAGGAGAAACTCGTGGTCAAGTCGCACGGCAAGAAGCAGCGCGCGAAGAACCGCTCGCGCCGTACCGGAGCCGCGTACGCCTCGGCGGCCGCTGGCGCCACCCACAAGCACGAACCGCTTCCGGACATGTACGCCCTCCAGGCCATCCCGTACCTGCCGGACCTGTTCGTCAACGCCGACCTCGCCGCCCGACTCGTCGCCGCGTGCCAGGTGGCCTGCCAGCCCTGCCAGCGCACGTTGACGAAGAAGGTCCTTGGGCACGAGCCGACGCTCCTCGCGCTCACTGCGGCGATCTACGGAACGATGCCCGCTGGGCCCGTGGCCTCCGCCACCACCCAGGCGTGGGCGCCGCTCGCCCGCGCGGCCCAGGAGGATATGGGCGAGGCGGCCGAAGCGCTGGAGGCGTTCGGGGCGCTGAGTGTCGAGGCGCGCGCCGACCTCCTGGAGGATGCGCTCGACCACTGGACGATGGGCGGCCCCGCGTCGGAGGAGGAGATCGCCGATCGGCTCGCCGACCTCCTCAGCGCCCCGCCGCGTCAGCGGCCGGCCGACCCCATGGACGCCTTCCGGAAGGCCGGGGTGCAGGTCTTCACGCTCGACGACCTCGACCTGGGCGACGTCGACACCTACCACTTGGCGCCGAACTACGGCGTGCTGCTGATGAAAACGGACACGCCCGACGACCGGCCGATGCCGATGCTCGTGCTGTACCCGGAGACCGAGGACGCCGGGATCGAGGACCTGGAGCGCCGCACCGACTGGGAGCACTGGGGGCTGCACGGGATGCCGGACCGGGATCCGAACTGGCAGGTGCGCGCCCAGATCGCCGACCGGTCCCTGCGGGGCCTGGTCCACGTCGGCGCGGACGGCGGCGACGACATCGAGCTGTGGCGGGCGGCCGAGACCGTCAGCCTGCCTGAGCAGTGGTGGGATCTGCTCGATCGAGTCCGGCACGTCTTGATCGCCGGGCCCGTGAAGAAGCCCGAGGACCCCGGCGCCCTGCAGGCCGCGGGCGACGCGGGCGAGCTCCTGGCCGTCGTCGCGCGCGTGGTGTTCGTCTGATGGCCGCCCGTGCCCGCCGCGAGCGGACCGAGCGCACGTACCTGCCCGGGATCGCGGACGTACGGATCTGCGGCACCGAGGCGACCGTCCGGGCCGTCCTCGACGTCCTGGAGCGCGAGTTCCTCGCCACGACCGCCCGTCCGTACGACGGCGGACAGCGCGCCTACCTCCAGCTCGACACCGGCAACACCGCCCCCGACCCGGACTGAGCCCGCCTCATTTCCGGTCGGAAATTTAGAACTTGCCCAGGTCACAGGCCACGGCCCCGGTGCCGTCCGGCGCGCACGCACCCGCACCACGGGAGCGCTGACCGCGCCGGCCGGTGCCGGGGGAGCGGGGGCCTGGGGGGCGGCGAAGCCCCCCAGCAGCCACCGGCCCCGGCCCGGGCCCACCACAGGAGACCCGCAGATGTACCAGAAACCCGATCCTCCCGGCTCCCCGGCCGACTGCGCCGACGGCGTGGTCTGGCTCCGGCCCGAGTACCAGGGCCGCCAGGGCGAGCTGGTCACCCTCGCCGCCGGCGCCCGGCTCGTCGGCGTCAGCGCGGCCGCCGTCTCGAACTGGCAGAACCGGTACGCCGAGGACTTCCCTGCCCTCGTGCTGCTGACCGGTCCGCCGCACAAGCGCACCAAGTGGGTCGTCGCCGTCGAGCTGGTCGCCTTCGCCCGCGACCAGCGCACCAGGGAACGCGACCGGACCGGCCCCCGGAGCCCGCAGCGCCCTGGCGCCGAAATCGCGGCAGAGCAAACGGCGCACTACGAGGAGGTCCTGCGCACCCTCACCGAACGGGAGCAGCGCCAGAAGGAGGCCCTGGCCCGCACCCGGGCCGCCAAGCGCGCGGCCGAGGAGAAGCTCACCCGGGCCCGTGCCCGGCTCACCGCCGAGGTCGACGCCGTCGCCCGCCTCGGCATCCCCGCAGCCCGCATGACCACCACCACTACCGAGAAGGAGACCCGACCGTGAAGACCACTCACGAGACCGACAGCGAGACGAACACCTCCGCCGTGATGGCGGGCCGGACCATCACCCTGGACGAGCTGGCCACGGAGCTGTCGGCCGTCGAGCTCCGGGTCCGGCAGCTCGCCCGGGCCGCCGAGGTGCCGGCCACCCCGGTGGAGCTCGCGGACGTCATCGACTCCCTGCGCTCCACCGCCTCGACCGTGCGGGAGCACGCCGACCGGATGGGCCTGCTCGCCCGCATCGTCGACGGCGACGTACCGCTCGCCGCTACCTTCCCCACCGGTGACCCGTGGGGCGTCGCCGCGCGGGCGAGCGACCGGATCGACTTCGGCGGCCCGGCGATCGTGCCGACCGTCTGGCAGCTCATCAAGCTCGCCCAGGACGCCAAGCGGCCCGGCGCCGCGAAGACCACGACGTACCCGGAGGCGATGGACGGCCTCGGGATCGGCTGGGAGTCCAAGGCGGCCTCCGCCCGGCGCCGCCGCGAACGGGACGCCGCAGTGGCCCGCGAGGTCCTGACGCTGACGTGCGAGAAGTGCGAGGCCACCGAGGGCGAGCAGTGCAAGACGAAGACCGGCTGGGCCGCCGACAAGGCACACGTCGGCCGCCAGCGGCAGGCCGAGGCCAACGTCGACGCCCGCCTCGGCTACCTCGGCGACAACCCGGTCGGCGTGCCCGACGCGCGGTAGACCCGTCGGCAGACCCCTGGACAGACCCGCTCGTGAAACCGCAGACGGGCCCCCGTAAGACCTGTTATCCCCAACAGGTCCAATAGGGGCCCGTCGTCGTACGCGGCGGTCAGCGGTCCGTACGGATGCCCTTGAAGCCGGGGCCGAGGCCGCGTCGGCGGGGCCTGCGTCCCGTGCGAGGACCGGGGACCGCCCCCGCGGCGGCCGGCTCCGGCTCGGTGTCCACCGGCAGGCCCAGGCGGCGCCGGGCGGTGGAGGCCGCCGCCGTCGCCGCGGCGAGAACGTCCTGGAGCTCCGGGCCGATCCCGCCCAGCGCCTCGGCCAGGGTCTCGATCGCGGTGAGAGCGTCGTCGGCGGCCACCGCGCTCCAGCCGCCGGCGCTCACCGCGTCCGCGAGCAGGCAGGCGCTCTCGGCGGTCTGGTCGGCGTGCTCCTCGACTGCGGGCAGCGCCCGCTCCACCAGCTCCACGAGGCTCCTCGACGACGTGCCCGAAAAAAGATCACGGCGAGTGTCACACGGCCGCCCGCTCTCGCCACCTGTAGCAGGCGAGAGCGGACTTCGGTCCGATGAGGTCCGCGCGTTCACCGAGGAGCACCACCGTGTACGACAACCGCAACGACGACTCCGAGGACACTCCCACCGGCGGGCCTGCCGACGGGCAGCTCGGCGGGTCTGCGTCCGGGCCCGGCAGCGGGCCTGCGCCTGGCCGTGAGGAAGACGACGAAACCGCAGGTCAGGGCCCCGGGCAAGGAGGGCCGGGAGAGCAGGACACCTCTACTCCTGACTCCGATCCGGCGGGGAAAGGAGCGAGGTCCCTGACGTCCACCCCGCGTCAGCGTGGCCTGGCGATGAGCATGCTGGCCCGCGTGCGGATGGCCACCGCGCTGCAGATCGCCACGGTGACGACCGAGAACCGCGTCGGCGACGGCTACGTCCGCCGGGCGCTGCGCGACCTGGAGACCCTCGGATTCGTCGGCCACGGCAAGTCCGGCCGCAGCAACGTCTACCACCTGACGGTGGCCGGGCAGCGGGCCGTGCTGGAGAGCGGTGAGATACCGATCCGTCCGAACGCGGCGACGGGAGAGAAGGCGATAGCCGCCGGCCTCGCCGAGCACGGCCTGGACGTCACCGAGACCCTGGTGAACTGGGGCGCCTTCCTCATGGACTGGGACGTCGAGGTCGCCCACCCCATCGACAAGGTGCGCGGCGTCGTCTCCGACGCGGTGCTGTACCGCCCGAACCGCGGTGCCGAGGTCGAGTTCCTCGAGGTCGACCGTTTCACGATGTCGATGTCCCGGCTCGTCGAGAAGCTGTTCGCGTACGAGGCGTACAGCCGCGCGACCTACCAGGAAGGCGAGCGGGGCACGATCGGCACCACCCGCCTGCTGTGGCGTCAGCGGTACCGGCGCAGCGAGCACTTCCCCGTCGTGCGCCTGGTCCTGGCCAACGGCGACGAGGAGGCGCTGAACCGGCGGGCGGCGCGGCTGGAGCGGCGGATCCGCGACATCGGCATCCGGATCGACTACGCCCCGCTGCCGATGCTCCAGCGCCTCCCGTACGACCGGTGGGAGTGGCGGGCGATCGGCTGCCCCGACGATCAGGTGGAGCGGCTCGCGGCGTGACCCGACCGGGCGCCCTTCGTTGGGCCGGGCGTCCACGTTGAAGGACTGCGGGCCGGGGCTGTCATGGCGACGATCCGGCCCGCAGCCGCACGGTCCACAGGGTTGCTTCCTGGGTCTCGTCCTGGGTCTCGTCCTAGGTCTCCTCCCGGGTCCCGCCCCGGGTCTCCTCCTGGGTCGCGCCCCGGGTCACACCGGTCCCCCGCGGCGCGGGCCTTGAACACCGCCGTGACCAGCGTGTTCGGCGTGATTCTCTCCGGCATCGGCCGCCGACTACTTGTCTGTGCCGCTCTTCGGCGGCTGGCCGATCGCGCTCTGTCGCCGGTCCGGGGAGGTGCGGCAGGCTGATCTCGCCATAGGAGATCAACGGGAGGGAACGCCATGGCCTACGAGGACTGCACGTACCACGGCATCCAGTACGGCTCGGAGACCGGCGGAGACGACGAGGAGTGGAAGCCCGCCCGGATCCTCGTCGAGAAGCCGGAGTTCGGCCCCACCGAGCGGCAGTACGGCGTGACGGTGCTGCGCGAGCTCGCCGAGCCGGAGGACAGCGGCTTCGGCTGGGGCTACAACGGCGGCGGCACCAGCGCGGCGGCCGGGGTGATCCTCGCCGACGCGCTCGACCTAGGCGACCCGGACAAGTGCGGCATCGGCTACCTGTCGTCCTCCGAGGACGACGTCCTCGCTGACCTCCGGGAGGACTTTTGCGACGACGTCCTCTCCCAGCTCTGCGACCAGTGGCGCCTTCGCCGCGGCGTCGTACTGCGCTGGGCGCTGGCCTGGTACCTGCAGCGCGGCATCACCGACCTGCCCGCCGCCCTGACGGAGCTCCCGCCGCTCCAGAGCCGGAGCTGACCGTGGGGTCACCGGACACGGCGCGGCCGCGCGGCTCCCTGTGGGCCCGCCTGGTCGACGCCTTCCACGGACGGGACACGGCGGCACCCGCCCCGCCGGCCGTCCCACCGGCCGTCCCGTTCAACAGCCTGGAGTGGCGGGTCGATCCGGACACGGAGACCTGGTGGCACCTGCCCCCGCCCTCCCCGGCCGGGATGCAGGAGGTCCAGGTCTGCGCGCCGGACGGGTACGACTTCGCCCGCCTGGTCTGGAAGGTCTGCGAGCCGTGCCGTCTCGGACTCGTGCTGAAGATCAGGGTCACCGAGCCGTGGCAGCGCCACGGGTACGGCAGCCGCATGGTGCGCTTCGCCCTGCGCGGCCGCGACGGGTACGCCTGGACCACGACTCCGCAGTCGGATGACGGCCGGGCCTTCTTCCCGGCCATCGCCGCGACGGCGGGCGTGGACCTGCCACCCGGCAGGCACGTTTGCGAGCACATGGAGGCCCGGGGGCTCAAGCTTCCTGGGCCGGCGCGACCGCTCGACCCGCCGCCCCAATGACCCTGCCGTTACCGAAGAAGCACGTCAGCCCCTGTTGGGCCCGTTGGGGCTAACAGGGGCTGACGTGCTTCTTCGGGAGCCTCAGACGCCGCCCGGCTGCGCCTCCTCCAGCTCGGCGGCCATCTGCTCGTCGCGAGGTCTCCTCAGGCAGTGGTCGAGGTGGTGGCGAGGCGGTCCGCGTACACCCGGTACGCCTTGCGCCCGGCCGGGGACGCTCCCTCGGCGCCGAGCTCGCGGCACAGGTCGAGCGCGGCCTGGTGGACGGAGAGCGCAGCAGTCACGCGGACCGAGTAGCCCTGGCCCCGGCGGATGGTGCGTCCGGCGGCAAGCGCGTCGTGTACGGCCGTGTCCGGCGCGGCGGTGCGCAGATGCTCGGCGAGCAGGCCGGGGACGTCGAGCATCACCACCGGGTCGGGCACGACGAGGACCTGGTCCCCGTCGGCGTCCTCGCCGGGCGCCGCGTCGTCCAGGAGCTCGCTGAGGTCGTCGGGCACCTCGCGGGCGCCGGCGTCGTCGAGCACGCGGCGGATCGTCTTCGCCGACGTGCGGTACTCCCGGGCCAGGGCCTTCACCGCGGCGCCCTCCCGGTACGCCTGGACGACGTCGGCGGCCTGGTCCTCGTCGAGCGCGGACGGCCTCCCGAGGGTCTTCCCGGAGGCCTTGGCGGCGGCCACGCCCTCCACGGTGTTCTCCGCGATCAGCTCGCGCTGGAACTGGAGGACGGAGGCGAGGACGTTGACCACCATCGTGGTGCCGGAGTCCGTGGCGGCGAGGTCGATCCCGGAGAGCAGACCGGACTCGACCCGCAGGTGCAGCCCGCGCTTGGCGAGCACCGGCCGCAGCGCCAGGACGTCGGCCACGGACCGGAAAAGGCGGGCGGCGTCCGCGATCCGGATGGTGTCGCCGACGCCGGCGTCGGCGAGCAGCTCCTTGAAGCCCTCGCGGTTGACGGACAGGATGCGGCTGGAGGTCGCCGGGTCCTCGTAGACCGGGGCGCCGGCGGCGAGCAGCGGCCGCAGGGCGTGCCGCTGCCGGGCGTCGGTCTGCTTGTCCGTCGAGTGGCGCAGGTAGACGCGGTCGACGGGCTTGGGCGCGGCCGTCATGCGGTGCCCTCCGTGTCGAGGAGGGTGAGGACCGCGCCGTCGAGGCGCTTCTGCGCGTCCAGGGCGTGGCCCTGGCAGGCGGAGAAGGAGTCGCCGAAGCTGTCGGTCACCTTCACCGCGAGCGGCTCTCCGCAGGGGGAGCCGAGGCGGTCGTAGGTCCACTTCCGGGCGCATCCGGGCTCGGTGCACCAGGCGCGGCCGCCGCTGCCCCGGAGGGTGTTGCCGTGGTCGGGGCAGACGCCCCAGGGCACGGCGCACACGCTGCCGTCCTGCACGGCGCGGACCCGGGCGAGGTCACTGGCGGTCGCGTCGAGGTCGCCGCGGACGTCGCGGACGAGTCCGGCCGCGTCCTCCAGGCGGAACTTGACGCCCCGGGCCTCCGGGTTGGGGGAGGCACCGAGACGGGTGTGGACGTCGAGGATGCGGCGCTGGAGGGCGTCGGCCTCGACCATGAGGTCGCGGAGCTCGGCCGGGGTCGGCTCGCGGTAGCTGTCGGACATGCGGATCTCCTTGGGGTCAGAGCAGGTGCGGGGCGACGAGGTCGCGGACCTCGGTGCCGGTGAGGGTGAAGTCGGGGGAAGCCAGGAGGGCGGCGGCCACGGCGGTGACGGCGGGCCACAGCTCCGCGACGATGCCGCCGGCCTCCTCGCTCACCTCGGTCCAGGTCGCCCCCTGGTCGGGGTCGGCGGGCGCCGGGCCGTCGAGGGTGATGGTGAAGCCGAGCGCGGCGGCCGCGCTGATCGCGGTGTCCCGGTCGTGGTCGGAGCAGGCCGTACGGGCGGTGGCCTCGCTCAGCAGTCCGGCGGCCGCCAGGTGGCGCAGCTCGCCGTGCTCCCCGGCGGCGGCGATCAAGGCCAGGCCGTACGCGGAGACGGGGACGTTGTCGTACGAGGTGGCTCCGGTCCATCCGGTGCCGTCGTGCCGGGTCACCCGCATCACGCGGACGCGGGTGCACGGGACGCCGAGCTCGGCGGCGACGACGGCGTGGGCGGCCTCGTGGTGAGCGAGGCCCGCCCGCACCTGGTCCAGGGTCAGCGGGCTGTCGACGAGGGCCGGGTCGGTGCGGTGGTCGTCCAGGTGCGGCATGAAGTCCCCCTCGGTCGGGCCGGCCGGTGGCGGCGTCGGCGTCCGATGAACACCCTAGGGGGGCGAAATAGGGGGGCGCAAGTACGGAATGGAATCCATTGGATCCGAGGCCCCTCTAGGTCCGTTTTTCACCCGTTTGGCCGAGTAGTGGCATTGGAACGGCCCAGGGGGGCGTAAACGACCGTTTCCGCCCCCGTCTCTTATTGGATCACGCATGGCGGGGCGGTCCGACTGTTCCATCGCGGTCCGGGGGCAGGGTCCATCGGCCGCCTCCATCAGGTACGGGACTGGGCATCGGGCCCGCTCCTGAACCGACCCGCACCCTGCCTCACGCGCGGGCGCGTACGAGGCCGGCGGGAGCCGGGTCCCGGCAGCGCGGAGCCCCGGCACCCTCTGGGGTGCCGGGGCTCTGTGTCCGTCAGGACCGGGTGCGGTACTTCTTCGTGCGCCTGAGGACGTGGTCGCGGGAGAAGTCGGTGGCGGCCACGACGTCGAGCTGGAGGGCGCGGCCCGCGTCCAGCTCGGCGGCGATGGCTCGCCACATCTCCTCGTCGGCTGAGGCCTTGGACTTGTCGGCCTCAACGTGCGCCTGGTCGCGAAGCGCCTTGAGTGCGGTGATCCGCGCCTTCGCGGCGGTCCGGGTCTCCTGGTCTGGTCTGGGGGTCATGGTGCTCCTGGCGGTAAGGGACGATGTTCCCCTCCTCCCGCTGCCCTTTCGGAGCGGGCCGGGCCCGGGACGGCCGGTCGAGGTTGGTCGCCGGAGACGGCCGTCCCGGGGGCACTACTTGCCGGACCCGTAGGTCCGCGTCTGCCCGTCGGCGTCGGTGATCGTGACCCCGTCGTTGTTGCCCTCGAAGACCGGCTCGTTGTACTGGGTCCCGCTGCCCAGGTTGAGCGGCTCGGCGCTGTCACCGCCGGAGACGATCCGGCCGGTGACCTTCCCGTTCAGGTTGCCGATGCCGCCGTAGATCTTGTTCTTCGCCATGGTGGAGTGCCTCATTCGGTGAGGTGGTGCTGCTGCTGGTGCGGGTCGGCCTGTGCGCCGCCCCTGCTCCCTGACACCTCAATAATGCAGACTCCGAGTCTGCATGTCTAGCGTTTCGCAGACTCGGAGTCTGCCTTTTCTCGGACTCCGGGAACGCACCCTCGAACCCTCTCCCCCGGCAGCGCGCCCGACGGGGGAGAGGCAGTGGCGCGCCTGCCGGCGACGTCCACCGCGTCCTCCAGATCGGCGCCCGGGCCCTGGTCGTCCTCGCGCTCGGCTGCCTCGCCTCGCTCCTCGTCGACCCAGCCGAGCTCCCCAGCGTCCTGCGCGCCGTCCTGAAGCTGTGAAGGGTGGCGCGTCCGCACCCTGCGGACGGCGCTGTCCGCAGGGTGCGGACGGGAGGCCCCGGGGCAGCCACCGCAGGGCGTGCGGCTCGTTGGTACGGCGGGGACGGCCGCCGCCCGCTCGCCACCGACCGGAGGAGAAGGACATGCCCGCCACCACGCCCGAGCCGGTCGACCAGGAGGCGGTGCTGCGCGCCCGCGTCGGCCGGATGCTCGTCGAGCCCGGGACGATCCCGGAGACGGCGGCCGCCGTGCTGCCGGAGGACCTGTCCGCTCCGCTCGCCCTCGTCTACGTCTCGGTCCTCGCGGTGTACGCGTCCGGGGAGCCGGTGGACCCGATCGCCGTCGGCATCCACCTGCACCGCCGGGACCTCCTGGCCGACGTCGGCGGCCCGTCCTTCCTCGCGGAGCTCGTGGCGTCCGCGTCGTCCGCTCCGGCGCCGCGCACCTCCTCCCGGCAGAGGCCGCCGGCGGTCGTGGTGCCGATGCGTACGCCCGCCCGGGGCGTCGCGGCGTCCGGCCCGTCGGCCGAGTCGGAGATGTGGGAGAAGGTGATCGAGCACTGGTCCGATCCGCGCGGCACGCTCGACGAGGCGCACC
>NZ_JBIVIR010000028.1:0-48656 GCF_044749825.1 Streptomyces sp. NPDC088915
CCACTCGCTACGACAAAACCCGAGAGTCCTACCAGGCGGCCGTCACCATCGCATCCCTCTTCCTCTGGCTCAACCCTCTTTGAAGACACCGCCTAGTGCAGAAGCTGCGCCGGTATTGGGGGTGGGGCCGACTGCTGCCGAAAGACGCGCACAAGCTCACCGTGGACCTGGTCCGCTCGCGGCCGGACGCGATCGAGGACGTCGACCACGACAAGCGGCTGTGGCGGCGGTTCTACCCGCCGACCGGCCGGGAGGGCCTGGTCCCCCTCGCGTTCGTGTTCGCCGATACCACCGAGGCGAAGGTCGCCAATACGGTCGCCGTGCTGGAGGCGGCCGGCCGCCGCTATTGGGCTTCGCGCCGGTTCGACACCTACCACCGGGGGATCACGGCCCAGGACTACCGCCAGGCGGTGCCCGTCGTCGTCACCACTCTGGAGCAGCTGACGGAGCACGGCGCCGGCGCGGCGGTGTGGCGGCGGCTGGGACGTGCCCAGGAGCAGACGCTGACCGACGCGCTCGACAATCCCGACGGTCACGCCCTCTACTACCGCCAGTACGCCCGCGCCGAGGCGGAGGACGCCCGTCGCCGCGCCGCTGAGCGGGAGGCGCGGCGGCCGGTGTGCAAGCGGAAGTTCACCGACCAGCGCTGGGAGGAGACCACCGCACACCGGACGGCCTGGAAGGCCGGGCACGTGTCCGTATGCGGCACCTGCCACGCCGACGACGTCGCCCGCGAGAAAGCCGCCGACGAAGCCGCCCGCCTCCAGGCCGCCGCACCGCCGGAGCCGCAGGGCAGCCCCGAGCCGGACCGGGTCCGCGGCTGGTTCCGCCGGCGTACCTAACCCCACAAGCCCGCTGTGCGGTCGGCAGCCGCCGGGCCGCACAGCGGGACCGGCCGCGAAGCCACCGCACCACCGGGCGGGACGGACGGGCCCACCCGACGCCGCCAGCATCCCGCAGGCCCTACACAAGCCGCATGAGACGCAACCGAGAACAGACCGCACCCCAGGATCTGCCGGGCGGCCTGTGGCACGCCCTGACCCAGCTCCACCACACCACCCCGACCCGGTGGGCCATGTCGGACAGCTCGCCCGCCCGGCCGGCCAGCTGTCCTTCACCACGGCTGCCAACACCATCCTTGCGGCCCGGGTACAGCTGAGCGGCGCGGAGACGATGCAGGAGGTGAACGACACGCCCCGTGCGATGATCGGTGACCTGCCCCACGCGCACTGCACCGGGCCCGGCGTCGCCCTGGAGCTCACTCTCAGCAGGCGCCAGGACCTTCCGGTCCACGAGGCGCACGCCGCCGGACTTACCCGGCTCTTCCGGCATGCTGCCAGCACCATCGGTGCCCGCAGCATGCCGGGAGACGGCCGGTGCTTCCACTGCGACGGGACCGGGCGCGCCCGACCCCTGTGGGAGCTGGCCGGGCACGCGTGAGCGGCACGCAAGAACAACACCCGCGCGCCGGGCCGCCCTTTCTGGACAGCGTGCGGCGCGGGCGGGCGGACTACGGAGGCTTACGCCGGAACGGGGGCCGGGCGCAGTGCGGCGAGCGCCGGCCCTTCTGCAGGGGCTTTCAGAACATGCCGTTGTCGTTGGCCGACTGCACTGGGACGTCCTGGATGACGTCCCAGTGCTCGACGACCTTGCCGCCCTCCAGGCGGAAGTAGTCCGCCAGAGTCCGGCCGGGGTTGTCCGGGTTGCCCGGCTCCAGGTCGAGGTGGGAGTGGGTGACGACCAGGTCGCCTTCGGCGATGACGCGCTTGATGTCCAGCTTCAGGTCCGGGTACTCGCCGCGCAGCCAGTGCACGAAGCCGGTGAACGCCTCGGGGCCGTCCTGGGCATCGGGGTTGTGCTGAACGTAGCGGGGGCCGAAGTGGTCCGTTACCGCCTTCTCCGGGTTCCCGCCGAAAGCGGTCTGGTAGTAGTCCACGACGACCTGCTTGTTGTGCTCAAGATCCGACATGAGTGTCTCCGCTCGGTGAAAGAGCTCCCGGAGACGCTGATAAGAAGCGGTTCGTAGCACCGGGAGCCCAGGATTGCTCGACTGGGTTCGCCCTCGCGTCATAAGAGGCTGCCTGGGCGGGCATGCCGACGCTGGTACTACTTTCTCTTGACGCCCCGCTCACCGCCGGACGCACCTCAGGATCTACCGCTGTCCGGCGGCGATCTCCTGACGCACCACCCACGTTAGCTTTCGCCGTCCGCTCTCGCGCACGGCGAAGGTCCCGAGCAGCAGGCCGCAAGTCCTTGGCCCGTGCCAGGATCTGCTCGCATGTCGCATCGTTCCGTGTCATCTACGGCGCCCGACCTGCTCTCGCAGGTTCGGCATGCCTTGATCCAGGCGGGATTTCATCTGGTCGAAGCGGAGGCGGAGGGCGACAGGCCGGGGCTTGCGGTGACGGAGGTGCCGGCTGGGGTGCTGGTGGGGTGGGCGGCCTCGGATAAATTCGCTTCGCTGGTGAGGAACCAGCGTGGCGCCTTGGGCGACAGCGTCCAGGCGGTCGTGCGGGCTGCGGTCTCGGGCCTGCTGGTTCGGCTGAGACACATGGTCACGGAACCGTCAGACGGCGGTGACCTGCTGGTTCTGGCCGACAAGTAGAGGGATCTACGGTCAGGGAGCTCGGCCCGGCAGCGTGGACAGGCCGGGGTCCTCCCGGAAGCGAGGACCCCGGCTGAAGGGGACACCAGTGCACGACGTGATCAGGGCATGGCGACGGCCCGCCGATCTCCGGTATTGACCGGGTACGCAGGGCGCGGGACGGTCGGTACGCAACTACGCGCAACCGGCTCGCTTCGGAGGGGATCATGGCGTTACTTTTCTTCGGCACGGACCCGAACTCGGGTGGAGGGAACTGCCCGGCGGTGTGGGTGGACACCGACACCGCCCGGGGCCCGCAATTGGTTCTGCAGGGCAAGCTCGCCGACGCGGCGATGCGGGCCTCCTGCGGTCAGGACAGTCCGCCCGCAGACGATGAGGGGATTGTCCGGATCCCGCTCAGCATGGTGGAGCAGATCAGGAGGGCGTGTGATGCCGCAGAGGCCGCCGGCACCCAGCTTTGAGGACCTGCTCGACTCCGCCCGGACCCACGCCCTGCACCTGGAGCTCCGCGACGTATACGCCGTGGGGGAGGAGCGCGAGGTCTTTGAGGCGTTCCTGCGGGACGGGAGTGTGCCCGCGGACGACTCGGCGTACTGGAGCGGATGGCTGCCGCTGGTGGAGCGGACCGTTGCCCGCGGGGTGAAGGTCCGCCGGGCCCGGATCGTCTCCGAGCCCGTCACCGACTACATCCGCTTCGAGCACGCCATCACCGACGCCAACTGCCGCGCCGGCGAACAGGTCCGCTGGCTGCCCCGCCGCCGCGCCTCCACCCTCGCCCTGCCCGGCAACGACTTCTGGCTCATCGACGACCGACTCGTGCGCTGGAACATCTTCTCCGGCGACGGCCAGGCCCTCGGACCCGACCACACCGACGACCCGCAGGCCATCAAGCTGTGCACGGAGGCGTTCCGCACCGTGTGGGACCTGGCCACCGACCACGCCGACTACCGCATCTGACATCACGCACAACCCAAGGGCCACGCACCTCATGACAACCGCCTCCCCTTCGTCCAGCGCACAGGCGGCCCGCGAGGCGCTCGCCGTCCGGCTCACGCACCTGCGCAAGGACGCCGGCCTCACCGGGAAGGAACTTTCCGCCCGGTGCGGCTGGCACCCCGCGAAGACCACCCGGATCCAGAAGGGCACGGCCGCGCCCTCGGACGCGGACATCCGCATCTGGTGTTCGGCGTGCGGCGCCAACGACCAGGCCGACGACCTCATCGCCACCGCCCGCGCGGTCGACTCGATGTACATGGAGTGGCGCCGGCTGCACCAGGGCGGCATGCGCCAGGTCCAGGAAGACTGGCTCGCCCTCCACGAGCAGACCCACCACTGCCGCGTCTACCTGTCCAACGTGCCGCCCGGCTTCCTTCAGACGCCGGCGTTCGCGACCGCCCTCATGAACCAGATCACCCGCTTCCAGGGCACCCCCGACGATGTCGCCGAAGCCGTCGCCGCCCGCGTCGCCCGCTCCCGGTTCCTCTACGAAGGCGGCCACCGCTACGTCGTCCTCATGGAAGAGTCCGTCCTGCGCTTCCGCACCGCCGACCCCGAGGCGATGCGCGGGCAGCTGCGCCACCTCCTGGCCGTGATGCCGCTCGCCTCCGTCTCGCTCGGGATCATCCCGTTCACCGCGCAGCGCACCGTGTGGCCGCTGGAGGCGTTCTACGTCCACGACGACACCATGGCCGTGGTGGAGACGCTGACGGCGGAGATCAAGGTGACGCAGCCGCGCGAGCTCGCCGACTACTTGAAGGCGTTCGCCGGCCTCGCGGAGATGGCCGTCTACGGCGATGCGGCCCGCGCCCTCATCCAGGCCGCGATCGATGCCCTGGAGTGAAGTTCCGCAATTCTCCGCAACTTCGTTGAGCGCGCGGACCACAGGTGCGTAGCGTCGACGGCACCGACGGACTACCAGCCGAAAGAGGCGGGGCCCCCTTGCGCTCACACACCGACCACACCGCCCCGGTCCCGGAGGGCCGCGGCCTCAAGTCGCCCGCCTACGGCGTCCCCTCACTGGCCCTGCTCGCCCGCGCGGACCGCGGCTTCGCCCGATTCCTCGGTCGGCACGGCGAGGACCAGGACGACGGAACCGGCGGCGAGGCCCCCCAGCAGTGACCGCTGGCCACCCGCACACGACGCTCCCGGCAGCGAGGCCCGCCATGCACACCAGCACCCACACGGTCCTGTACGACCCCGACGGCCTGATCGAAGCCGGGCTCCCGCTCGATCGCGAACCGTACGAGTGCCTCGTCAAGGCCATCCTCGCGTGGACCGGCGAGGACACCCTCACCGCCCGCGACTTGGAGCAGATCGCCCTCCAGCTGACCGGCCACGCCCGCGCGCTCGCCTCCGACGTCCGCCGCCGCGCCGACCAGCTGCCCAAGGACAGCGGACCCAGGGCGCTCGCCGACGTCGTCCTGCGCGAGGCGCAAGGCCGGCTGTCCGTGCCGATCGAGGGCACCGTGCGCTGCGTCCAAAACCGCGCCCGCCTCGTCCGCGCCCTCTACGAACGCCTGGACCGCCTGGCCGCCCCGGCCACTCAGGCTGTGTGAGTCGCCCACGCTACGCCAGGACGTCGGACACGCTCTCCAGCACGGCGCGCTGGTCCGCGTCCAGCAACACGTCGGCCTGGCGCAGCCAGCGCAGCGTCGTGCCGTTGACGCACAGCCTGTACAGGCCGGTCACCGGGAGCGGCCCGGCGCCGATGAAAGTGCCGGAAGAGGAACTCTCGTAGACGGGGCGGTAGCAGCCGGGGCACGGCATGCTCTCCTCGGGCTCGTCGGCCGACGGCGCGTCCGGGCCCAGGAGCGAGACGATCCGGCGCAGGTTCTGACCGGCATCGGCCCACAGCGCCATCGGCCGCTCCGCATGCCGCTTGAAGACCATGGCGCTGTCGGCACCGTCCTCGGCGCGGATATACGCGGCTGGGGCCGCCCCTTGAGGGGCGGCCCCAGCCGCGTCGTCGGGGGTATTACGGCTGGCTGTCGAGCCAGCTCAGCTTGTGGCCGTAAAGGACGCGCTGGCAGTAGTCCGTTTCCCCGGGATTATCGTCGCCGGCATGCGCCAGCTTGCAGTCGGTGGGTCCGGGGCGATGCTCGGAGATGGACCACAGGCGGCCGGTGCCGCGTTCGATGTACAGGTCCTCAGCGCCACGGGCGGTCTTGACGGCCTGCCCGGACGCGACGAGATTGCCGTTGCTCCAGCGGTAGCGCCACAGGTTGCCCGGCTCATCGATGCCCTTGGACTGATTGACGTACAGCGTGCCGTCCTTGGCCGCCGCCCCCTGTGCGCCGCCGTCGGTGAGCGGCAGGTAGTTGGCCCAGCCCTCGGCGGGCACGTCGGCGGAGCGGCCTTCCAGCGCGGCAATCGGGTAGGAGGCGATGCGGCCGGTGGAGGTGAGGCCGTCTTCCTCCCGCGGCTTGCAGTACTCGCCCAGGAGCAGGCGGTCCGGGGTGGTGCTGCGGTCCAGCGAGATCCAGGACGCCTTCGGCGCGCCGCTGGAGACGCATGCGTAGTCGCCCTTGGGGTTGCTCTGCAGCGCCTGGAACTTCCAGGCGGCCACCTGCGGCATGACGTAGCGGTAGCCGAAGCTGTACCAGACGTTGTTCTGCCGGCCGACCTTGGTCTTGTCCTCGATGTTGGCGGTCGTATTCACCCCGTCGGTGTCCGCGCCCATCGCGTCGTGCGTCGTGGGGTCGCCGTCCGGATCCAGGTCCATGATGTAACGCATGTCGAAGACGCGCAGCCCGTTACGGGTGTCCGCCAGGTACAGATAGTTGCCGTACCAGACGATGCCGCCGGCGTGCACACCGGTCTGGAGCGGGTTCTCCGAGGCGTGCAGCCCGTCGAAGGAAACGTGGTCGGCGGAGTTGATGTAGGTCCAGCCGAGCAGCACATGCCGGTACTTGACCTCGGGAGACCCGGTGGCCGGGTTGATCCGGCTCTGCACGAAGGTGATCCGGACGCCCTTCTGATTGCAGGCGTCGTCATCCTCCAGCTCACTCGCGGTGCAGTCGCCGCCCGGCTTCTCCGGGTCGTCGTTGCGGCCGGGATCCGAGCCGTCGTAGGAGGCGAACAACTGGATGTTGCCGGCATCGCCCCACAGCTCGTTGTCCTTGGCGTCGGAGACGCCGGTGACGCCCTGCGGTATCCACTCAGGGGAGACGGAGTCGTCGGACTGCAGGCAGTACTTGATATCGGGATCCGGGGCGATGCTGAAGGGATCGCGGGAGCACCAGGGGGTGATGTTGCGGTTCGCCCCGAGCAGCAGGCTCTGCACACCGGACTTCGGGAGCACCTTGTCCAGACGTGCGACCCGCTGGGTGGTTTCGGCGTTGAGCGCACCGGGGCCCAGCCTGAAGTCGCCGGGTGAGGCCGGGCCGCCGGGGGCCGTCCAGCCGCGGGCCAGGTTCGGTACTGCAGTGCCCTCGTCGGCCAAGGGCTCCTGGATCCAGGAATCGGGGACGCCCGGTGGCGTGCCGTCCGCCGACGGCCAAGGTCACCGGCGGTTCCGTGGGCCTCATCCACGATGGCGAGGTCGAAGCCGTCCATGCGCTGGCCATAGAGCCGCTCCCCGCCCGCGAGCGCGGCCTCCAGCGGCCCGCGAACTTTCCGCTGCCCCTCGGGAGCGTCCACGTCCTCCCGGTCCACGAGCGAGGCGTACGTGGCGAATACGATGACCAGTCCGTGTCCGGCCCACAGGGCGAGCTGGATAGGGTTCGTGGTGGTGCGCACCCCCAGCGAGTTCAGCACAGGGTCGTTCTCCAGCGAGCACACCGCGACCATCGGCGCCCGGTGGCCCACCAGGCGCCACGCCTGGGCGGTCTGGACGAGCAGGTCCAAGGTCGGGATCGTGACGAGGGTCCGGCCGTCCGCGAACGACTCCAGCGCGCACGCGGCGGCGGTGATCGTCTTGCCCGAGCCGGCCGCCGACACGGTCGCGCCGCCTACGACAAGGGGCCATGGCGGACGACCCGGTGAAAGGGGTCCAGGAACCCGAATACGTTCGGAGAACGGTTGCCATTCCGTCTCTGCACTGCGTAACGAAGGCGCTGGTCGTCGCCGACGAGGACTTTGCGCTGAAGATCGTGATGATGGCGGGGGCGGCCTGCGCAACGGTGAAGCGCAGGCGGTGAACGTCGACAACGTCGTGGCGGATGACGTCTACCGGGTGCGGGAGGCGATCGAGCGGTACGAGGCCAAGCACGGCACCACGAAAGACGGCTGCCTGCCGCGTGGGCCGGGTGGCTACTTCACCGAAGACGCTGAGTGGTCGCGTCATGTGGGTTTTCCCCGGAGACACCGAACCGAACGGCGGACAGACCAGGACTGTTCCGCGGAGTGTGCCGCAACCAGGCTCCGCAGGTTCGTGCTGCAGGACACGGACTTTGCGAAGTTTCAGGTGCGCCGGATGGGGAGGCCGGTCGCTGATCGGCCGTGCCGGTCCGCGAGCGGGAGTCGGAACGGAACGTGGCGAGCAGCCCCGGACGGGGACTGCCTGGGCCGGGTGCGGCCCCTCTTCGGAGGCGGATCGCGAGGTCGCCCGATTCCTCTGCGCACCACTGGACACCCCACTAATGTGGAGATCCTGATGCGGCGTCAATCGATGTACGGTCGCCGTCGGGGGCTTCGGCGCGCGCCCGTGTCACGACCCGGTGGGGGAACACCGGGCGACGCTGACGAAGGCACTTCGGGTACTGCCGCAGGACTGCAGGGGGATGGCCATGCCGTTGGTGTACGTACACGGAATCGCGAACCGACGCGAGCGGGGGGCGTACCGGGAGGACGCGCTGCGCGACGCGATGTTCCGGGAGCACCTGCTCGCCGGCCTGCCGGGCGGAGCCGCGCACACCGTCCGTACCGCGCACTGGGGCGACCTCGGGGGCAGCCTGGCGTGGAACGGGGACAGCTTTCCGCAGGGCCGGGTGGAGATCCTGGGTGGCGACGATCCGCTCGGCGAGCTCTCGCAGGAGGTCATCGACGACATCGCCCGGACCACCGAACCGAAGTCGGACCGCCTGGTGCTCGACGTGGCGCTGCGCTCCCTGCCCGACGCGCTCGACCTGCTCTTCGTGCTGGCCGGACTGTCCGGTACGGCGCGACTCCCGGCCGACGCTCTCGCCCGGCTCTCCCGGGTTCTGACCGACCGGTACGACGACGGGGACCGCCCCGGCACGGGGAGAGAGCTCCATCCCTGGCTGGCCGGTCTCCGGAGCGACGCGGACCTGATCGAGGAGCTGGCCGCACGGGCCGACGAGGAGGACGGCCCGGTACCCGGCACCACGGCCCCGGCCCGGACGCCGCTGCCCGCGCAGCGCGAAACCCTGGGCAACCGGTCCCTCTCCGACGCGTGGGGGTCCCTGAGGTCGGGCGCCGGCCGTCTGAGCCGAGCTGCGGCGTCCCGGCTGCTCTCCCGCCCCGTCGCCCGCCTGCGCACGGCGGGCGTGGAGAAGGTGCCGCTGCTGATCGGCGACGTGACGGCCTACCTGGCCCGCCGCGGGACCCGCGAGGAACCGGGACCTCTCGTACGCCGGGTGGTCGGGGTGCTGGACGAGGCGATGGCCGAGCGCACGGACGACCTGCCCCTCTACGTGATCGCACACAGCATGGGCGGGAACATCGTCCACGACATCCTCAGTCACTACCGCCCCGAGCTGCGTGTCGACGCCCTGGTGACCGTGGGCTCGCAGGTCGGGCTCTTCGAAGAGCTGAAACTCTTCCGGGAGAGCGACCCGACCGTCACCGGGGGGAGTGGCGCGCGTGTGCCCCGCGCGGCCGCGGCCGCCCGCTGGCTCAACGTCGTCGACGAGGCCGACCCACTGGCCTTCAGCGCCGAGCCGGTCTTCTCCGGAGTGACCGACTACACCTACGTTTCCGGCCGCCCGTGGGCGCACAGCGCGGCCCTGCACCAGCCGATGTTCCACGCCCGCCTCGCCCGCCGCCTCGCCGCGGGCACTCCGGCCGGCCGGGACGCCAGCACCCGATGACCACCCTCCTGAACCGGGGCGTGTCCACGCCTGCCATGCACGCACTGGTCATCGGAGTGGGCGGCTACCCGCACTGCGGCCGCTCCGCTCCTCGGGGCTCCCTGGCCTTCCGGCTGGGTGACCTGTCGACCGCGCAGCCCACCGCGGAAACCATGGCGTCCTGGCTGCTGGAGACCCAGCAGGACGACCGCGCGCTGCCACTCGGAAGTCTGGAAGTCCTCATCACGCCCAGCGGGGACGGATCGGCCGCAGTGGCCGGCGAAACAGTGGAGCGGGCTCGGTACGGCAATGTGGAGAAGGCCGTGGACCTCTGGTACGAGCGGTGCGACAATCCGTCGGCCACATCGTTCCTGTACTTCGTCGGCCACGGCTGCGCGCGCACCCGACACGACCAGGCCCTCCTGCTGGAGGACTTCGCCGCCCGGCGCAACCCCTTCGACGGAGCGGTGGACTCCGGTCGGCTCGTCGAGGCCATGGGCAGCTGCGGCGCCGGGACGCAGCTCTTCTTCTTCGACTGCTGCCGACACGTCCCGGAAGAGGTTCTCCCGACGACTGCGCTCGGGGCCCGCAGCCCGATCGCGCTGAGCGGCGACCCCGTCAGGAGGACCGCCCTGCTGACCCTCCACTCCACCTGGCACGGCACCCCGGCGCACGGATACCGCGGCGAGAGCACCCCGTTCTCCCGGGCTCTGCGTGACGCTCTTGACGGCGGTGCCTCCTGGCCGGGGGCCGACGGCGTGTGGCGGGTGGAGGCCGGCGAACTGGCCGGATCCGTACGGCGGCTGCACGAACGCCACGATCCCGCCGCCGCCTCGGGCGAGGTGAGGACCGGGGTGGAGAGCGAGGTGCCGACCGGCGTGGTGCTGCGTGAACTGGACACGCCGCCGCTGGTGCCGTTCACCGTGGACTGCGTACCGGCGGAAGCCACACGGACCGCCGAACTGCTGCTGGTGCGCGCGGAGGACGGCACACGCCTGGGCCCCCGTTCGGCCCCCGACCCC
Organism: Streptomyces sp. NPDC088915; assembly: GCF_044749825.1. Classification (NCBI taxonomy): domain Bacteria; kingdom Bacillati; phylum Actinomycetota; class Actinomycetes; order Kitasatosporales; family Streptomycetaceae; genus Streptomyces; species Streptomyces sp. NPDC088915. Next base: position 10,596 of record NZ_JBIVIR010000028.1, read on the forward strand.
TGGACCGGGCAGGCCCGCGCCGGCGTGTACGAACTCAGTGCCCACTTCCCGCAAGGAGGCTGGCACGAGGCCGCGCTGCCCCTGCTGCCCCTGATGCCGCCCGCCTTCCGTCGTGATCTGCACCTGGAACAGCTGTGAGCAGCCCGCCAGGACACCAGCCGCGGCCGGACTCCACAGCGGCCACGGTCCGACTGGAAGCCGGAGCCCTGCCGGTGGGCAGCATTGCCGCGACGGTCCGGCTGGTCGACACGGCGATGCGCGACGCGGGCCGCCTCGCGGTGCGCGCCGGGACATCCGTATCTGTACGCCTGCCCGGCCCCGGCCGCTACCTGCTGACCGGCGAGACACCCGGCGGCGACCTGCTGGAGGGCATGCTCGACACCATCACCGGACCGTCGCAGGCCCGTCTCGCACCGGTCCGCACGGCGCCCGACGAGCAGCCCGGTACGCCCCCGGGGCCGCCGGACACCGCCCTGCACTGGAACGCCGCCGGACTGCCCGAGCCCTACCCGCTCACCGTCCCGCAACCGCCCGCCGCGCCCGCCCCACCGGACGGTACCGCGCCGTGGAACTGTGTCCTGGAGGCGCCCGGCCCCAGCGGCCTGGTCGTCCTCACCGTGGTGCCCGCGGGCGGCGAGGTGGTACCGGTCCCGCTGATGTCCCCGGCGGAACCGGGCCGCCCGCAGAAGCGGCCCGCAGTCCTCGGCTGGGCCGCCGCCCCACCGCCCGGGACGGCACTCACCCTTCTCGGATACCTGCACCGGTCGGCGCTCGCCGAGGCGGCCGTCGTCGCGGAATCGGTCATCGCCGAACACGGGCCCTCCCCGGTCGCCCACCCCGATCCGCTCACCGCACTGGCCGTCGGGCAGGCACTGCTGCGCACGGGCGACGCCCGGTGCCGTCCGTGGATCGCCGAACTCGTCAGGATCAGCCCCTTCCGGACCGACGCGCGGGTGCTCGCCTGGGAAGTGGCCCGACGCCTGCACGCGGACGACTCCGTACGCGCCGCCGAGGCCGTACGCTCCACGCTCACGCAGTCGCCGCCGCTCCTCGCCACCAGCCGACAGCGGCTGGTGCGCTGCCTGGACTGGGCCGCGGAGGTGACCGACGACCCGCGGCACGCGCGCGCCCGGGACATCGCTCTGGGCTGGGAACACGCCGCGGTCCCCGCCGTCTTCACCAGCTACACCGGGCACACGCCGCTGCGACCGGCCGCCTCGGGCATCCCCGTGTCCGACTTGGCCCTCGTCGCGCCGCTGCGCGCGGTGGCGGCGGGGACCGCCGTGCGGCGGCTGCCGCAGGGGCCGGACGCGGGCCCGGGGCACACCGTCGCCGGAGCGCAACGTCTCCGGTCCTTCCCGGGCCGCCCGGACCGGGTGGCCCGGCACCACGCTCCCCGCCGGTCGCCCAGTACGGATCTGCGGATCAGGGTGCCCGAACTCGTGGCGGACCTGGCGGACCGCGAAGGGGAACATCAGAGTGAAGCGGTGTCCTTTACCCGCAGCGGGGACGGTGGCGTCGAGGCGTCGCTGATGCTCCTGCCGGGACGGGAGGCCCTGCTGAAAGTCCGGGCGCCCCTGATCCCGCTCACCGGAGAAGTGGCGGCCAGGACGGACCCCTCGCAGCCGACGCCCGGTCCGGGCGCCGCCACCCCCCTCGTCACCGTCCGTGTCGAGGGGACGCCCGCCGGTGGGCCCGCGCTGACCCTGCTCGTGCCGATGACCGTCCCGACCGGAACTGGCGACGACCGCCTCTGGGGCGAGGTGGGGTTCGCCTGGACGGAGGCCGTCGGTGACGTGGTCGTGGAAGCCGAGGTGCGCCTGGCCGCCGACGTGACCGAGGAGGACGCCCCCCTGGTCGTCCGCTCCTTCGTCGCGGCGAACACTCGCCGCCGCAACACCTGGCGGGCGATCGCCCGGGCCCTGCCGGAAGGGCACCCGATCCGTACCGCTGTCGTCGCGGCGGTCCGTTCCCACCCGCCCGGCGCGGACGGCAGCGGCAGCAGCGGCTCCTGACAGCGCATCAACGGACGGCGGCCGGGCCGGTGAACCACGGTCCAGGAAGGCGAGACGCGTCGTGGCGGACAGCACGCGAAACGAAACGGCACCGGAGCCGGAGGAGCAGTCGTACACGCCCGGCGGCTCCGGACCGGACGCTCCGGACTCACAGGACGGATCACCGGAGTACCTGCGGTTCCTCGAACTGACCGGCACCCGCCGGTCATGGCTGCGCGTCCTGGCCGACGCCGTGCGCGAGGATCCCGCTTCGCTCGACAGGCTGTTGGCGCAGGGCAGCCCGGCGGCCGAGGCGTTCGCCTGCGACCGCCGCTGGCCGTCGGCCGCTGCCCCGGACCCCGACCCGCTCGCGGACGAGGTCTCCGTGGGCCTGCACACCGCCAGGACGCTCCTCGGCCTGGCGCGCGCCCTCACCCAGGACGGCCCGGCCGCCCCGGACACCGCACAGGAGGCCGTACGGGCCGCCGCCGCGCACTGGCGGGCGGCCGGAGTGCTCACACCCGGCACCGCCGCCGCTCCGGAACGCACGGAGGCCACCGGCAGCGGACCGCGTCGGCTGCTGCGCGCCATCCGACGGACGCTCCTGGGCACCGGCGCGGCGCCGGAACCCGTCGGTGGCCTGCTGCCGGACACCTTGCGCGACGGTCCCGACGGGGAGCACCGAGCTGACCGAGGAGCGCCGCCCGGCACCGTCGCCGTCCTCGCGGCGCTCGACGGCCTCACGGACCGCCCGGCCGCCGCCTTCGTGGAGATGCTCGTCCACGAGCTGGCCGGACGTCCCCCGACGGGCCGCGCGCGGCGGCGGCCGAAACAGCACGAAGCGGTGGTCCAAGTGCTCATGGCACGAGGATCCGTGGGTTTCCGGGGGGAGCTGCGACTGCGCCAGTTACCCTCGGGGCCCTGCGGACTCCACCCGGATCCGGCCTCCATGTCCTTCCTGGTGAGCCCGGACGGCCGCCTGGCGCAGAGCCTGTCCGCGGCGTGGCGGGCCTCGGGCGCGGAGGCTCGCGGCGGCTGTGTGCTGTGGTCGGTGACCGAGGAGTCGCCGGGCGGGCCCGGCAGCACCCCCTGCAACGACATCCGCGGTGGCTCGCTGGGCGCGGCATTCGGCGTGGCGCTGCTCGACCTGCCTGCGAGCCGTCCCGGCAGGCGGCTCCGACTGCCCCGGGTGATGCGCGAGAACACCGCCGTCACGGGGGCGGTCGGCCCCGCGGGAGAGCTGCGCAGCATCGGCCGACTGGGCCCCAAGCTCAAGGCCGCCCGCCGGGACAGCACGGTCGTCCTGCCCGAGCCCGACCGCTCGGACGCCCTGGAGGCCGTCCCCGGTACGGGCGTGGGCACCGCATTCGCCAGGGACCTCCGTGAGGCGTACCGCAAGACCTACCGGACGGCGTGGCGGCGGCTGGTCACCCCCGGCGTGGTGTTGGTGATGGCCTTGGTCGCCGGCGTGGTGGTATGGCTGGTGCAACGGGACTCCGACCGGGAACAGGCGCGCGCCGCCTCCCGCACGCTGGCGGCGGCGGCCTCGGCCCTCGGGGACACCGACCCCGCACGCCGGACCGTGCTCGCGGCGGCGGCCCTGGACGCGGCCGACACCCTGGAGGCCCGGGAGGCGGCGCTGACCGCGCTTACCGCCCGCGGGCGCGCCCTGCTCCCCGGCGCCGGGTCCTGGGCCGGCTTCTCCCCGGACGGCCGCCAACTGCTGACACTGGGCCAGGACCGGCGGATCCTCACCTGGGATGTCCGCACCGCGCAACGTACACGGACGATGTCCGACCGGACGTTCCGGTCCTCAGAGGGCGCCGCCCCCGACGAGGGCGCCCCGGTGGCCGTCTCGCCCGACCTGCGGACCCTCGCGACGAGCGACGAAGACGGCGAGGTCCTGCTGTGGGACCCATCGTCCGACGCGGAACCCCGGGGGCCGCTCCAGACCGGCGACAACGAGCCGGCCGCTCTCGCGTTCAGTCCCGACGGCCGACTGCTCGCCACCGTCCGCGGAGTCCGCGGCGCCACGTCCATGAAGCCGCTGCTGGCCGAGGTCCGCATCTGGGACGTGCGGACCGGCGCGCTCCTGCGCTCGATCCGCACCGACCACACCGCCCCGGTCCACGCGGTGGCCTTCAGTCCCGACGGCACGCTCCTGGCCACCGCTGCCGGACCGGCCGACTTGGACGGCACCCGCGCCGACTCGCGGGTGCGCATGTGGCGGGTCGCCGACGGCCGCAGCAGCGGACCTCTACTGCGCGGAATGTCCTCCCATGCCACCGTGCTCGCCTTCTCGCCCGACGGCGCGCGCCTCGCCTCCGGCGGCAAGGACGGCACGTTGCGCATCTGGCTGACCGGCGACGGCCGCGACCTGACCGGTCCGTTCGGGACCCACGAGGGCGGGGTGTCCGCCCTCGCCTGGAGTCCCGGCTCGGACCTGCTGGCATCCGCGGCGGCCGACGCCCCGCAGGTGAAGGTGTGGACCGGCGCCGGGACGGACACCCGTCTCGTCCTCGCGGCCCACAACGGTTCGGTCGCCCACCTCGCCTGGAGCCCGGACGGCCGCACCCTCGCCACCGGCGCACCGGTGGAGACGGGCCGCACAGGAGCGGTACGCCTCTGGGACCTGGACGAGGCCACCGGCCCGGGCATCGTCTTCCCGCTGGACGCCGCCGCGCGGCCCGCGGCCCTGGCGCTCGCGCCCAAGGGCGGCCGGTACGCGGCCGCGGGCTGGGACGGAGCCGTACGGATCGACGCGCTGGAGGGTGGCGTGGACGCCACGCGCGTGCTCACCGGCCCCGCCGCGGCCGCCACCGGGGTCGGCTTCACCCCCGACGGCCTCCGGGTCGTGACGGCCTGGGCGGACGGCTCTGTGGGCCTGCGGTCCACCGGTGGCCAGGAGATCTGGAGCCGACAGGAGCGCACACCGCTCTCCGCCCTGGCCCATGCCACCGGCGGCCCGGTCCTCGTGGCGGGCAACACCCGGGGCGAGGTCCTGGTGTGGGACGACGCGGACGGCCCCACAGCCGGAGCACCCCGGACCCTGGCCGGGCACAACGGCCGGGTCTCCGCCGTCGCCGTCGACGGGCCAGGGGCTCGGGCGGTCTCGACGGGGCTCGACGGAACCGTACGTCTGTGGGACACGGCGTCGGGACGGCAGCGCTGGAGCACCCGCCTGACGGACCCCCGCCGGGCCGGGGACCGGACACCGGTGGCAGCCACCTCCCTCGCCCTGGACGTCTCCGGACACCGCCTCGCCGTCGGTGGTGCCGACGGCGCGGTCAGGGTCTGGAAGCTCGGTCCCGACGGCCTCCCGGCGAGCGGCGCCGCGCCCGCCCAGCTGTACGGCCCCTCCCGTACCGTCACCGCCCTGGCCTGGCGCGGCACGGGCGCTGAGCTCGCCGCCGCCGACAGCATGGGACTCCTCACCCAGTGGAACGCGGACACCGGGCGCCTACAGAGCGCCATGGCGACGGGGGACGACGCCGACGACGGCAGCCAGGCCCTCAACGCCCTGGCCTACTCACCGGACGGCACCCGACTGGTCTCCATGGGAGCCGATCTGGTGGTGGAAGCCCGCCCGCTGGAAAAGGCCGTTCCGTCCGAGGAAGCAGACCACCTGTGGGGCACCCTCACGGAACCGCAGACGTCCTTCCTCGCCCCCCAGACGCCCGGCGGAACGCTCGTCTCGGTCCGGGCGGCCGTAAAGGCCAGCGATCAGCACGGCGGCGGGGACGGGCTTCACCTGACACAGGCGGTGGACGTCTGGGACGGCCCCGCCCGACGACTGCTCCGCACCTTCTTGATGGTGATCCCTGACCCCGAGACCACCGAGCCGCGGGCGGGTGCGCCCGCGGGCCCCGGTACCGCCTTCCACGTGAGCGGCGGCCCGGGGCCGGGGACCGGGACCCTGACCGTATTCGACACCGGGGGCCGTCTCTCCGAGTGGAGTCTCGCCACCGGCCGGCAGACCGGCCGGTCCCGCGCGCTCGGGCCCCCGAGGCAAGGGCGGTCGCCCGGGGCCGGGGCCGAAGGGGTGTGGTTCTCGCCTGACGGCCGCCTGCTCTCCGTCGCCGAGCGGGAGGACGAGCGGACCCTCCTCACGGTCCACGCCACCGCCGACGGTGGTGCCGTCCACCCGCCGGTGACGCTGCCGGTCCGGCCGGACACGACCGTGTTCTCTCCGGACGGGTCGGTGCTCGCGGTCGTGGGCCGTCTCGCCCAGGACGAGAATTCCCCGGTCGAGCTGGGCCTGTGGCGCACCTCGGACGGGCACCGGCTGTGGGTCTCGGGCCCACTGCCCGACGGTTGCGGGACCATGGCCTTCAGCGGGGACGGCCGGACCCTCTCGACGGTCTGCTCGGACGGCGTACGGCGCTGGGACGTCTCCGACCCCTCGCAGCCGGAAGGCGATCAGAAACCGAGCGGGGCAACCGGCATTGCTGCCGGTGGCGTGGCCGTCTCTCCCGACGGAACCCTCCTGGCCGCCGCCACGGGCACCGGCATCCGTCTCGTCACCGAGGACGGCACACGGCTCCTGTCGTTCCCGCACGACTCCGCCCTGGGCCCCTTCTTCTCACCGGACGGGCGTCGCCTGATCAGCGCCTCGGCGGGCGACGGAATCCGTTCCTGGGACACCTCCCGGCTCCGGGCCCCGCTCGCCGACCGGCTGTGCGAGCGGCTCGGCCGACCGGTCGGCCCGGAGGAGTGGAAGGCCGCGATGCCCATCGGATTCTCCGGCGGCTACCGGGAGCTCTGTGCGAAGTCCGCTTCCCCCAGCGCTCCCACGCCGTCCCCCTCCGGCCCGTCGTCGCGCCCGGGACCACCGTCCCCGACACCCACCGCATCGAGCGGCCCGCCCCGGGCACTGCCGCGCGCCACGCCCGTCACCCCGTCCCAGGCCTATCCGCCCCTCACGACGCGCTCCGCCGTGTCGTGGACCGCCTTCAGCGGGGACGGCGGGTCGCTGGTGGCCGCCCTGGAGAACGGCACGCTGGCGAGCTGGGACGCGACGACCGGTCGCGCCCGGGCCGCGCCCGACACCCAAGGCAGGCCCGTCGGGTTGGTCGACGTGGACCTCACCGGCTCGGCCCTGGTGGCCACCGGCGTCGACGACGACTCGGTACGGGTCTGGGACCTGCGCCGGGGCGGCGCCCCGCGCGCCACGGTGCGTCCCGGAAGAGCGGTGGGAGAGATCGCCGTCAGCGCCGACGGGTCCGTGTTCGCTCTGGGACTGGACACCGGGCGGATCGTGGTGCACCGCGCGTCCGACGGGAAGCTCCTGAGTTCCGTGGACCACCCGGAATCCCGTACGGGACGCGAGAGCGGACCGGTCAGCCGGCTCGCTCTGAGCCCCGACGGAAACCTGCTCGCCCTGGCGGACGCCTACGGGACGGTGTGGACGCACCGCACTTCGGACGGCGCGCTGCGTGCCGAACACCCCGGCCACACCGACGCGCTGACGTCCTTGCAGTTCTCCGGGGACGGAGCACTGCTCGTCTCCGGCAGCCGCGACGGCCGGGCCCGCGTGTGGCGGCTCGCCGACGACAGCCCCGTCGTCCTGGCCGCGGGCAGGAGGAGCGAACAGGTCACGGCGGTGGGCCTGGCACCCGACGGCAGCCGGGCGGTGACGCTGACGTCCGACGGGCTCGGCCAGGTCTGGGACACGGCGACTGGCCAGGGACGCGTAGCGCTCGGTGGGAGCGGGCAAGGCACGGCCCTTGACGTACGGGTGTGCCAGGACAGGGCCGCCGCCCTGACCACCGGCACCTACGACATGGCCGGGGGAGAGGGCACTGGCAACTGGTCCGCGGCGCTCTGGGACCTGGCCGCGGCCGACCGTGCGACCCCTCTGACCACTCTGGCCGGCCCGTCCGGCGGGGAGCTCTCTCCGGACGGCGGGCGGCTGCGCGGCTTGTCGGTCTCCCGGGACTGCACATCGGTCGCCCTCGTCCGCGACCTGTACACGACCGCGGTGGAGGTGTACCGACTGCGCTCGACCACCACGCCGTGACGTCCCACCCCGATGTGCTGTCCGTACGAGGGCCAACAGGATCGGCACAGTTGTTGTTGATCGGAGCACAGGAAGGCACCTGCCGGGCGAAAGCCCAGGCCAAGCGCCTTCTTTCGTAATGGTCGAAGAAGCCAGGCTTCTTCGACGAGTACGAATAGGAGGCCAGCAGGTTCTTACTGATCGTTTCAGAATGAGTTGAGCCGTGGGTCTTGCGCTCGACGATCTTGGTCGGCAGGGTGTCCGACGTGCGTGCTGATCTTGTTCCGGATGACCTGTGGGAGCGGGTGGCCCCGCTGCTGCCGCCCGCCCCCGAACGGCGCCATCGCCACCCGGGGCGGCTGCGTGTTCCCGATCGAGTGGCGCTCGCCGGCGTTCTGTATGTGCTGCGGACCGGTGTCGCGTGGCGTGACGTCCCCGCGGAGGCGGTGGGCTGTTCCGGGGTGACGGCCTGGCGCCGACTGCGGGACTGGACCGAGGCCGGTGTCTGGTCGCGCCTGCACGCCACCCTGTTGACCGAGCTTCGTCGCGCCGGCCTGCTGGACCTGGACGACTGCTCCGTGGACGGATCGCACGTCCGGGCGCTGAAAGGGGGGACCACGTCGGACCCTCGCCCGTCGATCGGGCCCGCCCCGGCTCCAAGCACCACCTGATTGTCGACCGGCACGGAACCCCGCTCGCCGTCACGCTCACCGGTGGCAACCGGCACGCCGTCACCCAGCTCCTGCCCCTGCTCGACGCCGTTCCGTCGATTCGGGGTCTGCGGGGGCGTCCCCGCCGCAAGCCCCGGCGCCTGTATGCCGACCGGGGCTACGACTTCGACAAGTACCGCCGCCTGCTGTGGAAACGCGGCATCAAGCCGATGATCGCCCGACGCGGCGTCGCTCATGGCTCCGGACTGGGCAAGGTGCGCTGGGTCGTCGAGCGTGCCTTCGCCTGGCTGCACCAGTTCAAACGGCTCCGCACCCGCTACGAACGACGCGCCGATCTCCACCAGGGCCTGCTCGAACTTGCCTGCAGCCTCATATGCCTGCGCCGCCTCCGAACCACATTCTGAAAGATCAGTAAGGGGCGACGCGTCGAAGTCGGTGCAGGGTAGCGAAGTCGGGTTCCTGCCCTTGCGAGCTGAACTCAGGTGAGGTCGAAGGTGACGCTCACGGAGCCGTCCCAGTCCGGTGCCTCCACGAGCGTGAGGGTTCCATCCTCGGCCTCGACGACTCGCACCGTGATCTCGCCGCAGTCCTCACCTGGAAACGCAATGGAGAAGTGGGGATCCATCTCCATGAGGAAGTCCCAGCCCTCGCGTTGGGTCGCGTCAAGGGCATTGGCATGCCGACCGGTCGCCCGCCACTTGCCGTCCGCGTCGACAGTGGCAGTTACGTTGATGTCGTACATTTCAAGGCAAATCGACTGATTAGCCCACCATTCGAGGCGGCCCTGACCCACGAATCGATCCATGAGCACACTATGCAGCCGTGCAGGCCGACCGGGCGAGCCTGCACGGCTGCCGGCCGTCGTGGGACAGGCCGCGACACAGAATTGCATGGGCAGACCGAACGGGCCCTCGCCTCATCCAGCGGTATCCCATAAGCCTTCGCCGCCTCGCGACCTCATTCTGAAACCATCAGTTAGTTCCCGAAGGGGTCAGGCCCTTCCCAGTCGCGATGCTCGCCCTGGCCCCAGCTCCCCTGCGCGGCCGCGCGATGATCAAGTCTGCGCTGGAGCACAGTGTCTGCCTTGGCTGCTTGCATTGCGGATTCGATCACGAACAGGCGGGCGAACTCATAGTCCGCATGGGTCAGCAACTTGTGCCCCACTTCCACATAGAAGCTGGCGTTTCCACCAAAGTAGCGCCCGACCTGAGGGGTAAGGACGTCGAACTGCGCGTATCGGGTGTAGTCGATTCCGAGTGCGGTTACGCGCATCGCCCGCTGTATCTCCTTAGTTGCCTTTGTGACACTCGATAGCTGTTTCGAGAGGTCCTTGATATGACTCAATAGGTCCGTTAGGCGCAGTTTCTTTACTTCTCTGTCTCTACCGATCTTCTGGCTCTCATCTCGGTAGTCCCCGACATCGCCGAACCGGAACGGTGGCCTATAGGCCGACCGTCGGGTCTCGGTGTAGTGCTCGATGAGTTCCGTGAAGGCGATCGAAAGTGCTGCCATCGCCTGCGGCAAGTCTCCATTGTCTGCACAACTCTGCGCGAATTGCAGGAAGTTCACAGTTTGCGACCTCGCCACGAGGTCGATCATGTCGATCTGCGTGAACGACCCCCCAAAGATCAGGGGGGTGGCATCGGTGAAGAATGTCAGCACGTCCGCACGAACCTGGTCAATGTCTGTAGGGGAGGGAACGGCGCCATGGTGCTTGAGGTTCACTCGGAGCTTATTCATTCGCTCCATGGCTTTCTTGCTCGGCAACTGCGCGTTGGCCGGCAGACCAGCCGCAAGCTTTTCCCAGTACTGAGAGAAGTTGATCTGAGTGGGAAGACCGACTTGGAGGTGTTCCCCCGCGAGAACAAGGAACAGCTCGACTGCGTCATGAAAGGACAGCACAGCAGTCGCCGCCAGAGGCTGAGGCTGCCGAGACTGCGCCACGCCCTGCTCGTGGAGGAAGCGGATGAAGGCCAGCCTCTGCACGGTCTGAGGTGTAAGCGGGTTGGACGGGATGGTCATCTTCCCTCCGGACGCCGTGGGTGTGGCAAGCCGAGATCGATAGGACCTCGACGGTTGAGCCGTAGACCCTCGCCGCGCTTGGCGCGCAGGAACGTCAATGTTAGGTGGATGCCGTCGATCTCACCGAGCCACTTCTCAGCCCCTGCCTGCCTTCGCCTGACCTGAAGATCTTCCTCCAATTCATCCAAACGCGCCAGCATTTTCGGGTTGATCTGGAGCGTCGGACAGCGGATGCCTGCATCCGCTGCCCGGTCCTCCAGATGGACCCCCGCCAGAAGCCCCGCCTCATCGAGATCATCCAGAACCTCCGCGACCGCATCCGCGAAGCCCGCGCCAACGGCTGGCTCGGCGAGGTCGAGGGACTTCAGATCAGTTTCGACGCGGCGATGGCCAAGCTCAAGAGCCTCAAGAACATCCCCACCGACGGACGCCCTCAACTGGTCGACCTCGACATGCCCGTCTTCACCGACGACGCATCACCGTCTCAACCGGATGAAGGAGAACCCCGGCCACGAAGCTGATCACCCCGCATCACCGGCCCGCCCCAGGCGGGGCCGCTCTCATCCAGGGGCTGTCCGGCGAATCTCCTGACCGAGGAATGACCGTGTGGGCCGCGGTACATCCTGCTAACGTCTGCGACATGAAGCGCGCTGCTATGACGACGACGCCGGAGAGTGTCCCGGCGCGCTGACAGATGATCTGATCCGAAGCCCCGGGGCAAGTGCCCCGGGGCTTCGTCGTAGGCCCGGTCACTTGCTCCGCAACCAGCAAGGAGACCGCGATGACCACCGTGCACGACCACCGCAAGCTCGGCCGTGAACTGGGTCTGTTCGACACCGATCCGCTGATCGGCGCTGGCCTGCCGTACTGGCTGCCCGACGGCGCGGCCGTGAGGCACACCCTGGAGGAGTACATCCGTGCCGCCGAGCGGCGGGCGGGCTACCAGCACGTGTACTCACCGGTTCTCGGCAAGCGGGAGCTGTATGAGATCTCGGGGCACTGGGCGCACTACAGCGACGACATGTTCCCCCCGATGGATCTCGGCGGAGAGCAGGTCGTCCTGCGGCCGAGCCTGTGCCCCCATCACGCGGTGATCTATCGCTCCCGCTCCCACAGCTACCGCGAACTGCCCCTGCGGATGGCCGAACTGGGCGGCATGTACCGCTCCGAACTCTTGGGCGTGCTCGGCGGACTGACCCGTGTGCGGGCCATCCAGCTCAACGACGCGCACATCTTCTGCACCCTGGACCAGGTCGCCGAGGAGGCGCAGGTGGCGCTGGAGATGATCCGCCAGGCGTACGAGGCGCTCGGCATCACCCCCACTCGTTACCGGCTCTCCCTCCCGGGCCCCGGTGGCAAGTACGTGGCCGCACCCGAGAAGTGGCAGCGGTCCACCGCCCTGCTGACCGACGTCCTCGACCGCTCCGGCCTGGTCTACGAGGCGGCCGAGGGAGAGGCCGCGTTCTACGGCCCCAAGATCGACGTCCAGGTCACCGACGGCGCCGGCCGGGAGTCCACCCTGTCCACTGTCCAGGTCGACTTCCACCAGCCCGAGCAGTTCGACCTGCACTACATCGGCGCGGACGGCGCCAAACACCGCCCGGTCATGGTCCACCGCAGCATCATCGGCAGTGTGGAACGAGCCGTCGCCCATCTCATCGAACAGCACGGCGGCGCCTTCCCCGCCTGGCTCGCCCCCACCCAGCTGGTCATTCTCCCGATCTCCGACACCGAACTGCCGAACGCCACTGCCCTCGCCCAACACTGCACCCGACTGGGACTGCGTGCCCAGATCGCGGGACCGGACCGCGGCAGCCTGGGCGCCCGAATCCGAGAAGCCCGCCTGGTCCCCTACCAAGCCGTCATCGGCGCCAAGGAGGCCGCTGACGATCACGTCGCACTGCGCTTGCGTGACGGACGCCGGCTCGACCCGCAGCCGGTCAGTGACGCACTCACCCACATCGGCGCTCTCATCGGGGATCACAGCACCAAACTCTGGGCCGCCCCGGCCTCATAGCAGGCGCCGCGATCACAGTGGGCCGGCCGCCCTTGCTGCCGCGGCGGTGGCGGTCGGCCCGCTCGTTCTTCGTGCGGCCCCACAGCTGCTTCTCCTTGATTCTGGCCGCCTGTCCTTACTGATCGTTTCAGAATGAGTTCGCTGTTGGGGGTTGGCGGCCGGGCTTGGTGGCGGCAGAGTGTTGCGGGTGTCGGATGATCTTGTGCCTGATGGCCTGTGGGAACGCATCTCTCCGCTGCTGCCGCCCCGTCCGCCGCGGCGCCGTCGGTATCCCGGACGCCTGCCGGCGGACGACCGTGCTGCCTTGCGGGGCATCGTGTACGTGCTGCGCAAGAACGTGAGCTGGAGAGACGTGCCCGCCGAGCGGACCGGCTGCAGCGGGGTGACGGCCTGGCGGCGGCTGCGGGACTGGACCGAGGCCGGTGTCTGGCCCCGCCTGCACGAAGTACTCCTGACCGAACTGCGCAAGGCCGGCCTGCTGGACATGGACGACGCCGCGATCGACGGCTCGCACATCAGAGCTCTGAAGGGGGGGCTCACACCGGACCTTCGCCGGTCGACCGCGCACGGCCGGGCAGCAAGCACCACCTGATCGTCGACCGCCATGGCACTCCCCTTGCCGTGACTCTGACCGGCGGAAACAGGCACGACGTCACCCAGCTGACGCCGCTGCTGGACGCGATCCCCCGCATCCGCGGCATGGTCGGCCGGCCTCGTCACCGGCCGGGCCGGCTGTTCGCCGACCGAGGTTACGACTACGACAAGTACCGCCGCATCCTCCGGGCCCGCGGTATCACACCGAAGATCGCCCGACGCGGTGTTCCGCACGGCTCCGGCCTGGGCAAGACCCGCTGGGTCGTGGAACGGACCTTCGCCTGGCTCCACCAGTTCAAACGACTCCGCATTCGCTACGAGATACGCGCCGACCTCCACCTCGGCCTGCTCCAACTCGCCTGCAGCATCATCTGTTTGAGGCGCCTGCGAACCTCATTCTGAAACGATCAGTTAGTCCGGTAAAGGAGCGTGGCCGTGGCCGAGACCGTCGCCCGGCTGGTCTGGGAGGCGTGGGGCGGTGAGTACGGCGTGGACGTCGAGCACCACCACATTGACCACCCCGTCCTGTCCTCCACGACCCCCGCCTGACCCGCCCGCCCCCACCGCGCCCGCCCGCGCCTGCGGGCGGGCGTGCCGCCGTTCCACCACCGCCCGCCCCGGGGCGCGGTCCGCGCGGTCACTCGTCACGGTGGATCCGGGCCGCGCCACCACCAGTGCGTGCTCCCGCTGCGGGAGCGTGGACCCATGCACCCCCGCCGCACCCTCTGCGCCGCCTTGGCCGCGCTCCTCGTGAGCGGGTGCGTGGCCGTCCCCCACACCCCGGCCCCCGCCCCGGCCCGGCCCGCCGCCCTCGCGCACGCCGCCGACCACCCGCCCGTCCCGCTCCCGGCCCCGGCCCCGGCCCCGGTCGACCCGACCCCGGCCGCGCCCCGGGAAGCGCTCGACGCCACCGACCCCCGGCCGCCCGCCGCCCCGCCGGGCACGCCCCCGGCGACGACCGCCCCCGCTCCCGGGCCCGTCCCCGGGCCCGTCGCTGCGGGGGCGCGCCCGGCCGTACGGCCCGCCCCTGCCGGGCCCGCCCGCAGGCCCACACCGACGATCCGCCGCCCGGTGAAGAGCACCCCGAAGAGGAGCACCACCAGGACGGCCCCACGGAAGGCGACCAAGCCCCGTAAGAGCCCGAAGAAGACCGCGGCGCCCCGCCGGGAGCCGACGACCGGGCAGGCGCCGCAGATGCGGCAGCTGTGCCGTCAGGCGCAGAAGATCCACGTACCCATGGGCGCAGCGGAGTTGTGCCGCAGCACGTACGGGCGCTGATCCCGCCGCACGGCCGCGCGCCGTGTCTCGGCTCGTAACAGTGGCGGGGCGCGATATCTCGGCTCCGTGACAGTGACACGACTTTCGACCAGCCGCGCTTCTCCTTCTGACAAGGACCAGCCCGGCGAATTGGATGGATACGACGGAGAAGGCACGTCATGCTGGAAGCGGTCGATGCGAGGGGGAAGCGTGAGCCGCGGGCAGACGGAAACTCTTGACGAGAAGCACCAGCGCTTGCTGGAAGCCTTCGTGTTGAGAGCCCGCAGGGTGGAGGAACACTCGCTGGCCGCCGACTGGGACGCTCTTGTCGAGCTGACCTGCATGAGCATCAACGTCCGTGTCGACCGAGACGAGGTCTGGATCTCGTACGAGCTCCCGCCCGAGGAAGTGGTCGAATCTGCGGCAGCGCGTATCAGGCCGATTCTGCTGGAGCAGGAAGACTGCTTTCACATGAAGGCGCTCTCGGCTCTGGGCTACACCTGTCGAGCAGCCCCACAAGATGCGGCGTGGATACGGGCCGCACGCGCTGAGTGGCGAACACGGGTGAGCCCCTCCACGCGCGACGAATCCGGCTACTGGGTCATGGCCGCTGACACATCCACGGGCGAAGAGCGTGACCTCGATGCGCACGGGCTGGCCATGGCCTGGATCTACGGAGACGTGGTGCATCACGACCCAGAGCGACGTAAGGAAGGCGACACCTTCGGACTGCGCGACCGGTTTCGCGCCGCTGTACCTCTGGTGGCTTGGGCGATGGTCGGCACGATCGAACTCCTGAACTTTGTCCGAGCGCTGAACGAGGCCGGGGCGCTCAACCTTCGACAGGAAGTGTTCGACGAGCAGGTCGCCTTGAAGTCGACCGTGTGGGAAGAGCGCGCTGAGATGTATTACGCACCCGTCGGCGCTCACCCTCCCTCGCTTGCGAGCTCTCCCATGCCCGAGGGCTGGCTCCCTCTGAGTAGGGCATCTGACCTGTCGGTCTTCCGGCACCACATCGCGGGGCAACTTCTGAACACGAAGCGCTCACCATCCAGGACAGATCTCCCCTCGCCCGAAGAGGTCGAAGCCGCCCGCACGCCCGCCGGCGGCTGGAAGCGCGACCAGCTCGCCGCCTGGGGCGTCTCCTGGCCCCCGCCGAAGGGCTGGAAGGACGAGCTGGCCGAACGCTGGAAGGCCGCCCGCCCGGCCGGACCGCCGGCGCCCCCGCCCACTCCGCCCCCAGCCGACTTCGCCCAGGACACGCTCGATTTCGGCTGACCCGACGACGGCGGGACCGGACAGGATCACCCTGCCCGGCCCCGCTGCTCGTTCCGGCTGCTCACCGGCTAAGGCGGATGCGGGGTCCCCACGCGAACTCGAGGTCGTCCAGGAAGACGGTCTACAGCTTCTCCTCCCACCGGCCGCGCAGGCGGAACGGCACGGCCTCCATCCGCTCCAGGACGACCAGGGTCTCGGGCTGTCCGATTGTGCGTGGGTGTGGCGGTGGCACAGCCTGGTCGCCAGCAGGGCACGGGCAGCTGCCTGTGTGCATGCTGCGCAGTGATAGTGATCATGGCTGCCACGAGGTGACCCGGCTGCTGCTGTCAGGCGCTCATCGTGAGGATGGGTGGCTGTCATGAGTGTGCCTGTTCACAGTCGGCTCCGCGGCCGGTGGCGGACAACGAACGGCTGTGGCTCGTGGACGGCACCCTGGTCCCGGTCCGTGACCGCAAGGTCGGCGCTTCCTCCCGCAACTACCGGTTCTCGGCGAACGTACAGGTCGTCATCGACGCCGACACCCGTCTGGTTGTTGCGACGACCCGGCCTGCGCCGGGTAACAAGGCCGACGCCCCCGTGTGGCGGGAGTCGGGCCTGCCGGCCCTGGCGACGGTTATCTGCGCATGGTCCAACGGCTCCACCAGGCTGGCCACGCCGAGGGACGGCCTGCGGGGGAGTTTGTGCCCGCCCGCCTCATGTGGGGACCACACACGCTCACCGACCGTGCCGCAGTGTTGGACGAGGTCGTCAAGGGAGTCGGCGCCGGACTCCTCTCGGTGGAGACCGGCGTGAAGTTCTCATCGACGCCGGCTACTGGCCGATTCCACCGGCGACAATGCGGCCGTGCGTCAATACCTCCACCTTCCTCGAGCAGAGTAGGGGATCGCAGCCGCTCCGCTGCTTGCAGGCCCGATCGAGTGACTGCGAGCAGGGGAGCGGAAGCGACTGGGATGGCCTCGATCACGAAGGTGGCGCATGGGGGACGACGTGAGAGCTCCGGGAGCCCATGAGCTGACCGAAGTCCGCCCTCACCGCAGCATCCAGATCCGCGAACCACCAGGTGCTCCCGTTCTTGCCGACCACGTTTACTCCGGTGCTGGCCTCTGGGTGACCACATCGATCAGACGGCTTCCCGTCGGGACCTCGCTATGACCCGACAGACGAGCGATCGAGTCCTGTCAGTGGCGCGACACGCACGGCCGTGCTCCCTTACAGGTCTCGACGGCGTGGTGAATGCAGGGAAGCCGGGGCGGGCGGGGCACCAGGTTCTTCGCGCAGTTCCAACGCGTGCTCCAACATCTGGCGCAGGTCCCTGACAGCGTGTTCCAGGCGGGCGGCTGCGGCTCTCGCCTTCGTGCTCGATGCCTGTGCCTGGAGCCGTGCGGTCAGGTCGCGTGCCTGCGTCTCGGCATCGGAGAGCAGAGTGGACAGCTGTGCCAGCAGCCCGGTCGTGTCTCCGGTGCGCAGAAGCTCTGCCTGCTTGCGCAGTTGCATGTTTTTTTGGTGCAGGTCGATGAAGACGGCCACCTTGGCGCGTAGCACCCAGGGATCGTACGGTCGCGATACTTGGTCCACGGCGCCGGCCGCATACCCACGGAACGTGCCATGGGGAGCCATTTCGTCCGGCGCGCTGAGGAAGATGATCGGGATCTCACGCGTCCGTGAATTGCGCTTGATGTGAGCGGCGGTTTCGTAGCCGTCCATTCCCGGCATCTGGGTGGCAAGGAGAACGAGGGCAAATCCGTCGTTTTTTAGCACCTCGAGAGCTTCATCCCCCGACGAGGCGCGGACAAGTGTCTGGTTGAGTGCGGACAGGACGGTCTCAAGGGCTAGCAGGCCCTCCGGCTGACTGCCGACCAGAAGGATCTTGGACTTCGTGTTCGTCTGCTGAGCCGCAGGTGTCTGTGACCGGGCCCGTTCCTGGGTTCTTGAAAGAGTCGGGGTGGGCCGGTTGGCAGGTGGGGCGTCGATGCGCGTGGTGACACCGAGGCGTTGCAGCAGCTGCTTCTCCAGCTGGGCGAAGGAGTGATCGGGTGTGCCGACGGCGGCGGCGCCCCCCGGGTGCGCCACCCAGGCGGTGAAGCTTGGTGAGCGCCGGACACACGCTGCCAGGCGGTCGGTGATCAGCCGTGCGGTGCGCAGCAACTCGCGGGCGGGGAGCGTGCCGAGAAGGATTCGCCGCGCGTCGTCGGAGAAGTCGAAGAACTCAGGCTGCGGCCCTTGGCCGGTGGTGTCCGCGGCGACGTTGCGCATGAGGCCGCCGAGAAAGACCTCCACGAGATGCCCGGTGTCCGTCGGAGGCCCCAGGGCCTCCTGCACCATGCGCATGACGGGCGGAGTGACGGGCGCCACGGCCGCGAGGTGAGCGGCGAGCCGATACGCCTCCGGGCTCGCCGCGCCGCGGAAGCGCAGGACGGCTTCGGCGTCCGGACCCTGCCGGGTCTCGGCGTGCCGGGGCTGGGTGGCGGGCCGCCCGATGTCCCACAACGGCAGCACCGCGCTCGCGCTCGGTGAGGCGATCAGCCGGGCCCAGTCGCCTACGGCGGCCGGTGTGGGTTCGAGCACCGGGACGGGGACAGAGCTGAAGCCGATCAGATCCGTCGGCAGCTTGGGGTCGGTGACATGCCAGGCAGTGGTGGGGCCGCCCCTGCGGGCACTGGTGACGTGCCATGGCCGAGTCGTGATGCCCGAGTTCACCCAGAGCCGGGCTGGCAACGCCTGCAGAATGGCGGTGGGTTGCCGTCGGGCCCACAGAGCCGCCGCCTCGCACATTCGGCCGTCCCACCAGGCGTCGCCAACGCCGTCGCTGACCACAAGAACAAGGGTGCCACCGGTGGGGTCACAGAGCGCGGTCGGCGGAAGGAAGGGACCTTGCCGCCGGTAAGGACGGCTGGTCAGGAAAGGGGCTTGGGGACCGCGAGTGTCCAGTCCGAGCACACGGACATCGCGGAAGGCTCCGGCCCGTTCCATCAGCGTGCGGATCTCGGAGGCCAGACGCTTCCATAGGACCATGGACACGCCGTCGTCGATCAGCAGGGCGAGGGAGAGCCAGCGGCTACGGGCGGGACTCGTCACGGTCTCGGGCAGACCCGTTTCGGCCATGGCCTCCACTGTCCGTGCCACGTCGAGTTCCTGACGGTGCCGATCGGGGAGCCGCTGCCGCAGCGGTCGCAAGGCCTTGCCGAGCGTGAGATGACGGCTGGGCAGGACGTTAGGGCCCGGGGTGCGCACGGCGTGCGCCCGGTGTGGAGGCAGCTCCAGCCTGTCGCTCCCCTTCCCCCGTGGGGCCGCATGCAGGGGAAACAGGCGGTGCGGTGCGACGTCTGGCGACGGGTGCGCGCCCGGTTGCACGGGAGCGTTCACGTCGGGCGCCCGGGGCTCACCCTGCTCGGCGGCCTGCCGCAAGAGGGTGGCCGGGGTCAGACGTCGTGCCAACGGAACGACGTCGCCCGGCAGGTTCCTGGCCAGCCACAGGACGTCAAGGAGTTCCTCGTCGGCGAGGTCGACGCCACTCCCGGCCAGGATCTCCCTCAGACGTCCGAGCATGCCTTCACACCGCCCCGTTGAGTTGGTGCAGAACGGCATCGAGCAGCCGGCCGGCGTCCAGGTCGATGCCGCCCTTGCGCAGGAAAACCGCGTTGAGGAGCTGATCGGTCGCGAGCTCTCCGGGCGCTCGGCGGCCCAGGAACTCCTCCAACAGGTCATCGATATCGTGCAGCGCCTCGTGGCCGAGGTGCGCGGCGACGATGTCCCGCAGCCGCTCCTCGTCGGGCTCGGGCAGGTCAAGACGGACGCACCGCCGGAGGAAGGCGGGCGGGAACTCGCGTTCACCGTTGCTGGTGATGACCACGACCGGGAACTCATGGCCGCAGACGTGGCCGCGGGTCACCGGGGCTGACACGTCCGGGTCGTCGGTCCGGACATGGACCGTGGAATGTTCCTCGGGGAGGCGGCTGAGTTCCGGAATCTCGAACTCGCCCTCCTCGAATACAGTGAGCAGATCGTTGGGCAGATCGACATCGCCCTTGTCCAGCTCGTCGATGAGCAAGACCCTGGGCCGGCCTCGAGCCAGCAGCGCGACGCCCAGGGGACCGAGCCGAATGTACTGGCCGATGCCGGGCTCGGAGCTGTCCGTGTTCCGACGGAGGTTCGCTTCCCGCAGCCGACCGATCGCGTCGTAGTGGTAGAGGGCATCCTGCAGGGTCGAGCGGCTGTTGACCGCCCAGTGCAGGACGCGGCCGAGGGCGAGTTCGTGGGCGATTGCGTGGGCCAGAGAGGACTTTCCGGTACCGGGGTGCCCCGTGACCAGCAGAGGCCGGCGCAGGTGGAGAGCGGCGTTGACGATGTCTGCGTCGTCGGGGTCGATCAGGTACGGGCGGGGGCGTGCGGTCCGTGAGCCCTCGGGCCCCTCCGGATGCAGCCGGCGCCATGGCGGGGCGGGCGGGAAGGCTACTGGGCGGGGCGTCCCATGGCCCCGAAAGAGCCGCCAGTCCCCGTCGCCGGACGGGGCGTGGTGGCCGGTGGCAGCGGATTCTGCGGCGCTCATGACGCGTGGACTCCTTCTGAAGGGTCTTGCAGGGACAGCGATTCGGGCCGCGGCCGCCGATCGGGTTCCTCCCATACGAGCGCGGGCCGCGCCGGGAACGTCTCCGGCTCGTCGAACGCTGTCCCGCGGAAGACGCGGACCCGCTCGGGCAGATCGGCGAGCGGGCCGGTGGGGTCCAGGTGCCGCAGTCCAGCTGCATCTGCGGGGCAGTCGGCCCGCCGGTCCCAGAGAACGACCGGGACGCCGAGTGCCAGGCAGAGTTCGAGCAGTGCGTCCCGCTGTTCCAGAGAACCGTGGAGCACGACCCGGGTGACGTCACGGTGAGTGGTCTGCAGCAGCCGCCGAAGCCGTGGCGGAGTGACACGCTCGTCGTCGACTACCAAGGGGGCCGCGTGGCCGCTTTCCCAGCGCCGCCGGTGCTCACGCTCTCTACTGCGCACCAGGTCGCTCATCTCTGGACAGCTCAGGGTGATGCAGAACTCGGCGCCGATCGGCTGATCGGGCACGAACATGTTGGGTGCCCCAGGGTTCCACTCGTCGATGGGGAGATGGAGGCTGTCACGGGTCACCAGAACCGTCGCGTGGGGCGCGTCCGTCGGACCTAGCTCGTCCGAGACGACCTCGACGGCGTCGCGCACGCGCCGAGCCACTTCCTCGGGTGTCCTCGCAACGCTTTCCGCCTCGTGGAAGGGAGCGTGAGTACCGTCGGCGCGGGCGAGCAAGACGCGGCAGTAGTAGCTCTCGCGCGGTTCGGTCCGCGCGCGAGAAACCTCGACGACGACGCTGGAGAATGGGGACTGCTGCCGGGCGGCCCAGTGGCCCGCGTCGGTACGGCGCTCGGCAAGCGCCGCCGGATGGATGCTGGTCCGGGCCGCCACCCGATCAGACCAGCTGCGCAGCTCCGAGCCCGCTTCCCTCCCCAGGGCGGCGGCCACGTATTCGACCAGGCGGAGCAGGGCCGGTACGGGCGGTGTGTAGTCCGGTACGCGCTCGCTGTCGGAGACGGACTCCAGGTGCTCGATGACGTGTTCGAGGTCGTCGGCGCAGAGATGCGTACGGTTCAGCGGGTCGGGCAGCCAGGCGTAGCGCAGGGCCTCGCGGGCGGCGCGGGGGACCAGCGTGGGCTGGTCCTTGCAGATGCCGCGGAGCAGTTCCAGTAAGTGCTCGCACTCTTCCAGGGACAGGAGCAGGCACAGTCCGCCAGCACGGGCGCGGGTCAGGACGTCCGTCAGGCGGGTGCGCTCGTCTTCTCCGGTGAGGGCCGTGGTTAGGGTGCCGCTCAGGGAGGGCAGAGCACGTGGATGAGCCGCCACGAGTGCCGCGAGGTCGGGCATGGTCGGTTCATGGCTGTCGGGGACGGTGTACCCGAGCAGCCGTACAAGGGCACGGGTATGTGCCGCGTAGTTGATCCGGCCGCCTAGAACCGACCACAGAAGCCGCTCGGTCTCCTGCTCGGCCGGGCTGCGTTCCGCCGCGGGCCGCGCTTTCGGGGGGGCGGCGCCGATTTCGGTCAGGCGGGGAGGACCGTCGGCGTACCGCCGCAGCAGTGCCTCGAAGCGGTCGTCCCGGACGAAGTGATGCGCCGGTAGAGCCCGCAGGCGCCGGTTACCGTAGGACCGGTCGTCGCGGATTACCACGCCCACCAGATGGTCCTCACAGAACACCGCGGTTCCCGAGGCGCCTCCCCATGCCTTGCGGCCGTCGTCGCGGAGGTCAGGTGCAGGCTCCTGATCGAGGACGTAGAGGCCGCGAGCTCCGGAGGACAACGGAGGAAGGACTCCTCTGAGGTGTTCGACGTCACGGCCGCCCTCCGCAGACGCCAGCGGAAAACCCAGCCCCTCGTAGCGCAGCGGGGCGGTGTCCACAGGGTGACCCCATCGAACCGACCCCGGCACGTCGATCTCGTCGTGTATGAGCAGCAAAGCAACATCCAGGCCCTGTGGATGGGTCCAGACCAGCTCTGCTCCGGTGCGTACCGTCTCACTGCGGCCCGGGTGCCCCACTCTGACCTGAATCTGCCCCCAGTAGTCGCCGCTCTCGCCGTTCCGGAGGATGTGCCCGGAAGTGAGCACCAGGCGGGGTGCGACAAGATAGCCGGAACCGACGCGATGACGCAGCCGTGTGGTCCCGCTGCGGATCAGCACCAGTCTGTGCGGATCCATCACTCCTCGTCCCAAGACCCGGATTCGGCATCGCTGATCTCAAGGCTGGAGCCGCCGCGAGCCCGGTCCCGGACCGAGAGTTTCAGTGTCAGTCTGTGAGTGCGGACGGTGGAGTGCTCACCGCCCACGCCGACGGCCGCCACACCGAAGCTGAGCTTGCCGTCCCCATTGCCGCTGCTGCGCAGCTCCAGCTGCAACTCCAGTTCGGCCTCCTCGATACCGAACGCGAATTGCTGGTCTGCCCCCAGGTCCTGCGCCCGATAGAGCTCCTGCCGCAGCTCCTCGATTGCTGCAACAAGACCGATTCCCGTCATCCGAACCCCCAACGCCCATGATGCCTGTGGAACAGTCTGCCAAGGTTCTGGGTCCGGGCGCCCGGGCTTCGTAGGAAAGCCGTCGCCGGGGGAAGTTGCCGCTGGAATGATCACTGGCGTGGGGCGCTGACCTGTGGACGGTTCACGCATGACGCGCAATTCGCTCCCCAACCGGCTCGCCCCGGTCGGGCACCGCCGTGACGGGCAGCCCATTACCCGATCCTGGGCGCCTCGCCCGAGCACGACTCGACAGGCCCGACGACGGGCCGGGAACCGGTGGCGTCACGCAGAACGACCTCTCCCGGCTGCTCGCCCGTGAGCCTCATCGTCACCTACGTCGAGGAGGCGGGGGGCTGGCTGGCCGACAAGCATCCCCGCTTCGCCCCGCGCCGTGATGATCGCGGTGTGGGGCGAGGGGATCTTTCTGACGAGCAGTGGGCTGTGCTGGAGCCGATGCTGCCGGTCGCGATGCGGGGCAGGCCGCCGTTGGGTCGGCGGAAGCTGATCGACGGGATCCGATGGCAGGTGAGGACCGGTGCTCCTTGGAGGGATCTGCCGTTGGAGTACGGGCCGTGCCAGACGGTCTACGGACTCTTCCGCCGCTGGCAGCGTGACGGCACCTGGCCCGAGCTGCTGACCCGACTGCAAGCCCGCGCGGATGCGGCTGGTCTGATCACGTGGGAGGTCAACGTCGACTCCACGATCTGCCGGGCCCATCAGCACGCCGCGGGCGCCCGCCGCGACGGCCAAGCCCAATAGGAACCGTCCGGCGGCACCCGCACCGAGCCAGACGACCACGGTCTGGGCCGGTCGCGGGGCGGCTTCACCACCAAGATTCATCTGGCCTGCGAGCAGGACCAGCGGCCGCTGTCCTTGCTGGTCACCGCAGGTCAGCGCGGTGACAGTCCTCAGTTTACCGCCGTCCTGGAAGGCATCCGGGTTCCCCGCAACGGACCCGGGCGTCCGCGTGTCCGCCCGCTGCGGGTGCGAGGCGACAAGGCGTACTCCTCACGCGCCAACCGGGCCTACCTGCGAAAGCGGGGAATCCGGTGCACGATCCCGGAGCCCGCCGACCAGGGTCGCCAACCGCAAACGGCGAGGGAAGGCCGGCGGGCGGCCTCCCGCCTTCGACCGCGAGGACTACAAGGCCCGACAAGCGGTCGAGTGCGGGATCAACCGGCTCAAGCGCAACCGAGCGGTTGCCACCAGGTTCGACAAACTCGCGGTCCGCTTCGAGTCCACCGTCCTGATCGCCGCGATCGGCGAATGGCTGTGACGGACCCGGGCCGTCGGTTCCGCATGCCATGCTGACGACGACCAAGGCGAAGAGGGTGAGGGAGAGACCGTGATGGGGGCTCAGTACTTCGGCGCCGACAGCGAGAACGGCGACCGCATCGACGACCCCTCCGAGGACGCGCTGTTCATGATGATCAGCGACCTCAACGACTCCGACAACACCTTCGTGGTTGTCCAGCCCGACGAGGACGACCCCGTCTGGTTCGCCTCCGTGGCCGTCCTGGACGAAGGCGGCTACGAGATCGTCCGGCGCGACACCGTCCGCAACGAGCACGAAGTCACCACGGCGACCAGCATCAACGACATCGCTCGCGACCTCACCATCTGGATGGCCGGCCGAGGCTTCCCCGGACGGGCAGCCAGGCAGGTAAGCGAGTTCTAAAACACGACCTAGACCTGCCCCGGTCCCGGCCGCCCGAGGCGTCAACAGGGTGACCGGCCCGAGGAAGGGTCAGGTGGTGACGCGGGGCATACGTAGTGCGGACGGGGTCGGGCGCCCGATCGGCAGGATGCCGACCAGGATGAGTCGGGGTACCTCGGTGGCGCTGCGCGAGTGGTGGATGATCCAGACGCTGTCCTCGATGCTCCGATAGCCGCTGGTGTGGCCGCTGTCGTCCCCGACCAGGAGCAGGCCGAAGGGAGGGCCGGTGGCGGTGTAGTTGGCGGCCTGTGCGAGGTAGCTCTTCTCGATGCGTTCGCGGGTCCATCTGGTGTCGCGGCGTTTGACCTCGGCGACGAAGCGGCTGCCGGGTTCGGGGGTGTAGGTGACGTCGGTGCGTCCGCTGGCGACGTCGATGAGTTCGCGCTGCACGGTGCCGGGGGTAAGTGTGCCGGCGAGGTGCTGGTGGAGGTCGTCCTGGACGTGCTTCTCGGCCCAGTGGTCGGGACTGCCGTCAGGCTTCTTGGCGGTGCAGGGGCCGAGGTAGGCGGTGCGGGCGCCGTAGTAGTCGGCCTGGGCGTCGAAGCGGTCGTAGAGGAACCGGAGGAACTGCTCCAGCAGGGTGGTGAAGTAGGAGCTGTCGCGGGGCTTCCATGCAGGGCTGGTGGCCAGCTCCTCGAGCAGGGATGCAAGGTGGGCGTCGAAGCGGGCGTTGCCGGTGGGGGTGTAGCCCTTGGACTGCTGCTGCAAGAGCTGCTCGATCCGATCTAGGAGCTGCGGGTCGAGGTCGTCACGCAGTCCTGGGGCGTCAGCCTGGAAGAGCCTGGCGAGCGTGGGGCGGCCCTCCAGGGCTTTTCCCGGCATCACCTGCCCGGTCGCCGGCGCTGCCCGCCGCTGGGCCTGGACGACCTCGTACAGCGTCCGTGCGTCGGGGGAGCCGGTGAACTGCGGGTCGGTGGTGAGGGCCTGTTCGAGGTGGTGCAGCAGGCCGTCGCTGCGTACGAACGCGGCCTCCACCGGTGGGCTCACCAGTGCCGTCAGGCCGCCGTATCCGTCGGCCCGGGTGGTGTGGATGCTGCGGCTGGCGACGTAGACGTCCAGCAGGTCGCCGAGGGTGCCAGCCGGGTTGTACCAGCTGGGTTGGTCCAGGTGTGTGCGGGCGGTCTGGAGCGAGGTGACGAGCCGGGACCAGGCGCTCTGCGCAAGTCCGCGGGCGCTGAGCCAGTCCAGCCGGTGCATACCGCGTGTCCACTCGGTCAGCAGAGTGGTCGTGGCATCCAGTTGGGCGGCGGCCTGGGCCAGGCGCTGCTCGGCGGGTGCGGCTGTCGTGGGCTGCTGGTCGAGTTCACCGAAGACGAGGACCGCGTCGACGGCGGCGGCGTGGGCGCGGGCGTCGAGTCGGGCCTCGTGGGTGCGGTCGAGGTCCTTGAACCGCATCAGGGCCCGGCGCAGATGGTCTTCGACGGCCGAGCGGTCGGATGCCTCCAGCGCGCTGCGCATGTCCGCGACGGCTAGTTCGAAGGTGGCGTCGGCCCGGGTGCCCGCTGGCAGATCGGTCTGGTTCTCCAGTGCGCTCAGGACATCGAGCAGGGCGTCGTCGCCGAAGTGGTCGTGGGCGACGCCGACCAGGATCGGCAGGCGCTCCAGGGCCTCGGCTGGCTCGTCCCCGGTGATCTCGGCGAGCAACGCCATGAGGCGGTGCGGGGTGGCCGTCTGCGCGACGGCCAGGCGCAGCAGCCCGGCGACGGCCGGCTGGGCGAGAGCGGCGTCGGCGTCGCCGGCGAGCGCGGCCTCCACGTGTGCGGCAAGGTCCCGGATCGTGCGGGTGCCGAGGCGGGTGGCGAGCGCCGGGTGGGCGCACACCACGTCGATCGCGTCGGCCAGGACCCAGGCGGCCTGGGGGTTCCGCAGCCCCTGGGCCGCAGCGTCAAGCAACTGCCGGGCCTGGTCACCTTCCACGGCGTCGAGGTCGCGGCCGAGTGCCGTGAGCAGGTAGGGCAGGAGTGGACCGGCAGCGAGCTGGTCGGCCTCCGCGATCACCGCCTCGGCACCGCCGAGGTCCTCGATCGAGGGCCCGGCGTCCAACTCGTCGTCGGTCGCGTGGCTGGCCCAGGCCTGGAGCATCTGGTCCACGCTTGGGGCCACGGTCCTCTCCTTGTCGCCGGCCGGTTCGCGAACGAGCAGCTTAGAACAGGTGTTCACCGTCGCTGGTGATGAGGTGGTCCTTCGGCAGGGCGTCGACGAGCTCGGGCTGTGCCGTGGTGAGAACGACCTGCAGCTCGGGAAGTTCTGCGGCGATGGCCTGCAGCTCGGCGATCAGGGTGCGGGCGGGCACCTCGGTGACTTCTTCGGCGGCGACCGAGTCGATCAGAAGGAGGCCGGTGTGCGTGGCCACGCCACGGTCAGCACTCACCCGCAGCAGCGCGATAACGGTCGCGATTCGCATGCGGAGCCGGTCGCCGCGGCTGAGCCTCTTGAACGCGGTCTTCACCCCGGCCTTGACGGCGTTGACCTTGCCGGCGCGGTCGAGTTTGACGCTGTCGAGGTTCTGGACGCCGAACCGTGTGGCGAGCTCGACGATCGCTTCGTTCATCGCCGGGAACAGCTGCTTCGCCGCAGCGTCGACGGCCGCTCGGACAGCTTCCTCGGTGGCGGCCAGGACCTGGGCGGACACCGGTACCGGCGGAGCCGGAGGCGTCGATCCGGTCGCCTCGAGCCGTCCTCGGAGCTCGGCCGCCCGGATCTCCAGCTCACGCAGCCGATCGTGGGCCTGCGAGCTGGCAAGTCCCTGCTCCAGGCCGGCTGCCGCCTCGCGATGGTCGGTCAGAGCACTCTGCACCGCCTCAGCCACCCTCAGCCGCCGGTCGGTTACCTCCCGCTCGGCATCCTGGGCTCGCTCCAGGGTCTGCTCCAGCTCCGCCAGCAGCGCTTCAGCGGTCTCCGGGTCGACCTCGGGCAGCGGCCGCGTGCACACCGCACAGCTCGCCTGCTCACGCTCCTCGCTGCGCCGCCCACTGCCCAGCGGCTCCTCACACCGCGGACAGCACACCGGGTCCAGCCGCCCCAGGACCCGCCGGGCCTGCCACGTCTCCCGGGCATCCAGTAGCCCCTGCTCCGCGCGCATCCGGGCGGCGGACACCTCCGTGAGCGTCTGCTCGGCCTCCTCCAACAGCGCCCGCACGCCACGCAGCTCCGTCGCAGCCTGGTCGGCAGCCCGCAGGAGCGGAGAGATGTCTTGGGCAGCCGCCCGACGCCACGCCTCGATCTGCCCAGTCATGTCGACGAGTTCGGTCTGCCACGCCTCACGCTCGGTCCGGCGGGCTTCCGCGTCCCCTTCCGCCCGGCGCTGCCCCTGGGTGATCGTCTTCTTCTCCCGCTTCCCGGCGACGGACAGCTGGGTGAGGGCCGTGCTGTACGGGATGTCGACGAACAGCTCCATGAGCCGTCCAGGCAGGCCACCGGCGACATCGCCGAGCAGGATCTCGTCCCCACCGGGATTGAGGTAGCAGGCCCCGAAGTACGACGCCCACCCGTGGACCTGCGGGGCCCCCTCGCCGTCGGCGCCGCCGGTCACCTGCCACAGGTTGGTGTGCTCCATACGCAGCGCGTCCAGGAAGAACTCACCGATACACCGGCTCACCTCCTCGTTGCCGGACGCTGTCGCCAGCAGACGAAGCGCTTCGTCGTCCGCGGCAAGCAGCTGGTCAACGGACTCCCCAGCGAGGATCCGGACCCGCAACTGTGGGTGCGGCTGGTCATCGACGTCCAGGACAATGCGGATCGCCCGGCCAGCCACAGCGATGTCCACGCTCAGATGCCGCAGCCACGATCGGACATCGGGCGGCAGATCGCGCGGCCCGCCGCGCAACGGGAAGACGAGGAACTCCAGCAGGCTGGTCTTCCCGGCGCTGTTGTCCGGGTGGACGATCGCCCACACCCCTGGAGTGAAGGGCTGCTTCACGGTGAAGTCGTCGCCCGAGTGCTTCGTGCCGCTGGCGCGCAGCCGGATGATGCGCAGCCGCCGGTCGGCGGCAGTCGGACTCTTCAGGGTGATGTTCGCCTCGGCCAGAGTCCGCTCAACCTGCACCGGCGTCAGCCCCAGCTTCTCCGCGACCCCCTTCAGGATGTCGCCAGCGCTCGGGGCGACGGTCAGGTCCTTCGCGTCGGAGCGGGCCGGGCCGGGCGCGGTCATGAAGCCTCCTGGTCAGTGTCGCCCGTCGCTCCCGGGCCTGGTGCCGCTTGAAGTTCACGCAGCCGCTCGCGGGCCTGCTCGGTGATGGGGCCGATGTGCTGGCCCCAGGGGGTATCGGCGTAGTCCCGCAGCAGGTACTGCCGGTCCTTTAGCTGCGTGCCGCCGAGACCGTCGACCAGGTCCACGACCAGGCGGGTGCGCTCGACGTACCAGGCCAGCGCGGGCGCCTCGGCGACCATCGACTGCGCCACCTGCCGGCCCCGCTCCAGCAGGAAGTAGATGTGTTCCACCACGCGCTCACGCCCGACGACTTGCGTCTTGCGCAGCAGACCCCGTTCCACCAGCGGCGCCAGAGCGTCATCGAGCTCCTCGAAGGCGCCGTACTTGTAACGCAGCATCGGGAAGCGCCGCAGATCCGGTTCCTCCGACTCCAGAATCTCCGCGGCAAGCTCCAGCAGCCGAGGAACGTCTGGAGCGGCCACGTACTCGTTCATCAGCTCGTAGGCCAGGTAGTCCGGATTGCGGACCCAGAAGTCGAGCTTCTGCAGCCGTACCTGGGTGTGGACCACCCCGACGGTCGCCGGCGGCACCGACTCGCCTTCGGCCGCCGGCTTTGCGGCGGCGTCGATCAGCAACAGCAGCCGCACCGAATCCTGCCAGCGAGTGGCCCGACGTACTCCTGCGGATCCGACCATCACGCTCCCCTGGATCGGCGCACACCCTAGGTCCTGAACAACATCCTGACAGTGTGTTGAGGTGCGTGGGGAGAAGTCGGCGCGAATCGGCGCACCAAAGTCGCGCCGGTCGCCAGAGCCTGACCAGCGGGCTAACTGGTCCAGGTCTTGATCGAGCAGACCGCAGTGACGACGACGCCCACCATCAGGACCACCGCATCCCGATCGCGGACAGCAGCTGTCCAGGGGCGGTTTTTCTGATCAGTGGGTGGTGGCTGGCCTGGGTTGATCAGTTTGTTGTTGGAGGCGGTCGGGCTCTGGGGCGGGTTGTCACGGTGTGGTGATGGGGGGCCGGGGTGTCGGTTCTCTGTATTGGGCTGCTGTTTTGCCAGGTGGCGCGGCTGCTGGTCAGGTGTGGTCATGTTCCACGCGTGGTGATCAGGTTCGGTGCGTGTTGTTATGCGGTCATCCAGTACAGGGCGGTGTCGATGTCGCGTGGGGTCCAGGTGCGGATCGGGGTTGGGGCGGTGGCGAAGAGTTGGTCGATGATTTCCATGTAGCGGCTGTAGCGGCCGGGTGCGTGGCTGAGGGTGATGCCGAGAGTGCGCAGTCCGCTGTGGGCCCGGCGGTCGTAGATGGCCATGCGGTCGGGGGCGGCTGCGGTGAGGACGGCGGAGGCGAGGGCGTCACCGGTGCGGAAGCCTGGCAGGTGGGCGAGGGCGGCACGGCCGGCTTGTGCTCCGGCGCGGAGGCTGAGGGCGGTGTCCCGGACAGCGGTCGTGCCTGCGGCGGTCGCGCGGCGTACGTCCGTGTCCGCGAGCGCCATGAGTCCGGCCGCCCAGGGTGTGTCGGCTCTGAGGCGTTTCCACATCAGCAGTGCCCCGATGTCGGCTTTGTCGATGCTTCCACTGACGCGTGCCCGTTGTGTCACTTCGTGCAGGGTCTCGTCGTAGTACGGGCTGACGGTGTCGGTGTAGGCCTGGCGGGCGGCGGCGAGGCGTTGCCATTGTTCGGGTGCGAGGGCGAGCGGTTGGTCCGTCACGGCTTGCTGCTCCGTCTTGTCCGGAGGGTTGAGGCAGGGGGGTGGTCAGCCGCTGGCTGGAGGGTTGCCGCGGTGCTCCCGGAGTGCTTGGAGAATGCGCGCCGGGTGGTCGTCCTGAGGGGTGTCGGGGTTTGCTGCGGAGGCGTCGAGGAGCGGGCCGAGGCGGCTGTACAGCGCCTCGAGGCCGATGAGCGCGTCAAGACGTTGCAGGGTGTCGTGGTCGATGAGGGGAAACGGTGCCCGGTCGGGCGGTAGGAGTACGGAGAGGAGGGCAAGTGGATCCCACCCCTGGTCGAAGCGTTGGTTGATCCAGGTCCGGCAAACCTCGGAGTCGGTGTGGCGCCATGCCCAGATGAGCGTGATCTGCAGGTCGGTGAGTTCGTCGGTGGGTCGACATGCGCAGACGGTGAGATGCTGTGCGATCTCGCGACTGATCAGTGAACTGGCATCACCGATCCAGTCGGGCGTAGTCGCCGCCTGTGTGTGGTCTGGGTTGTCGGCGCCGTTGCCGCTGGTGATGCGTTGAAGGGTACGAGCGGCCAGGACGGCTCCGTCGGCGGTCTTGGCCATGGCTTTGAGGACGGCAGGCCGTTCGGGCTCGGCAAGGTCGGCCAGGAGGTCTTTTACGAGGATGCTCATGGCGAAATCGGCGGTGAGTAGGCCGAAGGGTCCTTGAGGTGCGGCGGTGAGGTGGCCATGCTGCTGGGCCGCGGCTTCGAGGAGCGCGACCGCCGGTAGGGGAGTGCCGGCGGTGCGCTTGTACTGGATGCGGCGGGTGATGCGCTGGGTGTCGTCGCGCAGACGCAGGAGGAGTTCGTCTGCTTCGGTTCCTGGGGTCCCGTCGGCCAGCTGCTGCAGGGCGGTGTCGAAGGTGTCCTCGGGAAGGTCGTCGTCGGGGATGCCGAAGACCATGTACCGGTCGAAGTAGTCGATGCTGCCGATGCCGCGCCGCAGCGCGATGGCCTGGGTGTTGGCACCGTAGCCGAGAGCCTGCCGGAGCGGTGCGAACAGCATGCCCATCAGGCCGATCACACTGTCCAGGTGCTGTTCTGCGACGCCGGCGTCCTGCAGCCTGGTACGCCAGCGCTCGAGATGCTGTTCGGGCCGCTCGTCACGGCGTGAGGGCAGGTCGATGCTGGTGCCGGTGAGCTCGGCTCGGTGCTGCCACAGCAACTGGTAGGCGCGGGGCTCGCTGGTGCGTAGGAAGGTGACGAGCAGGAAGTCGACGATGTCGACGTTGCCGGCGAGCTGGCCGAGGGTGGCGTCCACCTGGCCGAAGAACCGCTTGATGGCCCGCGGGGTACGCAGCCTGCCCTGTAGGTAGCGGTAGTAGGCCTCGGAGAGCCTTTCCTGCTCGCTGGCTGTCAGGGTCAGGTTGTGCGAGGTGAGGACTGCCGCGAGGGAACGATCGACCAAAATGCCGGCGTCGCGCTCGCGGAAGGCGGGAAGGTCCAGCCGGACCTGGATGATCTTCTCCAGGAAGTCGCGTGCGCGGGACTCACTGTTGCCGACGAGCTCACTGCGTTGCAGAACGTCCAGCAGGGTCCGTTCATCGAAGCTGATCAGGTAGTACACATTGGGCAGATGGCCTACGAGGCGTACCAGCTTGAAGACGACGAGGAGCTCCTCGGGGGTGAGGCGGTCCAGGTCGTCCATGACTACCAGGACCGGGCGGCCCGCTTTGCGCAGAGCGTCCTCGGCCTTGCGTTTGGCGGCGGACGCGCTCGTGTCGCCACTGATGCGGTTGCCAACCTCCTGGATCAGCCCCTCGGAGTCCAGGCCGAAGAGGGCAGTGACCTTCCCCAGAGGACTGATGGCCTTGCCGAATCCGCCGATCTTCTCCCGCGCCTCGGACCACCGCTCGTTCTTCGGGAGAGCTTCGCGGATCTCGCTGAACAGTGCCAGCGTCAGCGACTCCAGATCGGAGTACAGCCACGGGTTGAGTTCCGCGACCAGCCACCCGTCATCGTTGGCCGCGTCATCTCGCAGGCGACGTGTCACCTTGCCCAGGACGCTGGACTTGCCTGAGCCCCAGGGGCCGATCAGCGCAAGGACTCCGGTTTCGGTCTGGGCTCGTACCTGGCCCAGCAGGCCTATGACATGGTGCGCGTATTGCCCGTGTCCAAGCAGGTCAGATCCTTCCTCATGGTCGAGGAAGGGTTCGTCGTTGAAGAAGTGTGCGTCGGCCATCTGCCCATTGTCGGGACAGGAAGGAAGCCGAGTGCGTGAGTTCGCACTATTCAGGCCCGGGCGATACCGACAGAGGAGCACTGCGAGGGATACGCCCCTGTGCTCATGCCGCTCCTTCGTCGTCGTCCCGAGCCCGCCAGCGACCCGCTCCGAATCGCGCATGGGCACGGCCACCGACGCTCGCGAGGGCGTCTTCGCGGCTGAGGAGTGACTTCCCGGTTCCAGGAACGTGTTCAGGGTGTCCGCGACGGCCTGGTGATGGCCGCTGCGGACTGAGCTGTCGGTTTCTGGGTCAGCGCAGGGAGAGCCAGGTGCTGATGTAGATCACGATGCTTCCGCCGATGGTCGTTGCCGCGCCCCTGATGAGGTAGAGGCCGGCCTCGTTGCGGATCCTGCGTGCCCTGTTTTTCCATCGGGTGATCCAGGGCTGTGGTTCTGGCGCGGGGGGTTTCCCGCTTGCGTTGATGACCGTACGCTCGGTCCTGGACATGAGGTTCTCCTTTGCTGGGGGACGGTCCTCTGCTGACGGCTCCCTGCCCACCAGGGGGCCGTCGCCGTTTCCGGCGACAACCATGCCGTTGTCCGCCTGTTGAGACACCCTGTGTCCTATGGGGCGGATGACGTCAACGAAAGCACCTCGAATAGGCCTCTGACCAGCGGAAACACCTCTTTGGTGAAGAAAGTTCTTCTGTGTTTTCGTGGGACAGCACGAGCAGAAGATGTGCCTCGCAGAGGTCTGCTTGGTTCTTGCTAGGCAAGGCTGGCTTTTAACTGCTCTGGCTGGGTGTCGTGCTGTGTCTAAGCTAGGTTTGAAGAGTTCAAGCAGGCTGTAGTGAGAGGGAGTTGGGCATGCCTCAGGTACTGCGAATGCCAAGCGTGGACGACCTCCCGCGCGGGCCCAAGAGAGCCTTCGTGAGCGAGCTCCACACCTACTTTCGCGCAGCAGGACGCCCCGCACCGGCCAGCATCGCCTCGGCCGTTGCTCACATGCACAACACCTCCGTGACTGTCAGCCGTGAGACTGTCCGCAGGCTCCTCAAAGGCGAGACCACCAGTACCTGGCCCAGGGTGAAAGCCGTGCACGAGGTTCTCTGCCAGATGGCAGACCAAGATCCAACGTGGAGAAGGTTCTCCGACTCCTCCGACTACGACGAGGACAACGACACCCGCACGCTTCGCGAATACATCCGGGATCTGTGGAACGACGCTGTCGACGGTGTCGCCCCTGATGACGAACAGCGCCCGGGGCAGTGGATACCGGTTCCACAGCCGTCCTCACCGCCCGCTCCAACGGGGGGCTGGGGCGCCAATTCGCACTCAGGAGGGTGGGGCACGCCGCAGCAGCCGCAGGACGATCCTTGGGCTACCGGAACACCACAAAAGAAGACCGATAGCCAGAAGACATACAGCGACGAACCCCCCTTCTGAGTACAGGCAGCGCCACCTGGCCCGACCCTCCTGCAACCAGGGCCCGTGGTAGTCGCTCTACGTCCACCTCATCCCGATCCGGGAGAGCTGCTCGATCCGCTCCGGCGTCAACGTCGCGGCCCGGGTGCGCTGGTTGCCGACCCACGCGCCGAGCTTGAGCGACACCTCCCGCCGCTCCTGGCCCTCACCCTTGCTGTCGTCGTCGAGGACGAGGGTCTCGACGTGCTTCCTGGGCACGGTCAGGTGTCCCTCGCGCTGGTAGTACTGGCGGGCGGCGGCATAGTGCATCGCCCACTTCTCCGCCTGGCTCACCCGGGCCTTCGGCTTCTCTTCCTCGGTGGCGGGGGTGATGCCGAGGGCGTGTTCGCACATCCACTGCTGCACGCTTGTGAGCTTGTCGAACCCGAGCCGCTGCGCCCGCACCCACCGCCCCAGATCCTCACCCTGCCGCACGACCTCCCCGGCCGCCACCGGCACCACCCCGCCCTCGTCCAGGTGCTGACGGACGAGGTGGAAGGCCCGCTGCCACTCCACCGGCCAGCTCGGGCACCAGGAGGGGTCGATCTCCTCCATCTGCTCGCGCCTCGCCTCCGACAGCGCCCCGGCCCACGACACCACGGGCAGCCCTTCGGCCTGGCGCTGCTCCAGCTCGACCGCGCGCCGGGCGGCGGCCCGCGCGTTCTTCAGCCAGATCCCCACCGCCGCCCCCTGGTAGACGGCGTCGAGCGGGGCCAGGAGGTGCCCGTTCTCGGCGGCCCACCCGCGCGCCGCCGTCAGGCCCTCTTCCCAGGCGACGTCGTGGTGGGACCAGACCATGCCGAGCTTCTCCAGCTCCTCCACGCGTTCGGCGTCCATGTCCCCGCGGGCGTAGAAGCGCCGGGCGTCGGCGATCCACTGCCCCAGCGGAAAGCCCGCGAGCGCCGCCGGCCACCCCTCGCCCTGCACCTCCCGGCCCTCCTCCCTGGCCGGGACCCGGAAGGTGAACGGGACGCGCAGGTCCCCGTGGAGCCGGTGGTAGAGGGAGGCGGCCTCGATGCCGCGCCGCCAGTGCTCGTGCTCGGGGTCGAGCACCCGCAGCCGAATGAACGCGGCGAGCGCGGCCGGGTCGCGGGGCGTGGAGAACTTCAGCAACGCCCTGGCCGAGGCGCTGACGCCCGTGGAGCCCTTCCCGCTCCCACGCATGCCCGACCCGCTCTCGTCCTTGCTGACGGGCGTGTAGCGGCTCGGCCGCTGCTGCTCCGCCAACGCCTCCACCACCCGCGCGTCGTGCGCCCGGAGGGCTTCCAGGAGCTTGGCGAGCCCGCCGAACGCCCGGGAGGTGAGCATGTTGTCCTCCGTCTCCCCGGGCCCCAGGAGCACCGGCACGACCAAGGAGGCGATCTTCCCCTCGCCGGGCTGCATCCGCAGGGCACGGCCGACGGCTTGGACGAGGTCGGGCATGGAGCCGCGTACGTCGGCCCAGTACACGGAGTCGCAGTTCTTGGTGTCGACGCCCTCGCCCAGGACCTTCACCGAGCACAGGAAGCACTTCTCCACGACGGTGCCGTTCGTGGCGATCCCGGCCGCGAACTCCCCGAGGAGCCGGCGGCGGTGGAGCGGCTTGTGGTCGCCGCACAGCCAGTCCGCCCAGATCGTCTTGGGGTACAGCTCGGGGTCGGAGGCGTGTAGCTGCGCTGCGACGTCGGGGAGGCCGGCCGCGAACGCTTCGGCCTCCTTCACCACGTGGTGGAAAACGAGCGTGCGCCTAAAGCCCTCCTCTGCGGACGCCTTCACCAGGGCGGTCTGGAGCGCGGCGAGCCGGGCCCCGCGGACCTCCGCCGAGCGGCTCTCCGCGCCCAGGAGCTGTGCGGCCTGGAGCGCGGTGTCGATGACGTCCACGCACACGACCTGGTAGGGGGCACAGACTCCTCGGTCGATGGCCTCCGAGAGTGTCAGGGTGAAGCAGCGGCTGCCGAAGGGGCCCTCGGGGTCGTCTTCCATGCTCGCCACCAGCTCGCCCGGGGCGCCGGCCTCGTCCTCGTCCCCGAGCTGCCACAGCCGGGGCGTGGCCGTCATGTACAGGCGGCGCAGAGACGGGATCTTCTGGTTGTCGTGGACGACGGCCCAGGGCTTCCCGATCCGGCCCGAAACCCTGTGAGCTTCGTCGACCACGATCAGGCTCCACCCCGGAAGGCCGGCGGCGTGCGCGCGCTCCAGGATGCCCATCCCGAGCGAGGCGTACGTGGCGAACACGGTCACTTTCTCCAACGTCCTTACCCAGTCGACGAGTTCGTCCACGCTGGTGGTGTTGGGGAAGCTCGCCTCCTCGCCCCGCAGCGACGAGACTCCGATCATCGGGCCCCGGCGCCCGGCCGCGCGCCAGGCGGCCTCGGTCTGCGCGAGCAGGTCCAGCGACGGCACCAACACGAGCACCCGGCTCGCATGGAGCTCCTCCGCGCTGCGGGCGGCCGCGAGGGTCTTGCCCGACCCAGTCGCCATGATCACCTGCGCGCGGAGCCCGCGATCGGGCACGGTCGAGCGTGTAGACAATTCAAGAGCGCGCAGTACCGCATCCACGGCCTCGCGCTGATGAGGACGAAGCTCCCTCGCCGTCATACAGACGCCTCTCCTTCAAACCCGCCAGGGACCACAGCAAGCAAGCTTCAACAGAAAAGACCCACTTCAGCGGCACGAGTCCAGCTACTGTGAAAAAGCCTCAGACTCGGCGAAGCCCCGGACCGACAAGAGAGCCTCATCACCGAACCCCTCCACACCACAGCCACTCTGCGATTCCAGTACCTATCTTAGCTTTAAAATGAAGCACTCATCCCTAGCAAGAGAGCAACCGCATGAAAGCAGAAATCGACGGCACACAGATCCACTCCCAAACAGACCTCCACAGAGCACTCGCCCACATATTCGACTTCGGCCCCTACTACGGAGCCAACCTCAGCGCACTGTGGGACCGGCTGACCACAGACGTAGAACGCCCCGTCGAGATCATCTGGCACAACACCGAAGCCAGCCAAAACCACATGGGCGAGGAACAGTTCACACAGATCCGGGCCCTCCTCCAGGCGGTCGCCGAACAGGACGAGACGCACGAACAGTCCAACCAGCTCACCGTCCGCTTCCTGTAGCGGGCCAAGAACCACACCCCAGCCCTTTACCGCCGCCCAGCCTCGCCCAGACAGGCAACCTCATGGTCCGACGGCCGACTCGAGCATCACTCCTGGCCGCGGTGGGTTGTCAGTGGTCTCGTGCATGCTCATCGAGGAAGAGATCGGCATCGGCCACCCCTTCCACCGGTCCGGCCTGCGCCGGGTGTCCGGAAGGTCGTGAGCAGGCGTACTCATGCGCGTGTGCCTGTTCACGACCAGGGTGGTGTTGTCGTGACAGGTGTCCAAAAGGGAGGGAGTACGCGATGCGTACGAAGAATGTATCAATGATGGCGTTGCTGACTGCCGGCATGCTGGCCGTGATGGGTGCCTCACCGGCGGCAGCGGCTGGTGATTTGCTTCCGCATCCGGGCCCGGACGGCTTGGTCTGGGTTCAGGAACAGACCGGGAACGGGGGAGTGGTCTCCGCCGGAGCGTGGGATCGCCTGCCGACCGTGTTGACGGTGGCGTGCGAGGGAGACGGCAGCGTGCACGCGACGATGGAGTCACAAGGCAATCAGTCGCCGACCTCACCGTGGACTGTCCTGCCGGCACCACAGGCATAGGCACGGTGACCATGGACCCCGGCGTGGTCACCGGATCCTTCAGTATCGGTATCGATGCCTCCGATGACACCATCCGCTGGGCCCTGACGGTCACCCAGCCCGAATAGACCCACCCCCGCCGCCTTCCAGCCAGCCCGGCCCGCGAAGCGGGCCCCAGTGGGCCTGGAGGCGCAGCCGAAAGGCCCACACGGTGGGAGAGCGCAGCGAACCCACCCCCCTCGGGGGCTTCGAGAGCGCAGCGAACGAAGCCTCACTTCCCGTGCGCAGCACGGGAAGTGAGTGGCTCGCGCAGCGAGCCACCAGC
>NZ_JBIVIR010000029.1:0-43679 GCF_044749825.1 Streptomyces sp. NPDC088915
CCACTCGCTACGACAAAACCCGAGAGTCCTACCAGGCGGCCGTCACCATCGCATCCCTCTTCCTCTGGCTCAACCCTCTTTGAAGACACCGCCTAACGGCGTGGCGAGCCCGGTGAAGAGCTGGACTGCCAAGGACGGTCTACGGGTGGCTGGGGCAGCCTGACCCGCGTACGAGGACGGCCTTGCACTCCTCCTCTGCCGTGCACTGGCGGCCATGGCACTCAGGTTCTGTGGACCCGGACGGTGTCAGGCGGTGCTGATGCCGGCGAGAGCGTTCTGGAGGCGGCGGACCGCGTCTTCGGCTTCGGTGTACTGCGCGGGGGTGGGTGCGACGGCGCCGAAGGTGGGGCCGTTCTCGTCCGGCAGGGCGCGCCAGTGCAGGACGGGGGTGAGGGCGGTGGCGGCGGCGCCGAGGAACCAGGCCAGGCGACCGTGGACGTGGGCGAGGGCGATGGCCACGGCCGCGAGTGCTTCGCGCAGGTGTGCCAGCCGGTCGACCTCGGGCAGGGCCTGCTGGGCCTGCGGGGTGAGGACGGCGGCGTCCAGATCGGCGGCGGCCTTCGTCGCGATGGACCGGTCGGCGGGTGTCAGGACCCCCACCCGGTCGTGGATCAGCTACTCGGCTTTCCCCACCAAATCCTCGACAACAGCGGGTCTTGCCGGCCTGACGGTGCTCATGAAGCAGGCAAGCCACGCGCTCGACGAGCTCGTGCGGGACGTCGAACGCGGCAGGATACGAAAACCTTCAGGGCCCCTTGGTCACCAGTGTGATAAGTGAAATCAGTACGTCAGTAACAAGGGGTCCTATCCAGTCACCACGCTGCTGGCCAGCATCTTTCATCCCTTAGTACAGGATGAAAGATGCTCAGTAACTCTGGTCACCTCTTCATAGCGACAGCACCGATGGCGCGGTTCTGATCTTCGGACAGGGCACAGATGCCATGCCAGCCATACGCGTCAAAAACATGAAAAACCCTGATCAGTTGATTCTTGTCGAACCGGTTCATTTCCTGCGAGAAGCGTTCAAGATCCACTGTCGGGCGGGGGCCTGCTTCTTTCGCTCTTTCAGAAAATTCATGAGCCAGTGCCCCCGTGCTCGCCATCCAGACTGGAACGGAAAGCAAATCGGTTTCCGTGAGAGCTTGGTAGATTATTTCCGCCGAGCTCCACCCGTTTCCAATGAGAGTGCGGCAGAGCTCAAGCGCATCGCTGGTCTGTATCTCTCCTACTGCACCGACAGCCTGAGATGTGGGATCTACCAGGGGTCCCGTAACGGTTGTAGAAGAAATCGCTTGGCCGGCATCCTCGGAAGTCATGCACAGAAATAGCGAAGTTGCGAGATGGATCCGAAAAAGGCGCACAAATTCAGCTCGCTCCT
Organism: Streptomyces sp. NPDC088915; assembly: GCF_044749825.1. Lineage (NCBI taxonomy): Bacteria > Bacillati > Actinomycetota > Actinomycetes > Kitasatosporales > Streptomycetaceae > Streptomyces > Streptomyces sp. NPDC088915. The sequence goes on from NZ_JBIVIR010000029.1 coordinate 1,379, forward strand.
CCCTTGCTTTCTCCGCGAATCGGTCGAGGTCCATTGTCCTTTCAGGCGTGGAGGCCAACATGTCGCGGCGCAGTTCATAGATCCCGGCCACGCTTGCTGATTTCACCCTACGTGCCTTTACGCTAGGCACATCGGTACCCTTGAGGTCTTCTAGGGCTTTCTGGGACGAAGCCCATCCCTGATCGGCTAGCTGTCGGCAAAGATCCGTTGCCGCGGCGGCCGAAAGTTCCAGTACTTGTTCTTCTCGCATTTTTGCCTTACGTCCGTAATGATCATGTGGATGCGGCGGCCCCTTGAGGGGCCGCCGCATCCACATATGTCAAGATGCTGGAACGTGCCATACCTTTGCGCCGGTGACCAGGCCTTCCACCAAGTTCTCCGTCCCCTCCCACAGTTCTGAATTGAACATCATGGATGGGTAGATGGGCTGTCCCAGCGGAAGTTTGACCTGAAGGATTACACCCGGGAGGTCATTACGACCTTCTGCGGCGCCGCGAGCGTAACGAAGTGCGGTGTTCCGGTTGGTGTCCCATGAGGTGTATATGCTCTCCGTATTACCGGTGTGATGGGCTTCCATGCTCGCAGAACCGCCGCGGGGTTTCGCTATGCCCCGTACTGCGTCATCATATCCAGGGTGCATCACAGACAGGCCGCGATACAGGTACCTGAATCCCGGTTCTTCAGGTATGGAATTTACATTGAACCCTCCGGCGCCCCTTAACGCAGGGTCATCGGCATGGGCCGCTCCAGGGCCGAATCGCCCCGGAACCTGAGCGCTTTGCCGGAAACGATCTGCGATCCATCTGGTGGCGGGCCCTATGAGGCTGCTGCTAGCGCCGCCTGTGGCGCCGGCCAGCAGGTCCCAGGGGCCTGTGGGCTGACAGTGTGCCTCATTGACTGCCCAGGAGAATCCTGCGCCGACGCCGGCGTTCACGACTGCGGAGGCGGCCAAAGCGCGGCCACCGGATAGACCCACCGCCTGAACTGCTGCGTTTCCGACCCCAGGCATGAGGGCTCCGGCTGCGCCACCGGTGAGTGCGCCTTGGCCCGTGGCTTTGGCGAAGTCGCCCCAGGAGAAGTCACCATTGCGGTGTTGCCATCCGTAGATGCCGCCCTCTATGACTGCTCCGATAACGGCACCGACGCCGATGCTGACGCACAGTGGGCAACGGCCTGAGGGGTCCGCCTGGTTGATGGGGTCGTTGTTGGCGTACGCGTACGGGGAGAGGTTGGGGCTGTCGTTGTCCGCGGGTTGCGGGTCAGGCGAGGCGAAGCGGCCGGTATTGGGGTCGTAGCTGCGCTCGCGTAGGTGGAGCCGGCCTGTGAGGGTGGGGTCGGTGTACTGGCCGGCGTAGCCGAAGGCGCTGTCCTGACCGCCTGTGGTGGTGGCCTCACCGGTGGGAACGCCCCAGTCGCTGTAGGTGTAGCTGTAGGTCTGCTTGCCGGAAGCGTTGTAGACCGCGCTGATGGAGTTCTGGCGGTCGTGGGTCATGTAGAAGACGCCGGTGGTGCGGTTCTGTGCTTCGGCGATGCCGTCCGGGTTGTACTGGTAGTCGGCGATCAGGGCGCCGACGCCATTGGTTTCGGTGGAGATCTGTGGCAGGGGGTTGACCACGTCCCAGAGAGTGGTGCGGGTCAATGTTCCGTTCTTGCTGGTGGTGGTCCGGTTTCCGTCGGCGTCGTTGCCGAAGGTGTAGGTGTTGGAGCCGAGGGTGGCGGACCTCAGGTGCCCTAGCGGGTCGTAGGTGTAGGTGCCGCTGGCGTCCTTGGTGAGATTCCCGTCGGCGTCATAGGCGAAGTCATCGGTGGACGTTCCTCCGACGCGCTTGGTCAGCTGGTCGGCGGCGTCGTAACTGTTGGTGCGGGTGTCCCCGGCGGTGGTGGCGCCAGTGAGGTTGCCGACCTTGTCGTAGGTGTAGGTACTGCCGTCCGTGCCGGCAAGGCACGAGACCGCGGTGGAGATGTCGGTGCAGGTCTGGGTTACGCGGCCGACTGCGTCGTATGCGTAGCGGTTCGGAAGACCGGTGGTGCCGGCGTCCTGGAAGTAGTCTGCGGTGACGCGTCCGGCGAGGTCTCGTTCGATGTAGCGGGCTCCGGAGCCTTCGGATACGGAGGCGAGCTGTCCGGACCGGTCGTAGGTGCGTTCCTCAGTGACGGCCGTGGTTGTGGGCAGCTTGGTCGTGGTGCGATTTCCGGCGGCGTCGTAGGCGTAGATGGTGGTTTTGCCGCTTACGGTCTGGCTGGTGATGTGACCATCGCTGTCGTAGCCGTATGTCGCTTTCTGCCCCGACTGCACCGTTGTGATGATGGCGCCGCTCAGGTGTCCGGCGTTGTCACCGCGCCACAGGCGCAGGCGGCCGGAGGTGTCGGACGCGACCGTGTCCAGGGTCTGCCCGGCGTCGAACCTGCCTGCTACGGGGGCGCCGTATGAGGTCCAGTCGTCGGTCTGCAGGATGAATGTGCCGAATTTGCCAGTGCCTGTGGACGGGTAGAAACGCACCTTTCGATTGGCCGTGTCGTGGGCCAGGAAGTCGGTTTTCCCGTCGCCGTTGAAGTCACCAGGTGTGAGGTTCATGCTGCCCCAGCCGGCACCGAGGTCGGTGCGGGCACCCAGGGTGCCGTCACCGTTGCCGGGGTAGAGGTACAGGTGCCCGTCGGTGGAGTTGACGGCCAGGATGTCGAGCTTGCCGTCGCTGTTGTATTCCAGGGAGATCAGCCGGTAGGTAGCCCAGCCGCCACCGATGAGGGTCCGGGCGTTGAAGGTGCCGTCGCCCTTGCCGGGGTAGAAGTACATCTTGTTCTCGGAGGTACTGGTGGCCAGGAAGTCCTGTTTGGCGTCGGCGTTGAAGTCGCCGGCGGTCAGGATCATCGTGGCCCACCCGGCGCCCATGTCGATGGGGGACGCGAAACCCCCCGCTCCGTTGCCGTTGTAGCGGTACAGACGACCAGTTGACTTGTCGATCGCCAGGAGGTCGATCCTGCTGTCACCTGTGTAGTCGATTGCCAGGAGCTGGTTGAATCCGGTCCCGGAGCCGGTCAGAGCAGCTCGTGTGCTGAAGCTGCCGTCTGGCCGACCGAGGTAGGTTCGGATGCCGTTTTTGGCGTCGGCGCGGATCACATCGGTGATTCCGTCACCGTTGAGGTCCGCTGAGGCGGTTTGTGTGGCGCCTGACCAGTCGAGGGGCGTCCCGGTCGTGTAGTCCTGGGCGCGGGAGGTGATCCGTCCCTCGGCGTCGTAGGTGTAGGTGAACGAGCCCTTGCCTGCCGACGATGTGATTGACGTCGGCCTGCCTTCCAGGTCGTATCCGAAGGTTCGGGTCCCGGTCCCGTCGGAGACGGTCTTGGTCTGGCCGGCCGCGTCATAGGTGTACGACAGGGTCGGAGTGGCGTCGGAGTACGTGGTTCTGGCGAGCCGGTTGCGGGCGTCGTAGGTGTTGGTGATGGTCTGGCCGCGGGCGTTGGTGGTCGTGGTCCGGTTGCCCTCGGGGTCGTACAGGAACGCGGTGGCGCGGCCCAGAGGATCGGTGATCTTGTTCAAGCGGCCTGTGCCGTCGTAGCCGTATCGGGTGATGTGCCCGTTGGCGTCCTGGCGGGTGAGGAGGTTTCCGGCATCGTCATAGCCGAGCGTCGTGATGCCCTGGTCTGGGGCGGTGACCTTGCTCAGCTGGCCGATCACGTCGTATTCGTAGGCGGTTTTCTTCCCCAGGCCGTCAGCCCGCTCCACCAGTCGGCCGGCAGCATCGTAGGTGTTTGTGATGATCTTGGTGCCGTATGGGTTGGTCTGGCTGACGATGTGGCCGGCCTCGTCGTAGGCGGTGGTCCAGGTGTACTGCGCCGGATCCGCGCCAATGACGTTGCCCCGGGGCTCAACGGTGCTGACCAGCTGTCCATTGTCGTTGTAGCCGTAGGTCGTCTTGTTACCCAGAGGTGAGACCTCGGAGGTGAGATTTCCCGCGGTGTCGTAGCTGTAGGTGATGGTGCGGCCAGCGCGGTCGGTGGTGGTCAGCAGCTGGTTGTTGGCGTCGTAGGTGTTGACGACTGTCTTGCCAAGTGCGTCGGTGGTCTTGGTGACATTGCCTTCACCGTCGTACTCGGTCTTGCGTACACGCCCGAGTGGGTCGGTGACCGCAACCGGCCGGTTCTCCGCGTCGTAGTCCGTCTTGGTGGTGTTGCCAAGCGGGTCGGTTTCCGTGACCCGATTGCCGACCTCGTCGTATCCGTATTTCCATGTGTATTTCGACGGATCGGCCCCCGCTATATTGCCGCGGGCAGTGGTCATCGTCAGCAGACGGCTGGCCTTGTCATAGGTGTAGGTCGTCTTTGCTCCGGCCGCGTCGGTCCGGGAGGCGACGTTCCCCATGACGTCGTACGTTGTAGTCGACACACGACCGGCCGCGTCCTTCACCTGGGTCAGCCGGTTCGCCTCGTCGTAGAGATAGTTTGTGGTCTTGCCGGCCGCGTCCGTGACCGTCGCCAGATTGCCCGCTGTGTTGTAGGTGCGAGTGGTCGTACTGCCCGTTGCGTCCTTCGTCGACGCCAGGCGGCCGGCATCGTCATATGTGTAAGACTTCGTGTACTTCGACGGATCCGCTCCCGCCACGTTGCCACGTGGATCGGTCCGACTTGCGACCCGCCCTGCAGCATCGAATGTTCGCGTTAGACGAGCTCCATCGGGCTGGGTCACCGAGACCTGATTACCCAATTCGTCGTAAACGAATCGAGCCGTCTTGCCTCGCGGATCCGTTATCGTCTGCACTTGGCCATTTGAGGCGTATGTATACGCTGTCGAATTTCCGGCGGGATCGACAGCTTTCTTCAGCCGGTTACTGGAGTCGTAGGTGTAGGTGGAGCGCTTTGAATTTCCATCAGTGTAACTGTAGACGTTTCCACTGATCGGCATTTCGTAGCCCCAGCGCTCAGTATGGAGTGGAGCGCTAATGGATGTCAGCCAGCCGTTCCCTTGATCATCTAGTTCCATGGCGACTTTGTTCCCTCTGGCGTCAGTTGTGCGCAGAAGGTCCAGGTGATAGGTGTATTCGTACGAAGTCTTCTTTCCGTAAGGATCGTATTTACTCAGAAGCACATTTCCGCTGCTGTACAGGTCGGTCCACACCCCACCATCAGGCATGGTGTAGTCCGTTTCGTTTCCGTTGTAGGCGAATTTTACCTTTTCCCCGGAAGGGCCAGTCTGTTCATAAACCCGCCCTTGGGTGTCATAAGAGTTTCGGAGGAAGTAATTTCCCTGCCCGTTCTTGATGGCGGAAATTTTCCCGCCCGAACCGTATTCGTAAGAGACGGAATTTGTTCCGTTGTTCCTGACTGATGTAAGCCGACCGGACTCGTATTCATATTCAACACTTCGTCCGTCCGAGAAGCTGATCATAGAAATCAGCTCCCCGGAGAATGTAAAACTTGCACTCCGCCCGCGCGGATTTTTGATGCTTGCTACGTGGCCAGATGAATCGTAGGTGAAGCTGGTGGTCTGCTTTTGTTTGTTAATTCGTGAAGTGAGCTGTCCTGCGGAGTTGAACTTCAGCTCATTTCCCTCACGAGTTCGAAGCGTGTATCCGCTTAAACTGCCAGTCAGGGTCGAATGCGAAATGCTTGGCGGTGAATAAGTTCCGTCTGCTTCTTTAGTGAAAAGGTATTTAGACCCGTCTTCGGAAACTAAAAGTGCGTCACCGCTGTCAGATATTTCTAGTCTGGTGTCCCAAGCGGACTTCCAACCGAACCCCAAAGGCCCTGATGTATTCAGGCTTGACGTGTAGGTTCGGGAGAATTCGAGCTCAGAGCTTCCGAGAAGGAATCCGTCACTTACCGTCTGCCCAAAGGCTCCCGTAGCAGTATTGACACCGAAGCCACCTTCAGATTGGCAGTGCGACGAACTGGCAGAGTTACCTGCACAACCACCTAAAGCCTGCTCTGCTCCCACACTGGCAAGGCCATGTGTCGTAACGCTTGTTCCATATCCCCATCTAGCATCGGGCCAAGTTCCATCTTCATTCGGGTCCATAAACCCGAAACTGAGCCACGGCGCGGCATTATTGGAAGATGAGGCATCTACTGCTTTCTTGCAGTAAGAAGAATCATACGTGAACGTGTAAGAGAATGACCCTCCCGGCTGCAGGGGCGCCCAGGGGGGAACAGAATGCTCTCTGACCGAGTACGAGTGGCTATAATTCGTGGCTGTCTGGTTAATTACCTCGGAATGAAAGTATGCGGATTTGCTTCCTTGCTGGCAGTGGTAGTAGGCGCGAATTGGAATTATTTTTGGGCTTTTGTCGCCATCATCATCTACAAGCGAATCTGGCTCGTAGTAGATAAAGGCTTTAAGGGTGAGCTTCTCGCCGTCTTTTGGTATGTATTCTGCTGTTTCATAGGCCGGGGCGGGGGCCCTGTGGCTTATGCCAACTACTGTTCCATCGGCGCGAAGCAGTTCCGTATGGTCGCTATAGGAATAATAAAGCCTATTTTCTGCAGAAACAGCCGGGCGTTTCGCGGAATTCGATTTTCCTTCTAATTTTTTTCTATCGGTTCTGACGGAGGGCTCAAGCTTTAGACTTTTTCGTGCTGCGGCATCCTGCCTGACTTGATTCCTGCGCTGCTCCAAACTCATCGCTTTCGGAGCTTTAACCTCATCTGGGCCTCGGTTGCTTCGTATTACCGAGTTCACCAATGGGTTTAATATCTTGGCCGGCACCGCCTGTGCTGCCCCGGGCAGGAGCAGGCTCCACACGATGGCGAAAAGTGAAATGACTCTGGCTCTTTTTAGTATTTTCGTGAACAACGGTACTCCTGGAAGAAAGGGTGAAAATTTAAACTGCGCAAGCGGGAATCTCACTCCTTAGTGATCGTGGAATTTCGATAGGCTTTTAGCCCAAGGTGCTCGCGCAGAGCTAGCAGTCGATCACTCTAGGCGCTACCAGCACTGTTCGGCGAGGCCAACTTTCCTCCACGGTTATGTATGGCCAAAAAAATTCGGTAACCGGAGTGAAGCGTCTGCTCCTTCAAGGCACGTCCAACTACGTAAGGTCGGTGAACCGGAGGAGGATGACCGCGTGGTAGAGCCTGGCGGTTGTCTCATACGGAACTCTTGATGCCGGGCTTGAGGGCAAGTTAGGGCCGGTAGTTCCTCATTGGTGTCTTTTTCGCCTAATTTTTCATCCAGCATCCAGCATCCAGCATCCAGGGATTGGGTGTACTGCATAGTTTTCGGGTCATGTCAGGAGATGGTGCTCTCGCTTGTGGGGCGGTGCTCGGGGAGATCTGGTCCGATCAGGAACCCAGCGTTGGTGGTCTTCATCGAGAACTCGACGGTGTCGATATCAAGGAGCAGGTTGCCGGCGAGCCGTACCGCAGGTCGGGTCAGTACCAGGAGGACGACTGCGGCCCAGGTCGCGCTGACCGGCGGGATCGGCGAGAAAGGACAGGCGGCGTTCGCGGAAGTCCTGACGGCATGGCACGAGGCCAAGGTCGACGGCTGACGCACGTTCACGCCCCCGTCACGCGCGACCGCGTCCGGCCGGACCCCCGCCCGGACAGACGCCGTTGAGGACGGCATGCGACACGACACCGCCGAGCCGGTCACCGGCACCTACCCCGACGAACCCCGCCTCGCCCTGCTCACCCACACCGAGGCCCGCGAGGCGATCGAGCTCCTTCAGCTCCTGGAACAGCTCGACCCCGGCGGGCGCGGTCCGGCGGCCGGGCACCTCGCCGCCGACCTCGCCCACCGCCTGCCCGCCTCGTAGCCGAACCCGCTCCGGCCTGAGCCGGGGTGCCGGCGGGTCAGCTCGGCCTGAGCGCGAGGCCTTCGCGGGAGAAAATGATCTCGCCGGTCACGGCCCCGGGGACGGTCGCGGTCAGGGGCGGCGCTGCACGGTCTCCTGGACGTACGCCTCGGGATTATCCTCGCCGCCCAGGAGGTGACCGAGGGCCAAGAGCAGGGTGCTCTCCTTGACATCGGTCTCGATGCGCAGGATGAGCTCCTGGCCCTTGAGCCACTCGCTGTTCTGCCGGACGCGTGGGTACGACTCCTGGCAGCGGGTGTCCCCGGCGATCAGAAGGCGGCGGAGCAGGATGTCGTCGACGATCGCGTCCGCGGCGTCGCGGGGAGCGGTGAAGCCGCTGATCGGGGTGCACATGTCCGGCTCAACGAGCCTGCGGGGATGCGGAAACCGGCAGTGCGGGCGGGTTACCGGGCGTGCTGCTCGCAGTGGGAGAAGACCGGCGGGTCCTCGAACATCTCGCGCTGGGCTTCGTAGACCTGCTCCCACAGCTCCGGGGTGTAGGGGTAGACGACGACCGGCTTCTCCGCCGCCGTCTCCTTCTCTCCCATCGTGATGTAGGGGAAGCGGTGCCGGGCCGCCACCGTTTGCGGGTTGGTCCCCGGCGCGAACGCGAGCGTCGGGTTCACCCACAGCCGGGCCACCCCGTCCACGTCCCCGTCCAGGACGAGGAACTCCCGCTCCACGAGCCATGCCACCTCGGCCCGCAGCTCCTTTACGGATGTCTCCAGGTCCTCGGCCTGGGCGGCGAAGTCGAACCGCACCGGCGCATCGGCTTCGAGGAGGTACGAGATGTTCGCCACCAGATGGTCCAGGTCGAGGCCCCTGTACCGCTTCGCGCTCATGCCGATGCAGGTGGCGGGTGGCGAACCTGGCGGGGCCGATGCTGATCCCGTCGTCGCATCCGCAAGAGCTCATGCATGGTCTCCGTCCGTCGTGATGGTCGTGCCCTGCTTCAACGAGCGGACCGATCAGCGGATGCCCTGGAATCCCGGGCCGAGACCGCGCCGCCGAGGCCTGCGCCCGGCACGCGGAGCGGGCGCCCCGGGCACCGTCGCGGCCGGGGCTGGTTCCGGTTCGGTGTCGGTGGACAGGCCCAGGCGTCGGCGGACCGTGGCCGTCGCGGCGGTCACCGCGATCAGCGCCTCGTGGACGTCGGGGTCGATCCGGGCGAGCGCGGCGGTCAGGGTGTCGATGGCGACCAGGGCGTCGTCGGCGGCGGCCGCGCTCCAGCCGGAGCCGGCTGTGGCGTCCGCGAGGTCGCACGCCGCCTCCGCGACCTTGTCGGCCTACTCCTCGATGCCGGGCCACACCCGGTCCACCAGCCCCATGCCGTCCCCAACGCCGTGCGCGGCCCCGGGGACACTGCCGGCCGGAACCACTCAGGGAGTCCAGGCGGTCAGGGCGGTGGCGATGTCGCGGATGTCCAGTCCCCTCGCGGTCTTCTTGACCAGGTCGACGGCCTGCTCGGTGCCGATCTTCACCGGTCGGCCGCTGGCGTTCAGGAACGCGGCGGCGACGACAGCGGCGTACAGCTTGTTGGAGTGCTCCAGGGCGGGCAGCCGGACCAGGGACTGCAGGAGGGCGGCGGCGCGGTGGTGCGGTTCGGGATAGACGGTGGTGTCCATGACGACGGCGCAGTGGCGTGCCCGGGCAGCCTCCAGGACACCGAAGTCGACCACGTCGGGATCGCCCAGGATCTTCTCCTGGGCGACGTCCAGGAGCCAGATGAGGTCGACGGTCAGGTTCACGCGGCCCGGTCCCCGGCGGCGGGGTGGGGGCCGAAATGCTCGGCGAAGCCGAAGGCGTGCTCGGCGACGAACTCCTCGGCGCCGGCGAGGAACCGGGCGCGGGTGACGTCGTCGGTGAGCATCCGCGCCGCGTACTCCTCGGCCGGGACACGGCTGTCGGCGGCGAGCGCCTGGAGCTGCTCGTAGACCTCGTTGGTGACGGTGACCCGCAGCTCGCGGCGGCCGGGGTACGAAGCGTCCGTGCTCATGGCGTTCTCCTGGCGGATGGAGAGCAAGGGGTCCGGGGGCCTAGAGGTTGTCCCGTAACTGCTGGCCAGAGGTGAGATGATCTTGCCGTGGCTGGTGTGATCACGGCGTCGGAGCCCTCGTGGATAGGGCCGTTCACCGGGCTGAGCCCTCGGCAGTTCAACAAGCTGATCACCGCGCTGCGGCGTGAGGGGGCCGATCCGGTCCGCAAGGGCCGGCCGTGGTCGCTGCCGTTGGAGGACCGGGTGCTGCTGGTGGCCGCGTACTGGCGCACCAACCTCACCCTGCGCCAGCTTGCCCTGCTGTTCGGCATCTCCAAGTCGGCGGCCGACCGGATCGTCGACCATCTCGGACCGGCTCTCGCCCTTCAGCCCCGGCGGCGGTTCCGCAAGAACACCGTGCTCATCGTCGACGGCACCCTGGTCCCCACCCGCGACCGGACCGTGGCCGCCTCCAGCAAGAACTACCGCTACTCCACCAACCACCAGGTCGTCATCGACGCCGACACCCGCCTGGTCGTCGCCGTCGGCCGGCCACTGCCCGGCAACCGCAACGACTGCCGGGCCTGGCAGGACTCCGGCGCCAAGACCGCGGTCGGCACCACTCCCACGGTGATCACCGACGGCGGCTACCGGGGCACCGGCCTGGCCATCCCGCACTACCGCTGGCACAAGAACGAAGAACTACCGGCCTGGAAGGAGGAGCACAACGCCTCCCACCGCAAGGTCCGGGCCCGCGTCGAGCACACCTTCGCCCGCATGAAGAGCTGGAAGATCCTCCGCGACTGCCGCCTCAAAGGCGACGGCGTCCACCACGCCATGCTCGGCATCGCCCGCCTCCACAACCTCACCCTCACCGGATGACAGGCAAACAAGCAGGCCAACCCGCATGGCTCAAATCATTTACGGGACAACCTCTAGGGCTGTGACATACAAGTCGGCGAGTTTCTGCGGAACGTTGGGGCTAAGGAGGGCAGTCAGTTTGGCGGAGGCCCACGCCTTCTGACGCGGGCCTCTGTCGTTGGTGGGCCGAATATGCCGGGCCAAGCGACTCTAGTCAGTCCGCGATCTTGCCCGTAAGCGAGTCTATCCCCTTGAATTGGAGGTAATACTCGGCGTTGTAGGTGGTGTTGTAGTGAACGACCGTCCACCTCCCCACCGGAGCCCACGTCCATGAGCCGCACCAGGTCCTGCCGCATACTTTTACCCAGCGGCCCTCGTCAAGTTTGACGTTGATGTCGTTGCATGCGCCGCTCACCCTGGTATAGGCGCCCCGATTCGGCCAGTAGGAGTGGTCGGTGGAGCTGGTCCCCTCGTACGACCAGAACGACACATTCGTTGGAGCGGTGTAGCAGCCCGGGGCCTTCGCTACGCCAACGGTTGCTGCTTCTGAGGGCATAATGCCTGCAGTAAGAAGCAGAGCCGCACCGACCAAAGCGGAGGCGTTTCGCCCGAGATTGATCATTTTCTTTTCTCCGTTCGCAGAGTGCTTTCTCCGTGTTTTCGGAGTGAGGGTCGAGATTCTGCATCAAAACAGTGGTGCGGCTTGATGTGCCAGCTTCGTCCGGTCTCTTTCACAGCCATTCGGGAACGAAAAAATGAACCGTTTCTTCCCGGCCCCCGTCGCCTATAGTGCGAGCTCGGAAAAGTTCGGTCATGCCGTCGAAGGGTTCTTGCCCATCGGAGTGGAGACGTCGTGGAGGCATCGGCCGGGGCGGTCGGCGCAGCTCGGCCCGTGTTGTCCATAACACCGCGTGCGGCTGCGGGGAGCCTGCCGGCAGGGCCCCCGAGCGCCGTGCGGGTGTCCCCCCGACATCCGCACGGCGCCCCCCTCGCCTCAGCACTCGAAGCGGCTGCCGCCGTCCGGGAGGAGGGTGTCCTTCACCCAGCCGTTCACCGACGTGCCGTCCTTGCGCAGGTGGGTCCACGTCCCCTCGTTCTGCGTGGTCGTGTAGCAGTGGTAGTAGACCTGGTCACCCGGGTTGAGGGTGCCGACGACACCACAACCGGACGCTGCGTGCGGGCCCGAGCGGATGTTCACGTTGCTGCGCTTGATCTCCTTCGGGTCCTTGTCGTCGTGGTCGAGGTTCCACCACGCGTGGGAGCAGTTCAGGGCGCCGGTCCCGCCGGAGGTCCCGGCCGTGGCGGTCGTCGGGGTCAACACCAGTGCCGCGCCCGCGACCGTGGCTGCGGCCAGCACGGCCGCGCTCTTCTTCATCAACATGTCGTCCTCATCTCGCTCTCTGGGCGCAGGGCCGTCGTGGATGCGCGGGCGGCCGCTGCCGTGCGGTGGAGGCGTGTCTGGGGCTGCCGGGTCCGATACGGACCGTGCCCCTGCGTCCGTATTCAGGCTCTCCGGTTGTGCGGGCGGCCTCCACACGATTCGGTCTGATCCGAACCGGACCTGTCAGGGGCGCCCGGAGGGGGCATTGAGCAGCGCGATGCCTGTGGGGGTGGCGACGTGCGCGGTCGTTCGGTGCTCTCGGTGGGTGTCGATGAGGCCTGCGTTGCGCAGGGTCGTGGCGTGCTCGCTGGCGCTGGCTTTGGCGATGCCGACGAGCGCGGCGAGCTGCTGGGTCGAGCAGCCCGGGTGCTCGGCGATGGCGCTGAGCACCGCTGCCCGGGTGTGGCCCAGCGCGGATCCGATGGCGTCGATCGCCGGTGCCGTCCGGCCGTCGTCGGACGGGAAGGATGCGAACAGCGGGGCGATCGCCGCCTCCTGGAGCCGGGCCACCGGATAGGTGAGGATGGGTTGAGGTATCGCGTCGAGGTTGATGATCGGGGCCTCGGCGGCGAACACCGACGGCTGGAGCAGCATCCCCCGTCCGGCTAGGTGTACGTCGGCGTCCAGGCCGGAGATGGTCGTGATCTTCAAGACGGGCGCTCGCCAGCGGATCCAGCGTGGGTTGACGCGTCCGAGGAGGGTTTCGACGCCGCCGTTGAGCACCTGGCGGGACCGCACGGCGGCATCGGCTGCTGTCATGGCCTGGACCTCCTGCCAGTGGGGGACGAGGGCATGTTCGGCCACGTGCTCCAGGCTGTCGCACAACTGGCGCAGCAGGAGCGGTTCGTCGGACAGCCGGTGAGCCCAGTTGGGCAGGGGCTGGTGCCGGGCGGTGCTCTCCAGGCTGGCTCGCAGCCGAATCCGGGGTGTGGACCGGATCTGTTCGAGCAGTTCTGCGGGGGTCGCACCGTCCGCTCCGCTGAGGAAACCGGTGATCCTCCCCCTCGGGGGCATGAGCGCGAGGGCCATGCGGGAGGCGGGGTGCAGGGCGGAGAGGGTGCGGTGGCGCCAGGCCCCGAGCCGCACCTGGTGCGAGCGTTCCTGGAGCTGGCGTGCGGCGGAGCTCAGCTCGATGCAGGGCGCAGGGCCGTCTGCGACGCGGGTCCGCGCGAGGTCCTCCATGGTGAAGTGGATACGTAACGGCACGTCGTCGCCAACTCCCGGAGCCTGACCGGCCTCGGCCGGTGCCACCGTCCTTTTACTCTCGACGCCCATCGTGACGGGGAGGGGACGCAGTGACCAGTAAGGATCGAGCCGACGCCAAGACCTTAGGCGGTGGGTCGGGACAGCCGGAGCGACCGGCCGGACGGCCTGGTTCAGTGGTCGGGGCGCATCCGGCGGCCCACCGAGGCTGGCGTCCGATGCGCAGGCCGGGAACCCTACAGGCCGTGGCAGCTGGGCCCCAGGCACGTGCCACCGTTCTGGCCTGCAAGGGCGAGGTCCTCTCCCTGTGTCCGGCCGGGAGGATCTCGACGTTCCCTCGCCACGCCTGCCTTGCAGTAGAAGCGTGTGAAGCCACTGCGCACTACACCTGCCTGTGGAATATGTCGTGATCCGCCTGCGGAGGGGCTGGGCCTGGCTGCATCGTAGTTCCGGGAAGCCCCGGGCGCCGTGTTCGGGGCGTCGACGTCGAGGCGGAGGAGGAGCTGGTGATGTACGGGGAGCGCAGCGGGTGGCGGCGGGACGGGTTCGAGTCGCACGAGGGCATGGTCGGGGTGCTGCTGGCCGACGGCAGCGAGCCGAAGCCGGTCCTGTTCGACCTGGGCAGCGGCGCTGCCTTCCACGAGTCGAGCGACTGGTGGCACTACGACGGCACCTTCCGCCGGCCCACCGCGGTGTCGATGCGGGGCCGGTGTGCGTGCGGCTGGCGCGGCACGACGAGGTACCCGATCGACTGGGAGACGGTCCGCGAGGACGACGACCCCGACGCCTACGACACCTCGGGCCCGTACGAGGAGTGGGAGGCCCACCTCGACGACGTCGCCGGACGCGCGGTGCCCCTGCCCGAGGACCTCGCGGAGCTGCTGGGGCAGGTGCGCGAGCGCCTGGACCGGCTCTGGTTGAAGGAGGACAAGATGCGCGCGTACGCGACGATGCTGAAGACCTGCGACGACCTGGAGGCCATCGTCGCCGAGACCGGCCCGCAGGCCGCCCGGGCCCTGACCCATGAACACGACGAGGTTGAGGGCGAGGGCGAGGACGGAGCGGTGCCCGCGCTCGCCGAGGCCCTCGGCATGACCGAGAAGGCCGCCCGTACGCGCCTTCGGCACTACGAGCACCTCACCTGGCGCTGACCCGCCGGGCCCGCCGCCCCGGAGGACGTCCGGTCAGTGCGGCTTGTCGGGGTCCATGTTCATGTCGAAGCACAGGTCGCGCAGGATGCGGAGCATTTGCTCCAGGGCGACGATGTGCTCCCCCCCCCGTACGGCGACGGGCACGTGCGCCCGCTCCCACAGGGCCACGTCCGTTTCCCGCCGCGCCTGCAGCTCCTTCAGCCCCGAGTGACTCATTCCCTACCGGACTGCGTGCACCGGTGTCCCCGAAGCCGTCGGCGGCATGGCCTCTTGGGTCTTCCGGCTCCAACGGCGGACCAGAAGGGCACCCATTGTGGCGCCGATCGTGTTAAGCAAGACGTCGTCGATGGACGACACCCGCCCTAGGGAGAGCGCGTACTGGGCCGCCTCGACGGCCAGGGAAATCACTGACGCGGTCAGTGCCACTTTGAGTGTGCGGCGGGGGGATGGCCAGAGAAACGAAAGAGCCGCGCCGAACGGAACGAGCAGGAGCATATTGCCGACAAAGTTGAAGAAGGTTACGTCAGAAAAGGCGACATCTGAATTGGAGAAGGCGGCCCAAAATTCCTTGAACGGAATCAAGGAGATGCTGCTACCTACTCCGGCGCCGCGCATAAGCGTCACAAGCAGAAACGGGGCTAGGGCGAAGGTTGCCAGGACTCCGAAAATAGCTCTGCCGCGCCAGGGGGTGATAGATACTTCGTCCCGGATTATCCTTCTTGCCTGCCATGCTCCTGCAGCAGCAAGGAGCGAGAAGAAGCAGAAGAAAAGCAGGATCTCAGCTCCGTGAATCCCCAACACAGCCTCCCGAAGATGGTCGTCGAATGGTAGCCGGAAGGTCTCACCGTCGAGGCCGATGCGGGGCGCCTCGCCGAACACGAAGCGCCCTGCAGGCCAGAACAAGCCAGATGTGCGCGTACTGGCCAGTACCCGCTACGGGTACGAGACGGAGCCGGAGAGCGCGCGGCTGTAGAGGTCGTTGCTGTCCCAGTTGCCCGCGACCTTCACGTAGAAGTAGAAGGTGTCGGGGGAGACGCCCGTCCACGACGCGGTGCCACCACTCGTGCAGCTCAGCGTCTTCGTGGTGCCGATCTTGTCGTCGCCGGGGAAGTCCTCGGCATACATCGTCACCTCGATGATGGAGCCGGCCGTGCAGCCGGCCTCCCACGCGCCACTGAGGTTCTGCACTCCACCCGTCTTGAACGTGTGCGTGCCCTTGGCGTTGCTCGTGTAGTGACGCGTGTAGAAGCCGATCTGGAACTTCGAGGACCACGAGAACGAACTGAGGGCACCGGCGTCCACGGTGGGGCCGGAAGTGAACTTCGCCCCGTTGTTGAAGGTCAGCGTCTGAAGACCGTTGACGGACTCGGTCTTCGTGACCGAGAGCCGAGGGTTGCCGTCCTGTGCGGGCGAAGCGGCGGCCGGGACGGCGGTGAGGCCCATGAGTGCGGCGGCCGACAGCAGTACGCCACCTATGCGTCTACGGTTATTCAATTGAGGATCCTCCGTGACTCGCGTTTCAGCTCTCGTTACCGGACCTGAGCATCATGCACAGACTGACGCGTGATTCCTCGTAGTTTTGTGGGGTTTCTTCAATCTTGGCGTGTTCCGGCTTGCTCAGATGCCCTAGATGGGCATGAATCCTTCCGTCCGCCTATCGCGATTACCGTGACCTGACAGACTCGGCGAAAAAATTTCCCCCTGTCGGATACGAGACTTGCTATTCATTGATAAATGAGGGCTACTTGTGGAGCTGGTGAACCGGGGGGAGGACAAGGCGCGCGCGTACGCTCGGAGTCGACGAGGCATCACGTTCATGCGCGGGCGCGGACTGTCTTCGCCGACAGGCCGACCTCGGCGGCGATCGCCTCCCAGGACAGGTCGCGGGAGCGCAGCGCGCGGATCGTGTCCGCGTTGACATCAGGGGCCGGCCGGTTCAGCCGCTGGGCCTGCAGGTGGCCGCGCCGTTCGTCCTTGGGGATGCGGCGCAGGATCGTGCGGCAGTCCACGCCCGCCGCGTGGCCGATCGCGGTCGCGGACTGCCCGGCCCGGTAGCGGGCGAGAATCTCCTCGTCCGAGAGCGCCAGCATCATTCGGACGCCGCCTCGCCTCGGCCGCACAGGACGAGGCGGTGGGGCGGGAGCTTCCCCAGGCGTGTGGCCGCGCCAGTCGGCGTCGGGGATCCGCGCCCGGATCGTATGGGGAGAGACGCCGAACTCGCGGGCGAGCGCGTAGGCGCTCTCCCCCGCCGTATACCGGCGGCGGACCTCCTCGTCGACAAGTACCCGTCGAGATCCGGTCCGGGGCCGGGGCTGCGGGGTGCGGCCGCGGGAGCGGATTAGATCCTCGGGAATCCTGCGCCGGATCGTGGAGGGATGCACCCCGTAGAGCCGGCCGAGCTCGGCCATGGTGGCGCCCTGCACGTACCGGTCGATGACCTCGTCCTGCGGCAGGAGCTCGCCCTGCTGTTCGACGGCGAGCCGGGCCGCTTCCTGCCGGGAACGGCGCTGGGACGGTTCCAGCCTGGCCACTACCGCCTCGACCGAGATGCCGAGCGTGGCCGCCACCCGCTGCTGCGGCATCCCCGAACTGTAAAGGCGTACGACCTGGGCGCGCAGCGCCTGTTCGTACGGCTCCTCGGCTCGGTTCTGGTGGCGCTGCCGCGCCGCGGCCGCTGCATCTCGTCGCTCCTGCATCGGCACATGGCGCTGCACAGTGGACTTCGACACCCCCAGCTCTCTCGCCACCACGGCGATGCTGGCACCCTCGCGATACCGGCGCCGGATCAATGCCGACAGCACCTTCGAATCCCTCACTGTTCCCCTGCTCCTCCCGTGAGGCAACGAGGAGCCCCGGGAGAAGGGTGCGGCGACTGTACGTACTGCGCCGACTTCGTGGACGGGCGGCCCGTCGGTGTTCGCATGGTGGGCCGAGGACGAGCAAATTGTCCGATGAGGGTGGCGATCCCCCATCAGTGAACGACACACGCGCCCTCGTTCGGCACCGGACGGGTGCGATCGGTTCCGGCAGTACCTGACGCATCGTTGCCAAAAGCCGGTGCCGTTGCAGAGCAACACTCCGGTGGGCACCTGTTCTCTGGAGTCGGTGACCAGCCAGGACTGTGCCATGAGCAGCATGGTCGCCTGCGCAACGGGTTGTTGCTGCTGCTGCCCTGCTTTCAGATCGTGGACTGCAACACCCCTGAAGTCGTTCATTCTGATTCCTCCGCTCGGCAATCCGCCGAACGGGTGGCAAGCCCAGCCGTTTCCAGGTGGGTTGGAAGAATGGAGAGCACGGTGGACCGTCCTCTGCTGTCGCTGAGATCGACCCTGGTGTTCCTGCTCGCCGTGCTTGCGGGCGTGGTGGCCGGCGGGCTGACGGCCATCGCCGGGGAGGGCGCCGCGCGCAGTCTGCTCGCGGGCCTTGCAGCTGCGGGACTGGCCGTGCCCTTCTTCAACGGTTTGATCAGCACCGAGGACAGGACGGTTCAACCTTCCGCCGCCGTGCCGACGGACACGGCTCGGGGAGAGAACAATGGGTGAGTTGCGGCCTCTGGGGGATGACCTCAACGATGCCTCGAGGGCGCTGGCCGAGGCGTTGCGTGAGTTGTTCGAGGGCCTGAAGGTGTCGGTGCGGCGGTATGCGGCCCGGCGCCGGCTGGATCCGGGGACGGTCTCGCGGTACCTGAACGGCACTCGGTTACCTCCCTGGCAGGTGATCAGCGACCTCTTCGCGGATGTCGCCGAGCACCGTGGCACCGCGGTCACCACCGAGGCCATCGAGTTCGTACGCGGCCTGTACGGCTCGGCCGTGGATGCTGCCTCCTCCCCAAAGCACGCGGTGGAGATCCTGGAGCAGCAGCTGGCCGACGCCGACCGGGTATCGCGGCGCTCCAGCGTCCGCGGGGACGTCCTGGGAGACGCGCTGCTGGACCGGACAGAACGTATCGCCGACCTGGAGACACGGCTCAACCAGCTGGAAGTCGACCGCGTCGCCGAACGCAAGCGTGCCGACGAGCTCGCGGCGGCCCACCCGGACGTCTCCGGCCTGATCCAGGAACGCAATGAGCTACAGAGGGAAGTCGAGCGGCTCGGAGCTGCCCTGCAAGAGGCACAGGCTCAGCGCGCGGCGGCGGAAGGCCGCTGTGATCTCCTCGAACGGCAACTGGACGCCGTCGAACAGGCTGCAACGACGGCGCTGCCCCCCGCTCCGCAGAGCATGCCCAAGATCCTGGTTGTCGACGATCAGCCCGACAACCTGCTCGCCATGACCGCAGTCCTGGCGACGCTCGACCAGGAACTCGTCACCGTCTCCTCCGGCCGGGAAGCCCTGAAGGCCCTGCTCGACCACGACGACTTCGCCGTCATCATCATGGACGTGCAGATGCCGGAGATGGACGGCTACGAGACCTGCGCCCACATTAAACGCCGCCCGAGGACCCGTGACGTCCCCATCATCTTCCTGACCGCCATGGGCGTGGACTCCGCGCACTCCGCACGCGGGTACTCCGCCGGCGCCGTCGACTACATCAGCAAGCCCTTCGATCCCTGGGCCCTGCGCGCCAAAGTCGCAGTGTTCACCTCCATCTATCTGGAGCGGCACACTCCATAACCCCTCAATCCGCACAACGAGGGCCCGAGCCGGCCTCGAACTGGACCTGAACCTGGAGAAAATTTCCTCCAGGAGCCAGGGCTTTACCGATGACCGGCTGGTCGGCGGGAAGGCAGTGGGCCCTGCCGGAGGGCAGGGAACCGGCCACCTCGTAGTACTGGAGTAGCCAATCTCCCCTTTCCGGAGAGCAGTTGGCCGGTTACGCCCCGGGTGGTCTCCCCTCTCGGGCACCATACGCAGCGGAAGTGATCAACTACTTAGAGCGACATTTTAGGGAGAGATGGCCCGGAACTCCGGTTTCGCCGAAATGGTCTCCATGCTGCACAACGCCGTCCTGCACGGGGACCAGGGCCTGCGCGAAGCCCTTACCGAGAGCCTTGAGAAGATCGACGAATCCGGTCGCGACGCCCAGGCGGCCACCTCCCGGGCCGTCACGGAAGGGCTCACCCAGGTCTTCGACGAGGTCAACCTGCTGCGCAGGGACGTCAACAGGGCGGTCAAGCCCGCCTCCGGCGACCTCTTCGCCAGCAAGACCGAGGAGGTCACCGGCCTGCTGCGCGCCGAGCTGACCGAGCTGCGCACCACCCTCAACCGCCTCAACGGCCTCACCCTCACCCCGCCGCCTCCGTTCGCGCCCGGTACACCCGCCGTCTTCAGCGGCCCCGAAGGCCCGAGCACGCCTCTGCAGTCGGCGATCCCCGCCCAGCGCGGCCCCAACTACGAAGACCTCACCATCGGCTCCCTCTCGGTGCCGGCGCCCGCGCCCGTACCCGTGTCCGGGCCGGAGGCCGACGGCGGGCGGGAGCCCGGGGCGCAGACCGTCGGCGCGGCCGAGGCGCAGGAGCCGGACGGCGGCCCGGCCGGGGAGGAACCGGCGGTCGAGACCGCGCCGGAGGCGGCCACTTCGGCGCTGTCGGAGGAGTCCGTGCGCCAGGCTGTCCGCGAGGTTCTTGCCCAGGAGCTCACTCCCCTCGTCGAGCAGCTCACCACTCCGGCCACCACGGCCGAAGAGCAGCCGGACAGTGCCGAGCAGCTGCGTGAAACGGTCCGCGAGGCCGTTGGCCAGGTCCGGGAAGAACTCGCCACCGTGCTGGAGGCGGCCCGCGCCGGCTTCGCCTCCCTCGCACAGGAGATCGCCGGGCTACGTACGGCCGTCGACGAGCTCCAGGCCCGCCCCGCCGAAACCTCCGAGCCGGCCGAGGTGAGCAAAGAGCACACCGCCCTGCTGCGGACCGCAGCCCGCATCTCCTCCGCCGACCTGCGCTGCCACCGCGACACCTGGGAGTTCCTCACCACCCGCACCGCCGGCCACCCCCACTTCCGCGTCCCGCCCCGCGTCACCGAAGAGTCCGACGAGCGCGTCTTCGCTCCCCTGTCCGGCCGCTCCCTGATCGCCCTGCTGATTAGCCTGCACACCGTCACCAGCTCCGCCCCCGACGGCAGCGGCGACCACGAACTCGCCGCCACGCTCTACGAGCGGATCGAGCAGCGCCTGACCCGTCTTGGCCCCGGCGAGGGCGAGCGTGTCACCATCGCCCTCGACGACCGCGTCACCCCCGAGCCGGACACCGACGGCGACGACCAGGACGGCGAGAACGGTGGGACCGGGACGCGGCTCGGCTGGGGAGCGTAGAAAAAGGCAGGTGCGACGGCGTCCGGCCCGCGAGGACGCTCACCCGGCCTGACGCAGCACGGACGCGGCGGCCGCCGTTTACCGTCCGGCCTGCCGAGCTGCCGTCGGCAGGCCGGACGGCGCTCACGCGAGGAGACCGACGGCTCCACCTTCGGCCGGGGCCGTATCAAGGATCTGAGGAAGGGGAGCCCCTTCATGGGGGCAGTGGTGTGGTGCGCGGTGCTCTGGGCGGGCGCGGTCGCGGTGACGGTGCGGTGCGTCAAGCAGTGGCGCAGCGGTGCTGACCAGGTGTGGTCCTCGAAGTGGAAGGTGTTGGCAGGGGCTTTGGCCGTGACGGCCTTTCCGGTCATGGCAACGGCTCGGGCCGTACCGGACGGCGCGCAGTCCTTCTTCGAAGGCCTCGCGGGGCTGCTGCTCGTGGGCTCCGCCGGCTCCGTGACAGCCGGGTGGGTGGCGGCACGCCGCAGTGATACCCAGACGCGGGCGGTGCACAGCGGGCTCGGGCTGCCGGTCGAGCGCAACCTGTGGAGCCCGTGGGCCCTGACGGGCTTGTGGAGCGCCGCCGGGACCCCTTTCACGGCCGTCGAAGTGCTCGTCGTCGGCAGGTACATCGAGACGCACTCCGCTCCTGCGGTCGACGGCACCTGGGCCGAGGCGTCCGTGATCGGCTGGCTCTCCGTCCTGAGCGTGGCCGTTTTCGTCGTCATCGGCCTGCTGCACGGCTTCCTCCAGCACCGGCGCCGCGCCCGGGAGCAGCAGCGCGTACGCAACGCCGACCAGCAGTACCTCGCCGCCCACCCCGTGAACTGACAGTCCCGTCTTCGGAGAGCTGGATGTCGCAGTCGACTGTGGGCTGTCCGGCGGGAGGGGATCTCCTGTTACGAAAACATCGAGGTGTCCGGCCCGAGAAGGTCCGGTGTCACGCACATCAAGTGATCGAAATTTTGTTCGTAATTTCGATCAGCAGTACTCTACCTTGTCCTTTTGGAGGGCCTCCGACAATCTGACTTTGCACGAGGCGTCCTTTTGAGCGGTTCTGCTGATCACCGGCGGTACTGTCGTTTTCGCTACGCAGCGTGCGAGCCCGCCCCAGGAAACGGTGGCAGCCGAATCCCGGGGTGCGAAAGATCAAGTGAGGAACCTGAATGCTCGACCCGATTCGCCGAGGGAGCCTTCGGCTTCCCTCCGAGCAATTGCACGGTATCAGTTTCAATTTTACCGGCGGGGTGATTCCTGGAAGTGGAGCACTCGTAAGTGTGACGCTTATGGGCGTGTTTACTGTGGCATATGCCATGGGAATTTCCTCCCTTGAGGGCGTGCTGGGCTGGCTTGTCGAACGCCTCCCCGGCAGCTTCTCCTGGGAACTCACCGTGCAACTGCGCTGTTGCTGAAGGAATCCCGGCCCGTTCACCGCGGGCCGGGACGCCGCCATGTTTGCGGGGCGTCGCTCAAGAAATAGCGACCGGGCCCCCAGCGAAGACGGATCGAGGGCAACAGTGCAGGAAGCACAGCGAAGTGGTCTTCTCAACCCCCGTTACCGAAACGTGGCGGACGCCAAGGACGTAGCGGGACGGCATGTCTTCGGCAGTGGCAGGCGCTTCCGCCCTGCACGCGCCACCGACGATCTTGGTTACTCCGCCTTTCTCCAGTTGAACGCACACCACTATCACCGCTACGCCTACGCCCGTCTGGAGACGGCGACCACAGCAGAGATGGCAGTTGCCTCCGCCATGCACGCCATCGGCGCGGGGTGGCCGGCGATGCTGAGACAACGGAAACCGGCCGCATCGGCATGGTGCGTTCTGCAGGAGCGGATCGCAGCACTGCGCACGAGCCCCAACAGCCTCACCGACCGTCTCTACGAGTACTGCCCGGCCCAGGCCGCGGACATCGCAGTCCTGAGGCTCTGCCTTCGGCTACCCAACACCGCCGCAGCTGATCTGCTGGGAGTCGACGTCCCCTTCGCCGAGGTGGGGCTGCGCACAGCCGAACGGCTCCTGCCCTCATGGGTGCTCGAACAGTTGAAGGAGGGCATCCCTCATTAGTAGGTAACAGAAAGTAATCTGCGGCGGCCCGGACGTGGTGAAACGCCACGTCCGCGCCATCGTCGCGCCACCCCCCGCGCCACCACCACGTCGTCTAGTGGTGGTGCATATCGGCATGCCCTCCTACGATGTCCTCTTAATCCCTGGAGAGATCGGGGCTCGACCAGGAGGGGTATGCCCGTTGGCTGAAAACAGACCTATTGACCTGTCCACCCCCAGTGCGGCAAGAATGTACGACTGGCTGCTCGGGGGAAATTACAACTATGAAGCCGACCGATTGGCCTGCGAAGAACTGCTGCAGCACGCACCCACCACGAAGGAACTAGCCCGCAACAACCGGTGGTTTCTGGAAAGGGTAGTCCGCACACTGGCTGCCGAATACGACATCAAGCAATTCATCGATTTCGGCTCCGGACTTCCCACCGCGAACAATGTGCACCATGTGGCACAGAAAATCCACAAAGATGCGCGCGTCGTCTACATCGACAACGATCCGATCGTCATGGCCCATGGACGGTCGATACTCGATGAGAACGACCGCACCGCGATCATCCAGGCGGACATGACCGAACCGGAAACAGTGTTCGAGCATGAAGACTTCAGCCGCCTCATCGACCTGACGGAACCGACGGCCGCCCTGTTCATTTCTGTCCTGCACTGCGTCAAGGACGAGGACGACCCGGCCGGCATCGTCCGCCGTGTCGCCAGGAAGCTGAAACCGGGAAGTTTCATCGTGGTCTGCCAACTGGTCAGTGACGACCCAGATCTTCGCCGAGAAGTGACGGACCTGATGCTGACACAGACCCAGGGCCACTGGGGGCGCGTCCGGGAGAGGCACGAAGTGAAGCAGTTCTTCGACGGCCTCCAAGTCGTCGAACCTCCCGGGCTCGTCGACGTCACAGACTGGCGTCCCAACTCCGATCTGCAGCAGCACCAGCGCAGCATCGAATGGACCGACTACGGCGGACTGGCTGAGATCCCGCATCAGCCGACCCCCTAGACGGGATAACGCTCCAGCGCACGCCGCAGCAGAACCTTCGTCTCCCGCCTCGACACCGCGGACTCCTTGCTCAGCCGCAGCAGCAGTTCCACGTGGCGCTCCACATCCTTGGTCAGCATGTGGTAGTCCGCGTTGTCGTTGCCCTCCACGTAGACAATCGGAGGAAGCCGTCCTTCATCGAACCGAAGATGCGTCATAGAGCCATGGTTGGAGACAACCTTGCCGGTGAACGGGACAATACGAATGTTCACCCGCGGATCTTCCATCAGGTCCAGGAGCTTCTGGACCTGAGCGTGCATCACAGTGTCGCAACCGACCAGCCGGTACAAGATGCTCTCATCGAGCAGGAACGACGCGCGAGGCCGCTCAGGATTGGCGAAGAACCGTCTCTGGCGCTCCGCTCTCAACTCGGTTCGCTGAGAGATCGCCAACGGCGTCCGCTCCTCCTCGGCCAGGCCTCCGTGAATGATGTGCCGTGCGTACTCGTCGGTCTGCAGCAGCCCAGGAACGATGAACGCCTCGAACGTCATCAGCACCGCGCACTGCGCTTCCAGCCCCATCAGGCGCTTCATCCACTGCGTGGCGCAGTCCGAGAACTTCCCCTCGAACCACTCCGGCTCGGTAGCCCGCTGGGCAAGCCCGAGAAGAAACTGCTCCTTCTCCTGGCTGACACCGTGGTACCGGGTGAGCTCCCGGACATCCCGGAGGTCCGGCGGACTCTCGGCGCGCTCCATCCGGCTGACCTTGGAGACGGACGCGTTGATGGCCTTGGCGATGACGCCGAGCCGCCGCTCCCCGCGTAGTTCGCGGAGCTCCAGACCGAGCATCAGCCCGGCCATGGTCGGCACGACCTCTGCCGGCTCCGGAGCCCCGAAAAGGGGGACAGGGCCGTCAGGAATGTAGGACACGCGGACTCCAATCGCGATTGTTCATGGCGCATCATCGCATACCGAAAGCCCGCATGTCCTACAAACAGAATTCCCCCCGATGGATTAACGGGCGATCAGGTGATCGAACTCCCTGTTCCTCGCTCCGTCCAGGAAGGCATCGAACTCGGCGGGCTCGAAGATGAGCGCGGGACCGGCCGGATCGGTGGAGTTCCGTACGGCCACCTTACCGCCCGGGAGTGAGGCCAGTTCAACGCACTGACCGTTCGCCGTGCTCTTCCTGCTCTTCGTCCACGCCGCATCGATCGAAGCGGCGGGGCTGCCGTTCGAATATTCCTGCATGCTCACACCTCCACATAGATTGTTGTGTTTAGCTGATCTGCTGACCTTTCGCCGCTGGGCGGCGACAAATCGGCAGGCAGAAGCGTTATGCAATCCCGTCATGCAATCCCATCACGCAATTGCATGGGATCACCGTACTGGAAACAGACGCCGCATTATTCGAACACTGCCGCACACCTTCGAGTGATTACGCAAGAAACTTGACAGCGCCCCCAAGCGATGTATTCATCAGCAAGACTGATAAGGTCAGCGGCCCGCTGCGCACCGAGCCCAGCACGCGCACGGCCCGGACGTTCGCGTTGAGCACCGCCTCGTTGGCGGCCGCGACGAGCGCCGGTGCGATCCAGCGGACCTTCACGCCGTACGCGGGAACGTCGGGAACGACGTCCAGGCGCCCGGACCCCTCCTCCAACCCCGCGGCCCCCACATGGCCCACGAGTTCGGAAGCGGCCGCGATGAGGACGGTCTCCCACTAGGCCAAGACGCTGCCGCCGCCGGCCGGGGCGACCAGGCCGCGCTCGACCATCATCAGCCCGATCGCCTGACTGAGATCGAGCGGGACGCGCCCGTCGCGGACCACGGTGACGGCCCGCCGCTTCGCAAGCGGCGAAAAGGGCCTGGCGGGGAAAATCGACGCCGGAGGGCTGCAGGATACTGGTCATCAGGCCACCACCCAGGCAATCCCCTGGACCACGTGCCGCCGGCAGAACCGGCGCGCGGCAAGACTTCGCACGTCCACGGCGCACCGCCTTCCTGGCCCTGGCAGACCCTCGGCCCGGTCTCCTCGATCGGCTCCACCGGCTCGGCCAGAGCAGGCGCCGCGGCACGGGGCTGAGCGGGCACCGGAACGGCCACGACGGCCCGGGGCGCGGAGGCGAGACCTCGATGGAGTTCCTCGCGACAGGGCCTGCACAGGCCGTCGTCCATGGCGCGGCCGGTCATGAAGACCAGCACACCGCAGTTGCCGCACGCCCCCCGCTCCAGGCCCCCACAGTCCGCCGGACCGGAACGTCGGCGGGCCGGGCGTCAGCGGTCTCGAGGTCGCAGTCGACGCAGCGGCAGGACGGGCCCGGACGAGTGCCGTGCTGAAGACACAGGCCGTCGGCGGCACGGCGAGCCCATTCTCGGGAGGCCGTACGCGAACGAGACGGAGACAACCTCCAGTGCTCAGGCCGCCGGACCGGCCGCACTGGAGGCAGAGGGACTCGAGAAGCACGAGCTCCTCGGGACCCCACTCACCGCCCTTCCCGGGCCGGCGTCTTCGGCGCACAAATCGCCGCTACCGCTCACCGAGCTTCACCTCATACGACTCCACCACGGCGCCCTCGCCGAGCTCGTCCCGCGAGCAACCCCCGCAGGCGCGGGGACGATGGCGGAGGAAGAGGCCCGGACCGTCGCGAGCGGGAGCAACCCCCGCGGGCGCGGGGACGACGTCACGGTCGGGTTCCTCTGGACCCGCTACCGCGTCGTCCCCGCGCCCGCGGGGGTTGCTCGGCAATGTTCGCCTTCCCCTCCAAGGACGACGCGTCGTACCCGCCGCCCGTGATGCGCTCCACGGCCGCGTCCCGGTGAGCGGCGCACGCGTAGATGACGCCGTGGTGCGTGCCGAGCTTCCCGGGCCCGGGGGTGGACGCCTCCACGATCAGCGAGGCGCCCTCGTCGCACTCCCACCCGGTGTGCCCGTCCGCCGACGCGGTGCCTGGGGTACTGCGCAACTCCTCCGCGTAGAGCCGGGTGGACTCCTTCACCCGGTACCGGGGTGCCTCCGTGGCCGCCGGGGCCGACGTCTCGTCCGGGTGGTCGCCGACGGCGGCCTTCGCGGCGGTGAGGCGCCGGCGGGCGGCGGTGTACGAGATGCCCTCGCGCGCGGCGAGTTCGCGGGCGGCGCGCTTGTCGTGCTTGTCGGTGGTCATGAACCGGTCGCTCTCCCGGCGGCGGGCCCCACGCGTCGGCCGCCGTGGCGTCGGTGGACCACAAGAAGCCCTTCGGGGCGGTGCTGACGTCGCGTGAGGCTTGAAGCCCCTTGTCCTCGGCGCCGTCCCGGCGTGGGCGGGCCCGGCTCGGAGTCAGGCCGACGCGGTGCGGCCGCCCCCACCATAGCGCGGACGGACGACGCCTCCCCGGCATTCCGCAGCGCGAACGGCGCCCGACCCGAGCGATACCGGCCCGCGCTGCGGAATGCCGGGGCAGCGGGGGTTTGGGGGCCGGCGAAGGCCCCCAGCAGCCACCGGCGCGGTCTGACAGGCCCGGCGACAGACCTGGCGACATATCCGCAGGCGGGCCCCTGTGAGACCTGTTAGCCCCAACAGGCCCAATAGGGGTCCGCCGTCGTGCGCGACCGTCAGCGGTCCGTACGGATGCCCTTGAAGCCGGGGCCGAGGCCGCGCCGGCGGGGCCTGCGTCCGGCACGCGGGCCGGGGACCGCCCCCGCGGCGGTCGGCTCCGGCTCGGTGTCCACCGGCAGGCCCAGACGGCGCCGGGCGGTGGAGGCCGCCGCCGTCGCCGCGGCGAGGACGTCCTGGAGCTCCGGGCCGATCCCGCCCAGCGCCTCGGCCAGGGTCTCGATCGCGGTGAGGGCGTCGTCGGCGGCCACCGCGCTCCAGCCGCCGGCGCTCACCGCGTCCGCGAGCAGGCAGGCGCTCTCGGCGGCCTGGTCGGCGTGCTCCTCGACTGCGGGCAGCGCCCGCTCCACCAGCTCCACGGGGCTCCTCGACGACATACCCGGAAAGATCGACGACGAGTCTCACACAGCGGCCCGGTCGACCTTCCGGGCACACCGTCGATACAACAACCGCTGCGCGGCCACTGAGGAAACGGGCCGGTCCGTCTACGAGCGCAGCCCCTCCGTACCCGTCTCCCCATCCGCTGCAAGCAACGCCGCTGCCTCATGGCAAGGAACCCGTTCGGTGCCGTGCCCGGTATGCCTTTTGCCGACAGGCGTTCGAGCAGTACCGCCTGGGCCGCCCCACGGTCCCGTACAGGGAGCCCGGGCTCTCCATGGGGTGTTCGCACTGGCCGCACAGGGGGGCGAACATTTCTTCCAGGCACCAGGAACGGATGAGGTCGCGCAGCCCCCTGTCGATGACGAGCGCT
This sequence comes from Streptomyces sp. NPDC088915, assembly GCF_044749825.1. NCBI lineage: Bacteria > Bacillati > Actinomycetota > Actinomycetes > Kitasatosporales > Streptomycetaceae > Streptomyces > Streptomyces sp. NPDC088915. The sequence goes on from NZ_JBIVIR010000029.1 coordinate 29,351, forward strand.
CCTTCCCCGGTGTCGTCGAAGACGTCCCTCAGCCCCTGGGACCGGGACGGGTGCCGGAGCGAGGAGTGGCCGATGCGGCAAAAGGAGGCAGCCTCTTCCGGGGACACGTGAAGCTTCTCGGCGATGAGCTCGTCCGAGGCGTTGTAGAGGATCCTGGCCAGGAAGGCGATCGCGTAGTTCCGCTTCATGGTGCGCAGCGTCTCGGCGATCAGATCGGTGCGCTCGACCCAGGGCCGGCTCGACGCGGCGGTGGTTCGCCAGCGCTGGCTCACCGCGGATCCCTCGGCAGGACAACCGGGGCCGCAGGCTGCTCGCGGACCAGAACGACGGTCGGTGTGGCCGGCGGCTCTGCCTCGCTCGTCACCTTCTCGGGGAGGGCGGGCGGCGGAGTGGGCTTGCCCCACGGCAGCAGCCCACACATGGCGGAGATGACGTGGCTGAGCCCGAGCAGCGCCTCGGGGATATCCCGTTCATCGGCGCGGCGCAGGGTCATCACGGCAAAGGTGCCCAAGAGGAACAGGATGCAGAGCAGCGCGGCCAGTGCGCATACGGCCAGCCAGACGGGTACGTCGAGCACGGCGCCATGAGCGAGGGCAGTCATCACGTGTACGGAGCCTCCGGGTACGAAAAAAGCCCCCGGGATGAGTCCGGGGGCTCGGCTGAAATGCGAAAGGCCCCCGCTTCTCGTTGAGAAGGAGAGCCTGAAACGCGAAACGGGCGCACTGGTGCGCCCGCGACCCCAGGATCCCACAGGCCGCTGCCCCCGTCAAACCCCTTGAAACCGCAGGTCATTGGGGTGCTACACGTTGTGTCAGTTATTTCGTAACGCACTACACCGGGCCGCCCAGCGTGGCCGCCGCCCTGACCGACCGCGTCCGGCCAGGGCATCGGGGCTGCTACCGAGCCCATCCCTGCGCGACGGAACTCAACATTGCGCTACGGTGCCGTCGGCTGGACGCGCACCGCCACCCGCCGCAGGCCGACGCCCACGCCGTCGTCCCGCGATCGGCCAAGGTCCTACGGGGCCCGCGTCGCCCCGACGCCGTTCCTCTTCGTCGACGGGCGGCGTGGGTATGCCCGTCGAGTCCGGAGAAGACCGATGCCGCGTCACCAGAACACCGCCGCCCAGCGCGCCCGCCAGGCCCAGCGCGAGACCGGGGGCAAGTACACCGCCGAGCTCTGCAAGACCCAGGCCGGAAGCCGGCCCGGGCCGTTCACCCTGGGGTATCTGCTCACCGCCTGCGGGACCGCGCCGGACTGGACCGGCGAGAACCCGGTCGTCGACCCCGAGTGGGCACCGGAGATGTTCGACTTCGCCCCGCTGGGCGGGCCCGTGCCGTACTCGGCCGTCCTGCTGCTTCTCGGTCTGCTGGCACCCGCGAGCAGGTCCACCGAGCTGGAGCTGGAGTCCCGGAACGGCTTCCACTCGCTGATCGTGGCGTGCGACGGCCGCCGCTTCGAGATGGTCCTGACCCAGGACGACTACGTCACCGAGCACTGCCGCGTCCCCGGCTGCGAACTCAGTCCGGTCTCGGCGCACTCGATCCCCTACTGCGCCTCCCGGCACCTCGCCGAGCGGTCCGAGGACGAGCTCGTCGAGATGGCCGCGGAGTGGGGGAACGCCCAGCACGAGGAGTTCAGCGTCCGGAGCCCCGCCGCCGTGCCGCTGGGCGAGGAGGGCGACCACCTCATCGCGGCTGCCGTCGCCCAGTGCGCCTTCTTCCCGGTCCAAGCCGCGCTGATCGAGGCGGCCTACGAGCGGCCGGACATGGTCGACGTCGTGCACTTCGGCGAGTAGGCCGTGGCCGTGCAGTACGCGATGGACACTGAGTACTTCCGGCTGATGCGGGTGGCCGAGGCCGCTCGTACACGCATCCAGAAGGTCGCCGGCGGACGCTGTGCCTGTGGTGCGGCGCTTCAGATCGGCGCGGGACCGAAGGTGCCTCCGCAGTTCTGCTCGGCCGCCTGTGCGGCCGCCGCAGGGCGGTAGCGGCGGCACAACCGCCCTGGTTGGCCCTGTCAGACCTAATAGGTCCGACAGGTGCCGGCCTCGGTCGAAGGGTCGCGCTGCGGGGGAAGTTCGATCAGCCGCATGTTCGCGACGGTCGCCACCGGGACCTTGTACCGGCCGAGCAACGCGTGGACCCACCAGCGGGTCAGCACCTGGGTGAGCTGATCGCCCAGCGTCGCCCGGTAGACCTCGCCGAGGAACACCTCGCGCTCCGTCCCCTTCAGGAGCCGCAGCACGGCGCCAATGGTGGGCTCGTTGTTGCCCAGGGCGCGGACGCAGGTGAAGTCGGCCTCGTCGACGTCGCCCCACTCGATCGCGGGGCCGTCCTCCTCGTCGGCCAACGTGAGCTGCACCGGCAGAGTGACGACCAGCTCGTCGGGCACACAGTCCTGGAGCGCGGCCACGGCGTCGGCCGTGATCGACTCCGTGAGGCGGCGTACGGCGTCCTGCGGGGTGTCGGCGCCCGTGCCAGTGAGCCCGAGGGCCGGGCAGTGAGCGGTGTAGAGGGATACGGAGCTGACCTTCCCGCGCTTCCGGACGATGCTGTGGGTGATAACGATGACGGCATGCATGCGCTGCACTTGCGGTCCGCTCCTTCGTGGTCCGGCTGGAGAACGGGCCCGGCTGGTGAGGGCCGCGGACATGCATCCGCCCCGGCCGAGCCGCTGGGTCTAACGGGTCCGGGCGGGGCGGGGGTGCGCTGTGTCAGGCGAGGCCGGCGGAGGCGTTGTCGTCCTCGGCCACCGCTGATTCCATCTCGTCGTCCCGGCCAGCGTGCTGGTGCGCCACGGCCAAGGCCGTCGCCCGACCGAACATGTAGGGGCTGGTTCCGGTGAAGCGAGCATGCTGCCAGGCGCTGCCATCCCAGTGGCGGGACTGGGCACTCCCCTCGAACACAGCCCACTGCTCGGGGTTGTCGGGGTCACGGGCGACAACGAACTCGCCGACGGCCTGGCCTCCGCGCCGGGGGCCGGGGACGCGATATTCGGAGACGAAGGCCGCTGTCTCGGCCGCCGACGCCTTCTCCTCAGCCTCCCACTGCCGGAACTGCTCTTCGTTCTCGGCGTCGTAGAAGCGAACCCTGCGCCAGCGCGTGGTGTCGAACGCCTCGTTGTCCCCCCAATGGGAGGCGACGGCGACGAGATCGTTCCATGTAGTGGAAATGTTCTGGATGCGCCGCAGGCCCTTCAAAGGGTCCTCCTGCGCGGCAGCCACGACGTCGGCGCCGAACTCGTGGCGGAGGGAGCCAGCGAAGCCGGGCACGATGGTGCGCAGGGCGGCGTTAGTCCGGTACTCCTCGGTGCCGACCCTCAGGGACTGGCTATTGAGCAGGTCCAAGAGGAAGTCGGTGATCGCGTCCACGTCGTCCTGGGTGATGTCGACGGCGTAGCGCACGGGCTCGGTGGCCATAGGTGTTCCCTCCCTATCCTTCGGCGACCAGAGTGACCGGACGCCGCCGAACGTTTCTATCGCGTCGGGTGCGAAAGTGCCTCAAGTCGGTCGAGCGGGTCCCAAGATGTCAGGCAAGTCCGGCGGAGGCGCTGTCGTCCCAGCCATTGATCCTGGGCGGGGCGGGTGTCGCGAGCCGACCGGTGAGCGGGTCGCGGTAGCGGATCGTCAGGCTGAGGATCGCCGTAGGCGGTCGCTGGCGATACAAGGCGAAGACGCTGCCCGGACCGACAGCGGCGCCCTCGCGGATGTTGCAGGAGCTGCAGAGCCAGCCGCGGACAAGACCCGTCTCATGATCGTGGTCGAAGACGAGACGACGGCCGTTCTGTCCGCAGACGGCGCAAAGGCCGTCCTGCCAGGTCGCCAGGACCTGGCGGTTGACGTCCGCCAGGGCATCTGCCGTCTCGCGCAGGAGTTCCAGGGTCTTCTCGCTGTAGCCGGTGGTGTCGATGCCGTCCCAGAACCGGCGGCGGACGTCGTCGCGCCCCGGCCGCGTGGCGGACCAGGACCAGCAAGCGGGTTCACCGGCACGAGCGTCCCGCTCCGGGCCGCTCACAGTCCGATGCCGACGAGCGGACTGTTCTTCACGCGGTCGACATCCTCCATGTAGCGGGCCAGGACGCGGGAGCCGTCGGCCCAGCCGCCCGTGCGGGCGATCTCCAGCGGGTCGTGTCCGGCGGCGCGGGCGGCGGTGGCGAAGCCGCGGCGCAGGGAGTGGCCGGACCAGTCGCCGGTCAGGCCGGCGGCGTCGGCCAGGCGCCCGATCACCTCGGCGGCGGCCTCGGCGGTTATCCGTCCCGCCGGGTCGCCGATCGTCCGGCCGTGCCGGGTGAGGGACGGGGCGAGGCGGTCCCAGCGGTCGACGCGGACGAAGAGGGGGCCGTCATGGCGTCCGGCTTCCGCGAGGGCAGTGAGGTAGGTACGCAGGGCGCGGACCGGGCAGGTGGCGGGATCGGTGCCGTACAGGATCGCGTTGGTGGTGTGCTTGCGGACCTTCTTGCGGTACAGGGTCACGTCGTAGCCATGTTCGGCCCCGGTGACGTCGGCGAGGTCGAGGGAAACGAGTTCGGAGACGCGGGCGGCGGTGGCGAAGCCGAGGAGCACCAGGGCGGCGTTGCGCCGACCGGCGAGGGTGGTGCGGTTGGTGCCGGCGAGCATGGCGCGGATCTGCGCGGGCAGGGCCGCGGTCGCCTGCCGCGCCCGGGCGGCCTCGTCCTTCTGCTCGGCGAGCCGGTCCTTGTAGGCGTTGAGGACGGCGCGGGCGCCGCGCATGTTCGGCTTGGCGTGGCCCTGTTCGAGGTGCCAGGTGGTCACGGCGGACATGGCGCGCTCGATGGTCAAGGGTCCGGCGGGGCGGTCCGTGCGGGGCCGGGGGGTGACGGTCAGGTGCCGCACCCACTCCGCCATCGTCTCGGCGGAGGCCGGGACGACCGTGCGGTCCTCCTGGCGGCACCAGGCGAGGTACGCCTCGCGGTCCGCGGCGTACGCGCGGCGGGTGGAGGCGGCCGCGCTCGCCTCGATGGCGGCAACGGTCTCGGCGGACAGGTGCCGGTCCCGCGCGGTACGGACGTCCACCCCGGAGGCGGCGGTCTCGTCGCCGTTCACGAGTTCCGCGTCGACGATGTCGGAGGCCGCCGGGACGGCCAGTGCTCGGCCCGCTGAACTCATGTACTTCCCCTCGCTTCTGACTCTTGAGAAGGAACATTATCAAGAGTCAGAAAGGAGCAACCCCTTCTGGGAAGCGACACCCAACCCCTTCGCGCTCGTTATAACTAACGCGGATAGACCGTTGACTGAAGAGCAAGCCCGCCCTACCGTCATCTTCGTAAGAACGACATCTATCCACGTTCAATCAAACCGGGAGTGCGCCATCAAGATCACCGTCACGGTCGACCAGCCGACCCCGGAGTTCCAGGAGCGCCTCCTGGCGCTCCTGGCGGAACACGCCGCCTACGTGGAGGTCGACACCACCTGGGACCGCGAGCGCGCCCGGCGCTACTACCTCGCCCTGCCGGACCGCGCCCAGCGCATCCTGAAAGAAGCCGCGACCCGGGATGGCTATGTCAGCGCCGACGACCTGCGAGACGGCGAGGACAGCAGCCTGCGCGGCCACAGCGCGGCCCTGAAGCGCATCCTCGACCGCGGCGTCCGGGAAGGCTGGTGGCCTCACGGCATGGAGGCGCCTATCCAGGCCCAGGGCCCCGGCTTCGGCAAGGTGGTCGGCTACCGGATGCCCGACCACCTCACCAGCGTGTTCCGCATGGCCATCAACAACACCTCCCGCGACTGGTAACCGCCACCGCCAGGACCGATCACGAAGGGCGCCCGCACGCGGGCGCCCTTCGTGATGCTCAGGCACGGCCGGCCCGCGAGTCATCCGGGGGGGGCGGACGACTCGTCCTCGCCGTCCGCGCTTCAGGGGATCCAGGCACCGCAGATTCCTGCCCTCGAACTCCGCTGGCCCGTCGCAAAGATTCATGCCGCGTGATTTCAGATCGCGAGGGGGACGACTGATTGTTTGCTGCTTAAGAGAGGGCACTAAAACTTCGTGTACGAGATGGAGTGCGCCCATGAGCCCTCGAGCACCTGCCCCATCCTCTGTCTGGGGTCGACGGAAGACGGCCGACCCGGAGCGGCTGGCCGCCGACCGGAGGCTGCATGAACTGCTCGTCGCAGAACGGTTCGCCGGAAGGCACTTCGAGTTGTTCCGTGATGACTTGTGGCGGTATGGGTGGAACACGGTGCGGGCCTGGATGCGAGACGGCACGATCTATGCGCGGTGCTACGCCCAGCAAGTCATCTTCACGGCACACCCGTCCGAGGTGGAGGAACTCCGGCGGCGGGCGGACCTACGGGAAGACATCGCCGCGCGCTGCGTCGAGGCAGCCGTCGAGGAGTTCATCAAGCTGCTGGAGGCGGGCTTCTGGAAGCCGGAGAAGGGGGCGAGCATCCGCACCCTCTTCATCGGCCAGTGTCTTCATCGCTTCCGGGACGCCTACCGCAGGTGGGCGGGGCCGTACCGGCGAGAGCTGCGGACGATCCTCGGCATGGACCGGGAAAGCAGGGAGCTCGGTCCGGAGAAGAGAACGATCCTGCGTGAGTCCCTCAACCTGATCCTCGCTGGAGCCTCGTGGGAGGCACGGGCGATCTGCGAGCTGATGCTCACGACGGACGCCACCCAGGAGGAGATCGGACAGCGGCTGGGCGGAAAAAGCAGAAAATCGATCGAGCGCCACCTGAGTCGCCTGCGCGGCCGGGCCCATGAGCTTGCTGCAGCCGGGCTCGTCGTGCGCCCCTCGACCTCCTCGGCGGTGGCCCGATGAACAACTCCAGCCCGCTGCCCTCCCACATCCTCCTGTTGCTGCTCGCCGGCGCCTTCGTCGCATACATCGCATACGTGCACCCGGCCGTCGGCGTCGCCCTGCTCGTGGCCGCCGGTGTCGTCACGCTGCTGTACGTGTTGATGAACACCGGCGGCAACGGGCCGACATCCCCCTGATCAAGGGTGCTGGTCCCGCGTACCTGCGAATGCGGGACCAGCATCCCCGTCTCCCTGACGGCCGTGGCCTGGGAGATGGGCCGCCAGGCTCGCCCGGCGCCACCCGGAGGGTGCCGCCGGCCTGAGCAGGTCAGTCGCCCGCAGATTCGGTCGGCATCGGCTCGCCGCTGTTCTCTTGGCCCTCGACGCTGGAGTCCACCGTCGCCTCGGTATCAGAGAGAGCGGCCATCCGTTCACGATGCTGGCGGAGACGGCGTTCGTTCTCCTCTCTGATGGCCGGGGCATGACTCCTCGAGTAGGCAGTGGTCAGCTCCTTGAGTTCTCCGTGGATCTTTCCGAGCCTGTCTTCCACTCTCTTCAGAGGGCGGCTGGCGAGTAGCGTCTCGGCGTAAGTGCCGAAGTCAACGACGTACTCCAGATCCTCCATCGGGCCGTACGGACCTTCACAACGAACGGTGAAGGTGTAGGCCGTGGGCAGGTCGGTGTTCTGGAAGCGGTCCTGCTCGTCGAGGAGGAACTCCAGGCGGCGGCCGGGCGGGAGCATGGGAAAGCTCCGGGAGAGCGCCCGCTGCAGCATCTGCGTCAGGTCATCGCCCCAGCCCGATTCGAGTGGGGGATCAGCCGTAATCTGCACATTGCGGGCGATAGTCGACCCGATGTTCTCCACGACAACCACGAGAACTCCCGAGCCAAGGCCTCCCGGCTGGATGTCGACCACAACGTACGGCTCGTTCTGCTCCCGGTACACCCTCTCCCCGTGCTCAAGCTGCTGCTGAGCAATGACGACCTGCCGTTCAGCGGATTGCGCCTGGCCCTTGGCGTGCGCGACCTGCCGCCAACTGACAAACGCCGCGCATACCGCTACTCCTGCCGAACCGACAGCGATCCAATCTCCTGCATCCATGGGAGGACGCTAGTCCGCAGGTCGGACAAGTTCAGGCGCTTCCTCCGAGTCGAATGCGCCACCGCTGGAAGTCGAGGCCGAGTTGGGGTTCCGAGCGTAGGCCCGGTGGTTGTGTTGGCCTCCCAGCCGTCTTCCCGCTGCATGTAGCCGAGCATCGTGGCGGGCTCAGCCGCCCTGGTCGGCGATGGCGATGGAGTCGCGGCCGACGTGGCGGGCGACGGAGGCCAGGCCGATGCGCAGGAAGCACCCAGTCCAAGCCGTCGGAACCCCAGACCTTCCTTAAAGTTCGATCTCCAGCCCGGGGAGCTCCTGCTCCTCCCAGGGCAGCTCGGAGGGGGGAATCAGGAAAGACTGTGTGGGCTCGTGCCGCCGGACCCGCCCGTCCCGCTGCGGGAGCCTCCTCCCCGCCGCTTGGCGGACGAGCGGCCTGGGGGGCGGGACCGGCGCGTCAAACCACGGGGACGTGTGCATGTCCTTCACCTCAATGGCCTTGCCGTCAATGACGATGTCTCTCTCCTCCGGACGAGGCCGCAGCGCCCGGCTCCACGCTGTGGTCCAGACGTCCCAGTCAGCCTCGGGAACCTCGCATGCCATCAGGAACCCGACGAACTGGTTCCGGCTCCGCGGAATGAGCTGCCGGGTCACGATCCGGTGCGCCGCACTGCGCGGCAGCACCCCGTAGCCGCCGGCCCGTGCCTCCATCAGCCGCACCGACGGCGACCCGGCCCGCCGATACAGGTCCACCAGCGCCTCGATGAGCTCCGGCACATCCCAGATCGCCTCCGGCTTCGGCGCAGGACGCCTGCGGCGCCTGCCGACCACCGCCTCGTGCCGGGCCGCCTTCCACAGCACCAGCGCCGTCTCCGACGACGCGTCGCACGTCCTGGCGTACGACAGCACCGTCGTACGCGTCGGCACCGAGTCTCCCGATGCCGCCCGCTGCAACGTCGTCGCCGTGCACTTCGTCCTGGTGGCCAGCTCCCGGTAGGTCCGGCCCGACCTCGCGCGCTGCTCCCGCAGCCAGCGCGCGAGGTCGGCCAGAGCCCTGTTACTGGTCGTCACCGGACGCTCGGGACGCCCCACGACCGTCCGCTCAGAGGGCGGGCGCCGGACCGGAAGCAGCCTGGAGCACGGCCCGGGCCGCGCGCGCAGGGGCCCCGTTGACCACGGCGACGACCAGAGCCGCCAGCAGCCCCGCGCCAGCAACGAGCTGGAGGACCTCACCCGCGCTCATCCTGCCGAGTGAAACCAGCGCCGAGGCGATCACCACGACGACGATCACCACGCTCGCCTCGGGAAAAGAAAGCTGCGCGCGAACGGACGCCGCGGACACACATGACGCGCAGGTCATGAAGAACACCCCCTGGGTGTGAAGGGTGGTCCGGCGGCCTCCAAGCCGCCGGACCGAACTGGTACTGGCTCCAACCGGGTTACGCACCTAGAACAGTTGACGCTGCTCCGAACGCGGTGCGTGAAGAAGATGTTGGCAGGTCCCGTGGTGGGGGCGGTCTCCCTCGGGAGGGTTGATGCATCGGTGCACACGAGGACTGCAAAGTGATACCAAGATCGAAGTGAGCGATCGGTGATCCTTCGCACCGGTCTGACCTGCGCAGCGGCAGTGAAGCGGGGAAACCCTCGACTGGCTGTGCTATCGGCGTTTTGATGCGCAGCCGCGCCAATCCCGCTTGCACTGTTCTAACCCTGCTGCCACGATCCGCAGGCTGCTGCACCCCGGTGACCGGGGTGCAGTAGCCCCCTGGTTCGCACTGGCTCCAACCACCGCAAACAGGGAACTCCGGGTTCGTGTTGACGCGCGAGCCCACCGGCTGGAGGTCCGGTACGCAGATGCGTACCGGACCTCCAGCCGTACTCGCCCGGCCTCCCTGACCACGGCCGGACAGGGCCAGTCAGGTAAGACCGGCAGCGGCGTTGTCATCCCAGCCGTCCTCGCGCTGCATGTAGCCGAGCATCGAGCGGGAGTGCCGGGCCCAGCCGCCCTGGTCGGCGATGGCGATGGAGTCACGGCCGACGCGGCGGGCAACGGAAGCCAGACCGATGCGCAGGGAGTGCCCGGTCCAGGCCATCGGCACCCCAGCCCGCATCGAGATCCGTTTGACGGCGCGGGTGACAGAGTCCGGGCCCATGCCTCCGGTGACGTGGCCCCAGCGGTCGATTCCGACGAACGCCGGCGTCGTCGGGTCGTTCCACTGCTCGCCGCGCTCGGCAACCAAGCGGGTGCGGTAGGCGGTCCAGGCGCGGACCGGGCAGATGGCGAGGTCGTCGTCGTAGGGGATCTTCGCGGTGCGCACCGAGTGCTTGGTCTTGCCGGTGAGGACGTCGACGAGCAGGCCGCGCGGGTGCAGGGTGATGTCACCGGTGAGGAGCCCGGCCGGGTCCTGGGAGCGGGAGGCGTACCGGAAGCCGGTGAGGATCAGAGCCTTGTCCCTCTCGCCGGTGAGGGTGTCGGGGCAGGCGCGGGCGATGGCGCGCAGGCCGTCGACGTCGGCGCCGACGGCCTGGCCGCGGCCGCGCCGCTCCCCGGCCTGCAGGAGTTTCACCGCCAGGCCCTCCAGGGCGGTGCGGGCCTCGGCCTGGTCGTCGCCGGACACCGCCACGCCGCGCTCGCGCAGTCCGACGACGGCGGCCGCGAGATGGGTGGAGGCTGAACTGGGGGCGTATCCCTTGCCATTCTGCTGGCCCTCGCACAGCATCCACGTCACGAACGCCACCAGCGCACCCCGGCTGCCCTCCAGCTGCGGCAGACCGGTGGCGGCGCAGAACCGGGTCCACACCCGCCAGCTCTTGTCGTAGGTGTCGACGGTGTTGTCCGGGGTGATCTCGGCGACGACTGCGTCGGCCAGGTCCTCGGCCTCGGCCAGCCGCCGGGCAACGTCGACGCCGTGGCGTTCGGCCCACCGCTCGATGAGCTCCTGGCGTTCGGCAGCCTTCGCGTTCAGGGGGGCCGTGACGCTCTCCGGCCTGGGCACGCTACCGCCGGTGATGGTCGTGGCCATGATCGTCACCGGCTGTCCTGAGCGGCAGCGGCCGCCTTGCCGCTGCCTGATTTGGGAGCACCGGAGGCGCAGGCCGGCAGCTCATCCAGGACCGAGAAGTCGAGGTCGACGATCAGCTTCTTGAAGATGTCTGATCTGAGCTCCCGCACGTCCTCCCAGACCGGGATGCCCTGGAAGACCCGGTTGTTGGGGAAGACGTCCATGGACTCGATGCGCCCGGGTACCTGCCCGTAATCCAGCTCGTCCAGCGGCGTGGGGTCGAAGCAAGCGAGGTCCAGCCGGTAGAGCTCGGCAACCAGGTCTATCACTTTCTGCTCGCTGCCGAATCGATCGCGCCGGGCCGCTTCCGCCAGACCCATCTGGGACTCGTTCTCGACCACCAGGCACAGCAGTTGCCGGGCCGCGCGCGTCGCCGTGGCCAGGTGGTCGGCGATGCGGTTGAAGCGCACGACCTCCGTCTGCACCTCCTCGGCGTTGAGGAAGCTGTAGTCGAGGGCGTCCAGCGTCGAGCAGTGCACCGCGGTGACCGCTGCGGTGTGGTCGACGTACTGCTCTTCCGCGCGGCTGAGATCTTCCAGGGCGCGCTCGAAGCGGCTCTCGTGCCTGCGCTTGATCTCTTCAAGGTTTTCGCGGGGGTAGCGGTGCGAGGTTTCGTTGTCGTCGATGAGGCGGTGGTGCTTCGCGCACAGCAGCAGGAGGTTGCCGAACTCACGCCGCTGGTTGTTCGTCATGGTTCCGTCGAAGCGCGGTCCGTTCGTCTCGGCAGCGCGGATATGTGCGATCTGTCCGAACCAGCCGCCTTCTGGCGGCGCTAGGACCTCACCGCATTCGGGCCAGGCGCACTCGTTGCCGCTGAGCATGAAGAGCTTGCGCTGCACCGAGTCCTTGATCACGAGACGCTCGACCGGCGTGTTTACGTCGTCGTGGTCGACAGTTTTCTTGGACATTTCTTACCTCTATGAGCCATATGCCCGTATGAACCGTTTTGCGCCTGATATCGCGTCGGATAAGGAGAGGTTATCCGACGCGATCACGCTTGTCCGCGAATCACGGACGCCTTTCCGATCATGGCCGGATCCGTCAAGGGAAACCTGACACCGGGAATTGTCAGGGCTAGCTTGACGGCCATGACCGACACCACCCTGCCCGCCGACGCCGAGCACACGACGCCCGGCCGCCGCCTCTCCCCCCGCGACGAGTCCCGCCTCTCCTACGCCTCCACCACCTACCTCCTCGCCACGAAGGCCCTGGCCCAGGTCCCCGTCGTCCCCGACCCCGCTCCCGGAGACCTGCTCCGCTCCGCCCTGGATCTCCTCCGGCGCGCCGAACAGGTCGTCGAAAGCGCCGTGGTCGCGGAACGCGAGCGCGGCACCACCTGGGAGCAGATCGGCGCGGCCGCCGGCACCACCCGCCAGGCCGCCCACGAGCGGTGGTACGACGACGTACGCATCTGGTCGGTCACCGGCCGGTCCGAACTGCCCCAGAACAGCCCGAAGGACTCACTGCAGGTCGCCGCCGAGCTCGACTCGCTGTTCGGCACGCTGGTCCCGGAGCGGACCGACGCGGTCACCTCCGGCCTGGACGCGATCCGCTTCCCCGGCTCCCAGGAGTACGAGGCCTCCCTGCGCGCCCGGGCCACCGCCCTGCGCTCCCGACTGGACGTTCTGCGCAAGCGCTCCTCCGAGCTAGCCGGAGAGAAGAGCCGGGCGGCAACCGCAGGCGATTCCGCGGCGGTGGCCACCGCCGCGGAATCGAAGGCCGCGTGCGACCAGGAGATCTCCGACCTCTACCGCCAACTGGTGTCCGTCGAGCCCTCCCTGGCCGAGGAACACCTGCATGAGGCGAAGGGACACTAGGAGGAAGCGGAGGTCTACCGCAGGATTGCCGAGCAGCACGCTTAGCCGTCCGCGCCACTTCGTTCGGGCCCGCCGCTTCCTGCGGCGGGCCCGTCGCACGACCACAGACGCCAATTCGGCGAAAACGGGTGCACGACGCGGCCGAGACCGGAAGGATGTTGATCGCATTGGGGAAGGTCACTGAGCACGCGCCCGGAAGAGAAGACCGGACACGTGCGACCTCCACGGATCTGCGGTCGCGGCTCCCGACCGTCAATGCACTGCCACGTCTTCTTGAGCATGAGAGGAATCGGCGCGCGACGGAGCCCCCCGGCGCGCCGTACGCCCCCGTGCCCGACATCCTTCTCTCCGCCCTGCCCGAGTTCCTCGGGAGCCTGTGCGCCGGCCTCGTCATCGCCGCTGGCACCTGGACCGCCCGGCGGCTGCGTGCCCGCCGCGCCGACAGGACCGGGCCGGACGCCCCGGCCGTCGAATCCCTGCCGCCGGGCGACGGCCATGCCGGTTCGGCATCTCGGCCCCACGAGGAGGCGCAGTGACGCAAACGCGTCGGCCGAAGGCGCACTACCGAGCGACAGATACACAAAGGCATACTCGCATCACTTTCAGTAACTATCGGGGAGGGTGCGTGCTCAAGACGTGGCGCGAGGAGTACCGGGCCAATCAGGCGATGAAGCGGCAGATCGAGCTGGAGCAGTGGGAACAGGAGAAGAGGTGGCGTGAGGAGGATCGCGCCGCGCGGCAGAAGGTTCTCGCGGAGAACGCCGTCGGCCTGGAGGAGCACAACGACAACATCCGGGCGGCCACCGGCGTCTCGTACCTGACCCTGGTCTGTCACGAGGACACTTGGACCTTCATGGCCGTTCGCGCCTTCGGGCAGTGGAAGCCGGTCTGGACCCAGAGCACTCAGGGCCTCTACACCGCCAGTCACGCCCCCAGCATCCTGGAGGTGGGGCGCTTCACCGTCGACCCGAACCTGCCCGAGGGGCGGATCCGGAAAGTCGCCAACGGCCTTGCCCGCAGCGGGATGCAGGAGGTGATCCTCTCCGGCCACAACCTTGCCCAGCTAATGAAGGCGCTGCATGAGGGGGTACAGGAGGACGACGTCGCGGCGTCGGCCCGCTGCAGCCGCCTCTACAACAAGCTCGTCGAGTTCGTGGACCTGCTCGACCCGGGCGCGGAGTCCGGCCAGACCACCGGCGTCCGCTACAGCATCGACGACAGCGTGGACGCCGCCCACGTAAAGAAGAGCTGACCCGGCTGCGGAGCCCGAAGGGCGAGGGCCGCCCCGGCCGGTGACGCCGGGGCGGCCCTGCCGACCCGGCGTCCTGTCTCTGACCCACGGCGCGAAGTAGCCGTCGCCCCTCTCCCCTGCCGCTTCGCGCTCAGTCTCTTCGATGACGGGGCCAACACGTGTGGCCGTGGAGTTCGTTGCTCACGGCGGGCCCCGCTGCCCACTCGCCACCGACCGGAGGACCAGGACCATGCCCGTACCCGACATCGTGCCCGAGCCGGTCGACCAGGAGGCGGTGCTGCGCGCCCGCGTCGGCCGGATGCTCGTCGAGCCCGGGACGATCCCGGAGACGGCGGCCGCCGTGC
>NZ_JBIVIR010000030.1:0-40972 GCF_044749825.1 Streptomyces sp. NPDC088915
CGTGTCGAGCGGCTCAGCGTGACGGTACTCCTGATCGTGGCGGTGCTCCTGGTCACAGGCGGGCGGTGAACCGGCCGTCGGGCAGTTTGCGCAGCTAGCCGCGGTCGACGAGTCTGATCAGCTTGCTGCGCAGTGGTTCCAGTTTGGCCTTCACGCTGACGTCCACCCCCACCGCCTCGCCGACCTCGCGGGCCATGACCGGTCCGGCGGCCTGCCGCACGGCGGCGATGATGCGCTGGTAGTCTCACGGGAGCGCGCCCTCTTCCATGCCCGGTTCGCGGTGCGGGATCAGCATCACCGCCCGGCCAGCCACCTGCCCGGGCACCGGTCTGTTGGAGGCGCGTTCCTCGGCGAGCTGCCCGGTTATCCGTTCAAGGACGCGTTCGGCGACGGCGAGTTCGTCCCGCTCGGCTCGCACTTCCGCCAGCTGTTTGGCCAGCTGTTCTTCGAGTTCGTCCAGCTCCGCAAGCCGCGCGGTGATCCGTTCCAGCAACTCGGGATCCAGCATGGACCGGATCGTAGAGGGCCATCCGCCCCCGAGGAGCAAGAACCGGCAATCCACCGCTGATGGATACCTCGTAGGCGAGGTGCGGTTCTGGCCCAAGTCGCGGCGCGCGAACTCAGTCAGGCTGAATCCGGATCGGGGGATGGCAAGGCCCGTACGTGGTCGGGTGAGAGGTGCAGCTCATACGGCAGACAGCAGTCAGAGCAGAGAGTCGCGACCAGTCTCCCGCAAGCGCAGAGCTGGTTCAGTCCCCCATCGGGAGTCGCCCCGCAGCATGCGGCGGAGGCGTGCCGCGTCGTCAACCCGTGGCAGTCATCCGGGTTCATGACGATATTGCCTCGTGGCCCTTGCGAGACCAGTGGCTGCCCGTCGATGTTGTAGTGAGTTCCGTGCCGGGGCATCACCGGGCCGGGCACCTCGGCAACGACGAGAGGCGGGCCGTACGGCTCCGTCTCGATCGCGTAGCAGCCGGACGGCACAGTGGCCGGCGATGGCCCCATTTCCTCCGCCTCCCACCAGGCGTAATCGGGAGCCTCGGGCACCGCTGGCAGACGCTCCAGCGGCCCCGTCAGCACAGCGCCGCAGGCAGCACACGCAAACACGGTTATCTCCGGCGCGGTCCGCTCGACCATGGTGGCGTCAGGCACGGCGGCCTGTCCGCTGCCCAGCTGGACGCTGACCCCATCCTGATGATGCTGATCCTCCATGGAGGAACCGTACTGAAACGCGGTGATTGCCTCGCAGCCGCCTCCGCCGAAACCAGACAGACGATCTACCGCGCAGACTCACGCCTGCGACCAGCACGAGTAGCCCAGGGACCGGTCACACCAGCCCTTTGACCTGCTACTTCAAGTTGGCGGCAGCTCAGAGACTGTCCTGCGGTAACGGGGTGGGGGTCCGGGGACCCATGACTGGGCCGGGGCCGAGCTACCCGCCGACCTCGTCGTCGCCCCCGATCCGCCGACCTCGTCTTCGCCCCCGATCCGCCGACCCGTCACCGCTGGGTGACGGCCCGACGCAGCCCGCCCGACCCCTTAAGAGACGTCCAACTGCTCTGGCCTGCGCCCCCGTCGGCATCGGGGACGGGGCCGCCGAGCCGGCCCGGGTGGCAGGCTCCCGCTGGGCGATCGAGGAGTGCTTCCAGGCCGCGTGCGCCCACGTCGTACGACCCCCGCGTTCACGCCCGGCCCTGGTCACCGAGTGTCCATGGCCTGGCGGGCCGGAACTCGCCGACCGTCTACGGGGTGTTCTCCGGATGAGCCGCGGAGCGGCGGGCGCGGAGCAGACGGACGCCTTTCACCGCGTAGGCGGCGGTCATGAGCGCGAAACCGACGAGGAGGAGCCACCACCAGGATTCCGTCACCGTGAAGCTCAGGAGTACGCCGCCGAAGCTCAGCAGGGCACCGATGGTCTCCAGCAGGTCGAGGCGCGCCTTGGAACGCACCGCGGGATCGGGCTCACGCATGCGGCGGATGACGGGAACGAGGCCCAAGAGCTGCAAGACGATCAAGCCCAGTGCGACCCAGACAAACCAATCGGGTATGTCCACGACGCGGACTGTACCGCCCGCCCGTGACTTTGAGAACGGAGATCCACAATCCGAAGCCTTGACGCGATCAAGGAGCTTACGGGCAGGTGGGCGGCATGTTCTTCCTCGGCAGTCGGGTCGGTCGTCCGGGTTCTCCGCTCATCGGTGTGGTGGCGACCGTCATCCTGTTCATGGTCTTCAGCCGCTGATCCGGTCGCTCGACTCCACCTGATGCAAGGCGCGCTGCCGCCCCACCGGCCGGCGCGTTCCTCAGCCGGATCCCCACCGCCCCGCCTCGGTGGACGGCATGGAGCGGGACCAGGAGGCGGCCGTTCTCCTCCGCCCTCCCCGCGCGCCGGTGGCAGTGCCTGTCGGGCATGGAGGCGCCGAATCGATGGAGCCCGACGATGTACTCGTCGCATCCCTCGCCAAGGCGTCCGCGGTGAGGCGGCCACCCGGGAACTGCTGCTGTACTGCCACGGTTTCTGCGCGGCACTCGACGGCCACGATCAGGGCGAAGACCGCACCCTGTTCCCCGCCGTCGAGGCCGCGCACCCCGAACTGCGTCCGGTCCTGCGCGCGCTCGAGCAGGACCATTCGACGATCGCCCACCTGCTCGCCGGCCTCCGCGCCGCGGTCGACCGGGCCGCGCCGCCCGAGGAACTCGACCAGCACCTCGAAGGCATCGCCGCGATCACGGAGAGCCATTCCCGCTACGAGGAACGGCAGTTGCCCACCGTGCTGGAAGCCTCAGGCCGCAGTGGTGAGCTTCACCGGTTCGACACCGGTCGCACTGTGCCGTTCGGCCCAGCTCTCCAGCGCTGTGCGACAGGCGTGGTCGAGGTGGTGCAGTCCTGACAGGTCGAGCTCGACCGGGCGGTCCTGCGGGAGGGACTCCAGCGTGTCGAGGATCTTCGGCAGGCGGAGGAACGTGGCGTTGCCTCCCAGATACGCCTCGATGGGGCCCGCCCCCTTGTCGATGACTTCCAGCCTGACGTGCGAGGCCTCCCAGGCGGTCTTGACGACCGCCAGGGCCAGACCGATCAGGACGCCCTCGAACATGTTCACCACGACGATGGCGACGGCCGTGACCACCAGGATCGCCGCCTCGCCCCTGTGCTCCCGCCACAACGCGGCGACCTGCCGGAACGGGATCAGTTTCCAGCCCGCGTGCACGAGGATGCCGGCGAGCGCGGGCAGGGGGATCAGCGCCAGGGCGAACGGGAGCGCGGCGGCGAACAGCAGCAGCCACACGCCGTGCAGGACCCGCGACGCCTTGGTCTTCGCACCGGCGTTCACGTTGGCCGAACTGCGGACGATGACCGCGGTCATGGGCAGGGCGCCGAGCAGGCCGCAGACCGTGTTGCCCGTGCCCTGGGCGACCATCTCCTTGTCGTACTCGGTGCGCGGACCGTCGTGCAGCCGGTCCACGGCGGCCGCGCTGAACAGGCTCTCCGCCGAGGCGATCAGCGCGAACGCGATGATCGTGCCCCAGATGGCGGGACTGGCCAGTTCGCCGAAAGCCTCGGCGCCGGGCGGCTGGACGACACCGAGCAGGCCCTCCACCTCGACGGTGGCCACCGGCAGCCCGAGGCCGAGAGCGGCGGTCGTCGCCAGCACCACCGCGGCGAGGGCCCCGGGCACGGACTGCGCCCGCTCCGGCAGCTTCCTCCACAGCACGATGACGGCGATGGTGCCCGCGCCGATCGCGAGGGAAGCCAGGGCCTCGGTGCTCCCGAACGCGTCGGCGAACGCGCGGGGCAGGCCCGTGATCTTTCCGATGCCGGTCTCCGGAGCCTTCAGGCCCGCCGCGGCGTAGATCTGCCCGGCGATGATCACCAGGCCGATACCGCAGAGCATGCCCTCGACGACGGAGACGGATATGGCCCTGAACCAGCGGCCGATCCGGAAGAACCCCATGGCGAGCTGGAGCAGGCCGGCGATCAGCACGATCACACCGAGCGTGCTCACCCCGAACTCGCTGACCGCCTCGAAGACGATCACGGTCAGGCCGGCGGCCGGTCCTGACACCTGGAGACTGCTGCCGCGCATGAGGCCGGTGACGAGGCCGCCGACGATGCCGGTGACGAGGCCCAGTTCGGCCGGGACACCGGAGGCGACCGCCACCCCCACGCACAGGGGCACCGCGACGAGGAAGACGACGACGGAGGCGAGGAAGTCCTGACGTAAATGAGGGAACCTGGACAGCACGGTGATCACCTGTTCCCTCAGAGCGTTTCGAACGTGTCGGTGTCCGCGCGGTGTTCGCGCACGAGTCCGGTGTGAACCTCGTAGTACCAGCCGTGCAGGCGGAGTCCATCGGCTCGCAGGCGCTGCTCGACGCAGGGGTAGGAGCGCAGCCGCAGGAGCTGCGTCAGGACGTGGTTCTGCACGGCCTCGGCGACCGTCGGGTCGGCGGGGTCGGAGCACTCGGGTTCTTTCGCGGCGTGCGCGAGCCAGTCCCGTACGGCGGGAACCGAGTCCAGGTCGTCACCGCGCACCACGGCACCGACCGCGCCGCAGTGGGAGTGGCCGCACACCACGACGTCCTCGACGCCGAGGACTTCCACGGCGTACTCGATCGTCGCCGCCTCGCCGGTGGGGGTGGCGGAGGCGTACGGGGGAACGATGTTGCCGGCGGTGCGCAGCTCGAACAGCTCGCCGGGCCGGGCGCCCGTGATCAGGGCCGGTACGACCCGGGAGTCGGAGCAGGTGATGAACAGGACCTCGGGGGACTGGCCCGCGGCGAGGCCCGCGAAATCCTCGGGACGCCGTCCGAAACTACGTGCGTTGTCGATGAGGGGCTGCATGGTGTGGTGATTCCTCCTGGCGCGCCGTGACAGCGCGTCGGGTGTGCATGACAGAGATGTGGGGGGCGCTCCACCGGGTCAGCGGCGGAACGTCTGAGGCGCTGCCCGCGTCGCCGCTGCGGCTTCCTTCACGCGCGCTCGCGCCTCTGGTCGCCCGCCGGCGGATCCACAGCCCCTTCCGGGGCGGCGGGACGGCGCAGAATGCCGACGCGCTCCGGGTCGTCGTGACTCGCAGCACGCTCTTCCCTTCCGGCAAGTTCACGCCTATGGCTCGAACCAAGAGATGCCCAACTGATGGTCAAGAACACCATAGACAGGTAAAGTGACGCGCAGGGTTAACTACGTGTGTCGGCCAGGAAAGAGCCCGGAAAGCGAGGGCTGTTTGGCCGGATCCGCGTCCGTGAGTCCCGGTCCGCCCCGTCGGCCGCCCTGTCGCGTCAACCATGCGGTCATCGGACACTTCCCAGGCGTCGCCTTAAGGTCTCCCCCCCCCGCAGTGGTCGGAAGCGTGGCGGAGTTCGCCCAGGGGTTTTGAGTCGCATCCTTCTGCGGGCTCCCGCGACGAGCTCCCCGTGGAGCCGTAGGGGACCGCCGCTCCGACGTTCATGGAGAAGCCGGGATCCGTGTGCGCGGGGCATGCGGTTCAGGTCAATCGACAAGGCGGCTCTTGACGGTCGATTGACTATCTCTTTACGTTCGATACCGATGGATGACCATCGCAAAACCATCTCTTGACGAACGTGCGCCCAGTCTCTTCGATTCCAGGAGGTCTCACCATGGATCAGCTCATCAAGCGCATGACGGAGGAGTCCGTGTGGCACAAGTGGGTCGCCGCCAACTCCACCCAGGCCGCCAAGGACGGGTGTATCAGCACCACCACCAAGAGTGGCTGCATCAGCGCCGCCCCCAAGAGCGGCTGCATCTCCTGACCCGCCGATGATCCGCCGAACCCGCCGATGACCCGTCGATGACCCACGCTGTCGGCGCGGCCGTCGCCGCGTCGACAGCTCTCGCCCGCTCCGCCCGCCGTCGACCCGCCCCGGAGGGCTCCCGTGAAGCGCCTGCCGAGCGCCGATGTCCTGGACAAGGTGCGCGACATCCCGATCTACCGTGCCTCCGTCGAGCGCGGTCACTTTCCGATCCTGGAGAAGCCGGAGATAGCCCGCGGTTTCCCCGACAACTGGATGACTCCCGAGCTGGCCCGCGCGCTGGAGGCGGGAGAGGCCGAGTTCGTGCTCTCCACCGGCACCAACCACGCCCGCATGCGGCTCATCCGGCCGCCCTACTTCCTGCTCCGCTCGTACTACCGCTTGTGGAGCGAGCACCCCGATCTCGGCACCTCGTGGCACGAAGGCGCCCGACGGGTCTCACTGACCACCGTCCTCGCCACCGAACACGTGGCCCGGGTGAACGCCCGCAAGCCCGGCACCACCCCCGGCGAGCGCTGGCTCGACGACCGCACCCTGTACCTCAACCGCCGCCTCGACCCGGCCGACTGGGACCGCGACGAGGTCGAGCGCATGCTCACCGAGATCCGTGGGGCGGCCGCCGCCCACCCCGACGGCGCCTATCTGCTGGACTGTTCCGGCTACCACCTGGCGCACCTGGTCCGCAAAGTCTCCGCATGGGGCCTGTGGGGCGGCTTTCCCCGTCCCGCCGGCATCGTCCACGCCTACGAGTACACGCCGTCGAACGTCCGCGCCCACCTACGCGCCCACTTCGACTGCCCGGTGGTGGACCTCTTCGGCAGCACCGAACTCGGCTACCTCTTCTACAGCGACGCCGAAGGACGCTACCAGCCCTATCTGCAGGACATGAGCGTGGAGCTGATCCCCGTGGAACCGGGCAGCGGCATCCACAGCCTCATCGTCACCAGCGTCCGAAACCCCTACATGCCGCTGGTCCGCTACCGGTCCGGCGACTGCGTCCGCACACGCGACGGCAGTGCCGATCCGGAGAGGATCGTCTCCTTCTGCGGGCGGGAGAAGGAACTGCTGCGCACACCCGGGGGCTTCGTCTCCCAGGCCGACCTGGACGCCCGCATCGCCGAGGCCTGCGCCCGTGTCTTCCTGCACCGGCTGCACCTGATCGACGAAGACCGGTGCCGCCTGACGTACACGACCTTCGACGACGCGCCGCTCACAGCCGGCGAGACGGCCGAACTGGCCGCCTCCGTCGGTGCCTTGACCGGGTGGGCCTGTCAGGCGGAGCACCGCACCGCCCTCCCCGTCGGGCGCTCCGGCAAGTACGCCTGGCTGACCGCGCACGACCCTTCCTGACCAAGCCCGTCGCCCGTCGTCCCCCGGGCCCGCGAGGCCGCTCGTACGAGCCGTCCCCGCGCACGCGGCGGCCCGGCGCGCCCGACGACGACCCCCGAAGGAGCCCCATGACCACGACTGCCGCCCACGCCCCCTCGGACCACGCCGCCGACAGGGCGCCCACCGCCGAAGAACTGCTCGGCCCGACTCTGCACGAGGAGGTGGTACGTCACTTCACGGCCGAGCCGGACGCCCCGTCCGCAACGGTCGTGCGACACCAGGTCCGCGAGTGCCTGCGCTACCTCTACCTCGTCTCCCGCCACCCCGGCCGGCTCGGCGGCCTCTTCCTCCCCGTCGAGCAGGACGTCGACGAGATATGGCACTACCTCGTCCTGCAGACGCGCGAGTACCGCGATCTGTGCGAACAGCGCCTGCCCGGCGGCCACTTCATCCACCACCGGAGCATTTCCTACGACGCCTACCAGGAAGCACCCGGACGGGAGACCGCCGCCGAGGAGGCCCTGCGCTGGATCCCCCTCTACACCGCCGAGTTCGGCCCCTTCGACGCCGACGCCCTGCCGCACTGGACGATCGTGCGGTTCCTGCACGACGAACTGCGCATGTCACTGGCGGAGATAGCCGGCCTGGCCGGCGAGGCGGAGACGCCCGACGGACCGGCGGTCCCCGTACGGGACCACACGTGACCCGGACGGCCTCCCCGGCCACGGTGGCGGGTTTCTCCCGGGAACAGCGCCGCGCCCTGACGGTGCTCGGCATCGCGCAGACGCTCGGTGGCGCGGGCATGGCGGCCGGCATCACGGTCGGCGCGCTGCTCGCCCAGGACCTGCTCGGCTCGACCGGCCTGGCCGGACTCCCGGCCGCGCTGTACACCGTCGGCGCGGCCTTCGGGGCAGCGTTCCTCGGGCGCGTCAGCCAGCGCTTCGGGCGCCGTCCGGGACTGGCGCTCGGCAACGGCATCGCCGCAATGGGCAGCGCGGGCGTGGTCGCCGGAGCCGCGGCGCGCTGGCCCGTCCTGCTCCTGGCCGCCCTCTTCGTGTACGGGGCGGGTACGGTCACCGGACTCCTGGCGCGCTACGCGGGCTCCGACCTCGCCCCACCCGAACGACGCGGCCGGGCCGCCGGAACCGTTCTGTTCGCCATGACCCTGGGAGCGGTCGTGGGCCCGAACCTGATCGGACCCACCGGAGACCTCGCCGACACCTGGGGCCTGCCGCGGCTGACGGGTCCTTTCCTCCTCGCGGCGGCGGCGTACACGGCCGCGGCGCTCGTCCTGGTGGTGTGGCTGCGCCCGGACCTCCTGACCCCGGCCCCACCCCAGAGGCCGGGGACCACTGGTGCCGGCGCCCGCCGTACGGGACGCCCCGCCCCAGGCGTCATCACCGGCGCCACCGTGATGATCACCGCGCAACTCGTGATGATCGCCGTCATGACCATGACGCCCGTCCACATGGCGGACCACGGCCACACGACGCGGGCGGTGGGCCTGGTCATCGCTTTGCACGTGGGTGCGATGTTCCTGTCGTCACCACTGAGCGGCCTGCTCGCGGACCGGATCGGCGGGCGGCGGGTCGCCACCGCGGCCGGAGCCGTCCTGCTGGGCGCGGGTCTGCTCGCGGGCCTCGCCCCACCGGCCTCCACCTCGCTTCTGGCCTGCGCGCTGGTCCTGCTCGGAGTCGGCTGGAACCTGGCCCTGCTCGGCGGCACCGCCATGCTCACGGACGCCGCGCCCGCCGAGAACCGGGCCGCGGTGCAGGGCCTCGCGGACGTGGGGACGTCCGTGGCGGGCGCGACCGGCGGCATGGCCTCTGGACTGGTGATGGGCGGCACCGGATACCCGGTCCTGGCGGCGGCGGCCGGGGCCCTCGCCCTCGCGGTCATCCCGGCGGTGGCGATGAGCGGCAGCCGCCCCACCTGACGGGCAGCCGGGCGGTACGTACGCGGGAGGACGACCCGGCACCCGCCACGACGCCTCCCGCTCACCACCACCCCCCGTCCGTGATCCGGCAGAACAGGAGCGCGCAGACGAGTCGCCCGACGAGGCTCGCTTCCGGCCGCGCGGGTGAGATGCCGAACAGCGGCGCGAGCTGCCGCATGGTGAGGTGCGGGCGGGTTGCCTCCTCACGACACCTTGCCCGCTGCGACGACCACGCTCTACCTTACTTGAAAGTAAGTTTACTGACGGGTAAGGAGATTGATCTTGTCCGCCTATCGAACTGTGCTGGTCGGTACGGACGGCTCGGAGTCGTCGTTCGCGGCGGTCGCGAGTGCGGCGCGCCTCGCTGTTGCCTGTGGGGCCGAACTCGTGATCGCCTGCGCCTACTCTCCGATGCGCGGACCCGACCTGGATGTGGCAAAGGACCGGTTGGGAGCCGAGGCGTACCAGGTGGTGGGTTCGGCGCCGGCCGAGGACACCCTGCGCATCGCCAGGGACAAAGCCCGGAACGAGGGCGTGGAAGACGTTCGATCGATCGCGGTGGAGGACAGACCCGTCGCGGCCCTGGAGCGGATCGCACAGGAGTACGCGGCGGACCTGATCGTCGTCGGGAACCGGGGATTACGCTCGCTCGCCGGGCGGATCCTCGGCTCGGTGCCCGCCGACATCGCGAGGAAGGCCGGGCTGGACGTGCTGATCGTGCACACCACATGAGCGTGCCGGAGCCCGGACGGAGGGCGGTGGCCGACCCGACGAAGGACGAGGGGCCGCACCGGACCATCGAGGAGGTACTGCTCGACGGCGGCCGCCTTTGGACCAGGCAGGACATCGCCGAGCGGTCCGGGGTGGAACCGGAGCGCTCGGCGCGGATCTGGCGAGCACTCGGGTTCCCGGTGGTCGACGACCACGCGAGGGTGTTCACCGACGCCGATGTCGAGGCGCTACGGTCGGGTGAACGGCTCATCGAGGCCGGGCTCGTCACCGAGGAGAGCGAGACGGCCATGGCCCGCGCCCTGGGCCACCATCTCTCCCGGCTCGCTGAATGGCAGATGCAGACCCTGTGGACCTGGCTCAGCCGTGACCCCGGCGAAGACGGCGGCCAAGACGGAACGGCACTGACGGAGCACGCCGCGCGATTGTTGCCGGAGATGGAGCTACTGCAGAGGCACGTGTGGCGCCGGCATCTCGCCGCCCATGCCGGACGGATGCTTGCCACGGACGAAGAGAACCTGCTTCACCGGTCCACGGGGGAGCGCGGAGCGGGCTCGGAGGCAGGAGAACGGCGAAAGCAGGTCCGGGCAGAGACCGTCGTGGGCGAAGAGCCGGAGCCACCTCGCGACGGTGCCGACATCCGCCACCTGGCGGTGGGCTTCACCGACATGGTCGCCTACACGCGGATGACCCGAGGGTTGGACAGCGTCGAACTTTCCCGTGTCCTCGACCGGTTCGAGAGCCTGATCGGTGACGTGGTCGCCGAAGGAGGAGGCCGGGTGGTGAAGACCATCGGTGACGAGGTGCTCTTCGTGGGCGAGTCGGCGTCCGTGGCCGCCGGCATCGCGTTGGAACTGACCGCCCGGGCCACCCATGACGGGAGATTGCCGAAACTGCGGACAGGACTCGCCCACGGGACGGTTCTCCACCGTTACGGCGACGTGTACGGAGCGGCGGTCAACATCGCGGCGCGACTCACCGCGGTGGCGCGTCCCGACACCGTGCTGGTCGACACG
Source organism: Streptomyces sp. NPDC088915 (assembly GCF_044749825.1). NCBI lineage: Bacteria > Bacillati > Actinomycetota > Actinomycetes > Kitasatosporales > Streptomycetaceae > Streptomyces > Streptomyces sp. NPDC088915. Next base: position 10,783 of record NZ_JBIVIR010000030.1, read on the forward strand.
GCGTTCGCCGGCGAGCTGGCGGGCATGACGGCGTACGACTTGAAAGTGCTGCGCCCGGTGTCAGTACGGGGATACAGCCGCCTGCGCCCTGTTCTGCTACGGCCGGCTCGTCCCGGCGAACCGTCGGCAGCGAAGCGCCCTCACCACGAGAAAGGGAAGTGGACGCAGACAGAACCGATGCAGTGAGCCCTTTCCGACCTGAGGTCGCGGCTCACGGGGCTGATGCGAAGCGAGGGCGGGGTGTCCGGGCCGGCCGAGTCCTTGCTCGGCAGCATGTGATGGCCCGCCGACGGGAGGATCACGCCGACACCTGGACCGTGCTGCCCTTCGTGTGCCCTACCAGAGTGTGCCCGGCCCCGCGATGACCCAGCCGGCGTCGACAGGCTTGACCCAGAAGCTCAATGCCACCTCGATCGTCTGCGCGCGACAGGTGATCTCGACGTAGACACGGCTGTCGGTGCGGCCCCAGCGGAAGTCCGCGAGATCCGGTTCGGCGAGCCAGGACAGATCCCGCTCCCACGCGTCGGCAGCGTGGCTCCTGTTCGCCTCGTCCCCCTCGGCGCTTGCTCCAACGGACCCGGTCCACAACGACTTGAGCACGTGACGGACCGGGTGATGGAGGAACCCCGCCCCGAAGAGCAGCAGCACCATGACCAGGCCCACCGTGCTTGCCGCGCGGGCACGGTCGTACGCGTTGCGGCGCAGTCCTGTGATCCAGAGCCAGGTGGCGGCGAGGAGGACTGCTGCGGACAGCGTCTCCCAGATGATGACGGCGACATAGGCAGCGTTCTGCAGGGTGGGGGATTCGACCGCCCGCCACATCAGATCAGGGTCCTCGAACGTGGTGTCCATGCTCAGGACGTGCCGGACGAACTGCTGGTCGGTCCCGAAGTCCGTGATGTTCCCGAAGGCGACCAGGGCCATGCAGAGCGCGACGGTCGCCGTCAACGCGGCTGCCGCGACGGACGGCGTGCCCAGCCGCAGGAGCCGGTCTCGCTGGGCGGCCGGGGCTCCTGGGGAATGAGTACGGGAACCGGTGCCGGTCGGCCGGTGGGGCTGTGCCATGGGTGGACCCTTTCCTCGCCGTCCCGCAGGCGCCTGGACCGCGGGTCGTACGGTCCCTTCCCGACGTGTGCGGCCTTCAGCCGTCCGGGGAGCCGGAAAGGCCCTGGCAGTCGTCGGTCCGCGGCTCTTGGAGGGTGATCGCTCCGGACGGGCAGACGCCGACGGCCATCCGGACGGTTGCCCGCTGCGCGGCGGGCGGGACGGCGTGCAGGAGGAGCACGCGGCCGTCGTCGGAGTCTTGGTCGAAGACGTCAGGGGGCGGTCATCGCGCACACGCCGGCTCCGATGCAGCGCTCGCGGTCGACACCGAGGCGTGGCGACGTCACGCAGGGGCGCCGAGCGGCGGGTGCTCGAGCACACGGGGCTTGTACTCGACCAGCTGGATGCGGCCGTCGAAGGTGCGGTGCTCGATCATCTCAAGGGCGACGTCCGGGTAGCCGTCGTAGATGCGCTCTTCCCCCGTGGCCCCGGTGATCACCGGGAACATCACGACCCGGAAGCGGTCGACGAGTCCGGCCCGTAGCAGGGACCTGCACAGGATGAGACTGCCGATCGTGCTCAGGAGCCCCGAGCCGCTCGACTTCATGGCGCGGACCGCCTCGACGGCATCGTCACGGACGAGCGCGGAATTGGCCCACGTCAGCGGCTCCTCGAGCGAGGAGGAGAACACCACCTTGGAAGCCTGTGTGAGCTCATTGACAGACTCCTCTTCCTCAGGCCTGAACTCGTCTTGGCCCTTCGGAACCTCGCCTGAGGCAAAGCCCGACATCAGGCGGTAGGTGTTCGCTCCCATCAGGTAGGTGACCTCGGGCTGCTCACCGAGCCACGCGAGGTACTCCGGGCCTTCCAGGCCCCAAAAGCCGGGCCATCCCTCTCCCGACGCGTAGCCGTCGAGGGAGGTGATGAAGTCGACGAGAAGCTCCGACATGGCGGTGTCCTTTCTTGAGCGTCACAAGCTTGGACCGGTCGCGAGCCACAAACTCATCGGACGCGCCGTGGAAGGAGAACGACGGTGTGAGTCCTCCCGAAACCCCCAGCTCAAGACCATCCGCGAACGGCCTGGGCCAACCAGGAGGAGAGGAGGGTGGAGCACCCCCGTGCGGCGGGGAGGAGGCGTACTCGTCCGGAAGGCAGCCGCCCGGCTCCGGAGCATCCCACGCGGGTGAGAGGACGAGTTCGAGTCGGCTCAGGACAGTGACGGCGGCTTCCGTTACGGGGGTGTGTCCGAGCGTCGTGGGGTCTCGCCCGGTCCGTTCCCCCCGAGGCATGCCTTGCGGGTGCTGCAGCACGGCGGCCGTGACCCTGCCTTCCACTGGGGCGATGGGGCCGTCCGGCACCCTTCTCGCACTCCGTGCGGGCCTGTGACGCTGCGGATCACGGCCGCGACAGGCGCCGTCGTGGGCAAAGCACGGGGCCGGGTGCCGACCGCTGCCGCGTCACGACGGAAAACCGCCCGGCTGAAGTCCAGGAGGTCTGCGGTATGGCTGAGGACGCCCACTGCGGAGAGCGAGCCGCCGTGACGACGACTCGATGCGGCCGATCCATCGGGATGCGTACGCGCCTGATACGGAAGCCCAGCCGGACCGATGCCGACGGAGGCGTCAATCCGCAGCGGGCAGCCTGTGCCACCAGTGACCGCACCCGCTCGAGCAGTACCGCTCGCGACGTCGGTTGTCGAGCGAGCGGCGCTTCGCCGCGAAGCCGAGGTCAGTGGAATCGGCCGACGCGCCGCACGGGGTCCGCTCCACGGAGGTCGCCGAGCATCCGCGTCGCCCCTCCACACCGACCTCCACCCGGCCGTGGTCGACGATCCGGAGCGCGACGTCTCACCGCTTGCCGTGTACGAGCTCGTCAGCCGCGGGCCGGAAGGTGACGGAGCCCGGGAGCATGTCCAGCTCCCGGGCTCCAGCTTGCCACCCATTTGCGCACACCGGCGGCGTTTAAGAACCGCAGGTCATATTGAGATCGACGTGTTCTGCCTTTGAACTACAGCGCCACGAGAGAGGCGCCGGGGGGACTTGAACCCTCATCCGTCGATGTTCGCCCACGCTCGGTCGATCCGGTGTTCGGCGGCGAATACTGAGACTGGAGCGAGAATCTGAGTTTTACGGGGCCGCCTCTGCCAGGCTTGGGCCATCCCCGCACGTGGTGCGGGGAGAGGGATTCGAACCCCCAACTGACACCCCTTCATCAGCTTCAACATCAGTTTCAGCTTGCGCTCATCGCGCACCCTCCGCTCGCGACGGAGGGCGTGTGTGGGGGCTACCGGAAGAGGTAGCCGAATACCGCGTCGCCGACCCGCTGGTCGGTGACCTCGGTGCTGTTCGCCTCCTCACGGGCGAACTTGACGGACTGCTGGAGCTTCTCGACGCGGTCGAGGAGTTCGTTGACCCGCCGGGCGGGCAGCGCACCGGAGAACTTCACCGTGGTCCAGTAACCGACCGGGACGTCCTCGTAGTACACCTCGACCTGCGCCGGGTGCTTCTCCGTGGCCTCGGCCTTCACGTGGTTGCGCGGCACCTTCTTCGTGCGGATGGTCCGCACCGGGTCCGTCTTCCACGAGTCCGTCGAGGGGTCCAGGTTCCACGACTCGGAGGCGTCGAGCACCGGCAGCTTGCGCACGAAGGTGTGCAGGTCGGTGAGCTGCTTCTCCAGGAACAACAGGTACGGGACGGGCACCTGGGGCAACAGCACCGTTCCGTCGACCACCACGTCCGCGACCGCGGACCGGTTCGCCCAGTCCTTCGTCGCGGTCACGTCGAAGAGCCTCGTCAGTGTCCCGGCGGTCGCCCGCAGAACGTCCTCGGCCTTGATCTGCACCCGCGTGGACTCGGGCGGCAACTGCTCGCCCTCCTCGTCCTTGGGCTGGTAGGTCCGGGAGATGCCGGCCAGCAGGGCAGGCTTCTGCACGTCCTGGTGAGCCTGGGTGAGCTCTTGGAGGGCCTTGGACTTGACGCCCTTTTCGACTGCGATGATCTGATTCAGCTTCGGCACACGGCAAACCTAACAACTCCGCGCCGCACACACATCCGATTAACTGCGCCTCTTCCAGCCTGTGTTCATGCTCGACGTCCTCCACGAGCCGGTTGAGCGCGTTTCCTGGCCGCTGTACGAACATCGCCGGGCTTGCGACACCCGGTGGCGCAGGCCCGACCGCTTCAAGCAGGCACTGCTCGCTCTCGTCCGTCCGCCGGCTTCACCGACAACTCGAGAAAGCCGCTCACCCGCTCCGGCGCGAGCCTGCGGTGGGGGACCTGGTCCGACAACGGGACACCGTCTTCCCCGGCCCGGTCCGGTGTCACCGCGAAGTGGGCGAGCGAGCCGGACGGCTTCGTGACCGGCACGGAGGGCGAGGTCACCTTCGACGTGCTCGGTCCGCACAACAAGGTGAAGGTGCACGGGAACAACCCCTACAGGAGCAGCAACAGCTACAGCGGTGACGCCCCGTCCGGGTACAAGTGCCCCGGGCGGGGCAGTGGCGGCAACAACGCCGCGGTCCCCTTCACCCCGCCGAAGTCCTGATCAAGCCGGTCGAACAGCCCCGCCTCGCCCGGGCCCACCCTCCTGCACGGGGCGGCGCCGTGCCCGGCCATCCCCCCAGGTACTGTCCAATGGATCATGTGACCGTCGGATCATCGGCTCTTCGTTCCCGCATCGACGTAGCGGGCCGTGCCGCGGCGACCGTTCGACCGGACCGGGTGCCACACGGGCTGTTGACCGTCGGCGCGATGAAGCGACGAGGACCGGCCGTCCCGGACAGGCGCCGGCTGTCCGGGCTGGTCCGGCCCACGCCAGGACGGGGTACGGCGCGTGTTCGCCGCTCCGGTCCCGTGCCTGGCGATGAGTTCGGGGCGGCCGCGGAGTCTCTACTTTCTCGCCCATCCATAACCGGCGGAACGAGGAAGACCGTGAAGAGGGAGACCCCGAAGAGGCACGTCTGGGCGATGGTCCACGCCGAACGTGCCGCGCTGATCGGCGATCTCGCGGGCCTCGGCGACGCGCAGTGGCGGACGGTGTCCCTCTGCGAGGGGTGGACGGTCCACGACGTGGCCGCCCACCTCGTCGACAACGCGAGGACGACCCGCCTGGGCTTCCTGACCGGCCTCGCCCGGGCCGGGTTCGACTTCGAACGCCAGAACGCGGCGGGTGTGGAGCGTGAGCGCGGGACGACCCCGGAAGAGACGCTGCGCCGTCTGCGGCGAGTGGCGTCCCGCACCTCGGCCCCGCCCGGCCCCCTCGACAGCCGTCTGGTGGAGGAGATCGTGCACGGCGAGGACATCCGCGGACCGCTCGGACTCGCCCATGCCTACCCGCAAGAGGCCGTCATGCGAGCACTCCGGCTCCAGACCCGTACCCCCACCGCGTTCGGCGGCGCCCGGGAACTGCTGACCCGGATACGGCTCACCACCACGGACACCGGATTCACCGCCGGCACCGGCCCGTCCGTGACGGGACCCGCGCTCTGTCTGCTCCTGGCCGTCAGCGGTCGCCGAACCGCCCTGGCCGACCTCACCGGCCCCGGACTGGAGGCCCTGGCCTGAAGCCGGCGGCCCCGCGCACGGGAGGCGGGCTGCCCGGAAGAGAGCCGGAGCATCCCGCGCGGGCGGAGACGGATCCGCGCCTCATGGAATGGCGGCGACGTGGACCTCGCGGATGGAAAAGTGCAAGGCGGCTGTTCTTCGCGCTGGTCGCTGTGGCGGGACTCGCCGTCGCGGCTGCCCCTGCCCAGGCGAGTTCGTGCAAGCGCGGCGGCGGTGTCTGCCTCTGCGCATACGGCGTGACCAGCTACGAGCTTCCCAACGGCACGAAGCAGGAGTTCGTCGCCGCCACCGACCGTGCGGTGTGGACCCGCTGGACCGACTCCGACGGGGACGGGACGGGATGGATGTCCACGGGCGGAAAGGCGTGGAGCCCGGCACGCGCCTACGACTACGAAACCAGTGGGACTCGATCGGACCGCTGGGAGATCGTGGTCGAAGCTCAGGCCGCCGCGGCGCGGAACGTACGGGGGCTCACGCCCTTGTGGCGTTTGAACGCGGCGCTGAAGCCGAAAGCGTCGGCGTAGCCGACCGACCTTCCGATCTGGGCGACGCTGAGGTCGGTGTCGGTCAGGAGCGCCTCGGCCTCGTCCATGCGGCACTGGGTGAGGTAGGCGAGGGGCGGCCGGCCCATCAGCTTGGTGAAACGCTTGGCGAACAGCGCCCTGGACACACCGGCCCGAGCGGCCAGTGACGCCACCGTCCACGCCTGGGCGGGCCGGTCGTGGAAGGCCTGGAGGGCGGGGGCGAGGACCGGGTCGGCCAGCCCCCGGTACCAGCTGGGGGCACCGGCCCCGGCCCGGTCGAACCAGCTGCGCAGCGTGCACACCAGCGCCCAGTCCAGGAGCCGGTCCATCAGCGCCTGCGAACCCGCCGAGAGACGGGCGGCGTCGACGGCGGCCGTCTCCAGCCAGGCGCAGACCTCTGCGTCCTCCTGGACGACCAGGACGGGCGGCAGGGCGCGCAGGAGCCGCTCGTGACGGTGGCCCGAGGCGCGGTAGGCACCCACGATCAACGCGGTCGCCCCCGCCGAGTCGGCACCCCAGCGAATACCGCCGAGGTCGTGGCCGGAGCACTCGGCGCCCGCGTCGAAGCAGGCGATCTCGTACGCGGCGTGGGGGCCGTGGACGGTGGCGGGACGGTCCGCGAGGTGGAACGGCGCGGTCCCGCTCACGACGGCCGTGTCGCCCGCGCCGATCACCTGCTCGGTGCCGTCGGACAGCACCAGGACGCCTCCGCCGCGCAGCACGCTGATCATGGTGAGCGGAGCGTCGTCGGTGAAGCGGATGCTCCAGGGCGCCGTCAGTACGGCGTGGCTGACGACCGAACCCTCGGCCCGGACGTCGCTCAGCAGCGAACTCAAAGGATCCACGGAAGACACCGTAGACGATCTCCTATGTTCCGGAGCGTTCCTCCCATGGATCATCCACATCGCCACAGCTGTACTGGACTCACCGCATCGAACAAGACCAGCCGGGAGACACCGTGCCGCAGCAGGACAGCCGTAGCAGGACAGCCCTCGTGGTCGTCGCACACCACCGCGCCGACTCCCTCACCGCGCACACGGCCCGCCGCGCCGCCGCCCGGCTCGAAGCCGCCGGATACCGCATCGACATGCTCGACCTGCACGCCGAGGGGTTCGACCCGCGGATGAACACCTCGGACCAGCCGGACTGGGGCAACAGGGAGAAGCCGTACTCGGACGAAGTGCACGCCCACATGCGGCGCCTCCTCGACGCCGATGTCGTCGTCGCCGTCTTCCCGGTGTACTGGCAGAGCGTGCCCGCCCTCCTCAAGGGCTGGATCGACCGCGTGTGGAACTACGGGTTCGCCTACGGACGCAGCAGGCCCCGTCTCGCCGGCAAGCGCATCCTGTGGCTCGGCCTGGCCGGCGCCACCGGTGACGATCCCCTCGTGAAGGGGATGCGGGCCGTCCTCGAAACCGGTCTGAGCGAAGGCATCGCCTACTACTGCGGCTTCTCCCACTCCACCGTCGGCCTGCTCACCGACGCGGAGGAGCGCCCGCAGAGCGTCGACGCCGAAGGCAACCTCCTGGTCGGCGAAGCGGCCACGGACGCCGAGCGGGAGGCACAGTACGCCGATCTCGACCGGCGCGCCCGGGAGTTCGTGGAAGGGTTCGCCGCCGAAGCACCGGCGACGGCCTGATCGCCGGGGGACGCGAGGATCGCCGCCGGCCCGCCGCGCAGTACCGGGGCCGGCGCGGAACGACGGCGACCAGCCCTCCGAGGGCTTCGGGCGATCCTCCATCCCTGCCCACCGAAGCGGCGGCTTCGCCGTACCGCCATCCGTTTCCCGCACCGGCGCGCGTCGGCGCTCCCGTACTTCTCCTCTTCCCCCGTTCCGTTCACTCCGCCAGGATCGTCCTCAGCGCGGCGAACGGATCCGTCAGCGTGGCCAGGCGGTACGCATGGTCGTACGCGCTGTCGCCGATCCGCTTCCGGGCCGCGAGCTCCGCGCTCCGCCGCAGCGGCTGGAGCTCGGGGGTGCCCCGCTGCGGGTGCCCGACCATCTGCCAGAACACCTGGCCCGTCCCGTACGCCGATGCCGCCTCCTCGCTCCTGGCCAGCGCCGACAGGGCCACCGCGAGCAGGTCGAGCCCCAGACCGAGGCCGAAGACGTCACCTATCAGGCGCTTGCCCCGCAGCATGGCCCGGGCGTGACCGGCGGCATCGGCCGGCCGCCGCTCCCGCAGCGCCATCACCGCGAGCTGGTACTCGGCGTAGGACCGCGTCCACTGCTCGCCCGCCGACGCCGAGTCGAGCCGCAGCTCCTCGGCCCCGGCCCGGGCCTCCTCGAGGAGACCGGACGCCGTCAACGCGAAGACCCGCACCAGCCGGCACCGCACCACCGCGGGCATGGCCGCGCCCCCGTCCGTCAGAGCGCGCTCCGCGACGGCCAACGCGCCCGGCGGATCGCCGCGCAGCAGCATCACCAGGCCGCGCAGGTAGCCGACGTCGGCAAGGAGCGTCGCGTCCCGGACCCGCACCGCGCACTCCTCGGCGCGGTCCGCCAGCTCCGCCGCCGTGTCGTACTCGCCCCGCAGACAGCGCACCACCCCGAGCCCCCACGCCAGCTTCCCCACGACGGCCCCGGGCCCGGAAACCGAGCGTGCGCACTCCTCCAGGTAGTGCGCCGCCTCGCGCAGATGACCGGAACACGCCCAGAAGAAGCCGAGTGCTCCCGCCAGCTCGGCGGCCGACGCGGGATCGGTGGCCAGCAGGTGCTCCAGCGCGGCACACAAATCGCCGTGGCAGGCGGTCAGCCGCGCGGAGGAGGCCACCTGCCCGGGTCCCCACCAGGAGTCCTCGGCGGCGAGCGCCACCTCGTGGAAGTACCGCGCGTGCCTGTCGGCCGTCGTCCGGGTCTCGCCGAGCTCCGCGAGCCACAGCGCCCCGTACTCGCGTACGGAGTCGAAGAGGTGCAGACGCCCGCCCCGCAGGGTCACGACGCTCTTGCGGACCAGTCCCTCCAAGGCCCGCTCCACGGCGGCTTCGGTCAACGGCCCGCCGCGGCACACCCGTACCGCGTCGTCCACCGTGACGGCCGAACGGAACACCGACAGGCGGGCCCACAGCAGCCGCTCGTGCGGTTCGCACAGCTCGTGACTCCACCCGATCGTGGTGCGCAGCGCACGGTGGCGCGACGGCTGGATCCGGCTTCCGGGGGCTTCGGCGAGGGACAGCCTGCTGCGCAGGAGCCGTGCCATCGCGGACAACGGCCTTTCCCGTAACTGGGCGGCGGCGAGTTCCAGCGCCAGGGGTACGCCTTCCAGCCGGTGACACACCTCGGCGGCGGCGACGAAGTCCTCGGGCCGCGTCCACCGGACACCGACGGCGCCGGCCCGTTCGGCGAACAGCTCCATCGCCTCGGAATCGACCGGCAGGGGACCGACGGGGAACAGGAACTCGGCGTCCGTGCCCAGTGGTTCGCGACTGGTCGCCAGCACGACGAGCCGTGGACAGCGCGCGAGGAGGTCCGACGCCAACGCCGCGCACGCCGTCACGAGATGTTCGCAGGAGTCCAGGACCAGCAGGACGCGGCGCACACCGATCCACTCGGCCAGCGTGTCGACGGGCTCGCCGGGCGAATGGTCCGACAGCCCGCAGGCGTCGGCGACCAGGGGTACCAGCAGGGAGTCATTGGCCAACGACCACAGGGGAGCCCAGTGGACGCCCGCGAAGGCCTCGGGCCCGCAGCCTTCGGCGACGCGTGACGCGAGCCGGGACTTTCCGATCCCACCCGTTCCCACCAGCGTGACGAACCGCCGCTCACCCAACAGGGAGGCAAGCTCCTCGACTTCCTCGGCCCGCCCGACGAACGGACCGCTCTCCGGCGGCATCCAGGTCTCCATTCCCCGCATTCTCCGACAGGGAGGGGAGCCGGATGCACGTATTCGGCGAAGCGCGGCCGTCCCGACGCTTCTCACCACCGGACCCCGGGCCGCATGCGTCCGCGCCGCACAGGTGTACGAGAGGAGATGCCCGGCCGCCGGGACGGCCGTCACTCCCCGGCCCCGCAACAGCTTCTCGACTCCGGCCTCGAATCGGTGAGCGCCGACCACGGCACTCGGTCTGCGCGACCTGCTGCGCTTACCGGGTAGCGCGAGGACGCCTTCGGCGTCGTACCGGTCACCGGTCAGGCCTTTGAACGTCGGGCTGTGGTTGCACCACTCGCTCCCGACCTCGATCTCGACGTTCCGGTCGATCGCCGAGACGAGGTCTCCGGGAACCAGCTTGTTCCGGGCCTCCTCCACCGCCACGCGCGTCGCGCCGCCGACGGTCTCCGTCAGCACTGTCCGTGTCACCGACGCGGCAGCCCGCGCGGCCGAGCGGGAGACGTTCGGCCCCGCACCTCACCGAGGCGCTGACGACGCTCGCCGCAACCGGAATCATCGCTGACCAGCCGGTGGAGCCCTTGGCCCGGCTGCTCTCGGGGGCGATGAACGAGGCCGCCCTCTGGATCGCGCGGGGCGGAGACCCGCAGGCCGCGGAACAGGCACTCGACCGACTCCTGACGGGGCTGCGCACCACCGCCTGACCACTCGCGCGGACACCCGGCGTCTTCCGACCCGATGCGGAGGAGGAGCAGGACGCTGTCGCCGACGGCCGGGGCGACCGGGCCGTGCCCGATCGGCATCCCGAACGCAAGCGGCGCGCGACCGTCCCGGACCACGGTGCCGGTCCGCCGTTTCGGCTTGGTCTGCCGACCTCCGGAGGACGGCCACGGGTCGGGCCCGGGGCGGCAGCGCCCCGCCCGCGCCGCTGCCGGGTCTCGACCTGCACGGCCCACTGCGTTCCCGGCTGACCCCGGTGGCGCTGTATCCGTCCCGGACGGGCCTGTCCTCGTCCGGTGCGGGCTCCGTCTCCCGGCCGGAACGGCCGTTCACGATCGACGAGGATCCGGGCCCCGGCGGATCGTGATCCCGCCGTGAGCGACGTTTCGCCCTTCCCCGACGCGGCCGACCGGTCCACGGCATAGGCTCGCGCTCATGGTGGACGCGATCGCTTCCCTGACGGAGTACGACCGGCGGCTGGCGCGCAAGCGAATGGCGGCGGGCGTGCTGTTCTTCGACGACGCGGGCAGGGTGCTGCTCGTCGATCCGGTCTACAAGGAGCCGTGGGAGATCCCCGGCGGGGCGGTCGAAGCGGACGAGTCACCGCGGGCCGGCGCGCGCCGCGAGGTCCTGGAGGAACTGGGTCTGGACCTGCCGCCCGGAGCGTTGCTGGGCGTCGACTGGACGGGGCCCCGGGAAGGGCGCAGCGAGAGCGTGGCGTTCGTCTTCGACGGCGGCCGGCTCGCGCCGGAGCAGGTGGCGGCGATCCGGCTTCAGGCGGAGGAACTGCGGGAGTTCAGGTTCGTCGAGGTCGGCACGGTCGGGGAGCTGCTTCTACCGAGGGCGGCACGCCGGGTGCGGGCCTGCGTGCGGGCCCGGAAGGAGGGCTTGACCGTGTACCTGGAGCACGGGAGGCAGTGAGCCGGGGCGGTCCGCGGCGAGCGGTCCTTCCGGGACGGCGGAGGCCGAGTGCGGAATCGGCCGCCTCAAGAGGCGACGCGCCGCGGCTCGGCCTTCGTCATCCCCGGCGGGCCGGCCGGCTACAGGGGTCAGGAGCGGGACCAGGGTCGGCGTCTGGCGCTGGTGTGGCCGGTGCGGTTGGCTCCGACGCCGGCGAGGTGCAGGGCCAGGGCGGTGAGTCCGAGGAGCATCACGTTCGTGGAGGAGAAGACGTCGTTGGTGCCGATGTCGGCTGCGTTGATCACGAAAGCGATGAAGAACAGGACGGCGGCGGCTATGCCGAGCATGTGCGGGTTCCTTCCGGGAGGATGCTGCTCACGTGTCCCGCAACGCTCTGTCGCGCGCGGGAGCGGTGCGGGGGAGTGGGGTCAGACCTGCTGGGGGTGGCCGGCATCGCCTTCGACGACCATGCGGTCGGCACCGGGCCGTTCGTCGCGTTCGACGATGGTGACGTCGATCTGCCCGTCGCCGGTGGTGTCGAACTGGTAGAGGTCGGCTTTCCCGTCGCCGGTGGTGTCGGTCATCCACACGTCGGGCTTGCCGTCACCGTTGGTATCGGCGCTGAGGACGACATGGTGCTCGTCCCCCTGGGTCTCGACCGCTTCTCCGGTGTGCGCTGAGGTGTCCATGACGGCCGGATGCCCCGGAGCCAGGGGGTGAAACGAGCGCGTGCTCCGGGGCGGTGGGGTGACGCTTGGTTCGACGCCCTTACGGGAGCGGTGGGGCCGTCGGTCGAGTGCGGGGCTCGCACAGCGCCGACAGCCGACAGCCGACGGCACGACAGGCGCAGGAGACGGCGCGGCTCTGTCGCCGGGCCCGCCGGAAGCCCGCTGCACGGCCGCCCGCCCGCACCGGGACACAAGGGATCCGGCATCCGGGACCCGCACCAGAACTCCGCGAGCCGACGGCTTCGCCCTCCGGAGACGATCTTGCCGGCCTTTCGTCCGGGGAGCCGCTACAGCCGACCGGAAGGGGTAGGGGCGACAGCGGAGACGATCACCCTTCTTCGGAGAGCGGGGCACGATGAGAGAGAAGAACGAGCAGGTCGGCGGGTATGCCGTCCCCGAGGTGGAAACGGTACGGCCGCGCCGCGCCGCCGCCGTCCGCGTCGGGACGGTCCCTCGGTGAGCGCCGGAACGGACAGCGCCTCCCCGTCCGGGCTGCGCCGCATCCTGACCACTCCCCTGCTCTACTTCTTCATCCTCGGCGACGTCCTGGGCGCCGGGGTGTACGTGCTGGTGGGGCAGGTCGCCGCCGCGTCCGGAGGCGCGGTGTGGGTGCCGCTCCTCGTGGCACTGGCGCTGGCCATGCTGACCGCCGCCTCCTACGCGGAACTGGCGACGAAGTACCCGCGGGCGGGAGGTGCCTCCCACTACGCGACCCGGGCGTTCGGTCCGGCGGTGGGGTTCGTCACCGGATTCTGCATGCTGGCGGCCGGCATCGTCTCGGTCGCCGCGCTCGCCCGCGGCTTCGCCGGCGACTACCTCGCCGCCTTCGTCACCCTGCCCGTCGCACTGGTCGCCGTGGTCTTCCTCGTCCTGCTGGCGCTGGTCAATGCCCGGGGCATCAAGGAGTCCACCCGCGCCAACACCATCGCCACCCTGGTCGAGGTCGGCGGTCTGATGGTCATCGTGGTACTCGGCGCCGTCCTGCTGCTGCGGGGAGAGGGCGACCCGGGACGGCTCGTCCAGCTGGGCACGTCCGAGGAGGGCGCGGCAGCGGCCGTGCTGAGCGGTTCCGTCCTGGCCTTCTACTCCTTCGTCGGTTTCGAGACCTCGGTGAACGTCGCGGAGGAGACCCGGGACCCCCGGCGTTCCTATCCCCGCGCCCTGTTCGGCGCGCTCGCCACCGCCGGGGCCGTCTACGTCCTGGTCGGCGTCGCCGCCTCGGTCGCCGTGCCCACGGGGGTCCTCGCCTCTTCCAGCGGCCCTCTCCTGGAGGTCGTCCGCGAGGCCGGTGGCGTCCCCCCGAAACTGTTCAGCGCCGTCGCCCTGGTCGCCGTGGCCAACGGAGCCCTGCTCACCGGCATCATGGCCTCGCGCCTGGCCTACGGGATGGCCCGTGACGGGCTCCTGCCCGGCGTCCTGACCCGGGTGCTGCCCGGGCGTCGCACCCCCTGGGCCGCGATCGCCGCCACCACCGTCCCCGCCCTCCTGTTGGCACTGACCGGCAGCGTCGCCACTCTGGCCTCCACCCTCGTGCTGCTGCTCCTGGTGGTCTTCCTGATCGTCAACACCGCCGTTCTCGTCTTGCGCTCCGACCCGGGCGAGCCCGGTCATTTCCGCGCCCCGAGCTTCCTGCCCGTTCTCGGCGCCGCCTCCTGCGTGCTGCTGGCCACCCAGATCGAGGCGGAGGTGTGGCTGCGCGGCTCGGTGGTGCTCGCCCTGGCGGCGGTCCTCGCCGTGGTCGCGGCCAAGCGGCGCCGCCGCCCGGAGACGGAGGACGCGAAAGCCCGAACTGCCAGGTGAGGGCACGGGCAGTTCGGCGACCGGATCCGGCGTGCGGGGACGCGTACCGGGCCCGGTGGGCCCTTTTCGAGCCACAGCGTCCGGCCTGCCGACGCGACACGCCCGCCGGTGCTGCTGGTTTTCGACCGGATGGGCGAGCGCAACCCCAACCGCACGACCCCGTACCCGATGGAGCGCGCCCGGCACCCGTGGCGGGGCAGGGACACGAGCACTTCCACGACTGTGACGGGCGGCGCAGGAGAAGGCCGCGAAGCAGGCGGCCGAGCAGGAGGCCCGCCGCTCCCCGTCGCACCGAGTGCGAGGCGGCGTCCAGCGACAAGCGGTGGCGGGCGGCGGAGCGCACCGGCCGGAACGCCCTTCCTCCGGAGGCCCGTCCCACCCCGTGCGGAGACCGTAACCGGCGGGAGAGCGCCGAAATGGAACAAGTCCGGGCGACCGGGCCTCAGTACCAGGAGCAGGCAGGCCTTGTCCGAACAGAAGGCGGAGAGCAGCCGGTCCTCCGCTGGACACCGGGCCGCACTCACGACCTGACCGCGGCCCGGGCCCACGGGATCGTGCAGGCCCGTCTCACCAGAGAGATCCTCGTCCTGGCCGACCGCGTCTACCAGGGCGCCGGCGCCACCTTCCGCACCCCCTGCTACCACCACCGAGAACAGCCCGATTACTACCAGCAGTTCAACCGTGACCACGCACGACTCGGAACGCCCGGCGAACGCGCCTTCGCGCAGCTGAAGACCTGGCGCATCTTCCGCCGAGCCCGATGCTCCACCCGCCGCACCAGCACCGTCATCCAAGCCGTACACGCGCTGCTGAGCTGCGACTATTCAGGATGAAAAGAGCTCAGTGAAGTGAGAGGCAGTGAGGGCCTGTGGTTTGGCGCAGGTCAGCTCTGGGTTTCCGAATGGAGCGCACTGTCATGAGGGTGAGAGAGCGTGGTGACTCCACCGCCACAGGGGGGGTAATCGCGCAGGTGGCGCGCTGTCACGGAACCGAGAGATCGCAGCCTGGGGTTTCGGTGCTTTTCAGTACAAGGGAAAAGACGCGAGGTACAAGGCGAAGAGTGGGCTCGCCAGGGCGAGGCATGCCATGGCTATGGTCATGGCGAGGCACACGACGAAGAAGAAGACGGCGAAGATCAGGTTGCCGGTGGTGCCGCGGCCGACCTGTGCCTCTGTTCGGCCTTCCGGGTCGTAAAGGATCTCCACTCGTTCCGCGTGCGTGGACGTGCCCGTGAGCTCGCGGGTCCGGCCTTCCAGGTCGGTGAACTCATAGGCACCGGCGTACAGGCGCCGGCCTTCGACGAGGACGCCGTGGGTGCGCAGCCACCACGTCTCCCTGGTCATCTCCCAGCCCCCGTAAACGAAGTGGCGCAACGGTACCGTGAGGGAACCGATCAACCAGCACAGCAGCGCGCTGTACCACTCGTACGCGCCGAGGATGCCTGCGCTCAGCATCGCCGCGGCCACCAGCAGATAGAGGGACACAGCGGTGCGCGAGGCGATCCGGCGCCAGTCGACGGGCGGTTTTACGACCGGCGTCTCGGTCACCAGTAAAGTGCCGTCGGTCCTGGGCTCGGACGCGTCACGTACAGGCAGTTTCCGCTGGAGCGCATCGAGGAAAGCCCGCGCCGCCGAGGCACTGCGGCCCTGCACCGTCCAGGACGCCGGACGGGCCGCCTGCGGAGCGGTGAGCACGACGACAAAGCTGCGCCCACCGGCCTTTGGAGATTCTGTCTGTTCGATCGCGGTGATCGGTATGCGCCTGCTGAAGGACGGCGTCTGCAGGATCAGCGTGTCCTGCTCGAGCCGGGCTTCGAAGCCGCGCCGACGCCCGGGCAGGATCATCGCAGAGGGGGTCGTCGGGATCACGCTTGTATCAGAAGATGTGCTTGCCATCCCATCCGAGGTCATGGAGGCAGATTAGAGCAGCCGGGATGGGACTCAAACGGTTGCCGGGCATGCCCTGCGACTGTGGGCACATCGAACCCACGCTCGGCACTGGCACATTCGCGGCCGGGGTGCGCGTGATCTGCCAGCTGGCGCGCGGCTTGGTGAGGAGGTGGGACAGGATCACGACGGCCTGACGTCCCTGGTCGTCAGGTACCTGTGGCCCGGCGAGCCGGGACTTGTTGGCCGTCTCCTTGGTGTGTTCCGGATGAGCCGCAGAGCGGCGGATACGCAGCCGACGGATGCCCTTCACCACGTAAGCGGCGGTCACAAGTACGAAGCCGATGGGCGTGATCCAGAACCAGGACTCCACCACCACAAAGCTCAGCATCAAGCCGATGAAGAGCAGGAGACAGCCGATGGTCTCCATCAGGTCGAGGCACCCCTTGGAACGCACCGCGGGATCGGGATCACGCATACGGCGGGTGACAAGCACGAGCTCGTCAGAACAAGCCTTCAGCGTTCATATGGTCTCTCCGTGGCGGCGGCTCCTCGGGGTGACTTGCTTGCCGTTCCGCCATTGCCCACGCTGGATGGCGTCGCCGACGAATCGGTTGGTCAGAGGCCCGGCTTCTTTCGCCAGTGGATAAGGTCCGGGCATGACCGCTGACTGGTATGTCCTCATCGAGGAGGACACCCGCGCCACCCAACGCGCCGACGGCACCGAACTGAAGCTGCACCGTTGGATGCTTACCGGCACACACCGCATCGGCCCCAACCGCGCAGAGGCGGCCGTGGCCGCCGAAGACGCGGCCCTTCACTACCTGCCGGGCATCCTGGCCCGGCACACACGCCCGGGAGACGAACCCGCCCGCCACGCCCTGCTCACCCAGGACGGGGCATGGATCGTGCTGGTGAAGCAACGCCACCGTGAATGCCACATACGGGTGACCACGGCCCAGCTCGTGCATTCGAAAGAAGAGAAGGAAGCACCACCGAAGAGCCTGAGGGACAAGTTCCGCAGCGCCATGGAGGGCCCGCCCCCCGCAGTGAAGCCCTGGACCTGGACGCCCGGAGACCAGAACGATCAAACCTGACCGTTCCACACCTCACCGAAAACCAACCGGACCGCTTGTACCACCAGATGCCGATCTCAGCCCTGCGTCTTGTGGGCCCGAAGGTTTGAGTTCCTCAGTACATGTGCCCCCGTCTCCTTACCAAGGAGGGAGTCGAGGGGGACCAGGCGGCTGTCCGGTGGGGTGTGCCGATCGGCGATGCCTTCATTCCGAGAGCGGCTCTCGAGATCCATGCCGGTTCCTGGGAGTGGCTCACCCTCCCCGCCGCCGGCCCGCCCGAGCCGGCGACCTTTGCCATCCGGTCCTCGCTCGCCGGTCGCCCCGTGGCCTGCTGTTGCCCAGCGCGGGTTGTCAGTGGTCTCGTGCATGCTCATCGAGCAAGAGATCGTCATCGGCCGCCCTCTTGCCGGTCCGGCCTGTACCGGGTCTGCGGGAGGTCATGAGCAGGCGTACTCATGTGCGTGTGTCTGTCCATGGGCAGGGTGGTGTTGTCGTAACAGGTGTTTACAGGGGAGGGAGTGCGCGATGAGTGCGAGGAACGTGTCCATGACGGCGCTGCTGGCTGCCGGCGCGATGACCGTGCTGGCTGCCGGCCCGGCAGCGGCGGCTGGTGGTCTGCTTCCGCATCCGGGTCCGGAGGGCCTGGTGTGGGTGGAGGAGAAGACCGGGGACGGGGGAGTGGCTTCCGGCGGGGCATGGGATCGCCTGCCGACGGTGCTGACGGTGGCTTGCGAGGGTGATGGCACCGTGCACGTCACTATGGACTCGCAGGGCTACCAGGTCGCCGACTTCACCGTGGACTGCCCCGCCGGCGCTGCAGGTGTGGATTCGGTGACCATGGATCCGGGCGTGGTACGGCCTGGGTCCTTCAGCATCGGTGTCGACGCCTCCGACGACACCGTCCGCTGGGCCCTGACGGTCACCCAGCCCGAATAGAACCCACAGCGCCCTCTTCGGGGAGCCTCTTTCATCCTGGGGTTCTGAGACTGAAGGTCCGGTACATCACCGCAGGTCAGCGGCACCTGAAGGTCTCGACAGAACCGAGGATGAAAGAGGCTCGGTAACGCACTGCGGGGCGGGAGCCGAGCACCGGTTCAGGAGGTCGATCCGGGTCCGTCGCGGCGGCTTTCGTCGTTTGGCGCGACGGCCGGGCAGAGGTTCTGGTGTACGCACCCGTGCAGCGTCGTTGATGTCAGCCCCCGCACGCGGTCTTTGCAGGGGGGTGACGCTGTTGAGCGATTGGGCTGTCCCTGGCGTGGCGGAGAATGGTGCTCATGTGCGCTCTCTTCGACCCCCCTGAGCCTCGCCGCGTCTCGCCGGGCGAGTACCCGGTGTGGGACCAGGCTCTCGCCCTTGTGAACCGGGATTTGGCGGTGACGCTTCCCCGGCTGGAACCCCTGCAGCTGCTGGCACTTCCGTCCTGCGACGCGGATGAGCCGGAGAACGTCCACGTCGCCATGGCCAACGGCGAGTGGCACGGCAACCACTTGGACCCGAACGCACAGGACAGCCTTGCCTCTGCACTGGCGAGCGTCGCCGACGCCGCGCAGGAGACCGTCATGGAGCTTCTGTGGCAGACGTGGCCCCTGTGCCCCGAGCATGGCCTGGGCATGCATCCAAGGGAGGACACGGAAGAGCGACTGTCCTGGTGGTGCGCGGGAGAACGGTCGCGTCGCGGCCCGGCTCATATCCACGCGGCCGTGGGTGCACTCGACGCTATGGGAGCGTCGATCCGTACCTGTCCGGCTCCGCTCCTCCCTTCCGCCCAGCTGCTCTCCGGCTGAGGCGAGTCGGCCGTCCCCGGACGGACTTGAGGTCGTCTGGAAGGACGTCGTCCTCTCCTGGCTCTCCCAACGGCTGCACAGGAGGAACGGGACGTGTCCCGTCCGCTCGGTGATGACCAGGGCTTTCGGCCGGCGGGCCGGGAAGGAGCGGCCGTGTACGGCGGGCACGCCGCCCGGCCCGCGGCCGTGCAGCATTTCCTCCAAGCGCCCGCAGTACTGTCCGGCGAAATCCTGAATGCGCTGGGCGTACCCGGCGCGCTCGTCCTCACGCCCGACCGGGACCCCGGGCGGCGGCCGGGGTCCCGGAACACCTCCAGGCGGGCGTTCACCGTGTCGTCCTGGTGCCGGCGGATGCGGACCGGTTCCAGCCCGTGGGCGCCCGCGTCGTACGACCTCCTGCTCACACCGCTCCTCCTTGGTCGCTCCGTGGCCGCCGGGCGGTCCACTCCGGATCACACGCCGGCGCCTTCGCGGGCCGGAGCGCGCAGCGTGACCGGAAGAGGAAGACCGGGACGGCGGCGATCGGTCGGCCGGCCTGAGCTATGCCTTGGGGGTCTTCCGGGGTGAGGCCGGCATCGTTGTGCCGGCGAGGAGGACGCAGACACCCGCGGTCGCGGTGAGACCCACCGTGCCTGGGGCCACGAAACCAGGTACGTCGTCGGTCGTGTAGCTCCCACCGCTCTGCCGCAGGCAGACATATCGGGGCGGCAGGTACTCGACCCGGTGACCCACGACGTCTGCCCCTGCTTCAGGGGCGCCCGCTGTGCGGCAGGGCTGGACCGGAAAGGCATCGGCGCCGCTGTCATCGGTGGAGAGCACAGCCAGACCGAGACTCAACAAACCCCACGCGTACACAGCGGTGGCGCCCGCGCCCGCCACCGCGGCCGCACATCTCAGCCGGGTCTGTCGGTCGGCCCGACGCACCCCGATCTGCCCGAGTTGACCGAAGCCGTATCCCGCAAGTCCGAAGCACACGACAACCGCGACAATGAGGAGGGCGAGAGTCATCACCCGCCGATCTCATCAGCGGACGCTCCCAAAAGCCATGGCCGGCCGCGAGCGCAGTGGTCATGGCGACGACCCTCATCACACCCATCCCATCCCGATCCGGGACAACTGCTCGATCCGCTCCGGCGTCAGCGAGACCGCCCGGGTGCGCTGGTTGCCGACCCATGCACCGAGCTTGAGAGGCACTTCCCGCTGCTCCTGGCCCCACTGCCGAGGACGACGGTCTCGACGTGCTTCCCAGCACAGCCAGACGGCCTCCGCGCTCGTAGAACTGGTGGGCGGCGATGTAGTGCATCGCCCACTTCTCGGTCCGACTCACCCAGGCCTTTGGCTTCTCTTCCTCGGAGGCGGGGTGATGCCGAGGACGTGTTCGCCCCTCCACTGCTGCACGCTCGTGAGTTTGCCGAACCCGAGCCACTGCGCCCGTACCCACCTTCCCGGGTCTTCGCCCCGGCGCACGGTCTCCCCGGCCGCCACCAGCAGTGCCCCGGCCCACGACTCCACCGGCAGCCCCTCGGTCCGACGCTGCTCCAGTTCGGCCGCCTGCCGGGCGGCGGCGCGTGCGTTCTTCAGCCATATCCCTACGGCCGCCCCTGGCGGACGGCGTCGAGCAGGGCCGGGAGACGCCCGTTCTCCTCCGCCCACCCGCGCGGCGGCCAGACCCTCTTCCCGGGCGACGTCGTGGTGGGACCGGACCGTGCCGAGCTTCTCCAGCTCCCGGGCGCGCTCGGAGTCCATGTCCCCGCTGCGATGTGTCGGTTTCACGCCGGTGAGGTCGTGGCAGTGACGGCTGGTCAGGAACGGCATGTTCTTGCAGGTCTTCGGCCCGTGACGATGGTGGGTCACCGACACGAAGCGGTGTGCGGTGTTCTGGTGGCCGGCCTGACGCGTTACATCCTCAAGCGGTCCACTGTCATGTAGATGGCACATCGCATCATCGGGCCGGTGTGCGTGAATCGCCTCACCATCGTGCGCGCAGCACGCCGTCGCTGTCGGGTAGGGCGGCTTGGAGGAGTGGGCTGCGTTCGACGGTGCAGAGGGACAGGGCACGGGCCGCTCGTGCGTCGGCCACCAGGGCGCCGAGCTGTTGGTACTGGGCCTCATCGACGGTCACGTATTTGATCGTTCCGTCCTTCGTCTCCCGGACGAACTCGACGTGCCATTCGGACGGCAGCGCGGTCAGGACCGCGCCGACGTCGGGTTGCAGGTCGGGCCAGAGGGTCAGCAGGGCGCGCGGGCCGAGACCGGCGCGCACCGCGTCGAGGGTTTCCGTGGTGAGACGGTACCCGCGTGTGGTGTTGACGACATGGGTCTCCTCCAGAAGCAGGCCTTGTCGCGCCGCCGGCTCGGTGCGTACCGATGTCCGGAAGCCTTCGTCGGCGGCCTCTGCCACCTCTGGTTCGGCGACGTAGGGGGACGCCTCCATCGGTTCCGCGAAGAGGCCGAGGGCTTGTGTACAGGCCACGGCGTCCGCGCAGGGCCGGTCGCCGCCCACGTACACGTACTGGTCCCATCTGACGTGCACGGCAAAAACGTCCCCCGCCTCCAGCCGGCACCAGGCGCCCTGCTCACGAAGCATGACGCGGACCGGTTCCAGAGCCACCTCCAGGCAGACCTCGGCCCCGTCGTGGTAACCGGTGAGGCCGGCCGGGAAGAGACCGCTGAGCCCGTGCCCCTCGACCACCGGCCGGGCACCGAAGTGGACGAACCCGGTGACGTAGGGCTCACGGATCTCCAACCGGTCGATGCCCGCAATGCCCGGCCGTAGATCGTGATCATGGCTGGGAAGGTCACTCGCCGGTAGCCTGCCCGCGTGACTGGGACCTGGAACCAAGAGCATTTGATTGCGGACGGCTTCGAGCGTGTGTACGTCGAGTTGGAGTGGTACGACGGACCCCGCCTCGGTCTCGCCGACATCAACGGGAAGCCTCACTACTTCCAGAGCCACGACTACGCCGACGAACCGGTGAGTACCAGGTCTGGCCCGCGAGCGAGGCGGCGGTGAAGCTGGAACGCGAGCAGTGGGCGATCTTCACCAGATGGAACGATCGTCGTGAGGCCGGTGAGGTCGGACCGGAGTGCCATCCGGGTCACGGCGGGATCGACGCCCGTTACGACGAGCTGGAGCTGCTGCTGGCGCCGCACCGCCAAGCGCCGGACGACACACGCCGACTTGTGAGCGAACTGCGGTTCACTGCCGGCGCCCACTACCGGGCCCAGGGACTCAACTACTGGTTTCGGTGGCATCCGAGCAGGTGAGACCCCGGTGAGGTCCGTCCGTGAGGCTCACAGATCGTTTCCCAGGTAGACGCGTATCTGTGAGGTTATGAGGGACTTTCCACTGTCCGGCGTGGCTCACCACCATGCTCACCACCGCAGGTCAGGACGCCGTACGACAGACTTGCGCCCCTGACCCCTGCTTCTTCCACAGGCCCCTCACGCCGTGGTGCCACCGGTCCGCCATGCCGGATCGGAACGCCGTCTGAGCCGCTGGCGCGCCACCCGGCCGACCTCGGCCCCAAGGGGGGATCCCCTCCATACCCGTGCTCGGGCTCCTCGTCATCCTGCTCCTGGTCCTCTTCATCGCCTTCGCCTTGGGTGCCGTCGTCTGCCTCACCACCACCCGCGCCTCGCCCAGCCGCTCGCGGCCGCCGTAGTGTGAAGAGCGGACCTCGCCGCCCTTGCCTCCCGACAATGGCCCGCCCGGTGGACGCCGGGGAACCGGCAGGCCGGGGTGCGGTCGCGCGGTCCGGAGCGCAGAACGCGGTGTGGATCACGGCGCCGATCCTCGTACGGCGGGGAAGGGGACCCTGTTCAGGTCTCCGGTCCGGTACGGACGACGGCCTGGTCGCCGTGCGGGCCGAACAGGTGCAGGATCTCGACCGCGCTGTCGCCCGCGGGCCCGAACCAGTGGGGTTCGCCGGTGTCGAACTCGGCGACCTCGCCGGGGCGCAGCGTGACGTCGGAGCCGCCCAGGATCAGACGGAGTTCACCGGCGAGGACGTAGAGCCACTCGTAGCCGGCGTGGGTGACGAGCTTCGGTTCGCGCGGGGCGAGCACCTGCTTGAAGACCTGCACGCGGCCCGGGTACTGCGTGAGCGGCACCAGCACGCTGCCGCGGTCCCTGCGGTGCGGGCGCAGATGCACCCGTGGGTCGCCGGTGGCCGGGGCCGCGACGAGTTGGTCCAGGGCGACACGGTGGGCGCGCGCCAGCGGGATGAGCAGGTCGAGGGTGGGGCGCCGGATGCCCGACTCCAGGCGGGAGAGGGTGCTCAGGGAGATGCCGGTGTCCTGGGCGAGCGCCTCAAGGGTGAGACCGCGGTCGCGGCGCAGGGCACGCAGCCGGGGCCCGATGCCGTCGAGGATCTGGGCGAGTTCGGTGTCCATGGCCTCCATTTTGCGGTCTTCGCAAAGACGCTGGGTGCAGGCGGCAGGCCGGTCCCAGCATGGCGGCACATAATCCCGACGGAAGGCGGTCGCAGATGACCACGACCTCTTTGTCAGCAGAACCCGGACTCGGTGCGCGCCGGCGCTGGACGGTCCTCGCCGTCTGCGCGCTGAGCATGTTCCTGGTGGGGCTGGACACCACCATCGTCAATGTGGGGCTCCCCGCGATCGGGAAGGGTCTGGGGATCGGCACGCGGGGTCTGGAGTGGGTGGTGGACGCCTACACCGCCGTCCTGGCCGCGCTCCTCATCACCTCCGGCGCGCTCGCCGACCGCTTCGGACGCCGACGGGTTTTCCGCGTCGGCCTGGTCGTCTTCGGGGCCGCGTCGCTGGTCTGCGCGATGGCACCGTCGCCGGGTGTCCTGATCGCGGCGCGGGCCGTGCAGGGGGTCGGCGCGTCGATGCTGAGCCCGGTGGCCCTGGCGATCGTGGTGAGCGCGATGCCCGATCCGAGGGAACGGGCCAGGGCCATCGGAATCTGGGCATCGGTGTTCGGGCTGAGCATGGCGGCAGGGCCGGTCACCGGCGGGGCGCTCGTCGCGACGCTCGGCTGGCGGTCGGTGTTCTGGGTCAACGCCCCGGTCGTCATGGCCGCGCTGGTGCTGGTCGCGGTGTTCGTACCGGAGTCCCACGGGCAGCGCGCACGCCGTCCGGACCTGCCCGGGCAGGTGCTCCTCACGCTGGCACTGGGGGCAGGTGTCTGGGTGCTCATCGAGGGCCCGCACATCGGCTGGTCCTCTCCCGTGGCCGCGGCCGGCTACGCACTGATCGCCGTCGCCACGGCCGCGTTCGTCCGCGTCGAAAGCCGCCGGAGCGAGCCGCTGATGGACCTCGGCCTGTTCCGACGGCCGGTGTTCGCCACGGCGGTGCTGGGCGCCATCGCCGTGTTCGCCGCCCTCAGTACGGCCCTGCTGCTGAACACGCTCTACCTCCAGCACGCCCGCGGCTGGACCCCTCTCGCGGCCGGGCTCGCCACCCTGCCCATGGCGCTCGGCGCCACCCTGTGCGCACCCTGGGCCGGCAGCCTGGTGGGCCGCCTCGGGCCACGGCGCCCCCTGCTGCTGGCCGGCGCGTTCACCGCGGCGGGCGGCCTGTGCCTGGCCGACCTCGACCAGGACACCGACATACGCCTCCTGCTGACGGCCCAGTTGCTGCTCGGGATCGGCTTCGGCTTCGCCAACGCACCCCTCACCAACGCCGCGGTCGGCGGCCTCCCCGCCTCCCGCGCGGGCGTGGCCGGGGCCATCACATCCACCGCCCGCCAAGTCGGCTCTGCCGTCGGGGTGGCACTCTCGGGGGCCCTGGTCGCCGGAGCCGGACCGGACGTACTGGCCCGGGCGTCACGTCCCGGCTGGCTGCTGGTGGCGGCCTGCGGGCTGTTCCTGCTGGGCGTGGCGCGGGCCGCCGCGCCGGTACGCCGGGAGGCGTGAGAGCCGAGCGGCCGGTGAAGGGCCACGTCCCCCGGGGCACCGGTCCGGTTTTGGGCACCGGCCTCAGGGCTTGTCCCGGCGGCCGACGCCGAGGCGGGGGAGTGGTCACGTACGGTCACCCCGGAAGCGGGCCGGGCCGCGCTGCGGAGTCCGGTGGGGGCATGGTGAAGGGCGGAGCGGCTGACCGAGGCGCTGAGGGAGCCGCTGCCCTTCGGCCGTCCGCGCGTGACCTCCTCCGGGGCCGGACGCCTCGTCCGCGCCGGCCTGCTCGCCTGCCCCGGCGGCGAAACCGTCACCCTGGACGTGCACCCCGATCAGGTCGCGGCCCTGGCCCGGCGCCAGGACTTGCCCGCGCTCCCAGGCCGCCACGTTCCCTTCGGCCCCGATCAAGCGGCCGTCCGCCACGGGCTGCGCCGCACCGACTGGGATCATGTCGTGCGCCTCGGGTAGATCGCCCCCACCGGCATGGTCGATGTCGGTTTCAAGCGCCGCCGGGGCGGGGCGGCCACCATCCCGCTCTCCTCCGGCCAGGACATCGCCCTCCTGCCCGTCACCCGTCCGTCGGCGGACCGGTGGGTCGCTTGTCAGAGGCGTTCACCAGCTTGCTGACCATGGGAAACCCAGACGGATCATTGACGACCCGCACCACAGGGGAACCGCATGGCCTCATGCGGGAAGCCGGATTCACAGGCATCAACGACACGGGGGCACGGGCGGAGGACTGGCAGGTGACGAACGTCACCGACGCCGGACGGCGCAGCCTCCAGGCTCTCGTCCAGAAAACCGGGGCGTCGGCGGTCATGGTGTCCTTCCTCGACAGTGATGTGGGGGTCATCGAGGCCCCCATGCCGGACGGCACCCACTGGGAGGGCCTCCTCAACCCTCTTGGTCGCTCTGGGGCTACCCGACGCAACCCAGCCCTCACAAACCAGGGCCTGTGGACCCGAGTGCACCACAGCTCCGGCTGCGGTGATCCTCCGCTCCCCGCGCAGGCGGGGCTACGCAGTGGAGCGCCATTCCCCTTCGAGGCTGCTGAAGATCATGGAGTCTCGCCAGCCGTCGTGAAGCAGCGCGGTGTCGCGCAGGTGTCCCTCATACGTCATGCCGATCTTGGACAACACTCGGGAGGAGCCGAGATTCCTCGGGTCACAGGTGGCATGGATCCGATGGAGCCCGAGCTCGCCGAACCCGTGCGCGAGCAGCTGCCGGCCTATTTCCGTGCCGATGCCCTGCCCCCATACCCGGGGATGCACGATGTACGAGATCTCGCCCTGGCGTTGCTTGTGGCTGCGGACGTGCAGCTCACCCATGCCCACGACATCCCGCCGGACGCGGGCGATGTAGGGGAACCGGCTCTGAGGAGTACCCGACCAGGCCTTGACCGCGGAGTCCACGAAGTCCTGCGTCTGGGCCTCTGTGTTCGGCCCCCAGGACTGATAGCGGCACACTTCCGGGAGGCGCGCCCATGAGTGAACGGCTGGCCAGTCCTCCAAAACGATCTTGTCCAAGGTTACCGAGTGCCGACTCATGGAACGATCATGAACGGGGCGCCGCGGGAAGATCAAGACCAGGGAGCCCGTCACGCTTCACCGACGGCCGTGCGGGAAGGAAGACCCGGTGCCGGCAGTCCTGGTGAACACTGCGAGGCACTCCCTGACCGAGTGCGCCTCCCCAACCAGCGTCGAATTGCTGCTCCTTCTCGTGAACAAAGCCACCCACTGGAGGGGCTGCGCGAACACGGCCGGGCCCGCCTTCTGGCGCTTCGGCCGTGACCACCGTCAGCCGCTGCTCGAGACGATCGGCAATCCCCCCGGGACACCTACCTCGTCCGTCGGCGCAAGGCCGCAAGGGGAAGGGGAGAGGAACGCCGCCGTGAGGAGCGGGAGGCGCGGCGGCCGGTCTACAAGGAGTGCGGGCAGAAGTTCGCCGACGACCGGTGGGAGGCGATTGGCTACAGCCGCGGGCGGGACGAACGCGAGTCGCGCCCGCACCTGTGCAAGGACTGCCAGGCCTGGGCCGTCGCAGACGAGGCGCAGGCCGAAGCCGACGAACGCGAGCGCCAGGAGCGCCTGTGCCAGGAGGCCGAGGAACAGGCCGCCGTGCACAAGGCCGGCGGCTGGCTTTTCGCGCTTCCGCACCTGACCGGGCAAGCCGCCACCGACCAGGCGGGCAAGCACGGAGTGGTCTTGGGCAAGCCCGCGTTGTCGGTGGCGGCTGGAAAACTGCTCGGTATGAACGGTGACGAGCAGCTGCTGCGCGGCCGGGTCTACGGCCACGACCACGACGACCCCGATCCGGGCCCGAAGCCGGGCCGGACCTACGCCGAACTCGTCGGCGGCCCGCTGGACGGCCTCCTCCTGGACATCCACGACTGGTGGACAGAGGAGGGCGACGACGGCGTCGCCCTGACCACCGAACTCGGCCGGTGGCCCGGCGGTCGCGTCCTGTACGACCCGCGCCCCGGCGAAGCGCGTAAGTCGGGCCCGGGTGTCGCCTGCCGCTTCTACTACACCGGCGACACCCCCTGACTGACTCCTCACGCCGCGCACCGGTACGCCGTGTCTCGTTGCCCGTTGACAGTCCGCGGAGCAACTGGACGGCCTCGACGGCGACCGGCTGCGCGTCATGCAGTTGAAGGAGGCCCACCGCCGGGCGAAAGAGCGTGAGGTCACGCAGAAGGAAGCACGCCGCCCAGTGCGCACCCGGTGCGGGGCGAAGTTCACTGACGAGCGCTGGCAGCACCTTCTCGGGCGGCAAAGGACCGTGGCCGACCGCACCGACGAACTACGCGCTGACCGGGCCGGTCAATAGCACCGGCATGATCAGGTCAACCTACGTGTGTGGTTCTTTCGTCATGCGAAACCTTGTCGCCCGGTAACGATCTCCCTTGTCCGTGCATGCCCGATGCGGGGGGATTCGCGGAACCAATGAGGCGGGAAGCGGTCTGGCTGGTTCCGCGCCGTGTGGATCGTGTGTTCGAGGGCAGCGCGGCGGCTGCTGTGGAGGTTTCGTGGCAGCGTGTGCACGCCGCGTGACCGCTGGGGTCGCGGTGGCTGTTTCCCGTGGGGGGAATTCATGCGTTCACGTGCTTCGGGCACGTCTCTTCGGCGTGCCCGCAGGTCGTCCCGGTACGGCCTGGTCGCCGCCGTGGCGGCCTTGTCGCTGGCCGCGTCGGTGGTACCGGCTCTGGCCGAGCCGGCCGCCGTCGATCCGGGTCCGGTCTCGGTGTGGGGGAAGACGGACGGGCCGCGCCTGGGGGTGCCGCCGGTCAAGGTCGGCACCAACCAACCGGTTCCCAACGAGGCGGAAGCTCCCGACACGCCGGGGGAGAAGGCCTGGGAGGAGGCTCAGCAGAACCGAGCCGCCGACAAGCCCGCCCAGAAGCGCTCGATGCCGGCATCTGCCGCACAGACCGATGGTGGTGAGCCGGTCACTGTGCCCGGGGGGCAGGGTGCGGTTCCGTGGCACCAGATCACCGACTTCCGTATCACCGACTCGCTGGTGGCCCGGATCAACCTGTCGACCGGCAACCTGATGCTGGCGGCGACCGACTTCGAGGTCGCCGGTGTCGGGCAGAAACTGCGGCTGGCCCGTACTTACAACTCCTTCGACGGCGCCGGCGGCCTGGTCTCCCCGCGCTGGTGGCAGGAGTACGAGCGCTCCTTCTGGCGCTCGGAGAACGAGGTCGTCCTCACCGATGCCACCGGTGCCACCCTGCGCTTCGCCAAGGCGTCCGACGGCTCCTTCACCACGCCCAAGGGCTACTCGAAGGACCTGAAGGAGAATGCCGACTACACCTTCACGCTGACCGACCGCAAGTCCGGGGTGAAGGACACCTATGACGCCAACGGGGTCCTGACCAAGGTCACCGACCGGAACAAGGGCACGATCACCGTCGAGCACCGCGAGGGCGGCTTCAAACTCACCGAAACCCGCTCGGGCCGCTGGATCGACCTCGCCTACACCGACGAGAACCACCTGGTAGCCAAGGATCACACCGGTCGCACCGCCTCCTACGAGCTGGACGGCGGCGGGAACCTCTCCCGCACCACCGACACCGCAGGCAAGACCACGCTCTACGCCTACGACGCCGACGGCCGCATCACGAAGATCACCACCCCCGACGGGCGGGTGACGGTCTTCACCTACGACGCCCAGAACCGGGTGCGCTCCATGCTGCGGGCTACGTCGCTGGGCGGCTCGGGCCACACGGGACCGACCTACACCTACGCCTACTCCAACACCGACCCCAAGGCAGCAGGCACGACCACGGTCACGGACCCGGAGAACCACGCGACCAAGTACGAGCACGACAAGGACGGCCGGGTCACCAAGACCACCGACGCCCTGACCCACTCCCGCTCCAAGACGTTCGACGCCAACCACAACGTCCAGACCGCGACCGACGCGATGGGTACCGGTACGGGCGGCACCGGCGGGAACGTGACGACGTACGGCTGGGACGGGCGCAACAACCCCACCTCAACCAAGCTGCCCACCGGTGCGACGGCCGCCATGACCGGCTACCAGACCATCGCCGGAGCCGACCTGCCCGGTTCGATGACCACGGCGGACGACGAGAAAACCGACTACACCTACGACGCGGCCGGCAACACCACCTCCGTCGCCATCACCGGCACCGGAGGCGGCAAACAGACCTTCGAGCACAACAAGGCCACCCCCACCTGCGGCGGCTTCGAAGGCCAGCGCTGCAAGGCCACCGTGAAGATGACGGACACCAAGTCGGTGTCCACCTCCTTCACCTACGACGCCAAGGGCAACCTGACCAAGGTCACCCCGCCCGCCCCGCTGGGCACCACCACCTACACCTACGACCAGCTCGGGCGTCCCCAGACGGTCACCGACGGCCGCGGCGTCAAGACCACCTACACCTACGACGCCCGCGACCGCGTCGTCCAGGTCTCCACGCCCACCACCACGGTCGTCTACGCCTACGACGGCGACGGCAACCTCGTCCAGCGCACCGACGGCTCCGGCATCACCTCCTACGCCTTCGACCCGCTCTCGCGCGAGACCGTCCGCACCCTGCAGGACGGCTCGCAGACCCAGCTCACCTACACCCCCGCGGGCAACGTCGACACCTACACCGACCCGGCCGGCACCACCGACTACACCTACAACGAGGTCAACAACCTCACCGAGCTCAGAGACCCCACCGGCAAGGTCACGAAGTACGAGTACGACAACAACGACACCCGCACCAAGACCACCTACCCCGGCGGCACGGTGCAGAGCGTCACCCCGGACAAGTCCAGCCGCCCCGAGAAGATCAAGACGACCTCGCCGCAGGGCACCCTGGTCGACCTGACCTACTCCTACGCCAACGGCACCAAGGACGGCGGCAAGATCCGCACCAAGACCGACGCGGTCGGCGGCTACAAGACCAGCTACACCTACGACGGCGCAGGCCGCTTCTCCTACGCCAAGGACGAG
>NZ_JBIVIR010000031.1:0-39173 GCF_044749825.1 Streptomyces sp. NPDC088915
CCTTTCCAGCCTCTGCCCCCCCAGCCCCCGGCCCCCCCCGGCTGGGGGGGGCCGGGGCGGCCGGTGGGGGGGGCGCGCGCCACCCGCACGTCCGGGGACGGCCCGCTCAGGTACGGGTCGCCAGCTCGAACCAGACCACCTTGCCGCCCGAGAGCCGGGTCGCCCCCCAGCGCCGGGCCAGCCGGTTCACCAGGAAGAGCCCGCGCCCGCTCTCGTCCGTGTCCCGCGCCCGCCGCTGCCGGGGCAGCTGCGGGGAGTCGTCGCCGACCTCGCAGCGCAGCACGTCCGTACGGAGCAGCCGCAGCGTCACCGGCCGCTCCGCGTACCGCACGGCGTTCGTCACGACCTCGCTGATCAGCAGCTCCACCGAGTCCGTGAGGTCCTCCAGGTCCCAGCGGGCCAGCGCCCGCCGGGCGAGCCGCCGGGCACGGCCCGGGGCCGCGTCCTCCGGGTCCAGGAACCAGTACGCCACGTCGCTCGGCGCGATCCCGTCGAACCGGGCCGCGAGCAGCGCGATGTCGTCGTCCCGGTCGCCCGGACCCAGCATGTCCAGGACGTCGTCGCAGAGCGCCTCCAGCGGGGGCGAGTGGTCGGGCCCGGTGAGCTGCGCGGTCGCCGCCAGGCGCTCCCGCAACTGCTCGATCCCCGTCCACACGTCCCGCAGCCGCGACTCCACCAGGCCGTCGGTGTAGAGCAGCAGCGTGGCACCGGCCGGGGCGTCCAGCTCGACCGCCTCGAAGTCCACCCCGCCCACCCCGATCGGGGCGCCCGGCGGCACCCGCAGGACCTCCGCGCGCCCGCCCAGGTGGAGCAGTATCGGCGGCGGATGGCCGGCGTTCGCCACCGTGATCCGGTGCGAGACCGGGTCGTACACCGCGTACAGACAGGTCGCCATCCGGTTCTCGCCGAGCCGCTGCGCCTGCTCGTCCAGGTGGTGCAGGACCTCCTGCGGCGGCAGGTCGAGCCCGGCCAGGGTCTGCGCGGTGGTGCGCAGCTGGCCCATGATCGCCGCCGAGGTCATGGAGTGGCCCATGACGTCGCCCACGACCAGGGCGACCCTGCTGCCGGGCAGCGGGATCGCGTCGTACCAGTCGCCGCCCACCCGGGCCGTCTCGGCCGCCGGCAGGTAGCGCGAGGCCAGCCGGACCCCGGTCGGCTGCGGGAGCGAGTCCGGCAGCATCGTCCGCTGGAGCTCGTCCGCGATGTACGCCTCCCGGCCGTACAGGACGGCCTTGTCGATGCCGAGCGCGGTGTGCGTGGCCAGCTGCGCCGCCACCAGGAGGTCGTTCGGCTCGAACCCGGCGCGCTCGGGGCGGCGCAGGAACACGGCCGCGCCGATCACCCGGCGCCGGCCGCGCAGCGGAGCCAGTATCGCCCGCAGCCCGCCGGGCAGCGGATGGTCGGTGCCGAGCAGCTCGCCCAGCGCCTCCCGGGCGGCGGCGGAGTCGCCGAAGACCGGCCGCACCCCGCGCAGGACCTCGGCGAGCGCCCCTCCGGACCGCACCTCGCAGAGTTCGGCCGCGGGGGTCGGATCCGGGTCGGGCACGAGGACGAGCTCCTCGGACTCCGGGTCCGTTAACCGCAGCCGGTCCGTCCGGCGCAGCCGCAGCACGAAAGGCGCCACCGGGCGCTCGTCGCCCACCGGCAGGGGATCGCGCAGGTAGACCAGGATCTCGTCGGAGAAGGTCGGCACGGTCGCCCGGCACAGACCGAGCACGATCTCGTCCAGGTCGATGCCGCGGGCGATGCGGCGGGTCGCCGCCCCGACGAACCGCAGCCGCTCGCCCTCGCGCCGCGCCGAGGTGCCCCCGCCGCCGGACGGCTGCGGGGAGACGGCGACGGCCACGGCGCCCGAGCCGCCGCTCCCGAGGGGCGCGGCGGGCACGCCGGGCGCCGCCGGGGACTCCGCACCGGGGACCGGTGCTCCGCCCGGCTGCGCGGGCACGTCGGGCAGGCCGGCCGCCGCCTCCTGGCGGGGGCGCGCACGTTCCTGCGGCCGGGCGGCCAGGGGCTGGCGGCCTTCGTGGGAAGTGGGATGCTCCGTCACGCGTGGGATTCCGTCCGTCCGGGCCGGTGGTGCGATGCACTCGCTCTTCTCGCCGATGCCGCGCCTTCGGCGGGGGTAAACCCCTCGTATGCAGCGGATGTGGACGCTCCGCGGGTCGCGGCGACGACGGGGCTCTGAACACCCGGGCGGACGTCCGGCACTGCTCTCCCCCTCGTGGGTGACTGGCGGTCAGGTCCAGTGTGCTGTTCGGTCGCTGACGTACTGTTCAGTAGGTCCGACGTGCTGGTCGATCCGTCTCCGACGCGCGGAGGACGATCCTACGTTTGAACCCCGGGGGTGCATCAAGGGTCTCACGGCCCGGTGTGCGCCGGGGTGCGGTCCCAGTCCGCCGGCAGTTCCGGAACGCGCCACGCCGGATCGGGCCGCCAGTGCTCCCAGCCGTCCGAGAACGGCGCCCCCCACGTCCGGATCCGCTCCACCGCGCGCCGCCCGGCGGCCCGCACCTCCGCCGCCTGCTCCGGGCCCATCAGACCGGACCGCTGGGCCTGCGCGAACTCGTCCTCGTCCCGCCACAGCCAGCTCCGGTCGGGGTAGACGGAGATGTCGAGGAAGTGGTCCTCGGAGTCGAAGCCACCGGACCAGCGGGTCCGCGGCTCCTCCAGGTTCACGTACCAGCTGCGGAAGCGCCAGCCGCGCTCCCAGAACAGCCACACCGACCACGGCTCACCGGGCCGGGCCAGCTTCAGCACCCCGCTGCCCGTCCAGCGGGCCCGCTCGGTGGTCCTGGGGGCGGTGTAGCGGGTGGCGAGCGGCTCGTCGTGCACGGGGGTGCCGTCGGCGAGCACGGGCCGGACGCACTCGGTGCCGGGCGCCATCCAGACCGCGAGCAGCTCGGGCGTGTCCCGCACGACCGTCACCGGCCGGCAGATGTGCACGGCCCCGGTGCCGTTGCCGCGGTAGCGCCAGAGGACGTGGTCCCCCGGCGCCCAGTGCTGAGAGGCGTCCGATCCTGTCATGCGCAGATCTTAGGGGCGCGCTCCCACCGCCGCTGCGGTGCGGGTCACGGAATCGGACGGCCCCCGCCTACGGGTGCGTCATCCGCAGCACGTCCAGCGCCTCGTCCAGCTGTTCCACCGTGAGGTCGCCCCGCTCGACGTAGCCGGACTCCAGGACCACCTCGCGGATGGTCTTCCGCTCCGCGAGGGACTTCTTGGCGACCTTCGCGGCCTCCTCGTAGCCGATGTACTTGTTGAGCGGGGTGACCACGGACGGCGAGGACTCCGCGTACTCGCGGGCGCGCTCGACGTTGGCCGTGATCCCGTCGACCGTGCGGTCCGCCAGCAGCCGGGAGGCGTTGGCCAGGAGCCGCACGGATTCCAGCAGGTTCTTGGCCATCACCGGCAGCATCACGTTGAGCTCGAAGTTCCCGGCCGCGCCCGCCACCGCCACCGTGGTGTCGTTTCCGGTCACCTGCGCGGCGACCATCAGGACCGCCTCGGGGATCACCGGGTTCACCTTGCCCGGCATGATCGAGGAGCCGGGCTGGAGGTCGGGGAGGTTGATCTCGGCGAGGCCCGTGCGCGGCCCGCTGGCCATCCAGCGCAGATCGTTGGAGATCTTGGTGAGGGAGACGGCGATGGTCCTGAGCTGCCCGGACGTCTCCACCAGGCCGTCGCGGGCGCCCTGGGCCTCGAAGTGGTCGCGGGCCTCGGTCAGCGGCAGTCCGGTGGTCCGGGCGACCTCCGCGATGACGGCGGCCGAGAAGCCGGCCGGGGTGTTGATGCCGGTGCCCACCGCCGTGCCGCCGAGGGGGAGTTCGGCGAGCCGGAGGAGCGCGCCGCGCAGCCGCTCGACCCCGTACCTCACCTGGGCCGCGTAGCCGCCGAACTCCTGGCCGAGGGTGACCGGGGTGGCGTCCATCAGATGCGTGCGGCCCGACTTCACGACCTTCGCGAATTCGGCCGATTTTCGCTCCAGGGCGGCGGCCAGGTGCTCCAGGGCGGGGATCAGGTCGTGGGCGACGGCGCCGGTCGCCGCGATGTGGATGGAGGACGGGAAGACGTCGTTGGAGGACTGCGAGGCGTTCACGTGGTCGTTGGGGTGCACCTCCCGGCCCTCCGGCAGCCGCTCGGTGGCGAGGGTGGCGATCACCTCGTTGGTGTTCATGTTGGACGAGGTGCCCGAGCCGGTCTGGAAGACGTCCACGGGGAAGTGCGCGTCCCAGCGCCCCTCCGCGACCTCCTCCGCCGCCGCGGCGATCGCCTCCGCGCGGTCCGCGTCGATCACCCCGAGCCGGGCGTTGACCTGGGCGGCGGCCGCCTTGATCCGGGCCAGGGCCTCGATGTGGGCGCGCTCCAGGCGCTGGCCCGAGATCGGGAAGTTCTCCACCGCCCGCTGGGTCTGGGCCCGCCACTTGGCGTGCGCGGGGACCCGCACCTCACCCATGGAGTCGTGCTCGATCCGGAAGTCCCGGTCGTCCCCGCCGTGCTGCTCGCTGTCGTTCATCTTCTTCAACCTCCCGTAAAACGTGAGCACTTGTCTTGTTCGATGTATTCCCAAGGCGCGTACCGGCCAGTAAAAACCGTGGGTAACCCCACTTCCAGGAGGCGCAATGACGCGCACCAGGTACAGACTCCGCCGGCCCGTCGCCGCCGTCGCCACGGCCGCCGCGGTCCTCGGAACGATGATCGCGGCCGCCGCTCCCGCCGGCGCGGCCGACACGACCGTGACGGCCACGGGTACGACGACCGTCACGGCCACGGGCACGAGGGCCGCCACCGCTTCCGTACCCCTCCCGCCCGCCCTGGAGGCGATCCGGGCGGCCGAGGCCACCAAGATCTACGGAAGCCCCGAGGAGCGCCCGCTCGACCAGCGCAGGAGCGGCCTGATCTCGCTCGGCGACAGCGAGATCTCCGGCGAGGGCGTCGGCACCTACGAACCCCCCACCAACGGCCCCTCCAACTGGTGCCACCGCTCGCCCGACGCCGCCGTCCACCGCACCGGGATCGCCGCGGACCTCACCTTCAACGTCTCCTGCTCCGGCGCGTACACCGGAAACATCAAGGTCGGCGGCTCGAAGCAGTACGCCGACGAACTCGTCCAGAGCGACAGCCTCGCCATCAAGGCCCGCAACACCCGCATCAAGATGGTCCTGCTCGTCGCCGGGGCCAACGACGACCTCCAGTTCGGCCCCGTCATGACCGACTGCGTCACCCGCTACCTGCTCAGCCAGGGCGCCTGCGAGCCCAAGTACGCCCCCGGCTGGCAGGCCCGCGTCGACGGACTCGTCCCCAAGGTCGAGCAGACCGTCCGCGACCTCAAGACCGTCATGCGCGACGCCGGATACGCCGACGGCGACTACAAGCTCGTCCTCATGGGCTACCCCAGCCCGATCGGCCCCGACTTCCGCGACAACCCGAACTTCCCCGGCAAGCTGGTCTGCGGCGGCCTGGGGTACGACTCCGACACCGTCTGGGGCCGCGACACCGCCGTCCCCGCCTTCGAGCGCGGCATGCGGAAGGCCGCCGCGTCCACCGGCGCCACCTACCTCGACAACTCCCGCCTCTTCCACGGCCACGAGGTCTGCACGGAGGACCCCTGGGCCAGGGGCCTCTACATCGACCTCTCCAAGCCCGGCCTCCCGGACGAGAACTCGGTCCGGCAGTCCTTCCACCCCAACGCGCGCGGGCACGCCGCCTTCGCCTCCTGCCTCACCCAGCTCTACGCCTCCGGCCTGCGCGAGGCGAGCTGCGCCGACGTGAACTCCACCGGGAAGCCCACCCTCTTCCCGCTCGCCTGGGACGACGCCTACCGCCCGCTGAGGAACCAGGCGACCGGCAACTGCCTCGACGTCGACGCGGCCACCAGCGCCAACGGCACCCGGGTCCTCGGCTGGGACTGCCACGACGGCCGCAACCAGACCTGGTGGTACGACTCCGCCCGGCAGACCGTCCACACCGGCCTCACCCAGGACCGCTGCCTGGACGTGCCCGACTCCCAGTACCGGGCGGGCACGGCCCTGGTCCTGTGGAACTGCCACGGCGGCGCCAACCAGAGGTTCGTCCGCGACGGCGCCACCCTCCGGCCCGCCGCCGCGACCGGCATGTGCCTCACCCAGGGCGCGGCGAAGGAGCAGATCAGGCTCCGGGCCTGCGACGGCTCCGCGAACCAGAAGTTCGCGTAGCCGCGCGTCCCACGGGAACGCCGCGGCCCCCGTCCGGCACGGGACGGGGGCCGCGGCCACGGCTCAGAGCACCTTCAGGGTCGTACGGGCCAGCTCGTACGCCGGGACCATCGCCCGGTGCTCCTCGGTGTCCGTTCCGCCGAGGTGGACGACGACCGCCCCCTTCGGGGTGGCGACGGCGAGGGCGCGCTCCTCCTTCTCCTCGTCGAGGAGTTCGCTCCGCACCGTGTAGGTCACCTCGACGGCGGGCGCGCCGCCCGCCGTCGTCTCCCGGTACGAGGCGCCGGAACTCCCCTTCTCCGCCTTCACGAAGGCTTCGAGCGCGGCCCGCGCGGACGAGTGGGCCGCGCTCTTCTCCACCGTCCACACCCGCAGGAAGCCGAGGTGCCCGGCCGGCTTGGCGTCCACCTCGCAGCGGACGGTGGCCGGGCCCTGGCGGGTGAGCGCCGCGAACTCTGGGTCCTCCGGGTTCCTGACCGCCTTCGGCTCCCACGCCTGCGCGAGGGAGAAGGAGACCGGCAGCGCGCAGGCCGTCCCCGGCCCGCCGAGGGAGGCCGCCGCGACGGCCGCGCCCGGCGCCCCGGCGTCCGAGGGCCTCGCGGTCGTCGGCTTCGCGGCCGTCGGGCGCGGCCCCGGGGTGACCTCCGGGAGCGGCTCGGGGCCGGCGCAGCCGGTCAGCAGCGGCCCCGCCGCGAGGAGGGCGGGGAGCAGGAGCCGTATCGGAAGTCTCATGATCGGCAGACTAGCTCCGGGCCGGCCCCGCGAGGACGTCAGGAGAGCTTGCCGCCGTAGTCCGGGAGCTTGAAGGTGCGCTCGGCGTGACCGCCGACGAGGTCGCTGGTGTTGTTGCCGATGTTCGCGATGATCGTGTAGCCCTTGGCCTCGATCTCCGCGCGCTGCTCCGTCTTGTACGCGCTGACCTCGGCGAACAGGTCGGGCAGCGAGCGCACGTACAGGCCGTCGACCGGGTAGCCGGCCTTCTTCAGGTTCCAGTCGGTGAGCGCGTGGATGATCCCGGGGCGGGCGGTGACGAAGAAGACGGCCACCCCGCGCGCGTGGGCGTCCCGGACGAGGGCGCGGACCTCGGCGATGGCCGGGGTGGGCAGCTCCCAGAACGGGTGGAAGTCCGTCTCCAGGGAGCTGTTGTCGATGTCGAGGACGAGCGCCTGCTTCTCGCGCCCGGCGTCCTTCGCGCGCTCCTCGACGTACGGACGCGCCTCGGCGACGACGGCCGCCACGTCACGGCGCCAGGTGCCGTAGTCGATGCCGGCGAGCGCGGCGGTCGACACCACGTGGGCGTTCGGGTCGGAGGAGGCGGACGCGGTGGCGGCGGAGGCGGCGGGCGCGGGCCCGACGACGAGGACGGCGGAGAGGGCGAGCGCGGCGGTGGAACCGGCGGCGGCACGCCGGTGGAGGGGGGTGGAGGGCATGGGGGGCTCCCGAGAGGTCGACCGACTCAGTGGTTGACATGCTCACGGCCCATACTGACGGGTAGGTGACGGGAGGACCACCGGTCGGTAGCGACTTTCCGAGCACCCGTCGCCGAGGGGCGAGTTCCGCTTCCGGCGAGGCGCTGTGCGGGGTGACGGGCGGGGTGACGTGCGTCCCGTTGTGGACCCGGCCCGGCCCGTCGGATGATCGGAGGACCGAACCGGAGGGAGCGCCATGCGGTACGCCGAGGGGCCGAGCGCACACTGTGACGTCCACGTCGGGGCGGCCGTGCCGCGGGTCTGGGAGCTGGTGACCGACATCCTGCTGCCCGCCAGGTTCAGCCCGGAACTGTGCCGCGCCGCCTGGCTCGACGGCGCGGACGGCCCCCGGGTGGGCGCGCGCTTCGAGGGCCACAACCACCACCGGCTGCTCGGCGAGTGGCGGACCGTCTCCCACGTGACCGAGCTGGAGGACGCGGGCGAGCGGCGGGTGTTCGCCTGGGCCGTCACGGACGCGGACGGCCGCTTCGGCGACCCGGCACCGGACCCGGCGCGGCCCATGGCGACCTGGCGCTACGAACTCGCCCCCGAGGACGGCGGCACCCGGCTCCGCCAGTCGGCCCGCCTCGGCCCGGCCCGCAGCGGCGTCTCCCTGACCCTCGACCGGTGGCCGG
The DNA here is from genome assembly GCF_044749825.1 of Streptomyces sp. NPDC088915. NCBI lineage: Bacteria > Bacillati > Actinomycetota > Actinomycetes > Kitasatosporales > Streptomycetaceae > Streptomyces > Streptomyces sp. NPDC088915. The sequence goes on from NZ_JBIVIR010000031.1 coordinate 8,296, forward strand.
ACCGCGAGGAGCGGATCGTCGCCGTCCGCGTCGAGGAACTGCGCGCGGGCATGGAGAAGACCCTCGCGGGCATCAAGTCCCTCGCGGAAAAGGGCGCTTGACCTCCGGTCCACGGGAAGAGCCCCCGCGCCGGTGACGGCCGGGGGCTCTCCGGGGCACTGCCTCGGGGTCAGGCCAGACCGGGGCCCCGCACCGGGATGTGCGTGAACGTCGGCTCCGGCGCCGGATTCTGGAAGAAGTCGTTCCCCTTGTCGTCCACGACGATGAACGCCGGGAAGTCCTCGACCTCGATCTTCCAGACCGCCTCCATGCCGAGCTCCTCGTACTCGACGATCTCGACCTTCTTGATGCAGTCCTGCGCCAGGCGCGCCGCCGGGCCGCCGATCGAGCCGAGGTAGAAGCCGCCGTGGCTGCCGCACGCGTCCGTGACCTGCTTCGAGCGGTTGCCCTTGGCCAGCATGACCTTCGAGCCGCCCGCCGCCTGGAACTGCTCCACGTACGAGTCCATGCGGCCGGCCGTCGTCGGGCCGAAGGAGCCGGAGGCGTACCCCTCGGGGGTCTTCGCCGGGCCCGCGTAGTACACCGGGTGGTCCTTCAGGTACTGCGGCATCTCCTCGCCCGCGTCCAGGCGCTCCTTGATCTTGGCGTGCGCGATGTCGCGCGCCACGACCAGCGGGCCGGTCAGCGAGAGGCGGGTCTTGACCGGGTACCTGGTCAGCTCGGCGAGGATCTCGTCCATCGGCTGGTTGAGGTCGATCCGCACGACGTCGGAGGCCTCGTCGAGGTGCTCGTCGGTGGTCTCCGGCAGGAAGCGCGCCGGGTCCGTCTCCAGCTGCTCCAGGAAGACGCCCTCGGCGGTGATCTTCGCGACGGCCTGGCGGTCGGCCGAGCAGGAGACGGCGATGGCGACGGGCAGCGAGGCGCCGTGGCGCGGCAGGCGCACCACGCGCACGTCGTGGCAGAAGTACTTGCCGCCGAACTGGGCGCCGATGCCGATCCGCTGCGTCAGCTCGAAGACCTTCTCCTCCAACTCCTTGTCGCGGAAGCCGTGGCCGGTCTCGGCCGAGCCCTCGGTGGGCAGCTCGTCCAGGTAGTGCGCGGAGGCGTACTTCGCGGTCTTCAGGGCGAACTCGGCGCTGGTGCCGCCGACGACGATCGCCAGGTGGTACGGCGGGCAGGCGGCCGTGCCGAGCGAGCGGATCTTCTCCTCCAGGAACTTCATCATGGAGGCCTCGTTGAGGACCGCCTTGGTCTCCTGGTAGAGGAAGGACTTGTTGGCGGAGCCGCCGCCCTTGGCCATGAAGAGGAACTTGTACGCGCCGCCGTCGGTGGCGTACAGCTCGATCTGCGCGGGCAGGTTCGAGCCGGTGTTCTTCTCCTCCCACATGGTGACCGGGGCCATCTGCGAGTACCGCAGGTTGAGCTTGGTGTACGCGTCGTAGACGCCCTTGGAGAGGGCCTCCTCGTCGCGGCCGGAGGTCAGCACGTTCTGGCCGCGCTTTCCCATGACGATCGCGGTGCCGGTGTCCTGGCACATCGGGAGGACGCCGGCGGCGGCGATGTTCGCGTTCTTGAGCAGGTCGAGCGCGACGAACTTGTCGTTGCCCGACGCCTCCGGGTCGTCGATGATCCGGCGGAGCTGGGCCAGGTGGGCCGGGCGCAGGAAGTGCTGGATGTCGTGGATCGCCTCGGCGGCCAGCCGCCGCAGCGCCTCGGGCTCGACCTTGAGGAACGTACGCCCGTCGGCCTCGAAGGTGGAGACGCCTTCGGCGGTCACCAGGCGGTAGGGCGTGGTGTCCTCTCCCAGGGGGAGCAGATCGGAGTACGAAAACTCTGGCATGACGGCGGTCATTCCTCACTCGGCGGGCAGCGGCGCCGCCTCCGTTGGCAACGCGTCCTCCAGCGTAGAACGCCTCCGTTTCGACGGTCCTGTGAGGTAAGGCTCACTTGGGGCGCGCCCGACCGGATCCGGTCTCGTCCACAGGTCTCGGCCCCGCCCCCTGGTCGCGATCTATCGCGTTTCGCTAGGCTGGCTCCGTGGACCTCGAAAAGCAGCCCGAACCCGAGAAGCAGCCGCAGCCGCAGCGGTCGGCCGCCCCCGCCGAGACCGCCCCCGCGGCCCCCGCCTTCGCCGATCCGCAGGGCTCGCTGCGGGCCTCGGACGCGGACCGGGACCGGATCGCCGACATCCTCAGGGACGCCCTGGCCGAGGGGCGGCTCGACGCCGAGGAGCACTCGGACCGGATCGACGCGGTCTACCGGGCCAAGACGGTCGGGGAGCTGGAGCCGATCGTCCGCGACCTGCCGGCCGCCCGGGCCTCCCGGCCGGCGCCGGATCCGGCCTACGCCTACGGGCCCGACGACCAGGACGGCGAACCGGAGAACCTCGTCGCGATCTTCTCCAGCACCACCCGCAAGGGCCGCTGGCGGGTGAGCCGCCGGACGAACGCCTTCGCGTTCTTCGGCAACATCGAGATCGACCTGACCGAGGCGATCTTCGCCCAGCGCCTGACCACGATCAACGCCACCTCCATCTTCGGCAACGTCGAGGTGCGGGTCCCGGAGAACATCAGCCTGCGCGGCAACGGCAGCGGGATCTTCGGGAACTTCGAGGTCGTCACCCTGGAGGGCGTCGACCCGCAGGCCCCGGTCGTCGTCATCAACGGCTACTCGGTCTTCGGGAACGTCGAGGCGCGGCCCAAGCGCGGCAAGTGGATCACGGACCTCCAGGGCAGGATGCGCAAACACCTCGGCCACTGACGGGAGTTCGCGGGTGGGGCGGCGCTCCGGGGCGGGTGACCGGAATCCGCCGTCGGCCCTCCGCAGTCCGGAACGGCGCGGCACCCAGTGCATAGGCGCGCGCACAGCGGGTAAGGCTCGTGGCATCGCCCCTCGCCCGCGAAGTCGTCGTCAGTCGTCAGGAGTAGACCGTGCTGCAACTGCCGCATCAGCCCCTCCAGGCCGTCGCCGTCCCTCCCGCCCGCACCCCGGCCCGGGAGGACGAGGGCGGCCCGTGGCACGCGGAAGCGGTGTGCCGCCGTGACGAGGCAGGACTCTTCTTCGCCCCCTCCAAGGAGCCGACGGCCGCGCGCCTCGCCCGCGAGGAGGCCGCCAAGCGGGTCTGCGCGCGCTGTCCTGTGATGGTCGAGTGCCGCGAGCACGCGCTGCTCCAGCCCGAGCCGTACGGGGTGTGGGGCGGGCTCACGGCGGCGGAGCGCCGCGTGGTCCTCGCCCGGCGCCGGCGGCGCGAGGTGGAGCTGCGGAAGGCGGCCGCGACGGAGCGGATCGCCAAGGCGGGCTGACCGGGGAGCGGAGCCGGGACGCCGGGACCGGAGGACGGGACCGGACGCCGGGCACGGAGGCCTTCGTCGGCCCGTACGGGAAGGGGCGCCCCCACCGCACATGGGAGCGCCCCTCTTCGTACCGTCCGCGGGTCCGGCCCGCCCGGCTCCGGCCTACTTGGCGCGGTCGAAGTCGATCTTGCTGTACGCGCGCAGCTTCGAGAGCCGGTGCGTGGAGTCGATCTGGCGGATCGTGCCGGACTTCGAGCGCATGACCAGGGACTGCGTGGTCGCCGTCTCGGCGCGGTAGCGCACCCCGCGCAGCAGTTCGCCGTCGGTGATGCCGGTCGCGACGAAGAAGACGTTGTCGCCGCTGACCAGGTCGTCGGTGGAGAGCACCCGGTCCAGGTCGTGGCCCGCGTCGAGCGCCTTCTGCCGCTCGGCGTCGTCCTTCGGCCACAGCTTGCCCTGGATCACGCCGCCGAGGCACTTGATCGCGCAGGCGGAGATGATGCCCTCGGGGGTGCCGCCGATGCCCATGAGCATGTCGACGCCGGTGCCCTCGCGGACGGCCATGATCGAACCGGCGACGTCGCCGTCCGAGATGAACTTGATCCGGGCCCCGGTCTCGCGGATCTCCTTGACGATGCCCTCGTGACGGGGGCGGTCCAGGATGACGACCGTGATGTCCTCGGGCGAGGAGTTCTTCGCCTTGGCGACCCGGCGGATGTTGACCGAGACGGGGGCGTTGATGTCGACGAAGTCGGCGGCCTCGGGGCCGGTGACCAGCTTGTCCATGTAGAAGACCGCGGACGGGTCGAACATGGTGCCGCGGTCGGCGGCGGCCAGGACGGCGATCGCGTTCGGCATGCCCTTGGCGTTGAGCGTGGTGCCGTCGATCGGGTCGACGGCGATGTCGACCTCGGCGCCGGTGCCGTCGCCGACCCGCTCGCCGTTGAAGAGCATCGGGGCTTCGTCCTTCTCGCCCTCGCCGATGACGACGACGCCGTCCATCGAGACGGTGGAGATCAGGGTCCGCATGGCGTTGACCGCCGCGCCGTCCGCGCCGATCTTGTCGCCCCGGCCGACCCAGCGTCCGGCGGCCATGGCGGCGGCCTCGGTGACGCGCACCAGTTCGAGGGCGAGGTTGCGGTCGGGGGCCTCGGGAGAGACCTCCAGCTCGGGCGGGAGGGTGTGCTCGGTCATCGGGGCGCACCTTTCTGTACGGCGACGGCCGCAAAATAAGAGGGTCCTGTGACTCTATCGTCAGGTCGACAAAATGAGCAGAGGGGCCCACGTATGAGCACGGGACCGTGATGCGACCATGGGGGGCGTGGCAGGTATGCGAGGCAGGCAGACGGTACGCGGGATGTTCCAGTCCCTCGGTGTGATCATGGTCGCCGCGGGCGTGATGTATCTCTTCGTCCCGCACGACGAGCACGCGGACCCGGTGGAGGCGAAGGACTACCGGGTCGAGCTCCTGACGGCCCAGCGGGCGGCGCCGTATCCGGTGCTGGCCCCCGAGGGCCTCGAAAAGGGCTGGAAGGCGACGGTCGTCTCGTACAAGCGGGAGAAGGCCGACGCCTGGCAGCTCGGCTTCCTCTCCCCGGACACCCAGTACGTGGCGATCCACCAGTCGACGGCGGAGCCGGGAGAGTTCGTGCCCGACGTGACGCACGAGGCGAAGGACACCGGGAAGACCCGGACGGTGGACGGCCTGGTCTGGCACCGCTGGGAGGGCCCGAAGTACGACGCGCTCGTGCGGACGGAGGGCGGCGCGACGACCGTGGTGACCGGCACGGCGTCCTTCGAGCGGCTGGCCGAGATGGCGGGCTCGCTCCGGTCGCAGAAGGCCTGAGCGGTACGCGGAGGCGTACGGGAAGGCGTACGGGAAGGGCCCCGCACTCGTGGAGTGCGGGGCCCTTCCCGTACGCGTGGCCGGTCACCGGTCTCAGACGGTGGTGACGACCTCGTCGAAGGAGAGGCGCGGGGAGCGCGGGAACCAGGCCTCTTCGCCCGGCTTGCCGATGTTGACGACCATCAGCGGGGTGTGGTCGGCGTCGAGGAACTCCTTCTGGACGCCGGCGAAGTCCAGGCCGGTCATCGGGCCGGCGGCCAGGCCGGCGGCGCGGACGCCGACGATGAAGTACGCGGCCTGGAGGGCGGCGTTCAGCAGGGCGGACTGCTCGCGGACCGGGCGCTCGGCGAAGAACATGTCCTTGGCCTGCGGGAAGTGCGGGAGCAGGGCCGGGAGGTCCTCGTGGAACTCGTTGTCGGCGGAGAGGATCGCGACGAGCGGGGCGGTGGCGGTCTTCGGCCGGTTGCCCTCGGCCATGTGCTGGACCAGGCGCTCACGGGCCTCGGGGGAGCGGACCAGGGTGATGCGCAGCGGGGTCTGGTTGAAGGCGGTGGGGCCGTACTTCACCAGGTCGTAGATCGCCTGCACCTGCTCGTCGGTCACCGGCTCGTCGGTGAACGTGTTGGCGGTGCGGGCCTCGCGGAAGAGGAGGTCCTGGGCGGCGGGGTCAAGGGCGAGAGACATGCTGCGTACCTTCCGGACTGCACAAAACTGCACAAGGTGGGGGTTGCTCGGACAAAGTTCGAGCGACGTCCTCGACAGTACGCCCATGATTGGTGAAATTTCAACTATCCAATCCGGATAGTGATCCGCTTCACTCGTGAGTCTACGCCAGGACCGGCGCGCCCCGGAAGGTCACTCCTCCCCGTCCTCGCCGTCCGCGTCCGCCGCAAGGGCGGCGTCCAGGCGGGCCCGGGCGCCCTCCAGGCGGAGCCGGCACACCTTCGCCAGCTCCTCGCCCCGCTCCCAGAGGGCGAGGGAGTCCTCCAGGGTGGTCCCGCCCGCTTCGAGCCGCCGGACGACCTCGATCAGCTCGTCCCGCGCCTGCTCGTACCCGAGCGCCGCCTCGTCCGTGCCCTTGTCCTTGCCCGCTGCCATGTCCGTCCTTCTGTCCTTCTGCTGTCTTCTGTCGATGTCGATGTGGATGGGGGTGAAGAGGGAGCCGCTCAGTCGGCGTCCGCCACGCGCCGCACCGCGAACTCGCCCTCCGCGACCCGGGCCCGCAGCTCCTCGTCCCCGGCGACCTCGCCGGGGGAGCGGACCACCGTGCCGTCCGCCCGCTGGAGCACCGCGTACCCCCGCTCAAGGGTGGCCGCGGGCGACAGCGCCCGGACCCGCGCCCGCGTGTGCGAGAGCTCCGAGTCGGCCCGGTCGAGGAGGTGGCCGAGGACCCGCCGGCTCCGGGCGAGCAGCGCCGCCACCTCGTCCCCGCGGACCTCGACCATGCGCAGCGGCTGCTCCATGACGGGCCGCGCGAGCGCGTGCGCCAGGCCGCGCTCCTCCCGGTCCAGGAGCCCCTGCACGGTCCGCAGCGCCCGGTCGCGGAGGCCGCGCACCCGGTCGAGTTCCTCGCCGACGTCGGGGACGACCTTCTTGGCCGCGTCCGTCGGCGTCGAGGCGCGCAGGTCGGCCACCAGGTCGAGCAGGGGCGAGTCCGGCTCGTGCCCGATCGCCGAGACCACCGGCGTACGGCAGTCGGCCACGGCCCGGACGAGCTGCTCGTCCGAGAACGGCAGCAGGTCCTCGACGCTGCCGCCGCCCCGGGCCACGACGATCACGTCCACGTCCTCGTCCGCGTCGAGCTCCCGGACCGCCTGGACGACCTGCGGGACGGCCTTCACGCCCTGCACCGCGACGTTCCGCACCTCGAAGGCGACGGCGGGCCAGCGTCGGCGCGCGTTCTCCAGGACGTCCCGCTCCGCCGCCGACGCGCGGCCGCAGACGAGGCCGATCCGGCGCGGCAGGAACGGCAGCGGCTTCTTCCGGTCGGCCGCGAACAGCCCTTCGGCGGCCAGGGTCCGCTTCAGCTGCTCCAGGCGGGCGAGCAGCTCACCGATCCCGACCGGCTTGATCTCGGCGGCCCGCAGCGAGAGCTGCCCGCGCGGCGCGTACCACTCGGGCTTGGCGTGCACGACGACCCTGGCGCCCTCCGACACGAGGTCCGCGACCGCGTCGAAGACCTGCCGGTAGCAGGTGACGCCGATCGAGACGTCGTACGAGGGGTCCCGCAGCGTCAGGAAGACGACCCCGGCGCCGGGGCGCCGCGAGAGCTGGGTGATCTGCCCCTCGACCCAGATGGCCCCGAGCCGGTCGATCCACCCCCCGATCATCCGGGAGACCTCACCGACGGGCAGCGGCGTTTCGGCGGACGTAGTCAGAGCCATGGACCGAGCGTAACGGCGCGGTACGACAACGTCAGGACGGCGTACGGGGGCGGGGCGGGGTGCGGTCCCGGTCCCGGTTCCGCACCCCGCCCCGCACGGCCCGCCCGTGCTCACCGCGTCCGCGCCGCCCCCTGGACGGCCAGGACCACCAGGCCGATCCCCAGCCAGACCACGCCCACCACCTGGGCCGCCGCCGAGGCCTCGACGATCACCGCGACCAGGATCGCCGCGCCGACGACCGGCGCCACCACGTGCTTCAGCACGTTCGGCGGCCCCTCCGCCCGGCGGACGGCGAACCAGCCCACCACGCTCGCGTGCAGCAGGACGAAGGCGGTGAGCGCGCCCACGTCGACCACCGACACCAGGTGGTCGAGGCCGTCGTCCCGCCGCGCCGCCCACACCGCCGCGACCATCGTCACCGCGGCGGACACCAGCAGCGCCACGCGCGGCACGCCCCCGTCCGTCCGGGCGAGCAGGTGCGGCAGCCGTCGGTCGCGGCCCATCGCGAAGAGCAGCCGACCGCCGGCCGCCTGCCCCGCGAGCGCCGCGAAGGCCGCGCCGATCGCCTTGGAGGCGGCCACCAGGTCGTGCAGCCAGTCGCCGACCGAGGTGTCCACGGCGTCGTAGAAGGCGGAGCCCTGCTTGCCGGGGTCGGCGGCGAGCTCGGCCGAGGAGACCGGTTCGAGCAGCGCCACCAGCCAGGTCTGCGCCACGAAGAGCGTGCCCGCGAGCGCCAGGCAGAACAGCAGCGCCCGCGCCACCTTCGCCGAACCGCCGGTGACCTCCTCCGCGAAGGAGGCGATCGCGTCGAATCCCAGGTAGGAGAGGACGGCGACCGAGACCGCGCCGATCACCGCCGCGAGCGAGAACGACGCGTCGCCGGTCAGCGGCGACCACCAGTCGCGCTGTGCCCCGTCCCGTACGAGCACCACCACGGCCGACACGACGAAGACGAGGAGGACGGCGATCTCCAGGGCGAGCACCGCGAAGCCGACGCGGGCCGCCGCCCGCACGCCCCACAGGTTGAGCAGGGTGGTGAGGACCACCGCGATCCCGGTCCACACCCACCGGTCGACGGTCGGGACCAGTGCCTCCATGGCGATGCCCGCGAAGAGGTAGGCGACGGCGGGGATCAGCAGGTAGTCGAGCATCGCCATCCACCCGGCGACGAAGCCCGGCCCCTCCCCGAGGCCCTTGCGCGCGTACGTGAAGACGGAGCCGGCCTGCGGCGCGACCCGCACCATCTGGGCGTAGCTGAACGCCGTGAACGCCATGGCGACGGTCGCCACCACGTACACGAGCGCGACCGCGCCGTGCGACTTGGCGTCGAGCGTCCCGAAGACGCCGACCGGCGCCATGGGCGCGATGAAGAGCAGCCCGTAGACGACCAGGTCACGGAACCCGAGGTTCCGTCGGAGCCCCGTGTGCTCCGTACCGCCGCCGCTACCGCCACCACCGTCGCCGTTCCCGCCCGCCGCCACCTGCGATTCCTCGGCCATGGGGCCAGTTTCGGCCACGGGGGCGGGCGAATCGCTGAGCGACGCGGCGCTGGGGGGCGCGGGTGTGCGGCGGCCCGGCGGCGCGGGCGTACGGAGGTGCGGCGTTCCCCGGTGGGGCGTGGCGGCGCGGGCGTACGGTGGCGCGGCGTTCCCCCTGGGACACGGCGGCGCGGGCGTACGGTGGCGCGGCGTTCCCCCTGGGACACGGTGACGCGGACGCACGGGGAGGCGGCCTTACGATGGGACGCATGACTGCAACGCCCGCGTCGACGCCCGATCACGCCCCCGCGACGAACCGCCCGAAGCGTGTCCTGCTCGCCGCTCCCCGCGGCTACTGCGCGGGCGTGGACCGTGCCGTGATCGCGGTGGAGAAGGCCCTGGAGCAGTACGGGGCCCCGATCTACGTCCGGCACGAGATCGTCCACAACAAGTACGTCGTCCAGACCCTGGAGCGGAAGGGCGCGATCTTCGTCGACCAGGCGACCGAGGTGCCGCCGGGCAACATCGTGATGTTCTCCGCGCACGGCGTCGCCCCGACCGTCCACGAGGAGGCCCGGCAGGGCCGGCTCGCGACCATCGACGCCACCTGCCCGCTGGTCACCAAGGTCCACAAGGAGGCCGTCCGGTTCGCCAAGGAGGACTTCGACATCCTCCTCATCGGCCACGAGGGCCACGAGGAGGTCATCGGCACCTCCGGCGAGGCCCCGGACCACATCCAGCTCGTCGACGGCCCCGAGGACGTCGCCAAGATCGAGGTGCGCGACCCCTCCCGGGTCGTCTGGCTCTCCCAGACCACGCTGTCGGTGGACGAGACGATGGAGACGGTCGACGCGCTGAAGGAGAAGTTCCCGCAGCTCATCTCCCCGCCGTCGGACGACATCTGCTACGCCACGCAGAACCGCCAGACCGCGATCAAGGAGCTGGCCGGCCAGGCCGAGCTCGTGATCGTCGTCGGCTCGAAGAACTCCTCCAACTCGATCCGCATGGTCGAGGTCGCCAAGCAGGCCGGCGTGCCCGCCGCCCACCTCGTGGACTTCGCGAGCGAGATCGACGAGGCCTGGCTGGAGGGCGTGACCAGCGTCGGCCTCTCCTCCGGCGCCTCCGTCCCGGACGTCCTGGTGCAGGAGGTCCTGGAGTGGCTGGCCGAGCGGGGGTACGCGGACGTCGAGATCGTCAAGACGGCCGACGAGTCCCTGACCTTCTCGCTCCCCAAGGAGCTCCGCGACAAGGACCTGCGGGCCGTGGCCGAGAGGCTCGGCGCGGGCGAGCCGGCCGGGGAGTGACCCGGCGGCCCGGCCGGCGGGCGACCGGGCCGCTCCGACCGGGGATCGACCCGGTCGAGCAGTAACGGGGCGCCCCAGCCTTTACGGTGGGTCCATGAACGTCTTCGGAGTGGACATCGGCGGCTCGGGCATCAAGGGTGCTCCCGTGGACCTGGAGCGCGGCACGCTCACCGAGGAGCGCCACAAGGTACTGACCCCGCAGCCCGCCACACCCGACGGTGTGGCGGGCTGCGTCGCGGAGGTCGTGGCGCACTTCGGCTGGACGGGCCCGGTGGGGGTGACCTTCCCGGGCGTGGTGACGGGCTCCACGATCCGTACGGCCGCCAACGTGGACAAGTCCTGGATCGACGTCGACGCGGGCGCGCTCATCGGCGAGCGGATCGGGGGCCTCCCCGTGACCGTCCTGAACGACGCGGACGCGGCCGGGATCGCGGAGATGACCTTCGGCGCGGGCCGGGGCCGCAAGGGCACGGTGATCATGCTGACCCTCGGCACGGGCATCGGTTCGGCCCTGTTCGTCGACGGCCGGCTCGTCCCGAACACGGAGCTGGGCCATCTGGAGCTCAAGGGCCACGACGCGGAGAAGCGGGCCTCGACGAAGGCCAAGGAGGACGAGGACCTCAGCTGGGAGCACTGGGCGACCCGGCGGGTGCAGAAGTACCTCGCGCACGTGGAGATGCTGTTCTCGCCGGAGCTCTTCATCATCGGCGGCGGCGTCAGCCGCAAGGCGGACAGGTTCCTGCCGCTGATCGAGGGGATCCGGGCGGAGATCGTCCCGGCGGAGCTCCAGAACAACGCGGGGATCGTGGGGGCGGGGATGGCGGCGGGAGCGCAGTAGGGAAGGGACCCCGGGGCCCGGTGGCTCACCGGGCCTCTGGCTCATCGGGGCTTTGGCTCATCAGGCCTCTGGCTCACCGAGCCTTTGGCTCATCGGGCCTTGGCGGCCTTGGCGCTCTTGGTGACCGGGGTGGCGGACCCGGTGGTTCTGGTGGTCCCGGTGGTCCCGGTGGCGGCCCGGGTGCGCTGCTGCCGCCGCCCCATCTCCCGTACCTTCCGGATGCCGGCGATGAGACCGGCGACCAGGGTGCCGCCGTACAGCCACCCGGCGTGCACGGCGAGGGCGGTCACGACGGCCATGGCCTGGCCGCCGAGGCCGCCGGTGCCGCCCGCGACGGGGACGACGCCGACGGCGAAGGCGATGGGGACGCCGATGGGGGCGGTGACCAGGTCGGCGGTACGGACCCAGAGCGCGGTCAGGGCGCTGACCGGCAGGAACAGCAGCCCGTAGACGACGGGGGAGCCGTCGAGGAGCAGCAGGTCGAGGAAGCCGATCGCCAGCATGACGGCGGAGGCGAAGAGCCCGGCGCCGAGCCCGGTGAGACGGGGCGAGGGCAGCCGCCGCAGGGCGAGGACGACGGGGGGCACGGGCCGGCCGCCGGGCCGCCGGGCGGGAGCGGAGGCCGGGGCGCGGCCGGGGGAGGCCCCTTGAGCGCGCCCGGTCCCGGCCCTCTGTCCACGGCCGGGGGCGCCGGCGGTCACGGCCCGCTCGACGCGGGCGCCGCCGCCGGGGGTACGCCCGGTCCTGCCGGTCACGCGGTACACGGCGGCGCCCTCCACGGGCGGGCCGGAGGGCGCGGCGGGCGCGGCGGGGGGCGGGGCGGCGGCCGGTGAACCGGACGACTTCGGCCGCCGACGCCCCTGGGGCTGACTTGTCCTGTGCTGCTCCACCCGACCAACGTAGGTCGGGAGGGGGCGGGAACCGGGTCCGGGACACGCCCTTTGGGTGACCTTGCCCCCGAGATCGACCGAAGGTCGGCGTCACTGGCCGGTTCGGCCCGCCCGTAAACTGGGGGATCGGCCCACCATCCACACTTCAGGAAGTCGCCACCGTGTCGCTCACGATCGGAATCGTCGGTCTGCCGAATGTCGGCAAGTCGACCCTGTTCAACGCCCTGACCAAGAACGACGTGCTGGCGGCCAACTACCCGTTCGCCACGATCGAGCCCAACGTCGGCGTCGTCGGCGTCCCCGACGCCCGCCTGACCAAGCTGGCGGAGATCTTCAACTCGCAGCGCGTCCTCCCGGCGACGGTCGACTTCGTCGACATCGCGGGCATCGTGCGCGGCGCGAGCGAGGGCGAGGGCCTGGGCAACAAGTTCCTGGCGAACATCCGCGAGTCGGACGCGATCTGCCAGGTCATCCGCGCCTTCAAGGACGAGAACGTCGTGCACGTCGACGGCAAGGTCTCGCCGAAGGACGACATCGAGACGATCAACACGGAGCTGATCCTCGCGGACCTCCAGACGATCGAGAAGGTGCTGCCGCGCCTCCAGAAGGAGTCCCGGATCAAGAAGGACGTGGCGCCGAAGGTCGCCGCGGTCGAGGCGGCGCAGGCGATCCTGGAGAAGGGCGACACCCTCTTCTCGCAGGGCGTCGTCCAGGGCTCGGAGAAGGCGGAGCTCCTCCACGACCTGCACCTGCTCACCACGAAGCCGTTCCTCTACGTGTTCAACGTGGACGAGGACGAGCTGACCGACGACGCCTTCAAGGCCGAGCAGAGCGCCCTGGTCGCCCCGGCGGAGGCGATCTTCCTGAACGCCAAGCTGGAGCAGGACCTCGCGGAGCTCGACGAGGAGGACGCCATGGAGCTCCTCCAGTCCGTCGGCGCCGAGGAGCCCGGCCTCGCCACCCTCGCCCGCGTCGGCTTCGACACCCTCGGCCTCCAGACCTACCTGACGGCCGGCCCCAAGGAGTCCCGCGCCTGGACGATCAAGAAGGGCGCCACGGCCCCCGAGGCGGCCGGCGTCATCCACACCGACTTCCAGAAGGGCTTCATCAAGGCCGAGGTCATCTCCTTCGCCGACCTCGTCGAAACGGGCTCGGTCGCCGACGCCCGCGCGGCCGGCAAGGCCCGCATGGAGGGCAAGGAGTACGTGATGCAGGACGGGGACGTGGTGGAGTTCCGCTTCAACGTTTAATTGAAGATTAAGCCATTCTCCTCAAAGGGCTTGCTTGGGAAGGCAAGCCCTTTTGTCTGGTTCTGAAGCTCGTGATCAGTCGCGCTGGAACTGAATCGCTTCGGGTCTGATGGAGGCTCCGGACTGTCCCGGGTTGGGTGGAGTTCATGCTCCACCCGGCTCGGGGCAATTCCGTGGAAGCTGTGAAACTTGGGGCAGCTCACCTGCCGGGCCGCCTGCTGCTCGACCGTGTCGAGAGCGTAGATTCACCTACTTCTTCTGTAGCGCCCCAATCCGCTTCATCATTTCGTCGAGATAACCAAGCGTGTCGTTTATGCCCGGCTCATAGTCGTCCGGATGCGCACACTCATTCCGCTTGGCAAGCAGCCCCTGTAGCGCCTTCATCATTCCGTTGGTGATGAAACCCTGCTTCTTCATGACTTCAAAGAGGGTGTGATCCTTCTGGTCGCGGAAGTCCGAAGCCTGCTTGATGTTCCACGTGGTGTAGTTGGTCTGGATCGCCGAGAGGCGGGAAGCGTCGTTCGCGATCCATTCGTGGATGAAATCCATCAGTGCGGCGAATGACGTGACGTGCGCGGAGCGGTAGAGCCCATGCTCCACGCACTGAAGTGCCTCACGAAACAGCTTGTCCTGCTTGATGTTGAGGTTCGTCAGCTTGTCATAGGACTCGGTTACCGTCATCACGCGATACGTCGAGGTCTCCCGCTCGGCGAGAAGCCTACGTAGTTCGTCCTGCGCGTTGGCCGCCCAGTCGGCGACCTCGCGCGGAGTCCTAGGCGCCGCCATCCGTCAGACCCTTGAGGTGCTTTGCCATGGCGGCGAAGAACGCGTCGTAGACAGCGGCGTCACTGGTCGCATCGACTGAGAGTGCGATGTTCACGTTGATGACCACCGAGCCGGCCCCGTTGCTGCCCTGCTGGCGTTGGTGGCGCCCCTTCGTCGACTCGTCCTGCTCGTCGGCATCGCCCTCGTCGCCTTCGTCTTCCTTGCCTGCCGCACCGGCGACTGAGTTGAAGTTGCCGAACTTGCACACGACCTTGAAGGTCTTGACCGCGAGTCCCACCTTTTTGTCATCCAAATCCGAGTGGCTCTTGAAGAAGGTTGCCAGTTCGGTGTCGGACCGGTTGTGTGCGTCGCTATAGATCTGGAATACGTTGCCGTACCCGGAGCGGATACCCGCCGCAAGCAGGGCGCGACCGCTCTCCCCGCCGCGGAGGCCCTTGGTGTAGAGCTCGGTTGGCTTACCGGAGCGGTCCAGCAGTCCGATCTTCTTCATTAGCGGGATGAACGGACGACTGTTCGATGACGCGAACCCCACCGAGCTTAGGTACTGCTTGTCGATCCTCGTCGGCACGCCCATGCCCTGTAGCTTTTCCAGGAATTCTTCCAGCTTCCCGGGGGTCGGCGTGTATGGGAACGAGTTGTCAGCTGCCATGCGCCGCATGATACGTGGAGCCACTGGCGGAAAGCACTAGGGCAACACGGAACACTTCCCTGTCGAAGGCAAGCTCGTGTGGTACGTGATCGCGCCAGCCCGCTTTTCGTTCAAGGCTCAACGTCGAACAAATTCTCGAATTTTACCTGTAGTCTCTCTGTCGAAGGAGAGGAAGCCAGGCATACTGAATGATTCATTGAGCTCTTGCAGTATCGCCACTCCAGGGTGAGGGCGAGCGTTGTCCACTAGTTGAATTGAGATGTCTGACGTCTCGATCATCAAACTCGGGGCCCTCGTTGGTTATCCATCCTGCCGCACTCGACCTACCGCATGCGCTCGTGGAGTGGGTCACGATGCTCGTCGTCACCTGTGAGGGGGCTGGTGCAAACTCCGCCCGTCGCAACGCGCGATGGTGGCACTGGTGTACCTGCGCGAACACACCACCCTGGTGAAGATTGCTGCCGGGATCGGCGAGTCCACGGCTCACGCCAGTCCCTGTGGGCGACTGGGGTGAGTCGGCTGGGGCGGGCGCCGGGCCGATGGCGTCGGTCCTCCAACGCCCATGCCGCCGTCCCTGCGCGCGGCCATCCTGACTTTTGATGTGCTGGCACTCTGTTCGCTTCGACCATCTCTGGGTCCCCTCGCGGGCTGGTGGTCTGAGGCATAGGTTGCTAGACGGTGCGGATGACAGGGGCGGGTTTGATGTCCTGGGCGTCGATGAGGGTGCGGATGTCGTTCGGGTCCGAGGTCCAGATGATGGCGCCGAGGCTGGCTGCCATGGTCACGACGGTGGCGTCGACGATGTCGGACGTGCCGGCCTTGCCGCAGAGGATGCCTGCGGCTTTGGCGGTTTCGAGGCCGACGGGTACGACGTGGCACCCGGCGAGGAACTTGCCGAGTCTGACCTGGCGGCGGGAATCCCGCCATGCCTGGCTGACAACGACGGACGGGACGTGGATGTCCCGGCCGTCTTCGAGGGCCAGGCTGTGGCGGGCCCACATGCGTCGGTCGTCGTTGTCGATGGCGATGAGCACGCCGGCGTCGTACAGGTAGGGGATGTTCACGCGGCCGAGGCTCCCGGGCTGCTGAGGTACTCGGCGTCGGCGGCGGCCAGGTCCGCGCGGGCGGCGGCGAGCTCTTCCGGAGTGAACGCGCCGTGTTCTGCCTGCCACTCCTGGATGACGGCCCGGCCCGCCCGCAGGCGCAGCTCGCGTTCGGCTGCTCCGGCGACGAGACGGGAGAGCGGGATGCCTTCTTCCTCGGCGGCTCCGGCCAGGGCTTCGACCAGGGATTCGTCGAGGGTGATAGTCACCTTCTTAGTAGCCATACATCAACCATAGCGCGGTATGGCCTTCGATACTGGTGCGCGGATCACGTGCCGACAAGCGCGGAGGGCGTTGGTGCATCCAGCGAGGGGGGTCTCGCCGATCCGATGGCCCGCAGGACCGTGGAAAGCCGGGTCCTCATTCGCCGGAAAGAGGGGTTTGGCGGTAAAGCCCTTGCCCGTCCGTGAGGCGGCGGTGCACAGGTCGGGCGGAGGGCTACGGGGGCTTGAGGTGGCGAGCGTCTTGCAGAGGTGCAAGAAGGACGTCCGGGACCGGAACTTTTCCTGTGATCGTCCGCGGTGTCGGCACGGGTGGGTGGTGCGGTACCGGGAGCCGGGCGGTAGGCGCGGGTGTCAGCGGGAGAGGTCGTTTCCCCGTCGGGTGGGTGCGGATGGTGCGGACGCTTTCGCCGACAAGGCCGAGAACGACAAGGAGGCCAGCACTCGCTTTGATCCTGCGCGAGGGCTTGTGGCGCTGCGAGCCTGGGCTCAGGAGCGGTTGGAGCGACAGGTCGTCGGTGAGTCCACGCGCCGCAACTACGAAGGGTTCATCCTTAACCATCTCGGGCCGTGCCTGGGACGGAAGACGCTGGCCGGGCTGGCGCGACGCGACTTCGAGGAGTTCGCCAAGGATCTGCATGTCTCCGGTGAGGGGTTGGCGGTCTCCACGGTCAATGACCGGATGGTCAGGGTGGCCGCCCTCATGGAGGTGGCCGTCGTCGACAAGCGCATTACGGAGAACCCTGCCCGAGGCATCCGGATATCCCGTAGGGATGCTGTGGCAGTGGACGAGGACGCAGTGCCGGCACCAGCCGAAGTGGAGCTGATCGCTGCGCACGTCACGCCATCGTTTCGCCTCGCCGTCCACCTTCAGTCCGGCACAGGGCAGCGACCGAGCGAGGCCCTGGCCTTCTCCACCGAGCGCAGGCGGTCTGGCTTCGTCAGGATCCGATGGCAGGTGAGCGCCAAGGCGCACCGCGAGGACTGCCGGACACCCTTCGTCCGCCTGAAGCATCGGCTGGAGAAGGAGTGCCGGGACATCCGCACCGCCCTGTTCGTCGAGCAGGAGATCGATACTCATCTCCGCAGGTGGAAGCCGGTGCCCGTTGCTTTTACAGGGCGGAAGGGCAAACGGATTCGACTCGAGACCTTCTTCGCTCCGCATCAGCCTGGCACCGGGGTGATGCCGTCCATCGCGTCCTACGGCCACCAGTTCAAGAAGGCATGCCTCCTGGCCGACCTGGTGGACCTGGACGGCAAGGTCAAGTACACGCCTCGTAGCCTGCGGCACTTTCTTCGCCTCCACCGCCCTGGCAAACGGTGTGCCGATCCACGAGGTGTCGCGCTGGCTGGGGCACCGTTCCGTCAAGACGACGGTCGATATCTACGGGCATCTGCTGCCCGGCACGTGGGAGCGCTGCCGGGAAGTCTTGCAGCGCTCCATGCGGCCCGTGCCCCCGGACGTGACGTCCCCACCGTCAGAGGAGGCGAGCTCGAGCGCCGGCGACCGAGCTGTGGAGGCGTGCCAAGGCTGGCTGGCCTGCGTGGTTCTGGGATAGGACGCCCGTGCTGGGACGGTGCTGGGATGCCCACTGTAAAAACCGCGTTTCCACAGGTGGGAGCTCTGCATTACAGGTTCCGGTTCAACGTCTGACACGTACGGCGAGAGGTCGTCCTGCCCTCGAAGCGGGACGGCCTCTCGTTTTCTCTTTCGTCGGGCGACCCGCTTCTGGATCCCCACAGGAGGGGCTTCTTGAAGACCGACGGGCGGGTCCGGCCGGACGAGCGGTGTGGGGTGGCCTTCGGCTGCCCGGGCGTGGTCGAGGGGTGGGAACTCCGGCAGGCCGAGGAGCGCATGGTCGAGGAGGCTTCGGTCTGTGCTGCCGAGCTCGCGGCGTCGATGGGGCTCGTCTGTTGTGACCCGCAGGCTCGGCGGCTGCGGCCGTTACCGCGCTCGGGCCGATGGCGGGTGCTGCGGCTACGGCCGGGTCCAGCCGTGGGCGAAGTCGCAGTGGAGGTCCGTCCAGCGGCGCTGCTCGGCGGGGGTGTAGGCAGGGTGGCCGAGGCGTCTCACGCCCTTGACCCACTCGTCCCAGAGGCCGTCGGGTTCCGTGAAGCGGTCTGCGTGGCGGGTGCCCAGGTGGGCGTCGAGGCGGAGGAGGGCGCCGAGGGCTGCGGGCTGGTCGTAGTGGAGGTCGGTGCGGGGGAGGTAATGGTCGAGGTAGGCGGTGAGGATCTCGGCGTCGGCGTGGGTGCCGAAGCGGGCCAGGGCGAAGCAGTAGGCGCTGCCGGAGTAGCAGACCTCGCCGGCCAGGAGCAGGTCGCCGAGGCGTGTCCGGAACCGTTCGCGGCGATCCACGCCGATCAGCCAGGCGGCGGTGAGGCGCGAGCGCCATTCGTACCCGAGGAGGGCCTCCAGTTCCTCGTAGGTGATCGCGGCGGCGTCAGCGATCAGGTGTCGGGTGAAGCGTGTGGTGTGCCACCACCGGGGGCCCAGGAACCGCCCGCCGTTCAGTACGAGGTAGCGCGGGAGGCCCCCGTACATCCTCGTCACGTAGCTCTCGACCACATGACCGCAGCCGATTTCGGCGGGGTGCTGGGACGGCATCGGTCACCTCTCCGGGTGCAGGTCGGCGCGGTCGATCCAGGTGGGGGCGACGAAGACGTTGTCGTCGGTGGGGGCTTCGGAGGCTTCCAGGAGGGACCAGGAGCGGGACTCCTCGACCAGGTGCCCCCAAGGCGCGGTCCAGTCGAGTTCCCAGGCCGGGGCGGGGCCGGAGATGCCGCACGTGCGGCCGGTATCCACGCGCCGGAACTGGGAGTGGAGGATCACCTGGGCGAGGAACGGCTCGGCCGCGAGGGGCTTGTCCTCGGTCGGCGGGCGGCCGTAGCGGCGGCCGTGCTCGTCGCAGGCGTCGAAGTCCTGGTAGGTGTGCCGGACCTCGATCAGGGAGACCTTGTTCGCCCCGCCCGGCATGGTCGGCCAGCGGAACCGGGCCCCGTCGCCCTCCCGGAAGCAGACGGAGCGGATCTCGTACGAGCCGGGCATCGTGCTCAGTACGCGGTGCCCGCAGCAGGGGCGGGGACAGGGGTAGCGGTCGCTCACCCGCGCAGTCTTGTGGCAGGTGCGGTCGGTGCGCCATGGAATTCTCGGCCTCTGGCCGGTCGCCGTCTCGGACCTGACCTTCAGCAACGCGCTTCAGCCCACCAGTCGGAGTCAGTACGAGGCGGCCACTCCAAAGGAGACCAGTGCGGCCGGCGTGCCGCACGTGTGGTGCACTCGGCCGGGCGGCCGCCACCAGCGTCGCCGCTATGAGGGGAAGGCGCACGCGGCTGTGGTCGGCAGGGCGATGCCGGTCGGTGTCGGGATCGCGGTCGGGAGGGACGAGTCGACCACGTTGATCGTGCGGTCGAGGGCGTGGGGGCCGACGGGCAGGAGCAGGAAGCAGACCGGCGTCGCAGTGACCAGCGCGGCGGAGTCCACAGCAGCAGCCCGGCGGCGCACCGGGGGGAGCTCCGGCAGTGCGAGCGCCGTCGGGGCGTGGAGGGCCGGCGAGCCGGGGAGCGCCCACCGGCGCAACGCGGGAGAGGTGCCGGGGCAGCCGCTCGTACGCGACGGAGACGTCGGGGGCGTTCGAGCGGCGTCCGTCGCGGAAGGCGATCCTGGCCCTGGCCGCCCCGCTCCTGGAAAAGCCGCGGGCTCGACCGCACCCAGTGCCGCCCGCTCACTCCGGGGTCGCGGGACAGTCCGGTCGTGGTCGGCGCCGCGTCCTGGCCCGTGCTCACCCGGACCGAGCCGATCAGGGCGCCGGCCCGGGTCGGGCCCGAGGAGCCGGTGCGCGTCGAGCGGTACTCGCCCTCGTACGGCGTGACGTCGGCCCGCGAGACGGAGCGGCGGGCCCCGGCGGCGCCGAAGTGATCGGCGAAGCGGTCCGCCCCCCCCCGAAGTGATCGGCGAAGCGGTCCGCCCCCCCCCGAAGTGGTCGGCGAAGCGGTCCGCCCCCCCCGAAGTGATCGGCGAAGCGGTCCGCCCCCCGAAATGGTCGGCGAAGCGGTCCGCGACCCCCTGCCTCGCGCAAGCGGCGACGCCGTTCCCGCCGGAAGGGGATTCCCGCCGGGGGCGCCCGCGCCGGAAGCGGCTCCCCCGGCACCGGTCCTACAGATCCAGCACCAGCCGGGCGCTCCTGGAGCGGCCCACGCAGATCATCATCGTGCTGCCCGCCTCCCGTTCCTCGTCCGTCAGGAGCATGTCGTGGTGGTCCGGGGTGCCCGCGAGGACCTTGGTCTCGCAGGTGCCGCAGACGCCCTGTTCGCAGGAGGACGGGACGTCCGGCACCGCCTCGCGGACCACGTCGAGGAGGGTCCGGTCGGGCGTTACCCGCAGGGTCGTGCCCGTGCGGCGCAGTTCCACCTCGAAGCCCCCGTCGGCGGGAGGGAGGTCGGGCCCGGGCGGGGGACCGAAGCGTTCCACGTGCAGGGAGTCCGGCGGCAGCAGGCGGTCCGTGCGGCTCCGTACCGCCTCCAGCAGGCCCTCGGGGCCGCAGCAGTAGACCGCCGTGCCCGCCGGGAGGCCGGTCAGCGCCCGGTCCAGGTCGGGCAGGCCGTGGCTGTCCTGCGGCCACAGGGTGACCTCCCCGCCGCGCAGGGCGGTCAGCTCCGCCCGGAAGGCCATGGTGTCCGGGGAACGCCCGCCGTAGAGCAGCGACCAGGCCGGGGCGTCCGGGCGTGCGGACAGCGCGCGGAGCATCGGCAGGACGGGCGTGATGCCGATCCCGCCCACGACGAACGCGTACCGCGGGGCCGGCACCAGCGGGAAGTGGTTGCGCGGGCCGCGCACCGTCAGCGTCCGGCCCACCAGCGGCGTCGCGTGCAGCTCCGCCGACCCGCCCCGGCCGTCCGCGACGCGCAGCACCGCGATCCGGTACGCCTCGTGGTCCTCCGGCCGGCCGCACAGCGAGTACGAGCGGACCAGGCCCGACGGCAGGACGACGTCGACGTGCGCCCCCGGCTCCCACTCCGGGAGCGGACCGCCGCCCGGGTCCGTCAGCGTGATCCCGAGGACCCCCTCTGCCTCCGGCTCCGCGCGGACGACCGTCAGCTCGCGCACCGGTTCTGCGGTGTTCATCGACGTACTGCCTCTCCTCGGCGTTCGTGGGCGACGGGCACCCATCCTCCGGCGCCGCACCGGGCCGCGCCACGCTCCCGCCCCGGCACGAAAGTGCACCGCACGAAATTGCCGCACCACCCGTCCCCACGAGGGGTTTCGCCGGCGGGAGGGGTGCGGGGGCGGGGGCTTTCTGGCACACCCGTGCCATGCATCTTCGTGGCACCCGGGAAGCGGTGACACCGGCCCCGGACCGCGTGAAGCTGAGTTCCGCCGCAGTACGCCGGGCCGCTCGAAGCCCCCGTACCGAGCGCCGTACATCCGGCCGCTCGAAGCCCCCGTATCGAGCGCCCCGCACCGGGCCGCCCGAAGCCGCCCCGCCGAGCGCCCCGCACCGGGTCGCCCGGAACCGCCCGCCGAGCGCCGTACCCCGAGAGGAACACCGTGCCGACACAGCTGCATCCGGAAACCCAGGCGATCCATGTAGGGATTCCCGATCTGGGTGGCGCCCGGCCGCTGAACACGCCGCTCTACCAGACCGCCAACTTCGGCTACGACAACCCCGAGGACCTGGCCGAGGCCATCAACAGCCCCGCCTCGTTCGCCTACCTCCGCAACTCCAACCCGACCGTGCGCGCCCTGGAGGACGCCGTCTCCGCCCTGGAGGGCGCCGCCGCCAGCCTGGCCACCTCCAGCGGCATGGGCGCCATCCACACGGTGCTCCACACCCTGCTCGGCAGCGGCGACCACATCATCGTCCAGAAGCACCTGTACGGCGGGACGTTCGCCCTGCTGCGCGACCTCTCCGCGCGCTACGGCGTGGACGTCACCTACATCGACGGGCGGGACGCGGCCGAGGTCGCCGAGGCCCTGCGGCCCACCACCAAGGTCCTGTACCTGGAGACCCTCTCCAACCCCACCGCCCAGGTCACCGACCTGCCCGCCTTCTTCGCCGCCGGCCGCGCCGCCGGGCTGACCGGCGTCGTCGACAACACCTTCGCCTCCCCGATCGGCTGCCGGCCGATCTCCCTCGGCGCCGACGTGGTGGTGCACTCCTCCACCAAGTTCCTCTCCGGCCACGGCGACGTCCTCGGCGGCATCGCCTCCTTCGCCGACGCCGCGCTGCACCGCCGGGTGTGGTCGCACTCGCTGGAGACCGGCACGATCGCCGACCCCTTCGCCGCCTGGCTGACCCTGCGCGGCCTCGCCACCCTGGGCCTGCGCATGCGCCGCCACCACGAGAACGCCGACGGCCTCGCGACCTTCCTGTCCGGCCACCCCCGGATCGCCAAGGTCCACTGGCCCGGACTGCCCGACCACCCCGGCCACGAGCTGGCGCGGCGCCTGCTGCCCCACGGCTACGGCGGCGTCTTCGCCATCGACGTCGACGGCGGGCGCAAGGAGACCATCGAGTTCACCCGGCGGCTGCGCGTCGCCGACCGCGCCGTCTCCCTCGGCGGCTTCAAGACCCTCGTGCAGCAGCCCTCCGCCACCTCCCACCGCTCGATGGACGCCGAGGGGCTGCGCGCCATCGGCATCACGGAGGGGACGGTCCGCGTCGCCGTCGGCCTCGAACACCTCGACGACCTCACGGCGGACTTCGCCCAGGCACTGGACTGAACCCCTCCGGCCACAGGACCCGATCCCCGGCGCCCGCGCACGCCGGCACGCCGAGCCGACAGGCACCGGGCCGGTCCCGGCCGCAGGGCCCGAGCACGCCGGTCCGGCGACCGCCCCCGCACCCGCCACCACACCCGCGAAGGAGCACCCCGCACATGTCCCACCGCGCCACCCTCACCCCGCAGATGCTGCAGTACTCCGAGAAGTTCGACGACCGCGGCGACATCCGCTGGATGCCGTACCTCATGTACTTCCACGCCGCCGGCCACCGCTCCGACGTCGTCAACACCGACCGGCTCGGCTTCCGCGTCTCCCACGGCCCGGACGGGCGGACCGCCTCGGTCGGCGGGCCGCTCCCCGAGGGGCCGGTCCGGCTCTTCGCCGGCAGCTCCACCTCCTTCGGCATCGGCGCCAGCGCCGACCGGCACACCCTGCCCTCGCGGCTGTGGAGCGAGCACGCCCCCTCCCTGCCGTGGCTCAACTTCGCCGGCCGCAGCCACAACTCCACCCAGGAGCTGCTCCTCTTCACCCTCTACCGGCACCTGCTCCCGCAGGTCGACGAGATCGTCCTCTTCTCCGGCTTCAACGACCTCGGCCTGAGCCGGCTGCCCGCCTCCGTGCGCGGCGACAGCGGCGCGTTCTTCAACTGCAACGACTTCCACGGGCAGATGGAGGAGCTGCGCGCCCGCAACCGCAAGGCGTCCGCCGGACGCGGACTGTTCGGCCGCCGCCAGCCGGCACCCGAGCCCGTCGACACCCGGGTCCCGGAGCTCTCGGAGCAGATCGACATCGGCTCCGAGCTGACGCTGCGCCACCTCGACGGCTGGCGGCTGCTGGCCGAGGGCATGGGCGCGAAGCTGACCTTCGTGCTCCAGCCGCTGGCCACCTGGGTCCGCGAGGAGCCCGCCCCGCAGGAGAAGCTGATCTTCGAGGAGCTCGACCGGATCTCCAACTTCGGCGCGGCGTACGGCGACATCTCGTCGATGGACGCCCGGGAGACGTACTCCAAGGCGCTCCGGGCCGGCTGCGAGCGGATGGGCGTGCGCTACCTCGACAGCAACCCGGTCATCGCCGACGCGATCGGCAAGGACGACTGGCTCTTCGTCGACCGCATCCACTTCACCGACGAGGGCCACGACCTCGTCGCCGGCCTCCTCGCCAGGGAACTCGGCCTCCGCTGACCCCCCCGTCACCTCCACCTCAAAGGACACCGTCATGACCTTCCTGCGCACCCTCGTCAACAAGCTGCTCGGCCGCCGGCCGAAGCCGAAGAACGACGCCTCCATCTACCCGATGTTCTGACCGGCCACCGGCCAGGACACCCCCGCACCCGAGAGAGAGGAACGACGTGGCAGCGCCCACCGTGGCCGCGGCACCGCCCCGCCCCACCGGCCCGGAGCCCCGCACCACCGAACCCGCCAGGACCGTCTACGGCAGGGTCGTGGACCCCGAGGCGGCCCTGCCCGCGGGCCGCCTGCCCGCCCAGATCCGCGCCGAGCTCACCGCCGGCCAGGACCCGGACGGCACCCTGGACGACCTGCGGCGGCGCGCGGCCGACTGGTCGGCGACGGAGGCCCTGCGCTTCCAGGAGCTCGCGGCCCCGCTCGACCCCGGCACCCGGGCCGTCCTCGTCCGCCGGACCGCGCTGGCCTGCGCGCCGCTCGCGCTGATGTCCGGCGCCTGGCTGCAGTGGCTGAGCTCGCCGGGCAACGGGGACGACCCCGCCGTCCTGAGCGTCCTAGCGCTGTACGCGGCGGACCTGGGCGTCGGCGATCCGCGCGCCTCGCGCGGCGACGCCTACCTGCCGGTGCTGCGGCACCTGGGCGTGTCCGAGAACGCCGTGCCCGCCGGGCGGCTCGCGGCCGACCAGCGCCTCGACGACGGCCACTTCCGCCTCCCGGCCCTGCTGCTCGCCATGGGCCGGCGCCCGGACGACTTCCTGCCGGAGATCCTCGGCGCCGACCTGTGCCTGCGGTCGGTGGGCCTGCCGCCGGCCCTCACGCTCGTACGGGCCGAGCGGCCGACGGTCACCCGCTGGGAGACCGTCGACCCCGCCACCGGGCGCGGCACGGGCCCCGACGCCGCCGAGCTGGCCCTGACCGCCGTGCGGCGGGTGGCCGAGCGGGACGGCGAGGACGCCCGCGTACGGGTCGGCACCGGCTTCCGCTGGGCGCTGGCCGCCCTGCGGGAGTGGACGGGGCGGCTGTACGACGAGCTGGTCGCCGCCGCCGACCCGGCGTTCGAGATGGCCGAGCTGATGCGCGACCGGGCCCGCGAGGGCGCGGTGTACCACCACGGGTTCCCCCTGGAGGGCCGGCCGCTCGCCGACTGGCTCAAGGAGTGCCAGACCGACCCGCGGCCCATGCTGGGGGCGCTGTCCCGCAGCCGCCTGGTGCGACCGGGCGACCCGGGCAGGAGCATGCTGGTCAACGGCCTCGTGGGGGAGAACGGCCAGATGTTCCGGGTGTTCTCGCCCGAGGACCTGGACGTGGTGCGCCGCTGGATCGGCTCCCTGCCGGGGCCCGCCGTCGGCACCCCCGAGGGCGGCGCCGCCCTCGCCCCGTCCCGTCCGCTCGCGCTCACCGCCTGGCGGGCCGAGTCCGACGGCCGGCCCCCGGCGGACCTGCGGGAGGCCTACCACCTGCTCCTGAACCGCACCGACACGCCCGCGGTCCGCGCCTGGGCCCACGAGTACGCGCACGGCTGGCTCGGCCGGTCGCGGCACGGCATGGACGACGCGGAGATGCCGCTGCCCCGGCAGTGGACCCCGCGGGGGCTGCGGCCCTGGCTGGTGGACATGCACGACCGGCACAGCGAGGCGTTCGAGCAGGGCACCGCGCAGGAGCTGCCCGACCGAGAGGCGCTCGTCGACTCCACCGTGCAACTCGCCCCGCTGACCCTGATCGACGGGGCCTGGATCATGGGCTTCACCGACTACGAGCACGCCTCGTCGGAGATCGGGCACTCCCTCTTCGACACCTACTGGGACGAGCTGGGCAACGGCGAGGCGGACCTGAACCACCCGCTCATCTACCGCGAGGTGCTCACCGAGATGGGCGTCGACCTGCCGCCCACCGCCGCCCGCGCGTTCGCGGAGTGGGAGGGCTTCCGGGACTCCTCCTTCGAGCTTCCGGTGTACTGGCTGAGCATCGGCCGGTTCCCGCAGACCTTCATGCCCGAGGTGCTCGGCCTCAACCTGGCGATGGAGCTCTCCGGCGTCGGCGGCACCTACCGGCGGGCCCGGCTCGCCCTGAAGAAGTACGGGTTCAGCACCCGCTTCGTCGACATCCACAACACCGTGGACAACGTGGCGACCGGCCACTCGGCGTGGGCCGCCGACGCCATCGACACCTACCTCTCGTCCCTCCTGGTCTCCCAGGGGGCGGGCGCGCTGGACGCCGCCTGGACGCGCGTGCGCACCGGGTACCGCTCGCTCAACCCGCCGACGGGCTTCCGGGCCCGCCAGGCCGCGCGCCGGGCGGCACGCTCCGCGGGCAGGCCCCGCTGACCCGCCCGTAGAGCCGATCCGTCCGGGCCCCGCCCCGCCCGCAGCACCGCCCCACCCGTAGAGCCACCCCGCACCCACCCCTAGGAGCACTCCCATGCCCGATCTGATCCTGGGCATAGCCGCCTACTACCACGACAGCGCGGCTGCCCTGATCGTCGACGGCGTCCCCGTGGCCGCCGCCCAGGAGGAGCGGTTCAGCCGCGTCCGGCACGACTCGGCCTTCCCCGCCCGTGCCATCCGCTACTGCCTGGACGAGGCCGGCGTCACCCTCGACGACGTCTCCGCCGTCGCCTACTACGAGGACCCGGAGCTGAAGTGGCGCCGCGTCCTCACCACCTTCGCCGGCGCCGCGCCGGGCGGCTTCGCCTCCTTCCGCGACACCCTCCCCGCCTGGCTGAAGTGGAAGCGCCGCACCGCCGACGTGGTCCGCGGCGAACTGGCCGGCCTGGGCCTGGGCCGGGTCCCCGAGCTGCACGTCCGCCGCCACCACGAGTCGCACGCCGCCTCGGCGTTCTACCCCAGCCCCTACGAGTCCGCCGCCGTGCTCTGCATCGACGGGGTCGGCGAGTGGGCCACCACCACCCTGTGGCACGGCCGCGGCACCGAGCTCAAGGCCGTCTCCGAGATCCGCTTCCCGCACTCCCTCGGCCTGCTGTACTCGGCGTTCACCTACTTCTGCGGCTTCAAGGTCGACTCGGGCGAGTACAAGCTGATGGGCCTCGCCCCCTACGGCAAGCCCCGCTACGCCCAGCTCATCCGCGAGAAGCTGATCGACGTCAAGCCGGACGGCTCCTTCCGGCTCCACATGGAGTACTTCGAGTACCTGCGCGGCCAGGTGATGACCGGCCGCGGCTTCGAGCAGCTCTTCGGCGGCCCCCGCCGCGCCCCCGAAGGCCCGCTCACCGAGCGGGAGTTCGACCTCGCCGCCTCGGTCCAGCAGGTCACCGAGGAGGTCGTCCTCCTCCTCGCGCAGCACGCCCGCGAGGTCACGGGCGAGCGCCACCTGGTGATGGCCGGCGGAGTGGCCCTGAACTGCGTCTCCAACGGAAAGATCATCAACGCGGGCATCTTCGACGAGGTGTGGGTCCAGCCCGCGGCCGGCGACGCGGGCGGCGCGCTCGGCGCGGCCCTCGCCGTCGCCTCGGACCGCGGCGCCCGGCGCGACCACCTCGGCAACGGCACGGACGGCATGACCGGCTCGCTCCTCGGCCCCGCGTTCGACGACGAGGAGATCGCCGCCTACCTGGACGGCCAGGGCGTCCCGTACACCCGCCTCACCCCCGAGGAGCTGGCCCGCCGGACCGCGGCGGAGCTGGCCGACGGGAAGATCGTCGGCTGGTTCCAGGGCCGGATGGAGTTCGGGCCCCGGGCGCTGGGCGCCCGGTCGATCCTCGGCGACCCGCGCGACCCGGTCATGCAGTCCGCCATGAACCTCAAGATCAAGTTCCGGGAGTCGTTCCGGCCCTTCGCCCCCTCGGTGCTCGCCGAGGACGCCAAGGACTACTTCGAACTCCACCAGGAGAGCCCGTACATGCTGGTGGTCACCGGCGTCTCGCCCGCCCAGCGGGTCGAGGCGGAAGGCGGCGACGGCGAGGTCGGCGGCCTCGACCTGCTCAAGGTGCAGCGCTCCACCATCCCGGCCGTCACCCACGTCGACCACTCGGCCCGGGTGCAGACCGTCACCGCCGAGCGGAACGCCCCGTACCACCGCCTGCTCACCGAGTTCAAGGAGCGGACCGGCTGCTCCGTGCTCGTCAACACCTCCTTCAACGTGCGCGGCGAGCCGATCGTCGCCAGCCCCGCCGAGGCGTACGCCTGCTTCATGCGGACCAACATCGACCGCCTCGCCGTCGGCAACTTCCTGCTCTTCAAGGAGGACCAGCCGACCTGGCAGGAGGAGACCGACTGGCGGGACGAGATCCCCCTCGACTGACCGCCACCGCGCAACGAACCGTCGGAAAGCGAAAGAAAGGGCGTACGAGCCGTGCGTACCGTACTACTGGCCATCGTCTACTACCTGATCGTCACCCCGGTCGGCCTCCTGGCGAGGGTGGTCCGCGATCCGCTCACCCGCGGCACGGACCCGAAGGCCACCACCTACTGGGCCGCCCCCATCCCGTCAGCGGTCTGAGCCCCGCCGGCGGCCGGGGGGAGAGGGTCCACCGAACCCCTCTCCCCCCGGCCGCCCGGGCCCCACGAACACGAACCCGCAGGAGAGAGAGCATGCGCGCATCGCCGCCCCCCGCAGAACGGACGGACCACCGGCAGCCCGAAGGGGGCTTCGGGGAGGCCGTCCGGCTCACCGTGCCCGTCGCCATGGCGTACATCCCGCTGGGAGTGGCGTTCGGCGTGCTGCTGACCGCGAGCGGCATCAACTGGTACTGGGCCCCGCTCTCCACCCTGCTGATCTACGCGGGATCCATCGAGTTCCTCGCCGTCGGCTTCATGGTGGCCGGACTGCCGCTCTACCAGGTCGCGTTCACCTCGCTGATCGTGAACTTCCGGCACATCTTCTACGGCCTCTCCTTCCCGATCGACCGGCTGCGCGGACGGGCCCGGAAGGCGTACGGCGTCTTCGCCCTGACCGACGAGACGTACGGCATCA
This sequence comes from Streptomyces sp. NPDC088915, assembly GCF_044749825.1. Taxonomy (NCBI): domain Bacteria; kingdom Bacillati; phylum Actinomycetota; class Actinomycetes; order Kitasatosporales; family Streptomycetaceae; genus Streptomyces; species Streptomyces sp. NPDC088915. The sequence continues at coordinate 37,175 of NZ_JBIVIR010000031.1, forward strand.
CCTCCGCGGGCCCCGGCATGCACCTCACCGGCCGGCAGATCACGGTTCTCCAGGTCGTCAGCCACGTCTGGTGGTTCCTCGGCGCGCTGCTCGGCGCCCTGCTCGGCCAGGTGATCCCGGAGAGCGTCAAGGGCTTCGAGTTCGCCCTCACCGCCATGTTCCTGACCCTCGCGGTCAACGCGGTGCGCACCAGCAGGAGCGCGACCCTCGTCCTGCTCGCCCTGGGCGCCGGGGTGGTCGGCTACCTCGTGGACCGGTACGTGATCGGGGAGTCGTTCCTGATCGTGAGCCTGCTGCTCTACGTGGTCGTCATCAGCGCCATGTACCGCAAGGACAGGGACAGGGACAGGGACAAGGACAAGGACAAGGACAAGGGCGGGGACGCCCCCGCCGAAGACAGCAAGGAGCAGGCGAAGTGAACACCCTCTCCGACGCGCACGCGTTCGCCGTCGTCGGCGTGATCGCCCTGGTGACCCTGGCCCTCCGGGCGGCCCCGTTCGTCGTCCTGGGCAAGCTGGCCGCGAACGGCTACCTGCGCTACCTCGGCGAGAAGATGCCGACCGGCGTGATGGTCCTCCTCGTGGCGTACACCATCAAGGACCTCGACGTGACCGTCTACCCGTTCGGCCTGCCGAAACTGGTCTCGCTCGTCCTGGCGGCGGTCATGTACTGGAAGACGGACAACGCCCTGCTGTCGATCGGCGGCGGCGTCGCGCTGTACATGGTCCTCGTCAACGGGGTGATCTGACGTGGGAACGGGAAACGGAGCCGGCGAGGCCGCGGTGCTCGTCCTGGAGGACGGGCGCAGTTTCCACGGGCGCGCCTACGGGGCCGTGGGGGAGACCTTCGGCGAGGCGGTCTTCAACACCGGCATGACCGGTTACCAGGAGACGCTGACCGACCCGTCGTACCACCGTCAGGTCGTGGTCATGACGGCCCCGCACGTCGGCAACACCGGCGTCAACGACGAGGACCCCGAGTCCGGGCGCATCTGGGTCTCCGGCTACGTCGTCCGCGACCCCGCCCGCGTCTCCTCCAACTGGCGCGCGCGCCGCTCGCTCGACGAGGAGCTGGCGTGCCAGGGCGTCGTCGGGATCTCCGGCGTCGACACCCGCGCCCTCACCCGCCACCTGCGCGAGCGCGGCGCGATGCGGGTGGGGATCTTCTCGGGCGAGGCGGTCGGGGACGAGGCGGCGCTCCTCGAACGGGTGCGGCAGGCCCCGCCGATGAAGGGCGCGGACCTGTCGGCGGAGGTGGCCACGGCCGAGCCGTACGTGGTCCCCGCGGTCGGGGAGAAGCGGTTCACCGTCGCGGCGATCGACCTCGGCATCAAGGGCATGACCCCGCACCGGATGGCCGAGCGCGGCATCGAGGTCCACGTCCTGCCCGCCACCGCCACGCTGGAGCAGGTGTACGCGGTGGAGCCGGACGGGGTGTTCGTGTCCAACGGCCCCGGGGACCCCGCCACGGCGGACCTGACGGTGGTCGCGGGCGTGCTGGAGCGCGGAACGCCGCTGTTCGGGATCTGCTTCGGACACCAGCTCTTCGGCCGGGCGCTCGGCTTCGGCACGTACAAGCTGAAGTACGGCCACCGGGGCGTCAACCAGCCGGTCCAGGACCGCACCACCGGCAAGGTCGAGGTCACCGCGCACAACCACGGCTTCGCCGTGGACGCGCCGCTGGACGGCCCGGTGGAGACGCCGTTCGGCCGGGCGAAGGTCACCCACGTGTGCCTGAACGACGGGGTGGTGGAGGGGCTGCGCCTGCTCGACCGGCCGGCCTTCTCGGTGCAGTACCACCCCGAGGCGGCGGCGGGCCCGCACGACGCCGCGTACCTCTTCGACCGCTTCACGTCTTTGATGGAAACCGCCCCGATGGGGACCGCCCCGATGGAGACCGCCCCGATGGAGGCCGAGCGTGCCTAAGCGCACCGATATCCAGTCCGTCCTGGTCATCGGCTCCGGCCCGATCGTGATCGGTCAGGCCGCGGAGTTCGACT
>NZ_JBIVIR010000032.1:0-37378 GCF_044749825.1 Streptomyces sp. NPDC088915
CCTCCGGGCTTTTCCCTTCGGTCTTGCGTTTCCGACTCTATCAGATCTTTCCGATCCGATTTCCTCGGTGCTTTCCGGTCCCTTTCGCTTTCGCTCCGGGCCCTTCCGGCGGTTCCGACTTTATCAGATTCATTTCGGCCGACCTAATCGGTGGCTTTCGTGATTCGGATAAGAATCGGGGTGACTCCGGGGAATCGAAATTCCCGACCGGAGTGAGTCAGACTTTACTTGGTTGCTGCCGAGCTGTCCAGCTCCAGGCAACTGTTCAAATCTACCTCCCCGCAATCGCCGTGTCAACAGCTTTTGCGGGCACCGGAGGAGACTAGCAGCTCAGCAGGGGCGTGCGCACATCAGGCCGCGGTGGGGAGCTCGGCGCTGCGGTCGGGCTCTTCGAGGTCGCCCCGGTCGCCGGCGCGGGAGGCGCGGCCGCCGAGGACGTAGACGTACGCGAGGAATGCCAGTTCGGCGGCGATGCCGAGGGTGATGCGGGCCCAGGTCGGCAGGCCGGAGGGGGTGACGAAGCCTTCGATCAGGCCCGAGACGAAGAGGACCAGGGCCAGGCCGATGGCCATGCCGACGGCCGCGCGGCCCCGTTCCGCGAGGGCCGCGCGGCGGGTGGTCGGGCCCGGTTCGACGACGGTCCAGCCGAGGCGGAGGCCGGTGCCGGCGGCCACGAAGACGGCGGTCAGTTCGAGCAGACCGTGCGGAAGGATCAGGCCCAGGAACACGTCGAGGCGGCCGGCGGAGGTCATCAGGCCGACACCGACGCCGAGGTTCAGCATGTTCAGGAAGAGGATCCAGAGGACCGGGATCCCCAGGAAGGCGCCCAGCACCAGGCACATGGCGGCGGCCTGGGCGTTGTTCGTCCAGACCTGGGCGGCGAAGGAGGCCGCCGGGTGGCTGGAGTAGTACGTCTCGTACTGGCCGCCGGGGCGGGTCATCTCGCGGAGTTCGGCGGGGGCGCCGATCGAGGCCTGGACCTCCGGGTGCGTACCGATCCACCAGCCGATGAGGACCGCGAGCAGGGTGGAGAGGACGGCGGTGGGGATCCACCAGTGGCGGGAGCGGTACACGGCCGCCGGGAAGCCGGCCGTGAGGAAGCGGGCCGCGTCGCGCCACGAGGAGCGGCGGGTGCCGGTCACGGTGGCGCGGGCGCGGGCCACGAGCTGGGTGAGCCGGGCCGTGAGCATGGGGTCCGGGGTGCTGGACTGCACGATCGACAGGTGGGTGGCCGCGCGCTGGTACAGGGCGACGAGTTCGTCCGCCTCGGCGCCCGTGAGCTTCCCGCCCCGGCGCAGGAGGTGGTCGAGGCGTTCCCACTCCGCGCGGTGGGCGGTGACGTAGACGTCGAGGTCCATGATCGGCTGCTGCTCCAGGACTGGCTGCGGACGGGTCCGTACTACTGCGGCGCGCTGGGGGTCAGCTTGGCAGACTGGCGTTCGGAGGGGTCGGGAAGGCCGCAGAAGGGTGGGTGGGTGCCGTGAGTGGTGTGGTGACGGGCGATGCCGTCGTACTGGGGTTGCAGCCCGCGCGGCTGCCGAGCCGGGCGCTCGCCGTGCTCGTCGATCTGGCCGTGGTGTGGGCCGTGTACCTGTTGGTCATGGTCGGGCTCGCGGTCGCCACGGCCTCGCTGGACGAGGCGGCGGTGACGGCCGTCTCCGTCGCGGCCTTCCTGCTGGTCCTCGTGGGGGCGCCGATCGCCGTGGAGACGCTGTCCCACGGGCGGTCGCTCGGGAAGATGGCCTGTGGTCTGCGGGTCGTACGGGACGACGGCGGGCCGATCCGGTTCCGGCACGCGCTGGTGCGGGGGGCCATGGGGGTCGTGGAGATCCTGATGACCTTCGGCGTCGTCGCCTGTGTCGCTTCGCTGGTGTCCGAGCGCGGGCGGCGGCTCGGCGACGTGTTCGCGGGGACGCTGGTCGTACGGGAGCGGATGCCCGCGGCGCGGGTCCGGCCCGTTCCTCCGCCTCCGCCGTGGCTGGTGGGGCGGTTCGCCGGGCTCGACCTCTCGGCGGTGCCGGAGGCGCTGTGGCTGGAGATACGCCAGTACCTCACGCGCGCGCGTGAACTGGACCCGGCCGTGGGGCGGCGGCTCGCCGAGCGTCTGGCCGACGAGCTGGTGAGGCGGACGGGGACGCCGCCGCCCGCCGGGGTGCCGGCGGAGGCGTATCTGGCGGGTGTGGTGGGCGAGCGGCAGGCGCGGGACGCGCGGCGGGCGTTCACGGAGACCGGAGCCGGGGCGGGGACCGGAGCAGGGACGGGGGCGGGAGCCGGGAGCGGGTTCGGGGTCGGGGTCGGTGGGGTCGTCGCCGGTCCGGGCGGGGCGGTTCCTCCCCTCGCGCCTCAGGCCGTCCTTCCGGTCGTTCCTCCGGTGGGTACTCCCCCGGGCTCCGAGTCCTCCCGTGAGGCCGGGCCGTCCGCCACCGGGTTCGCTCCGCCCGCCTGACGTCCGGTGGCCAGGCCTCCGGTCAGGAGAAGACCGAGGGCGGGGTGTCGAGGTCCTCGAGTTCGATGCCGGGGGCCGCGAGGACCACGTCCCCGGCGATGTGGACGGTGTGGCGTTCGCCCGTGTCCAGGGCGCTGACCTGGTACTCGTCCACCGTCAGGGGGCCGTTGTCAGTGGGGTGCGCTTCACTTCTCAGCAGGGCCCAGGACTGGTCGACCGTGAGGGGGGCGAGCACCGGGTCCGTGAAGGCGACGAGCCTGACACGGGTCTCGGGGGAATCGGGGGTGAGACGCAGGAGTCGCGTGAGGGCGACGAGGAAGGCCGGGGAGCTGCCGGTGAAGGCGTGGGCGCGCACATTGCCTTCGGTGGCCTCGGCTCCGGTGGGGTCCGTGCGGACCCAGGTGACGCCGTCGAGGGCCGCGCCGCGGACCTGCCAGCCGGCGGCGTGCAGTTCGAGGCGGATGGGGCGGCCCAGTTCGTCGACGGCCAGGTCGACGGAGCCCCGGTGATCACCGGAGGGGGTGGTGGTCTGCGCGACGTAGCGCCAGCCGGAGGGGCCCGGCGCGCAGTGGAAGTGTTCTTCGCCGAGGGGGGTGTGATCGTGCGGGTCATGGAGCGAATAACGGCCGCGGGGCATGGGTCCTCGGGTGGCTTCCAGGAGCTGTAGCAGGGGGCGGGACGGGGCAGGCCCCCCGACACGGGGGTGCGGGGGGCCTGCCTGGTTCCGCTACGGATGTCTTCCGCTACGGATGTCTTCCACTACGGGTGTCTCCGCTACGGGTGTCCCCGTTGCGGATGTCTTCCGCGGGCCTTCTCCGCGGAGCCGTCAGCGGCGGGGTCCGTCAGTAGCGGTAGTGGTCCGGCTTGTACGGGCCCTCGACCTCGACGCCGATGTAGGAGGCCTGCTCCGGACGCAGGGTCGTCAGCTTCACGCCCAGCGCCTCCAGGTGGAGACGGGCGACCTTCTCGTCCAGGTGCTTGGGCAGGACGTAGACGTCGGTCGGGTACTCCTGCGGCTTGGTGAACAGCTCGATCTGGGCCAGCGTCTGGTCCGCGAAGGAGTTCGACATCACGAAGGAGGGGTGACCGGTCGCGTTGCCGAGGTTCAGCAGACGGCCCTCGGACAGCACGATGAGGACCTTGCCGTCGGGGAACGTCCAGGTGTGGACCTGCGGCTTGACCTCGTCCTTGACGATGCCCGGGGTCTGCGCCAGGCCGGCCATGTCGATCTCGTTGTCGAAGTGGCCGATGTTGCCGACGATGGCCTGGTGCTTCATCCGGGCCATGTCACCGGCCATGATGATGTCCTTGTTGCCGGTCGTGGTGATGAAGATGTCGGCCGTCTCGACGACCTCGTCCAGGGTCGTGACCTGGTAGCCGTCCATCGCCGCCTGGAGGGCGCAGATCGGGTCGATCTCGGTGACGATGACGCGGGCGCCCTGGCCGCGCAGGGACTCGGCGCAGCCCTTGCCGACGTCGCCGTAGCCGCAGACGACGGCGGTCTTGCCGCCGATGAGGACGTCGGTGGCGCGGTTGATGCCGTCGATCAGGGAGTGGCGGCAGCCGTACTTGTTGTCGAACTTCGACTTCGTCACCGCGTCGTTCACGTTGATCGCCGGGAACAGCAGCGTGCCGTCCCGGTGCATCTCGTACAGGCGGTGGACGCCCGTCGTGGTCTCCTCGGTCACGCCGCGGATCTCGGACGCGAGCTGGGTCCACTTCTGCGGGTTCTCGCCGAGGGTGCGGTTGAGGAGGCGCAGGATGTGGGCGTACTCCTCGCTGTCCGCGGTGGCCGGGTCCGGCGCGGAGCCGGCCTTCTCGAACTCGACGCCCTTGTGGACGAGGAGGGTGGCGTCACCGCCGTCGTCCAGGATCATGTTCGGGCCGCCGGTGGGCGAGTTCGGCCAGGTGAGGGCCTGCTCCGTGCACCACCAGTACTCCTCCAGGGTCTCGCCCTTCCACGCGAAGACCGGGACGCCCTGGGGGTTCTCGGGGGTGCCGTTCGGGCCGACGGCGATGGCCGCGGCGGCGTGGTCCTGGGTGGAGAAGATGTTGCAGGAGGCCCAGCGGACCTCGGCGCCGAGGGCGACCAGGGTCTCGATGAGGACGGCGGTCTGCACGGTCATGTGCAGGGAGCCGGTGACGCGGGCGCCGGCGAGGGGCTGCTGCTCGGCGTACTCGCGGCGGATCGACATCAGGCCGGGCATCTCGTGCTCGGCGAGGGTGATCTCCTTGCGGCCGAAGACGGCCAGGGAGAGGTCGGCGACCTTGAAGTCCTGGTGGGCTGCGGTCGTCATGACGGGGCTGCTCCTCATGGGTCGGGTACGAGGGTCGTTCGGGCGCAGGGCACCACGGGGGTGGTCCTGGGCACACGAATGCCCGGACTTCCATGGTGCCGTCGTCGGAGGCCCTCTCTCCCTCGGCCGGTCCTCCGGACCGCCCGACCGCCATCAGCAGCGACGTCTGGCTGGTCACGAATCTACACCGATCGGCCCTGCGGGCCACAGTCCGCATTGAGCCCCGGCAGGTCTCCGGGGCGGTCCGAGCGTCCCGGGGCCGCTCCCGGGGCGCGGGCCGGACGCACCGGGCCCCCGGTCCGTACGTACGGGAGGGCGTACGCGGTCCGGGGGCCCGGCCGGGTGGCCTCGGTGGCCGGATACCACCGTCGGGGGAGGGGAGGACGGGTCAGTGGCCCGGGCCGCCCGGGGTCGCGGCCGGGTCGGGGCCCGCCGCGGCCTCCTTCTCGCTGTAGATGTCGGGCTCCAGGTAGATGACCCGGGCGATCGGAACGGCGGCGCGGATGCGCTCCTCGGCGGCGTTGATGGCCTGCGCGACCTCGGTGGCGGTGTCGTCGTGCTCGACGGCGATCTTGGCGGCGACGAGGAGCTCCTCGGGGCCGAGGTGGAGCGTGCGCATGTGGATGAGGCGGGTGACGGTCCTGCCGTCGACGACGGCCGCCTCGATCCTCTTGACCTCGTCGGTGCCGGCGGCCTCGCCCAGGAGCAGCGACTTGGTCTCGGCGGCGAGGACGAGGGCGATCAGGATGAGCAGGACGCCGATGCAGAGGGTGCCGATGCCGTCCCAGACGCCGTTGCCGGTGAGGAGGGCGAGGCCGACGCCGCCGAGGGCCAGGACGAGGCCGACGAGGGCGCCGAGGTCCTCCAGGAGGACGACGGGGAGCTCGGGGGCCTTGGCGCGGCGGACGAACTCCTTCCAGGAGAGGTTGCCGCGGAGCGGGTTCGACTCCTTGATGGCGGTGCGGAAGGAGAAGGACTCGGCGATGATCGCGAAGACGAGGACGCCGACCGGCCAGTACCAGGCCTCGATCTCGTGCGGGTCGTGGATCTTCTCGTATCCCTCGTAGATGGCGAACATGCCGCCGACGGAGAAGAGCACGATGGAGACGAGGAAGGCGTAGATGTACCGCTCGCGGCCGTAGCCGAAGGGGTGCTGCGGGGTGGCCTCGCGCTGGGCCTTCTTGCCGCCGACGAGCAGCAGGCCCTGGTTGCCGGAGTCGGCGAGCGAGTGGACGCTCTCCGCGAGCATCGAGGACGAACCACTGAAGAGGAACGCCACGAACTTGGCTGCGGCGATCGCGAGGTTCGCGGCGAGCGCCGCCACGATCGCCTTGGTTCCGCCTGACGCGCTCATGGGTGTACGGGTTCCCTTCGTCGGTGCTCCGGCTCGGTCGCCGCGGCTCGGCCGGTCATTGTCGCATCAGGCCGCCACGGTGGCGCGGAAGACCGTACCCGCTCCCGTCAGTTGGATGCGCTCGCCCGCCGGTACGAAGACGGATTCGCCGGGGGCGAGGGCGAGGTCGCCCGCCGTCGGGCGGCCCGCGACGGCCAGCAGGATCTGGGGGGTGGGGGCGGTGAGGTCGGTGGGGGCGGCGCCCTCCGCCCGTACGAAGCGGGAGAGGCGGAACTCGTCGGTCGGGGTGTCGTAGACCTCCTCGCCCGACGGGGAGGCCTCGGGGCGCAGGACGGCCGGGTCGGCCGGGTCGAAGCGGACGACCCGGAGGAGTTCGGGGACGTCGACGTGCTTGGGGGTGAGGCCGCAGCGCAGGACGTTGTCGGAGTTGGCCATGATCTCGACGCCGAGGCCGTCGAGGTAGGCGTGCGGGACGCCCGCGCCGAGGTAGAGCGCCTCGCCGGCTTGGAGCCGTACGTGGTGCAGGAGCATGGCGGCGACGACGCCGGGGTCGCTCGGGTAGTGGTGGGCGAGGCGCGCGTACGGGGCGTGGGCGCCGCCGAGGCGGTCGGCGGCGGCGGTGGCCTCGGCGACGGTGTGCGCCATCTCCTCGGGGTCGGCGGTGAGCAGGGCCGTCAGGACCTCGCGGAGCGCGGCCTCCTCGGGGTGGGCGTGCAGCAGGTCCACGTACGGCTTGAGGGAGTCGACGCCGAGGGCGGCGATCAGGTCGGCGGCGTCGGCGGGGGTGCGGAAGCCGCAGAACCCCTCGAAGGGGGTGAGGGCGCAGATCAGCTCGGGCTTGTGGTTGGCGTCCTTGTAGGTGCGGTGCGGGGCGTCGATCGGGATGCCCGCGGCCTCCTCGGCGGCGAATCCGGAGCGCGCCTGGTCGAGGTCGGGGTGGACCTGGAGGGAGAGGGGGGCGCCGGCGGCGAGGACCTTGAAGAGGAAGGGGAGGTGCGGGCCGAACCTCTCGACGGTCCGCTCGCCCAGTTCGCGTACGGGGTCGGCGGCGATCAGCTCGTTCAGCGGACCGCGCCCGGTGCGGGAGGGGGCACCGGGGTGGGCGCCCATCCACATCTCGGCCTGCGGCTCGCCGGTGGGGGCGGTGCCCAGGAGTTCCGGGATGGCCGTCGTGGATCCCCAGGCGTAGGGGCGGACGGTGTTGACGAGGCGGTCCATGGGGCCTGCCAGCTCCTCGGGTGGGTGACGGATGTGCGGGTGTCGGGGGACACGGGAGACAGATGACAGGGGGTGGATGACGGGCGGGTGACGGGGTGGTGGACGGTACGGGGTGGGGCCGCGCGGCCGGGGCGCGGTGCGGTTTCGCGGGCCGGGGTCCGGGGCCCCGGGGCCCCGGGGCCGGGGTTCGGGGCCTGGGGTTCGGGACTCCGGCGTGATTTCGCGGTCCGGGGTGCGGTTTCGCGGTCCCGCGGGCCGGTGGATGCGGGCTCGGGCCCTACGGGGCCGGGGTGCCCCGGGTGGCCAGGGCCAGGTAGACGGCCGCGAAGTCGGTCACGGCGAGGAGTTCCGCGAGCGTCTCCAGGTCGTCGCCCTCCTCCGGCTCCAGTTCGCTGACGGCGGTCTCGTGGCCGAGGGCCAGTTCCCGGGCGGCGGGGGCGGCGCTGAGGCCGCCGGCCGGCCGGTCGCGGAGCAGGACCACGCGGGCGCGCAGGGCCTGCGGCTCGTCGACCCGGTCGCGGAAGAAGTCGTCGGGGTCGGCGCCCGCCGCGTAGTCGCCGGCGAGCAGGACGCCGTGGGCGGGCAGGGCCTCGGGGAGTTCGGCGGCGAGGGCGGGCAGTCCGGCGAGCTCCGCCAGTACGGCGGCGAAGCGGCGGCCGGCCGGGCCCGCGGCGCTGCCCTCGGTCCAGATGAGCGGGAGCGAGTCCGCCAGCTCGGCGGCGAGCGTCTTCGCCGGATTGTCGTACGTGGCGATGGCGGGGCCGCAGCGTTCGGCCGTGCGGTCGAGGCGGTCGGCGACCTTCTCCAGGGCCTCCGGCGGTGCCTCCAGGAGGCCGACGCGGTCGAGGAGGGCGAGCAGCGGGGTGAACAGGGCCCAGAGGGCGCCGGGACCGGCCGCGATGTTCTCGCCGTACTCGCCGTGCTCGTCGGGGGTCTCGTTCGGGGCGACGGCCATCGGGACGAACAGTCCGTGGGAGCCGCTGACCGCCTCCGCGAGCGGGGAGCCCTGGGGGGCGACGGCGACGACCGTGACGCCCCGGCGGTACGCCTGCTCGGCCAGGAGCGCGAGGCCCGGTTCGGAGCCGTCGGTGGTGGGGAGCAGGAGCAGGTCCACCGAGCCGGCCCAGCCGGGCAGCGCCCAGCGCAGGGCTCCGGCGGCGGGGGCCACGCCGGTGGGGCGGAGGTGTGCGACGGGGGCGGAGGCTCCGGCGAGGGCGCCGATCAGGTCGGCGACGCCGGTGGCGGCGGTGCCGGGGCCCGCGACGAGGACGGCGCGGGGGCGGCCCTCGGGGCGGAGGTCCGCGATGCCGGCGTCGACGGCGTGGCGGGCGGCGGTCCGTACCCGCGCGCCTGCTTCGGCGGCGCCGCGGAGGAGGCCGCGGCGGTCGGCCAGGGCGAGGTCGTCCGGGGAGTCGAGGAGGGTCTCGTCGAGCATCTGGTGCCTCCCGGGGTGAGCGGGTTCGGTGGGGGCCCCTCGGGCGGGGGCGGAACGGGGCGGTGGGCGGCGGGCCGGTGCCGTGCGGGTCCCGGGGTACGCCCGGAACCCGGCCCGGCTTCCGCCCGTACGACCCGTATCAGCCGGGTCCGCGGAAGGGCGGGGCCTCCCGTGAGGGGTACCCCGGGTGGTACCCGCCGTCGGCGTCCGCCGCTCGTGGTGGCCCCGGGTGGTCCCGGTCCCGTCGGCGGCCGTCGTCCTCGGGCCGGTTACGCGGGGCGGCGGGCCTCGTCCGTGAGGAGGACCGGGATGCCGTCGCGGACCGGGTAGGCGAGGCCGCAGTCGGTGCCCGTGCAGACCAGCTCGGGGTTCTCGTCCGCCGTGCGGTCGTTCAGCGGAGCGTGGCACGCGGGGCAGGCCAGGATCTCCAGGAGGCCGGCTTCGAGCGGCATGGGGTGGTCCCTTCGGACGAACTGCGGGCGAACGGTGGTGGTGCCCTCGGGACCGGGCCTTCGGATCGGCCTTCGGGCCAGGTCAGCCTACCGCCGGGGAACGGGGGGCGCCCCGTTCCCCGGCGGTGGGGCGGAGGGTCAGTCCGTCGCCCGGACCAGGGCGAGGACCTCGTCGCGGATCCGGGCCGCCGTGGCCTCGTCGCGGGCCTCGACGTTGAGGCGGAGGAGCGGCTCGGTGTTGGAGGCGCGGAGGTTGAACCACCAGTCGGCGGCGGTCACGGTGAGGCCGTCGAGCTCGTCGAGGGTGATCCCGTCCTCGCCCTCGTACGCCGCCCGGACGCGGGCCGTGCTGGCGGCCTGATCGGTGACGGTGGAGTTGATCTCGCCGGAGGAGGCGTAGCGGTCGTAGGCGGCGACCAGCTCCGAGAGGGTGCCCTCCTGGCCGCCGAGGGCCGCGAGGACGTGGAGCGCGGCGAGCATGCCGGTGTCCGCGTTCCAGAAGTCCCGGAAGTAGTAGTGGGCCGAGTGCTCGCCGCCGAAGATCGCGCCGGTCTTCGCCATCTCCTCCTTGATGAAGGAGTGGCCGACGCGGGTGCGGACGGCCTCGCCGCCCTGCTCGCGGACGACCTCGGGCACGGACCAGGAGGTGATCAGGTTGTGGATGATCGTTCCGCCGGGGTGCTTGGCGAGTTCGCGGGCGGCGACGAGGGCCGTGATCGCGGAGGGGGAGACCGGCTCGCCGCGCTCGTCGACGACGAAGCAGCGGTCGGCGTCGCCGTCGAAGGCGAGGCCGATGTCGGCGCCCTCCTCGCGGACGCGGGCCTGGAGGTCGACGATGTTCTTCGGGTCGAGCGGGTTGGCCTCGTGGTTCGGGAAGGTGCCGTCCAGCTCGAAGTACATCGGGACGGTGTCGAGCGGGAGGCCCTCGAAGACGGTGGGGACGGTGTGGCCGCCCATGCCGTTGCCCGCGTCGACGACGACCTTGAGCGGGCGGATGCCGGTGAGGTCGACGAGGCCCTTGAGGTGGGCGGCGTAGTCCTGGAGGGTGTCGCGCTCGGTGACGGTGCCGGGCGTGGCGGCGGCCTCGGGGGCGCCCTTCGCGGACCACTCCTCGGCGAGGGCGCGGATGTCGGCGAGGCCGGTGTCCTGGCCGACGGGGGCGGCTCCGGCGCGGCACATCTTGATGCCGTTGTACTGGGCCGGGTTGTGGGAGGCGGTGAACATCGCGCCGGGCAGACCGAGGCTGCCGGAGGCGAAGTAGAGCTGGTCGGTCGAGCAGAGCCCGATGAGGGTGACGTCGGCGCCGAGGCGGGCCGCGCCGCGCGCGAAGGCGCCCGCGAGGCCGGGCGACGAGGGGCGCATGTCGTGGCCGACGACGATCGCGTCCGCGTCCGTCACCCGGACGAAGGCGGCGCCGAAGAGCTCGGCGAGCGTCTCGTCCCACTGGTCGGGTACCACTCCGCGGATGTCGTACGCCTTCACGATCTGCGACAGATCGGCAGTCACGGATCCACCCTCCTGAGTTCTGGGCACGCGTGTGCGGCGCGTGTACGGAACGCCAAAACTACCCGGAGTGGGGCGGAGGGATGCGGACGGTGGCCGATTGCGCCTGGTTGTCGGCCCGTGTCGGCGCGCGGGGCTCCGGCGGCGGGCTCGGGCGGCGGCTCAGTTGTCGGGGGAACGGAGCACCCGGAGGTGTCCGCGGCGCCCGACCTCCATGGGGTCGCCGCCACGGCCTCCGCCGCCCTTGCCGCCGGCTCCGGCCGCGCGCTCCTGGGGACGGGCCGCCTCCCGTACCGCGTTGGCCAGGGCTTCGAGGTCGTCGCCGCTGGGGCGGCTGGGGGCGGATCCGTCGGAGAGCCGCACGACCTCCCAGCCGCGCGGGGCGGTGAGGCGCTCGCTGTGCTCGGCGCACAGGTCGTAGCAGTGGGGCTCGGCGTAGGTGGCGAGCGGGCCGAGGACCGCAGTCGAGTCGGCATAGACGTACGTCAGTGTCGCGACGGCAGGGCGGCCGCACGCGGTGCGCGAACAGCGACGTACAGGGCTCACGACGTTGGACGGTACCGCACTCTTGAGCGGGCCGCGACGACTCTCCCTCAGGTCACTCCACCGTGTCGCGGTGCGAGCCCCTCCCCTCCCGGGTGCGGGGCGGCCGTTCCGACCTGCGGGGAAGGGAGGGCGGGGGTCCGGGGGCAGGTGGAGATTCGGACAGTCAGGGAGAGGAATCCGGTCAATCGGGGCCAGATGGCCGATCGTGACGGACCGCCGAATCGGGCGTGCGGTTGGCCGGAACGTTCAGGTTTCGACAGGAGGGACGGGGAGGGGACGGTGACGCGCCGGGCGCGGTCCGGGCGTGTCGGGGAAGGTGGCGAAGACACGCCACGGTGCGGCGGACCGATGGGGGTTACGCTGCGTCGGTGATGGACAGTCCTGTGCCGCCGAGCCCCTCGCACCGTCCCGCGGAGCCCCCGGCGGAGCCCCGGGTCCGCCGCCGCGACCGGCACGGCCGCGGGATGCGGGGTCCCGTCGCGCCGCCGCAGGTGCCGCTCTCCGCGAGCCGGGCCGACACCTTCCGCGATCTGGTCCTCGACTCGGTGGAGCGGCTCGAACGGCGCTGGCCGCAACTGGCCGACGTCGAGTTCATGGTCCTGGAGGTGCCGCCGCCCGTACCGGGCGAGACGGTGCCGCTGGGCGGTTCGGTCTCGGCGGAGAAGGGCGAGCCCGCCCGGGTGGTCGTCTACCGGCGGCCGGTCGAGATCCGCTCGAAGAGCCGGGACGAGCGGGCGCTCCTGGTCCACGAGGTGGTCGTGGAGCAGGTCGCCGAGCTCCTCGGGCTCTCCCCCGAGTCGGTCGACCCCCGGTACGGGCAGGACTGAGCCGGGCGGGGCCGGACGCCGTACGGCCTCCGGACCCGGTCTCGTCCCTGAGGGGCCCGGTCTCGTCCCTGAGGGCCCGGTCTCGTCCTGAGGGGCCCGGTCACGTCCCTGAGAGGCCCGGTCTCGTCCTGAGGGGCCCGGGTCAGTCCAGTACTCCCAGGTCCTGGTGGGCCGACGGGACCTCGACCGTGCCCCGGTCGTCGGTGAGGGTCTGGACGGTGAACATCGGGACGCCGTCCTGCGGCAGGGCGAGCGTCCGCGCCGCGTGCACCGTGCCGCCGGAGACCGGCTCGACGGTCAGCGCGTAGGAGCCCTTGAGTCCCTGGGGGGCGAGGTCGGTGAGGGCCGTCGTGGTGCCCGCCTTGACCGTGACCGTCTTCGACACCGGTGTGCCCGCCCCGGAGCCGGCCGAGGCCGTGACCCTGACCTGCGCGTCGGCGTCGGGGGCGGTCAGGGAGAGCGTCGAGGCCCCGGCGCGGTTGTCGGCGACCGTCGCGCGGGCGGAGATCGCCCCCGCCGCCGGGATGAAGGCGATCTCGCTCTTGTCGCCCTTGCCCCGGACCACCTGGAGGGCGGCCACGACCGGGACGGGACGCTTCGGGTCCTCCGGGGCGAGGTACAGGGAGGCCGCCGAGCCGCGGGTGAGGTCCGGCAGGTCGATGGAGGTCGTCATCCCGGACTTCACGTGCAGGGTGTCGGCGCCCGCCGGGACGATCGCGCCGCTCGTGGTGGACAGCTTGACCTTCAGGTCGGCGTCGTCCTCGCCGGGGGCCATGACCACGAGCCGCACCGAGGTGGCGTCGGCCGGGATGCCGGGGAGCACGACGCTGCCCGACGGGTCGGCCGAGGCCGAGATCCAGTCGCTGCCGAGCTTCTCGTCGGCGACGCCGAGGGCCGCGCCGACGCGCCCGCTGCGGGTGGTGACGTGGACGGTGACGTCCCGCTGGGCGGCCTCGTGGGTGAGGGTGGAGAGGAGGACCGGGACCGTGGAGTGGGCGGGGACCGGGATGCCCTCGGTGAACTGGGACTTGAGGACGCCCTCGGGGCCGTACAGCGCGATGTCGGCGACGGCGGCCGTGTCGTCCGGGTTGGTGAGGTGGACGTAGTCGTGGCGGGCCTTGGCGGTGGAGGCCGCCGGGAACCAGAAGTCGGTGTCGGGGGCGCCGCAGGTGAGACCGAGGAGGCCGCGCGAGCCGCCCGCCGGGACGACGGTGGTCTGCTGGACGGTCCAGCCGGGGGCGAGGGTGCCGGTGGCCGAGCCGGTGAGGGCGGGCGCGGTCGCGCCGTTCGCCTCGGCGGTGACGGGCTTGCCGGGGGCCGTGACGGTGGCGGGGGCCTTGGGCGCGGCGGGCTTCTTGCCGTCCTTGCCGGTGCCGCCGTCGGCGGTCGCGCCCGCGGCGGGCTTCAGGAGGGCCGTGGGCCGCTCGGCCTTGCCGGCCCCGGGGGCCCCGGCGTCTCCCGCGGCCTTGCCGGCCTCCGTGCCCGTCGGGGTGTACGAGGTGTAGACGGTCTCGGCCACCTCGGAGGAGCTCGGGGCCGGGCAGGCCAGGCCGACGCGCTCGACCGGCAGCCGGGTGGTGGCCCTGGCCGCCTCGGGGGCGGCGGTGCCGTCGGGGGCGGTGAGGGCGGCGAAGCCGGTGACGGCGGCGAGGGCCGTGGCGCCCGCGATCAGGGAGAGGGTCGTGCGCTTCACTGGTTGCTGCTCCCGTCGGGACGCTGCTCGGTCTCGTGGCCCCGGGGGTGCCCGTAGCCGTAGCCGTACGGGTCGTACTGCTGCGGGTCGTACCCCTGCTGCTGCGGGTCGTGGCCCTGTCCGCCGTACTGCTGCTGGTCGTAGCCCTGCTGCTCGTAGCCCTGCGGGTCGTACTGCCGCTGGTCGTAGCCCTGCTGGGGGTACGCGTACGGCTGCTGCTGGTACGGGTCGGCCGCGTACTCCTGGTAGGAGTCCTGGTCGGCGTGGGGCTGCTGGTCCTGGGCGTGGTCCGGGGCCGGGGCCGGGGCGTAGGCGGGGTCGTACGCGCCGTCCCACTCCCCCTCCCGGTCCCCGGGCTCGTGGGTCTGCTGCTCCGGGATCGGGAGCGGCTCGTGCTCCGGCGCGTCGGCGGGCGTCTGCTCCGCGGCCTCCGCCTCGGCGGCGGCGCGCAGGCGGCGGGCGCGGCGGCCGTCGCCCTCGGCGGCCTGGGCGGGGATCGCGAGCTCCTCCTCGGGCAGGTCGTCGTCGATCTCGCGGCGGCGGCCGGGCAGGGCGAGGACGAGCAGGACGACGCCGAGGGCGACCTGGGTCCAGATCCACGCGGTGTGGGTGAGCGGCTCGTCGTACGTGACGTCGAGGCGGCCTCCCTGGGCGGGGAGCTCGAAGCCCTGGGCCCAGCCGTCGACGGTGGTCCTGGTCAGCGCCTTGCCGTCGAGGGTGGCGGTCCACCCCTCGTCGGCGCGGTCGGCGAGGCGCAGGACGCGGCCGGCGGAACCCGCGGGGATCCCGGTGTGCACCTCGACGGGACCGGCGGCGACGGCCTTGGCGTCCGTCTCTTCCTTGGCGTCCGTCTCCTGCTCGGCGTCGGCTCCGGCTCCGGCGGCGGGCGGGGTGATCATGACGCGGGCGATCTCGCGGTCCACGCGCCACAGGGCGCTGCCGTCGATCTGGCTGAGGCGGCTGAGGCCGGGGGTGGCGTCGAGGACGCGGCTCATCTGGCGCGGGGCGCCGTCCCGTACGAGGACGTAGCGGATCGCGTAGCCGCTGAGCTGCTCGGTCTGGTCGGCGCCGGAGCCGGCGACGAGGAGGGCGACGACCCGGTCGAGGTGCGGGTCGCCCGCGGCGGTCTCGGTGAGTTCGGCGTCGCCGAGGCGGGCGCCGGAGCCGCGGACCAGGGTGTAGGCGACCCGGCCGGGGTCGGAGCCGCCCAGGACGAGGGTGCGGGGCTGGTCGCGGGTGGTGCTCTCCTCGGCGACGAAGGCCGGGACCTGGACCGGGTCGCGGCGGGTCAGCGGGCCGTCGGCGCCGCCGATCATCCAGCCGGCGGCGGCGACGGCGGGACCGGCGGCGCAGGCGAGGGCGATCAGGGCGGCGACGGGCTGGCGCCAGCCGAAGCCGTGGGCGGCGACGCGGGTGCGTCCGCCCTCGGCGCCGATCATGCCGGCGGCGATGAGGGCGGCGCCGTAGACGAGGGTGGCGGGTCCGGCCCAGCCGGTGCCGCCCGCGCCGTTGGTCAGGACGGCGAAGAGGAGGCCGGCGAGGGCGGCGGCCCAGGCGGCGTGGACGGCGAGCCGGCGCTCCCCGCGCAGCAGTCCGGCGAGTCCGGCGAGGACGAGGCCGATCAGGAGGAGGCCGCCGGTGGTGCCGGGCCCGCCGGGTCCGGCACCGAGCAGGTCGAGCGCGGTGGCGGTGCCGGTGCGGACGTCGACGCCGGCCTCGCGCAGGAAGGCGGAGGGGTCGGTCAGGAGGGTGAGCGACCAGGGGGCGAGGACGAGCAGGGGGGTGCCGACGGCGGCGAGGAAGCGGAGCCCGTACGCGGTGATGTCGGAGCGGCGGACGGCGAGGACGCCGAGGCCGAGGAGGACGGCGAGGGGCCAGACGACCGGGGTGAACGCGGTCGTGAGGGTGAGCAGGAGGGCGTACGCCCAGGTGGCGCGCCAGCTGCCCCGGTCGGGCCGGTTGAAGCCGTGGGCGGCGACGGCGGCGCGGCCGATCAGCGGGAGCAGGATCGCGAGGACGGCGGTGCCGAGGCGGCCGGCGGCGAGGGCGCCGGTGGCGGCGGGCAGGAAGGCGTACGCGACGGCGCCCCAGGCGCGCAGCAGCCGGGACTCGACGATGCCCCGGGAGGCGAAGTACGCGGTGAAGCCGGCGAGCGGGACCGAGCAGACGAGCAGCAGGGTCAGCGCGGTGGAGGTGGAGCCGAGGAACAGCGCGGAGAGCGCGGCCAGGACGGCGAGGTAGGGCGGGGCGGACTGGGTGCCGCCGGTGCCGAGGGGGTGCCAGGTGTCGGCGTACCGGGACCAGAGTCCGGAGACGGTGTCGGGGGCGGGCAGCAGGGCGCCGCCGGCCAGGGAGCCGCCGGAGAAGAGGTTGCGGCAGGCGACGAGGGAGACGACGAGGAGGAGGGCGAAGAGGACCGGGCCGGGCCTGCGGGCGATCTTCTTGAGCCGGGCGAACTGCTCGATCTCCAGGTAGTCGGCGTCGTCGCCGCCGGGTCCGGACTCGGCGACGCCGTGGCGGGAGCCGCCGGAGTCGGCCTCGTTGCCGCCGAAGTTGGCGGCGAGCTGTTCGGCGGCGGCGCGGACGGTGGCGCCGGGCGGCGGGAAGAGCGGGCGGAGTTCGCCCGCGGCGACGGCGGGGTTCTTGCGCCGCTTGCGGGCGGCGAGGATCTTCTCGGGCCGCAGCAGGGTGGCGAGGAGGCCCATGACCTCGTCGACGGCCTGTCCGGGGACCTTGCCGACGAGGTAGGCGAGGGTGCGGAGCAGGGTGCTGAGGACGAGCCGCGCGAAGACGTACGGGAGGGCGGCGCCGCGGGTGTTGGCCAGGAGCGCGTAGACGGCTCCGGCCTTGTCGACGCGGTGCGGGTTGGCCGCCGTGCGGCCGGCGCAGTCGACGGTGCGGCGCTCGCGGGCGGCGGCCTCGGCGTGCCGCAGGACGGCGTCGGGGGCGACGAGGACGCGGTGTCCGGCGGCGTGGGCGCGCCAGCACAGGTCGACGTCGTCGCGCATGAGGGGCAGGCGCCGGTCGAAGCCGCCGAGCTCCTCGAAGACGTCGCGGCGGACCAGCATGCCGGCGGTGGAGACGGAGAGGACGGAGCGGACCTGGTCGTGCTGGCCCTGGTCCTGCTCGCGGCGGTCGAGGCCGGTCCAGCGGCGCCCGCTGCGGGCGATGGAGACGCCGACCTCCAGGAGCTGCTTCCGGTCGTACCAGCCGCGCAGCTTGGGGCCGACGACGGCGGCGTACGCGTCGGAGTCGGCGACGCGCAGGAGTTCGGCGAGGGCGCCGGGCTCGGGCGCGCAGTCGTCGTGGAGGAGCCAGAGCCACTGGACCGGTTCGCCGTGCGGGAGTTCGGGGAGGTCGTAGGCCTCGTCGTTCCAGGTGCGGCTGACGGGGTCCCAGCCGCTGGGGCGCTTCAGGTAGGGCAGGTCCTCGGGTCCGAGCACGGGCGCGGTGCGCGCGGCCTCCTCGACGGCGGCGCCGAATCCGGTGCGGCGCGCGAGGTGCAGGACGCGGTCGGCGCCGACGGCGTCGGCGACGAGCTGTGCGGAGTCGTCGGCGCTGCCGGTGTCGGCCGCGACCACGTTCTGCACGGGGCGTTCCTGGGCGAGCAGGCCGGCCAGGGCGTCGGGCAGCCAGCGGGCGCCGTCGTGGGTGACGAGCACGGCGGTGACGACGTGTCGCGGGAACTCAGGAGTTGAGGACATCGAGCTACGGGCCCTCCGGCCGGGGGTCGCCCGCGGGGGGCGTGGGGAGCGTCTCGGACGGAGGCCCACACTAACGGCTGTGCGCGGAGCGGTCCGCCGCCCTGTGGACAGAGCTCCCGGGCCCCTGTGGACAGAGGGGACGGAACGGTCGCGGTCGCGGTCGCGGGGAGGAGGCGGGTCGGGACGCGCCGGATGGGCGGGAGGCGCCGGATACGCGAAACGGTCCGCCGTCCGTGCTCGGGTGCACGGGGGGCGGACCGTTCGGGACGAGCTGGTGCGCGCGTTTCCGCGCGGTCCCGGTGGACGCGTCCCGGCTCGGGGGTCCGGACGCGGTCGGGTGCCGGCGGTTCGGGCGGCCGCTCGGGCTGCTTTTCGGACAGCGGCGGTTCAGACGGCGGCCTTCTTCAGGCGGCGTCGCTCGCGCTCCGAGAGGCCGCCCCAGATGCCGAAGCGCTCGTCGTTCTGCAAGGCGTATTCGAGGCATTCGGAACGTACCTCGCAGGCGAGGCAGACCTTTTTGGCCTCGCGGGTCGAGCCGCCCTTCTCGGGGAAGAAGGACTCGGGATCGGTCTGGGCGCACAGCGCGCGCTCCTGCCAGCCGAGTTCCTCGTCCGCGTCCTCGACCAGCAGTTCCTGGAACAACTCGGTCATGTGCGCCCCTCGTCTGTTCTGTGCGTCCCCGTGGAGTTGCCGTACGAACACGGCCGAACGACACGAGTGAAATTACAAGTTCGTGCTCTGTGCGAGTCAAGCTGAGATCTGCTATTGGGCCCCGTATTCACTCTGCGGAACCAAGCGTATGCGGTAAGTGTTCAAATCACCAAAAACCGTCACACAGGGTACCGATGCGACCGTGCGGCGCGGCCTCCACGGGGAAGGACGACCGGGGCGTGGATCTTGTTGCGATCCAGCCACGGAAGCGATCCGGATCACAGTCGGGTCACGAGCCGCCCCCTGTCCGGACCGACACGCGCGCACCGCCGCGTTCGCGGGCACGGTCGATGCGCCATCTCTCCTGGTCCGCGCATGAGCAAACCTTTCTCCAGAGAGAGCAACCGGATGAGGTGAAACATTACCGCCAAATCGGGCATCGAGTTGACAGTCGGGTGCCCCTCCGGCCACCTTTGGTGGCATGCCAGCGACCGCAGCGCCCTCCGCGACCCACGCCCGTGGGTTCCGCCGCGCTGTCCAGGCGCGCTGTTGCTGTTGCTGTCCCAGCTGTTGATGCCGCAGAGCTCCAGCTTTTCCTCCCAGCACCCCGGTTTTCCCCCGGCGTCACCCGCGCCTCCCGTGTCACCGCTCTTCCCGTGACCCCCCACCGCTTCTGTTTCTGCTGAGGAACCACCCCACCCCATGAACATGGACAGCGACCTCCAGATCGCCGGCGACATCATGGAGGTCCCCCACCTCCTCCAGCCCGAGCGCGTCCACCCCGTGACCGTGGCCGACTTCGTCGGTCTCGCGCGCTCGATCGCCGAGGACCGCTCCCAGTGGGCCCCGCACGTCGAGTACGACGCCACCACCCGCTGGTACCACCGCCTGCGCACCGGGCCCGGCTACGAGGTCTGGCTGCTCTCCTGGGTGCCCGGACAGGGCAGCGGGCTCCACGACCACGGCGTCTCCTCCGGCGTCCTCACCGTCCTGGAGGGCGAGTTGACGGAGCGTACGGACCGGGGCGTGCGGACGCTCGCCGGCGGCGCGCAGCGCGTGTTCGCCCCCGGGTACGTCCACGAGGTCGTCAACGACTCCCTGGAGCCGGCCGTCAGCCTGCACGTCTACTTCCCGGGCCTGACCGAGATGCCCATGCACGAGTCGCTCCGCGCGCAGTGCGCCCCGGCGGTCCCCGCCCCGGACGCGCCGGGAGTGATCGTCGCCTGACACACTGCCGTACATGCGCATTGTGGTTCTGGCAGGCGGCATCGGTGGTGCCCGGTTCCTTCGCGGTCTCAAGCAGGCCGCCCCGGACGCGGAGATCACGGTCGTCGGCAACACCGGTGACGACATCCATCTCTTCGGGCTGAAGGTCTGCCCCGACCTGGACACGGTGATGTACACCCTCGGCGGGGGCATCGACGAGGAGCAGGGCTGGGGGCGTACGGACGAGTCCTTCACGGTCAAGGAGGAGCTCGCGGCGTACGGCGTCGGACCCGAGTGGTTCGGCCTCGGCGACCGGGACTTCGCGACCCACATCGTCCGCACCCAGATGCTCGCCGCGGGCTATCCGCTGAGCGCCGTCACCGAGGCGCTGTGCGCCCGCTGGCAGCCGGGCGTGCGCCTGATCCCCATGTCCGACGACCGCGTCGAGACCCACGTGGCGATCGAGGTCGACGGCGAGCAGCGGGCGGTGCACTTCCAGGAGTACTGGGTGAAGCTGCGCGCCTCCGTCGACGCGAAGGCCGTCGTGCCGGTCGGCGCGGAGGCCGCGAAGCCGGCGCCGGGTGTCCTGGAGGCGATCGCGGAGGCGGACGTCGTTCTCTTCCCGCCGTCCAACCCGGTCGTGTCCGTCGGCACGATCCTGGCCGTGCCCGGGATCCGCGAGGCGGTCGCCGCGGCCGGGGCGCCGGTCGTGGGCCTCTCCCCCATCGTCGGGGACGCGCCCGTGCGCGGGATGGCCGACAAGGTCCTCGCGGCGGTGGGCGTGGAGTCCACGGCGGCGGCGGTGGCCCGGCACTACGGCACCGGACTGCTCGACGGCTGGCTCGTGGACACCGTGGACGCGGGCGCCGTCGCGGACGTCGAGGCGGCGGGCATCGCCTGTCGCGCGGTGCCGCTGATGATGACGGACGTGGACGCGACGGCGGCGATGGCGCGCGAGGCGCTCGCGCTCGCCGAGGAGGTACGCGGGTGACCGCCGCCCCCGCCTACCGGGTGTGGGCGCTGCCCGGGCTTCCCGAGGTGGCGGCCGGGGACGACCTGGCCAAGCTGATCGCCTCCGTCTCCTCGGGGCTGGCCGACGGGGACGTGCTGCTCGTCACGTCCAAGATCGTGAGCAAGGCGGAGGGGCGGGTGGTCGCCGCCGACGACCGCGAGGAGGCCATCGACGCCGAGACCGTACGGGTGGTGGCGCGGCGCGGCGCCCTGCGGATCGTCGAGAACCGGCAGGGGCTCGTCATGGCCGCCGCAGGGGTCGACGCCTCCAACACCCCCGCCGGGACGGTCCTCCTGCTGCCCGAGGACCCGGACGGCTCGGCCCGCCGGATCCGCGAGGGGCTGCGCGAGGCGCTCGGCGTGGACGTGGGCGTCGTCGTCACGGACACCTTCGGGCGCCCCTGGCGCAGCGGGCTCACGGACGTGGCGATCGGGGCGGCCGGGGTGCGGGTCCTGGACGACCTGCGCGGCGGGACCGACGCGCACGGCAATCCGCTGAGCGCGACCGTGGTCGCCACCGCCGACGAACTGGCCGCCGCCGGAGACCTGGTGAAGGGCAAGGCGGCCGGACTCCCGGTGGCCGTCGTCCGGGGCCTGCCGCACGTGGTGGGCGGGGACGACGAGCCGGGCGCACGCGCGCTCGTGCGGGGCGCCGCCGACGACATGTTCCGGCTGGGCACCTCCGAGGCCGTACGGGAGGCGGTGACGCTGCGGCGGACCGTACGGGAGTTCACGGCCGAGCCGGTCGACCCCGGGGCGGTACGGCGCGCGGTCGCCGCGGCCGTGACGGCGCCGGCCCCGCACCACACGACGCCGTGGCGGTTCGTCCTCCTGGAGTCGGCGGAGTCGCGGACGCGGCTGCTCGACGCGATGCGGGAGGCGTGGGTCGCGGACCTGCGCCGGGACGGCAGGTCCGAGGAGTCGATCGCGAAGCGGGTGCGGCGCGGGGACGTCCTGCGCGACGCGCCCCACCTGGCGGTGCCGTGCCTGGTCATGGACGGCTCCCACCACTACGGCGACCCGCGCCGGGACACCGCCGAGCGCGAGATGTTCCTGGTCGCGGCGGGCGCGGGCGTGCAGAACTTCCTGGTGGCGCTGGCGGGCGAACGGCTCGGCTCGGCGTGGGTGTCCTCGACGATGTTCTGCCGGGACGTCGTACGGGAGGTCCTCGGCCTGCCGGACGACTGGGACCCGCTCGGCGCGGTGGCGATCGGGCACCCGGCGGCCCCGCCGCGGGAGCGGGCGGCGCGGACGGCCTCGGAGTTCGTCGAGGTGCGGTGACCTCGCCGGTCGGGCTCCGCGCGGTCAGAGGGCCGCGATGTTGCCCGGAGTCATGCGGGGCGCCCTGCGGGGCGGGATGCGGCCGCTGAGGAGGATCAGGCGGGCGGCCCGGTGGCGTTGGCCCTCGTAGGGGGCCAGGAGGTCGAGCATGGCCGCGTCGTCGGTCGTGCGGTCGCCCGCGAGGGCCCAGCCGACGATGCCGGGCAGGTGGTAGTCGCCGGTGGTGACCTCGTCGGGGGCGCCGTGGGTGCGCTGGACCACCTCGGCGCTCGTCCAGGGGCCGACGCCCGGGATCAGCTCCAGGCGCCCGCGTGCGTCGGCCGGGTCCATGTCCGCGGCCTCCTCCATGCGGCGGGCCACCCGGCACACGCGCAGGACCGTCGCGGCCCGCTTGTCGTCCACGCCCGCGCGGTGCCACTCCCAGGACGGGATCAGGCTCCACGCGCGCGCGTCCGGCATGACGTGCATGCCGTCCGGGGCCGGGCCCGGCGCGGGCTCCCCGTACGTCCGCACCAGGAGCCGCCAGGCCCGGTACGCCTCGTCCGTCGTGACCTTCTGCTCCAGGATCGACGGGATCAGCGACTCCAGGACCAGGCCGGTGCGCAGGAGGCGCAGGCCGGGGCGGCGGCGGTGCACCGCGGCGAGCAGCTTGTGGCGGGGCGCGAAGGCGGTCGGGTCGTCCTCGGCGCCGAGGAGCGCCGGGAGGCGGTCCAGGAGCCAGACGGCGCCCTCGCCCCACGCGTGGGCCTCCGCGGTGCCGTTCCGGGCGGTGATCCGGAGGGTCCCCGGCCCCTCGGGGGTCCGGCTGGCCCGCCAGAACGAGCCGTCCCGGGCGGCCCGGTAGGCGGGGTCCGCGGGGCCCCGGCGGAGGGGGCCGAGGGTGAGGGCGAGGTCCGTTCCCGGGGGGAGGGGGAGGGAGCGGGTGCGGGGTGCGGGGACATGGCCGGTTGCCCGTGCGGGTGTCCGTGCGGGTGCGGTGGGTCTCTGGGGGAAGCGGCCGGCCATGGGGGCGAGCGTAATGGGGCGGGGCCCGGTGCGGACCCGCCCCGCCCCCCTACTGGTCCGACGAGAAGCGGATCGTGCCCGCGGGGAGGGTCGCGTCGCACCAGACGCGGATGCCGTCGCGGAGTTCGTTGTCGGGGCCCACCTGGGCGCCGTCGCCGATGACCGCCCCGCTGAGGACCGTACGCGCGCCTATGCGGGCGCCCGCGCCGATCAGGGAGTCGGTGATGACCGCGCCCGGTTCGACGATCGCGCCCGCGAGGAGCGTGGAGCCCGTGACGCGGGCGCCCTCGCCGATCACCGCGTCCGCGCCGACGACCGTGCCGCCGGTCAGCTTGGCGTCCGGGGCGACGCGCGCCGACGGCAGCACCAGGCGGTCGCCGCAGCGGCCCGGGACCGCCGGGGAGGGCGCGCGGCCGAGGACCAGGTCGGCGGAGCCGCGCACGAAGGCCTGCGGGGTGCCGAGGTCCAGCCAGTACGTGGAGTCGACCATGCCCTGGAGGTGGGCGCCGGAGGCCAGGAGTTCCGGGAAGGTCTCGCGCTCCACCGAGACCGGCCGCCCGGTGGGGATGGTGTCGATGACCGAGCGCCGGAAGACGTACGCGCCCGCGTTGATCTGGTCGGTGACGATCTCCTCGGGCGTCTGCGGCTTCTCCAGGAAGGCCGTGACGCGGCCGGTGGGGTCCGTGGGGACCAGGCCGAAGGCGCGGGGGTCGTCGACCCGGGTGAGGTGGAGCGAGACGTCCGCGCCGGAGGAGGAGTGGGTGTCGACGAGGGCCCCGATGTCGAGGCCCGTGAGGATGTCCCCGTTGAAGATGAGGACCGGCTCGTCGGGGCCCGAGTGCAGGCGCGAGGCCACGTTGCGTATCGCGCCGCCGGTGCCCAGCGGCTCCTCCTCGGTGACGTACTCCAGGCTCAGGCCGAGGTCGGAGCCGTCACCGAAGTGCGGCTCGAAGACCTCGGCCAGGTAGGAGGTGGCGAGCACGATGTGCTCGACGCCCGCGGCGCGGGCCCGGGCCAGCTGGTGCGTCAGGAAGGGGACGCCCGCCGCGGGGACCATGGGCTTGGGCGTGTTGACCGTGAGGGGCCGCAGCCGTGTCCCCTTGCCACCGACCAGGAGGATCGCTTCTGTCACCTTGTCGTCTCTGCTTCCTGTTCGGCGCCGGTCGGCACGCCCGTTTTCGGTCGTCCCTGCGATATGACCGGTCAGTTTATGCAGACGGTTGCCCCCGCAGGGCCCCCTCTACCTCCCCTGGTACGACGCCGCGCTCGTCCGGGCCGTGCCGAGCTTGCCGTACAGAAGCGATCCGGGACAGTCCGTGGCGAATCCGTCACGGTGTCCGGCGATGGCGTGGAACTTGACCTTGGTGCCCTTCGCGTACAGGTTCCCGCCGCCCGAGGTGAGCGTCACCGTTCCGACCGGGTTGATGCCGTGGAGGCCGAGCTTCCAGGCCGTCAGGCGGGCGACGGCGGTCACGGAGGCGGCCGGCGGGGCGGTCTTGCTGAAGGTGCCGAGGACGGCGATGCCCATGGTGCTGGTGTTGAACCCGAGGGTGTGCGCGCCGAGCACCGGCTTGTCCACGCCGCCCGCCCGGCCCTCGTAGATGTTCCCGCACTTGTCGACGGCGAAGTTGTAGCCGAAGTCCCGCCAGCCGCTGCTCAGCACGTGGTAGCGGTAGATGCTGCGCAGGACGGAGGGGGCCTCGGCGCAGGTGTAGTTGTTGCCGGTGGCGCTGTGGTGGACGAAGGCCGCCTTGATCGTGTTCGTGTAGACGAAGGTCTTCTCGCGGATCGACTCGTCCGCGCCCCAGCCCTTGCGGGTGATGATCGCGGGGCGGGGGCCGACGTACGGCGCGGCCGCGGCCTCGGCCGCCGTCTGCACCCCGGACAGGTCCTGGAGCTTGGCCGGTTCCTGGGCCGTCTCCTGGGACGGCTCCTGGACCGTTTCCTGGACCGCCTCCTGGGCCGGTTCGTCGGACTCGGATCCGGACGTCGGCGTGCGGGGCACGAACGGGGGCAGGTACGGGGCCACGGCGTCGGCCGCCTCCTTCGGCAGGAGCGGGAGCCAGGGCGCGAGGTACGGGGTGAGCTGGGAGCCGATCGTGTCCAGGCCCGCGAGGAGCCCGGAGAGGGACAGGGGGGCCGGGACGGTCGGAACGGCCGGGATAGCCGGGGCGGCCGGAGCGGTCGGGGCCGGGGGCAGCGGGGCCTCCGGGGCCGCGACGGCCGGGGCCACGGCGGTGCGGGCCCGCGGCGGGGCCGCCTCCGACACCGCTTCCGACACCGGCTCCGTGGAACCGTCCCCGGACTCCCCGGCGTACGGCCCCGTGGCCGCGGCCTGTTCGACCTCCGTGCCCGGCTCCGTCTCCAGGACCGGTTCCGTGTCCCTCGTCGTCTCCGGGCCCTCCCCCGGGTCCACGAGTTCCAGGCGCAGGCCGGCCGGGAGCGGCGCCGCGCCGCCCGTCTCGCCGGACTCCGCCCGTACGCGGATCTCGACGCCGTCCGAGTCGCCCACCCACAGCGGGGCCGTGGAGCCGCGGAGCGCCCGGGAGGTGCCCTCCGCCGTGTCCGGGTCGGCGCCGTGTTCGTCGTTGTGGGTCTCCACGTCCTGCCACTCCGACCAGGTGTCGGTGCCGGTGGCCCGGGTGCGGACCTGGACGGTGCCGTGCAGCGGGGCCCTGGGGTCGTCCCAGACCACGCCCACGAGCGAGAAGGGCTTGACGTCGCGCCGGGTGAGCCCCTGCTCCCCCGGGCCGCCGGCCCGTGAGGAGGGGCCCAGCGGACCGAGCGGCAGGGACTGGGTGGAGCCCGAGAGGTCGGGCGCGGGGGGCAGCGCGGAGGCCGCCGGTGGCTGCGCGAGCACCTCGGCCGCCGCGGGCGCGGCGGCGGAGACCGGCAGGGCGAGTACCGCCGCGCAGGTGACGGCGATCGAGGAGGCGAGTGAGGCACGCATGGGCCGATCGTGCGTACCGCCGGGCCGTTCCGCGCGGCGGGACACCGCCCGGAAAGCGGCGGCCGATCGGTCCGACCGGTGGACGGCGTCACCGGTACGGCGGACCCCGGCGGGCCCTCCCGCGTACGCTGTCCGGCGTGAACGCCAGCGACCGCACCCCCGCCGACCTGCTGCGATCCGCGCTCGCCGCGGACCCCGCCCGCCCCTTGGTCACCTTCTACGACGACGCCACCGGTGAACGGGTGGAATTGTCCGTCGCCACCTTCGCCAATTGGGTGGCCAAGACGGCGAACCTGATCCAGGGCGAGCTGTCCGCCGGACCCGGCGACCGGGTCGCGCTGCTGCTGCCCGCGCACTGGCAGAGCGCCGTCTGGCTGCTCGCCTGCTCCTCGGTGGGCGTGACCGCCGAGCTCGGCGGCGACCCCGCGGGCGCGGACGTCGTGGTCGCGGGCCCGGAGACCCTCGAAGCGGGGCTCGCCTGTTCCGGGGAGCGGATCGCGCTCTCCCTGGCGCCGCTGGGCCGCCGGTTCCCCACCGCGCCCGCCGGTTACGCGGACTACGCGGTCGAGGTGCCGGGCCAGGGCGACCGGTTCGCCCCGTTCGCACCGGTCGATCCGGACGCTCCCGCCCTGGTCGTCGACGGTACGGAACGCAGTGGCGTCCAGCTCGTCGAGCAGGCCCGCGTGGACGCGGCGGCGCTCGGCCTCGTTCCCGGCTCCCGGCTGCTCTCCGGGCTCGGCTACGGGGACTGGGCCGGCGTCTCCACCGGTCTGTACGCGCCGCTCGCCGCCGGCGGTTCGGTGGTCCTGTGCCGGAACCTGGACCGGCTCGCGCCCGAGGCGTTCGAGAAGCGGGTGGAGAGCGAGCGGGTGACGGACACCGCCCTGTGAGCCCCACCGCTCGGTGAGCCCCACCGCCGTGCGTCCCGGTGGAACCGCACCCGTTCGGCCCAGCGACGGGCCGGGTCCCCGGGTTCGGGCGCCCGGTCCGGTGGATGATCGGCCGGGGGGAGTCGTCTCCTTCCGCACCACCACGCGTCGGACCCGGCCGGCTCCTTCCACGGCCGGCGGCCGCCCGGCGCGCCGCCGACGCCACGAAGGACGGACCCAGACGTGACGGACCGCGCAGGCACGCCCGCCGAACCGGACCCCCCGGCGCCCGAGGACGGGGCGGCCGGGGACGCGGGGGCCGCGGACGCGACGGCCGGCGCCCCGGAGGGGGCGGAGGACGGCGGTCCCGGGAAGCCCCGCCGGCGCCACTGGTTGCGCTGGACGGCGCTCGGCGTCTCGGTCGTCGTCCTCGGCGCGGCCGGGGCCGGCTGGTGGTTCTACCGCAAGCTCGACGGCAACATCACCACGGACACCAGCGCCGCCGACGAGCTGCGCAGGTACGAGAAGGAGCGGCCGCCCGCGAGTGCGTCGGCCGCCCGGAACATCCTGCTCATCGGCTCGGACACCCGGTCCGGCGAGGGGAACGAGCGGTACGGCCGGGACAAGGGCACCCAGCGCTCCGACACGGTGATCCTGCTGCACCTCGCGGCGGGGAAGGGGAGCGCGACCGCCGTCTCCCTGCCCCGCGACCTGATGGTGACGGTGCCGAGCTGCCGCAAGCCCGACGGGTCCCGCACCCGGGAGCAGTTCGCGCAGTTCAACCTGGCCTTCGAGGTCGGCGGTACGGCGTGCACGATCCGTACCGTCGAGAAGCTGACCGGGACGCGGGTCGACCACCACATGGTGATCGACTTCCAGGGCTTCAAGAAGATGGTGGACGCCGTGGACGGGGTGGAGGTCTGCCTCAAGGAGCCCGTGGACGACGCCGACGCGCACCTGAAGCTGCCGGCGGGGCGCCAGACGCTCCACGGGGAGCAGGCCCTCGGTTTCGTACGCGCCCGGAAGTCGCTCGGCAACGGCAGCGACACCGAACGCATGGACCGGCAGCAGCAGTTCCTCGGCGCGCTCGTCAACAAGGTGCAGAGCAACGGGGTCCTGCTGAACCCGGCCAGGCTCTATCCGGTCCTGGACGCAGCCACCAGGTCGATCACGACCGACGCGGGGCTCGACTCGCTGCGGGACCTGTACGACCTGGCGCGCTCGATGCGGGCGATCCCGACCGAGCGGGTGCAGTTCCTCACGGTCCCCCGCCGCCCGTACACGTACAACGCGAACCGGGACGAACTGGTGCAGCCCGCCGCGAGCCAGCTCTTCCGGCAACTGCGGGAGGACCGGCCCGTGGTGGTGGAGCCCGGGGAGAAGGACGAGGACCGCAAGCCCGACGACGCGGAGGCCCCGCCGAGCCCCGCCCCGACGCCGACGTTCACCGGACGGAGCGCGGCGGAAGGGGTGTGCTCCTGACCGGGGGCGCGTCGGGGGTGCGCGGCGGGGGCCGTGGGGAAGGCGGGTAAAGGGCGCCCCAAGGGGAGGGAGGGGAGGGGTGCGGTTTGGGCGCATTGCCCGGTTGTAAGGGGCGTGGAATTTGTCACGGACGTCGCCCCGCGCTGAACTGGGCGGATACTGTGACCCGATCCGGTGTACCCCGACCACGTGGTCGTCACACCTCACCAGGGATCGAACGACCGAGAGAGCGGCGCCCCGTGGGGAGGGCGCCCCGCGTGGCACCGACGGAGGACTCGAGTAACCGTGGACGCGCACAGCCGTGGACGGGCGGACGAGATCGACCCCGCCGACCAGTGGGTGCTCAACCCGCAGACGGGCAACTACGAACTGCGACTGGACCGCTCCGCTGGGCAGCCGGCGGTTCCGTCCCCCTCCCGCGGTTCCTCCGCCCCCGCCGCGACCGGGACCTCCGAGAGAGGCGCCGCCGCCAAGGCCCCGGAGCGTGACGCCGCCACCGAGGCCCCCGTCCCCGGCCAGCGCCGGCGCCGGGTCCCCGAGCAGAGCCGGGGCGACCGCCAGACGCCCGCGAGCCGCCGCAGGCCCAAGCAGGGCGCCTCCCGCAAGAAGAAGGTCCTGCTGTGGACCGGCGGCACGATGGCCGTCGTCCTGGTGGCCGGCGCCACCGGCGCGTACCTGATCTACGACAAGCTCAACGGCAACATCGGCACGGTGGACGTCGGCGACGCCGCCGTCGGCGCGCCCGGCATGGACGGCCCGCTCAACATCCTGATCATCGGCAACGACGTGCGGACCGGTGAGGGGAACGAGAGCTACGGGAACAAGAGCAACGTCACCGGGCACGCCGACACCACGTTCCTCATCCACGTCTCCGAGGACCGGACCAACGCGACGGCGCTGAGCATCCCCCGGGACCTCAAGACCGAGATCCCGGACTGCCCCACGAAGCAGCCCGACGGGTCGACCAAGGTCGTCCCCGGCTCGGTCGGGAAGACCAAGTTCAACGAGTCGTTCGGCGTGAACGGCCGCGACCCCGGCTGCACGATGCGCACGGTCAAGGAGATGACCGGCGTGGGGATCAACCACTTCATGATGGTCGACTTCAACGCCGTCAAGACGCTGTCGGCGGCCGTCGGCGGCGTAGAGGTGTGTCTGACCAAGCCCATCCGGGACATGGACTACTCCAAGCTCGACCTGGCGGCGGGCGAGCACCGGATCCAGGGCGAGCAGGCGCTCGCGTTCCTGCGCAACCGCCACGGCCTCGGCAACCAGAGCGACCTCGACCGCATCAAGATGCAGCAGCAGTTCCTCGCGTCGATGATGCGCCAGTTGAAGGAGGACACCCTGGGCAGCCCGACGCGGCTCCTCTCGGTCGCGAACGCGGCGACCGAGGCGCTCACCGTGGACAAGGGGATAGGGAGCGCCCTGAAGCTGACCTCCCTGGCCAAGGAGATCGGCAAGGTCGACCTGAAGAACATCAGCTTCATGACCGTCCCGGTGGTCGACAACCCGGACGAGCCGCCGAACAGGAGGGCGACGGTGGTCCTCGACCCCGTCAAGGCCCCGCAGGTCTTCGGCATGGTCCAGAACGACGTCTCCTTCACCGAGGTGAAGAAGAAGCAGCAGGAGGCCAAGAACGCCCAGGCACAGGCCCGGGCGAAGCTCCTCCAGGGCCCGCGGGCCCAGGCCGCCGACGTGCGCGTCGACGTCTACAACGGCAGCGGCGTCCGGGGCGCGGCCCAGGCGACCCTGCTCTGGCTCCAGAACGAGCAGGGCGTGCCCCGCTCGACCAACAAGAGCAACGCCCCCGAGAAGGCGGCGAAGACCACGCTCACCTACGCACCGAACCAGGCCGACCAGGCCCGCAAACTCGCGGACCTGATGGGCCTGCCCGCCACGGCTCTCCAGCCGGGCACGCAGGACGCCGGGGAGCGCGAGCCCATGACGCTCGTCCTCGGCGCCGACTTCAAGGGCGCGGGGGTGCCCGTCACCGGCCCGGCAAAGGCGCCGGACGTCGAAAAGGTAGAGGCCGACAAGCAGGTGTGCGCCAAGTGACCCGGAAACACCGGGTCCCGGCGCACTCCTGATCCACGAGGGGACCTGGGGTGGGACAGAACAGCGTGCGCGGGGAGGGAACGCGGGGGAAGGTCCCGCGCGCCCGTGAACTGGGCTGGGACGACGACCTGCACGGGGCCGGCGAGGCGACCGGCGCCGAGACCGACGCCGCCGGGGAGACCGGGTCCCCCGACGGGACGACCCGCGCGGAACGGCGGCGCGGTGCGGCGGGCGGTGACGCGCGTAGCGGCTCCCGCCGCGGCGGCTCGCGCCGACGCCCCAAGGGCGCCGGGAAGAAGGCCACGGGCAAGAAGGCCGGCAAGCGGAAGGTGCTGCGCTGGGTGGCGATCACCCTGGCGGTGCTGATACTCGGGACGGCCGGCGCCGGATACCTGTACTACGAGCACCTCAACGGCAACATCCGCGGCGGCAGCCGCGCGGGCGGCAACAGCGGCGTCAAGAAGGCCGCGCCGAACGCGCTGGGCGACACCCCGCTGAACATCCTCATGATCGGGTCGGACAGCCGGGCGGACGACAAGAACGTCGCCCTGGGCGGCGGCAAGAACGACAGGGACCGCAAGCCCCTGGCGGACGTGCAGATGCTGCTGCACATCTCGGCGGACCGGGAGAACGCCTCGATCGTCTCCGTCCCGCGCGACACGGTCGTCCCGATCCCCGAGTGCAAGGACGAGGACGGCACGACCTACAAGGCCACGAACAACCGGCCGATCAACGAGAGCCTGCAGCGCGGCGGCCCCGGCTGCACCCTCACCACCTGGGAGAACCTCACCGGGGTCTACATCGACCACTGGATGATGGTCGACTTCGCCGGTGTCGTGGCGATGGCCGACGAGGTCGGCGGCGTCCCGGTCTGCGTGAGGACCGGCGTGTGGGACAAGTCGAACGCGGTCGTGAAGGGCGGGTCCGGCCTGAAGCTGAAGGCGGGCACCTCCGAGGTCCAGGGCGAGCAGGCCCTCCAGTGGCTGCGCACCCGGCACGCGTTCGGCAGCGACCAGAACCGCGCCAAGGCCCAGCACATGTACATGAACGGCATGATGAAGAAGCTCCAGAGCCAGAACGCCTGGAGCGACACCGGCCGTCTGATGGGCCTGGCCGACACCGCCACGCGGGCGCTCCAGGTCTCCGACGAGATCAAGAGCGTGAAGAAGCTCTTCGACCTGTCGATGCAGCTCAAGAACGTCAAGCTCGACCGTCTGACCACGGCGACGGTCCCGACCGTCGCGTACCCGCAGCGGCCCAACGAGTGGCTCCAGCCGGTCCCGTCGTCCGCCGAGAAGATGTGGACGATGCTCCGTGACGACATCGCCTTCGACAAGAACGGCGACAAGGCCGGCGCCAAGCCGAAGCCGACGGCCTCCGCGAAGCCGAAGACGCCCGCCGACGACCCCGGTTCCTTCGGCGTGACGATCGTCAACGGCACCGACGGCAACGGCGAGGCGGCCGTCCAGGGCCGCGCCCGCGCCCTGGCCGAGACCCTCCAGGGCAAGGGCTTCACGCAGGCCGAGTCCTCCGCGGAGGGCGGCCCGCGCAAGGACACCGTGGTCGTCTACCCCAAGGGCGACGGCGACCGGGGCAAGGCGAACGCCCAGTCGGTGGCCAAGGCCCTCGGACTGCCCGACTCGGCGGTCCGGATCGACGCCAAGGCCGAGGGCATCAAGCTCATCGTCGGCTCCGACTGGCGCGAGGGCACGGTCTACAAGCGGCCGACGCACACCGCGGGCGACCTGCCCGAGGGCGCCGACGACAAGGCGGACTGCATGGACATCTACTCCGTCTACAAGTGGGACGGGAAGAGCTGACCCGCTCCCCCACCGACACGGCGACGGCCGGGCCCTTTTCCGGAGCCCGGCCGTCGCCGTGTTCGGACGCGGACGCGGTCGTCAGACCGTCTCCGTCTCCTCCGCCGTCACCGCCGGGCGGCGGCTCGCGATGACCTTCTTCGCGAGGGAGCGGGGGCTGGTGAGGAAGCCGTAGCCCCAGGACATGTGCATGGTGGCGAGGGCGACCGGGATCCGAAGGCGGGCCTTGGGGGAGAGGCCCTTGTCGGCCGGGACCGAGCCGGCGGTGATCGCGGCGAGGTAGCCGGCCGGGACCACGAAGCCGAGCGGCGTGACGAGGACGCCCACGACCACGCCGGCGGCGATGGCGCAGACGGCGGTCGGCGGGGCCAGATAGCGCAGGTTGATGGAGCCCTGGTGGTAACGGGCCACCACGTGGCGCCAACGCCCGTAGTCCTTGTACTGCTTGGCGAGGGCCTTCACCGAGGGCCGGGGGCGGTACTGGACGCGCAGCTCCGGCGAGAACCAGATCAGACCGCCGGCCTCGCGGATCCGGAAGTTCAGCTCCCAGTCCTGGGCGCGGACGAACTCCACGTTGTAGCCGCCCTGTCGCTCCAGGGCCTCGCGCCGGAAGACGCCCGGGTACACGGTCTCGGCGGGGCCCGCCTCGCCGCCCGTGTGGAAGGCGGCGTCGCCGACGCCGATCTTCGAGGTCATCGCGGCGGCGACCGCGTCCTCCCAGGCGTTCTCGCCCTCGGCGTGCATGACGCCGCCGACGTTCTGCGCGCCGGTCTCCTCCAGGAGCCGCACGGCGGTGGCGATGTAGTCCGGGGAGAGCATGCCGTGGCCGTCGACGCGCACCACGACCGGATGGCGGGAGGCCCCGATCGCCGCGTTGAGGGCGGCGGGCGTACGGCCGGTGGGGTTGGGCACGGTCTTGACGCGGGGGTCCTCGCGGACGAGCTCGGCGGCGACCTCGTCGGTGCGGTCCGTGGACGGGCCGAGCGCGATCACCACCTCCGTCTCGCCGTCGTACTCCTGCTCCAGGATGTGGCGGACGGAGTTGCGCAGGTGCCGCTCCTCGTTGAGGACCGGCATGATCACGGAGACGGGGGCGGCATGGTTCCTCGGCGGTGCGGGGGAGGCGTCCCCCGCGAGACGGAGACGGTGTTCTCGCCCGCCACGTTACCGCGAACGGGGGACACGGGTGCGCGCCGCACGGGTGGCGCTCCCTTGCGCTGATCGTATGGGCCTACGGTGCTCACGGCCCCCTTGTCCCACCCGCGGAGGTGTCCGTCCGTGCCCACACCGCCCCGCACGCCCCGTCCCCGGCCCGCCGCCCGCCGCGTACCGGCGCGCCGGCCGCGGAGGCGGTCCCGGTGGGGGGTGCGGACGGCGACGGCGCTCTCCGTGACGGTCCTCGCGGCGGGCGGGGTCGGACACGCCCTGATGACCGGCCTGGACACCGGGCTCACCCGGGTCGACCCCTTCAAGGACATGAAGAACCGGCCGCAGGCCGGGCACGGGATGAACGTCCTGGTCGTCGGCACGGACGGCCGGGACCGGATCACCCCGGAGGAGCGGGCGAAGTACCGGCTCGGCGGCGCGCCCTGCCACTGCACCGACACGGTGATGCTGGTGCACCTCTCGCAGGACCGGGACCGGGCGAGCGTGGTGAGCCTGCCCCGCGACTCGTACGCCGAGATGCCCGAGCACACCGACCTCACCAGCGGCGAGAGGCACCACGCGCACCCGGTGAAGCTGAACGCCGCCTACGCGGAGGGCGGGCCCGCGCTGACCGTGCGGACCGTCGAGTCGATGACCGGCGTCAAGATCGACCACTACCTGGAGGTCGACTTCACCAGCTTCATGCGGACCGTGGACGCGGTCGGCGGGGTGCGGATCTGTACGCCGAAGCCGCTGAAGGACGCGTACACCGGGCTCGACCTGGCCGCCGGCACCCACGAGCTGGACGGCGGACAGGCCCTCCAGTACGTGCGCTCCCGGCACGTCGACGGGGCCGCCGACATCGGGCGGATGCAGCGGCAGCAGAAGTTCCTGGCGGCGCTCGTGGAGCAGGTGACGAGCGGCGGGGTGCTGTTCAACCCGGTGCGGTTCCGGGCGGTGGCCACGAGCATGCTGAGCTCCGTACGGGCCGACGAGGACTTCGGCACGGACCAGATGCTGTCGCTCTCCAAGGCGATGCGCGGCTTCACGCCCGCGTCGTCGGAGTTCGTGTCCGTGCCGGTCGGGGACGTGAGCTTCCCGGTGAAGGGCATCGGCTCGACGGTGAAGTGGGACGCGGCGAAGGCGCAGCAGCTCTTCCAGGCGCTGCGGGAGGACCGGCCGATCGCCCCGCGGGAGGCGGCGGCCCCGGCGACCTCGGCGAAGGCGCCGCAGGACGCCGTGGTGGACGTGGCGCCGGACACGATCCGGGTGCAGGTCTACAACGGGACCCGGACGGACGGCCTCGGCCGGAAGGTCGACGACGCGCTGCGCGGGACCGGCTTCGCGACGACCCGGACCCCGAGGACGGCGCCGGGGGCGGAGCGGGAGCACACGGTCGTGGAGTACGACCCGCGCTGGGACCGCTCGGCGAAGTCCCTGGCGGCGGCCGTGCCGGGGGCGCGGCTCGAAGCGGTGACGGGCCGGGGCGGGACGCTGCGGGTGATCGTGGGGGCGGACTACAAGGGGGTGCGGGCGGTGCGGGCGGAGGAGCCGGAGACGCCGTTCGAGGCGGTGAGGGGGGACCAGGTGGTGTGCCCGTAGCCGGGGCCGGGGTGTACGCCGGGGGTGGCGTGCTCGTAACCGGAGCCGGGACGTACGCCGGGGGCCGGGGCCGCGGCCGGGCGGCGTGCCCGCGGCCGGGGGCCGGGCCCGTACCCCTCAGTCCTCGTACCCCTCCGCCACGCGCCGTTCCCTCAGTTCCTTGATCGCCTGGCGGCGGGCGAGGCGGTGGGTGCGGCGGATCTGGGCCTC
The DNA here is from genome assembly GCF_044749825.1 of Streptomyces sp. NPDC088915. Taxonomy (NCBI): domain Bacteria; kingdom Bacillati; phylum Actinomycetota; class Actinomycetes; order Kitasatosporales; family Streptomycetaceae; genus Streptomyces; species Streptomyces sp. NPDC088915. The sequence goes on from NZ_JBIVIR010000032.1 coordinate 34,764, forward strand.
CTGGTTGCGCCGCTTGTCCTTCTCCGTCTCCGGGACGACCTGCGGGACCGGGCGGGGCTTGCCCTCCGCGTCGACGGCCGCGAAGACCAGGTAGGCGGAGCCGACCTGGGTGGCGGGCGTGGACTCGTTCCAGCGCTCGGCCATGACCCGGACGCCGACCTCCATGGAGGACCGGCCCGTCCAGTTGACCTGGGCCTTCACGTGCACCAGGTCGCCGACCCTGACCGGCTCCAGGAAGACCATCTCGTCCATGGAGGCGGTGACGGCCGGGCCGCCCGAGTGCCGGCCCGCGACGGCGCCCGCCGCGTCGTCCACCAGCTTCATGATCACGCCGCCGTGCACCGTGCCGAGGAGGTTGGTGTCGTGGCTGGTCATGATGTGGCTGAGGGTGGTGCGGGAGGCCGAGGTGGGCTTGCCCGGGATGTCGCCCTGATCTGTCATGCCCTCCACCTTATGCCGGGCCTCCGCGACGCCCCCGTCCGGTCCGCTTTGCATCAGCTTGGCAACAGCACCGCCCCGATCCTCCACCCGCCCTGTCGCGGGGAAACCCCTGCCCGGCACACTGGTCCACATGAATGACTGGCCCGATGACGGCGGATACGGCCGCGGCCCCGCGAACCCCCAGCCCGAGGGTCCCCGCAGGATGAGCCACGTGCAGCGCCCGCAGGTTCCGCAGCAGCCGCCCCGTTACGACCAGGGCCACGGACGGGACCACGACCCGAGCTTCACGCAGGCGCGGGGCACCGGCTACGACTCCGGCTACAACACGGGCCAGGTCTACGGCGGCGCCCAGGGCGGCGGCGGTGACGGCCGGGGCGGCATCCCCCCGCAGTACACGCCCGGCAGGTCCGGCGGCTCCGGCGCCGGTCCCGCCCCGGACTGGCGCAAGCGGATCAAGGTCGGCTCGATCGTCCTGGTCGTCGCCGTCGCCGCCTGGGGCATCGGCACGTACGCCTGGGCGAGCTCCCGGATGCGCAACGAGGTGGACCTCTCCAAGGTCATCGAGCGCCCGTCCGAGGGCGACTGCACCACGTACCTGATCGTCGGCTCCGACAGCCGCGAGGGCATGTCGGCCGAGGAGAAGAAGAAGCTCCACACCGGTTCCGCCGAGGGCAAGCGGACCGACTCGATGATGATCCTCGCGGCCTGCTCCGGCGGGAACACGATGGTCTCGCTGCCGCGCGACTCCTGGGTGACGATCCCGTCGTTCGTCGGCTCCGAGTCGGGCAAGCAGTACGCGGCGCGCGGCGGCTCCAAGCTGAACGCGGCCTACGCGATGGACGGCCCCGAGCTGCTCGTGCGGACCGTGGAGTACAACACGGGGCTGCGCATCGACCACTATGCGGAGATCGGCTTCGCCGGCTTCGCGAACATCGTGGACGCGCTCGGCGGCGTCGAGCTGAACATCGAGAAGGGCTTCAAGGACAAGAAGTCCGGCGCGGACTTCCAGGCCGGCACGCAGACCCTCAACGGCGAGCAGGCCCTGGCCTTCGTCCGCACCCGGTACGCGTTCGCCGAGTCGGACCTGGCGCGGACGAAGAACCAGCAGAAGTTCCTCTCCGCCCTGGCCAACCAGGCGGCGACGCCGGGCACGATCCTCAACCCGTTCGCGCTGTACCCGACGCTGGGCGCCGGTCTGGACACGCTGGTCGTGGACAAGGACATGTCGCTGTACGACCTCGGCAAGATGTTCTTCGCGATGAAGGGCATCAGCGGCGGCGACGGCAGGTCCATGAACATGCCGATCGCGGGCTCCGCGCCGCAGGGGTCCCTGAAGTGGGACATGCCGAAGGTGAAGCAGCTGGTGGAGCAGATCAGGAACGACGAGAAGGTCACGGTCGAGTCGAACCGCTGACCCCTCCGGACGTACGGAAAGGGCGCCCCCGCCCGGTGGACGGGGGCGCCCTTCCGCGTGCCCTTCTCCGTGCCTACGGGAGGTTGCGGGCCATGACGATGCGCTGGACCTGGTTGGTGCCTTCGTAGATCTGGGTGATCTTGGCGTCGCGCATCATGCGCTCGACGGGGTAGTCGCGGGTGTAGCCGTAGCCGCCCAGGAGCTGGACGGCGTCGGTGGTGACCTCCATGGCGACGTCGGAGGCGAAGCACTTGGCGGCGGCGCCGAAGAAGGTCAGGTCGCCGTCGACGCGCTCGGACTTGGCGGCGGCGGCGTAGGTGAGCTGGCGGGCGGCCTCCAGCTTCATGGCCATGTCGGCGAGCATGAACTGCACGCCCTGGAAGTCGGCGATCGGCTTGCCGAACTGCTTGCGCTCCTGCACGTACCCCTTGGCGTAGTCCAGGGCGCCCTGGGCGATGCCGATGGCCTGGGCGGCGATGGTGATCCGGGTGTGGTCCAGGGTCTTCATGGCGGTGGCGAACCCGGTGCCCTCCGCCCCGATCATGCGGTCGGCGGGGATGCGGACGTTGTCGAGGTAGACCTCGCGGGTGGGCGAGCCCTTGATGCCCAGCTTCTTCTCCGGCGCCCCGAAGGAGACCCCCTCGTCGTCCTTGTCGACCACGAAGGCGCTGATGCCCCTGGAGCGCTTGTCGGGGTCGGTGACGGCCATCACCGTGTAGTACTGCGAGACCCCGGCGTTGGTGATCCACCGCTTCACCCC
>NZ_JBIVIR010000033.1:0-37189 GCF_044749825.1 Streptomyces sp. NPDC088915
CGTGTCGAGCGGCTCAGCGTGACGGTACTCCTGATCGTGGCGGTGCTCCTGGTCACAGGCGGGCGGTGAACCGGCCGTCGGGCAGTTTGCGCAGCCAGCCGCGGTCGACGAGTCTGACCAGCTTGCTGCGCAGTGGTTCCAGTTTGGCCTTCACGCTGACGTCCACCCCCACCACCTCGCCGACCTCGCGGGCCATAACCGGTCCGGCGGCCTGCCGCACGGCGGCGATGATGCGCTGGCAGTCCCACGGGAGCGCGCCCTCTTCCATGCCCGGTTCGCGGTGCGGGATCAGCATCACCGCCCGCCAGCCACCTGCCCGGGCACCGGTCTGTTGGAGGCGCGTTCCTCGGCGAGCTGCCCGGTCATCCGTTCAAGGACGCACTCGGCGACGGCAAGTTCGTCCCGCTCGGCCCGCACTTCCACCAGCTGTTTGGCCAGCTGCTCTTCGAGTTCGTCCAGCTCCGCAAGCCGCGCGGTGATCCGTTCCAGCAACTCGGGATCCAGCATGCACCGGCTCGTAGAGGGGCACTTGACCCCAGCAGGTAGGAATCGGTTGTCCGGGGAGTGTCGGGTGGCTGGATCAGCGGGACGGAAGGGAAGCCAGCGAGCGGTCCCACTCGTCAGCCGCGCGCAGCAGCGTTGCGGTATCCAACCTGACCTCCACGACGTACTGGTAGATGTCAGCCCCGTCATCACCCTGTTGCCACGGAGGTGCCGCCTCCAGAGACAGATGAACGCGGATCACCGCGGTCCCGCTCTCGATTCGATGGGCGAGGCTGAAAGCCACGACCGGCTCGATGAACCACGTGTCCGGCGACAGCTCGCCTTCGGCATCAGGTTCGGTGACGTCCACCGTCCCTGCGGCCACCGCGCGCAGCCACGCGGACACCTGACGGGCCTCATCGGTAAGCAGACACGGATCGGCGAAGGACCACTTTCCCTCAGAAGTCGCCACCGTGCCCTCAACGACCAGCCAGTTGTCGTCGTACGAGTCGCCCCGAACGGCGGCGAACTGATAGCGCACGGGGCAGAGGTCGACACTGCCGGAGAGATCGTTCAGGAGCACTGGGCCAGGATCTCATGCGCTGGCCAGCAGCGGACTGCGCCCCCAGCCCAGGCGCACGGGCCAGAGCCCCGCCCCTGACTCCGTTTCAGAGCCAACCCCGACCCCTGTCAGACGATCTCCTCGATGGGCTCCCGCCCACGACCAGCACGAGCACCCCGAGGACCGACCACACCAGCCCTTTGACCTGCGAATTCAGGTTGGCGGCAGCTCACTGGAGGACGGCGAACCCGGCGACGGTGGCCGCCTGGAGCGGTGTCCACACCAGGCCGGCGGTGGTCGGGTCCAGCCAGGCCACCAGGGCGACGACGCTCAGGGCGGCCCACAGGAGGTTGGCGTCGACGACCAGCTTCACGGCGGGCGCCGGGGGCTGCGGGCGGCTCGCCAGCCAGGCGACTCCGGCGGCGAACACGACCAGGAACAGGCCGAGTTCGAGCAGCAGGTCCGCGTCGATCCCGAGGAGTTCGCCGAGGGGGCGGGAGGCGGTGGCGTAGGCGACGCCGTTGGCCCCGGTGACGACGGCGTCGAGGGCGAGGAAGCGGCGCAGCGCCGTGCGGGGGCGGGTGGTGCGGGCGAGTCCGGCGAGCGGGGCCTGGGACATGGCGGATCACCTTCCGGGGCGTTCGTGCGGGTGGTGGGCCCGGAGCCCGGACGGAGTGCGCCGCCCGGGTTCCGGTGTCCCCGAGCATGCCGGGCGGCGAGCGGGGGGTCGATGACGCCGGAGGTAATGCGGGGGGGGCGGGCAGCGGCGGGCGGCGGGGGCCGGCACCGGGGCGGGGCCCGGGCCGGACGCGGGTCCGGCGGACCGATCGGGGCCGGTGTTCCGGTCGGCCGAGGTCGTCGGATCGTCCTCGCGCCTCCGGACACCGGTCCGCGCGCCGGATGTCGCCGGGACCCGCGTCGGGCCGTTCCCGGGTGTCAGCGGACGGATTCGTTCCGGGACGTGGGCGGTTCCGGAGCGGGGGCGGGTGCCGGGGCCGGGGCGGATTCCGGTGCCTGGGCGCCGGGTTCGGGCGCGGTCCGGGCGGTGCGCCGGGACCGGGAGGCCTCGGCCCGCATCAGGGCGTGGAGGACGGCGAACGGATCGACGGGCATGGTGGAGCTCCTCGCGGTGCGAAGGGTGGGTGATGGGGGGACTGCCGGGGGCGCGGACCCCTCAGCAGCGCATCACCACGCACCGGAGCGTGTCCGCGCGCGAGGCGGGGACGGGGGCGGGGAGCGGGTCGCGTCGGCGCCTCCGGTGTGTACGGGGGCGGCGCCGGGTCCCGGTGGGTCGCAGGCCGGTGCGGTGCCGTCGGGTACGGCCGGGGAGCGCGGTGTCGGTGGCGGCCTGGTCGTGGGTCTCGCCGCCCGGGTCGGAGACGGGGGCGGCGGCCGCGGGGAGCGGGGAGGCGCCGGAGAGCAGCGCCGGGGCCCCTGCGCCGAACAGCGCGGTGAGGACCAGGAGGAGGACGACCCAGCGGCGGCGGCCCGGGCGCGCCCGGCGGCCCACCGGGGCGGCGGGCACTGCGGTCGGCTCGGGCGCGGGGCTCACGGAGATCCGTACTGCCCCGCACGGGTCCCGGCGCGGCGCCCGGGGGCCGAGATCCACCCGGGCGGCCCAGGGGGTGTCTTGTCGATCGGGCCGGATCAGGGAGCGGCGTCCGGTGCCGTGCGTCGCAAGGCGGAGGAGGGAGTCGACGCGGTGGGGGCACCTCCCGTGCCCGAAGGGCTACGGGGGACCGTGGCGAGTGACGACAACGCGGCTGGGGGTGCCCCCGTGCCCGAAGGGCTACGGGGGAGCGGTGCCGGGCGCCGCGAGCCCGGCATGATCGACAAGACACCCCCTGGGGTGTCAGGGTGGATCATGGTCGGGGTCGCGGCCCTGGTCCGCCGGACAGGCCCTGCGCGGTCCCCGGGCTCCGCCTGCCCGGCGGTCACGGCCGGATCAGTGCTTCTCGTCCCGTGCGACCGGCTCGTGGACGGGTCCGGCGAGGGTGTCGTGGATCGGGCCTCCGACCGGCGGGCCCGCTTCCGGTCGTCCCGGAACCGCCGGAACGGCGGGCGCGTCCACCGGCACCTGGGGGCCCGAGGCCTCCCGCAGCCAGCGGCGCAGCACCCGGTGGACCTGCTCCGCGCCGATCAGCTCCCCGTCCTCCCCGACCGGCGGCGAGAGGTCCGGCGGCGAGAGCAGGAAGGGCTCCGACTGCTCGCCGCCGAGGCCGCCGTGCGAGCCGATCTGCTCCTCGAAGGCGTGCACGGCGCCGGTCCCGGGGTCGTACATGGAGTTGACCATGATGTCCGCGACGTGCGGGAAGCCGTCCGTGCGCCGCACGGCCCGCGCCGCGCCCGGCCCGAACACGGCCAGCGGCCCGTCGTCGGTCAGCTCGGCGACCGGGACCTCGGTCCCGTCGCCGGCCAGGACCACCGAGCCGTGCTCGGCGCTCGCCACGAGGACGAAGCCGACGCCCGGGTGGTGGGCGAGGGTGCGGAGCAGGGCCGGGTGGCGCCGGTCGATCTCCTCCCGGGTCATCCGGTGCGGCACGTCCGGGAAGGAGACGAGACCGAGGTTGCCGGAGGCGAGGACCACCGGTTCGGAGGGCTTGGCGGGCAGCTCCCGCGCGGTCTCGTCGCCCTCGTCGACCGGCCGGTGCAGCGCGCTGCGCAGCGCGTCCCTGGCCGCGTCCCGCGCCTCCGAACCGCTGCGGGTGCGCCGTACCCGGCGCGGCACGGGCAGCCCGCACCCGGCCCTGACCAGGTCCTTGAGCGTGAGGCCGTACACCGACTCGAAGGTGTCGCCGGGGCTCTGCCCGTGGTCGGAGAGGAGCACGATCCGGTACGGGCGCGGGGCGTGCTCGGCGACGTCCGCGATCAGCGCGACCGCGCGGTCGAGGCGGCGCAGGACCTGGTCGGTGTCCCGGCCGTGCGGCCCGGAGTGGTGGGCCACCTCGTCGTACGCCACGAGGTCGGCGTAGACGGCGGTCCGGCCCGCCAGCATGTCCCCCATCACCGCCGCGACCACCACGTCCCGCTCCACCACCGTCGCGAAGGCGCGGACGAAGGGGTACGTGCCGCCGCGCGAGATCCTGGGGGTCTCGCGGCGCAGCCGCGCCCGCGTCGACTGGCACGCCTCGCGGACGCACTCGGTGACGAACGACCCGGCGGTGCGGACCGCGTTGGCCGGGTCGGAGAAGTACGCGAAGTAGCCGGCCCGGGAGCGGTTGCGCCGACCGCGCCGGGCGGCCACCGACAGGACGAGGGCGACCTGTTCGGCGCCGCCGCTGAAGAGGTTGCCCCGGGAGGCCCCGTCGAAGGTGAGGAGGCCGCCGTCGCCGGTGCGGCGCACCGCCCGCCGCTGGAGTTCGACGGCACTGGCCGGGCGGTTGGACACCATGAGCCGGCCGGTGTCCTTCTCGTACCAGCGGAAGGCGGGCACGTCCTCGTTGGAGCCGTGCAGGATGCCGAGCTGGCTGGCGCCGGTCTGGCTGGACCAGTCGGTGCGCCAGGGGGTGAGCCGGTGGCCGGACTCCAGCCAGGCCGCGACGGTCGGCATGAGGCCGTCGGCGACGGCGTCGCGCAGCACGCGGTGGCCGACGCCGTCGAGCTGGAGGAAGACCGTGCCGGGGACGGCCTCCGCCGAGTCGCCGGGGTCGCGGGGCCGGGTGCGGCCGGTGAGCCGGTAGAGGCGGCGCCGGTAGGCGTCGTCGTCGCGGACGGCGAGGCCGGTGGAGGTGGCGGAGGCGACGGCGGACATGACGGCCGCGACCACGACGGCGGTCTCGGGGTCGGCGGCGCCGCGCCCGTCGGGGGTGACCCAGAGCGCGACGAGCAGCAGCGAACCGTTGATGAAGAAGCCGAGCAGGCCGAGGACGAGGGCCGGGACGAGGAGCAGGGCCCGGACGAGGAGCGGCCAGACGAGGGCGCCGAGCAGGCCGAAGGCGCCGGCCGCCCAGGCGGCGGTGATCGCGGTGCGGGTGAGGCTGTCCCCGTCGGGGGACTGGAGCTGGAAGTCGGGGAGCAGCCCCGCGAGGAGGAGCAGGGTGAGCGTGGACACCGCCCAGACCGCGATCACGCGCCCCAGCGCGCCTCCCGCGGACCGCCAGCCCTTCGTGGACCGCCGGCTCCTGTCGGACCATCGGCCCTTCGTGGACCGCCGGTCCTCCGCGGATCGTCGGCGGTCGGCGCCGCCCCCTCGCCCGTCACCCACGCCCGCCTCGCCTTTCGTCCGCCTCGCCTTTCAGCCGTTTCCTGCCCCAAGCGTGTCACAACGCCCACGGCGGGACCGGAGGAAGGCGGGCGGGGCCCGGCGGGGTCAGGAGCCGTCGTACCCGGCGGTGGGCATCGAGAGCCGCCGGTGCACCCCGGCCTTGGCCGCCGCGTCGTACACCGGCTCGTCGGGACAGACCGTCTCCAGGCGCACCCCGCGCCGCTCGCACTCGGCGCGGAAGCCGGTCACGGAGGTCAGCGCGCGGGCGAGGACCCGTTCGCTGGCCGCGACGAAGAGGTCGACCGCGCCGGCCTCCACGTCCGCCCACAGCGCCTCGTGGTCGGGCCGGATGCCGTAGAACAGCAGCTGGCGGGCGATCACGTACCCCTTGTCCTCGGCCCAGCGCGCGCACACCGCGTGCTGGCCGCGCGTGTCGACGAGGAAGGGTTCGCTGTCGAGCTCTTCGAGCGGGGTGAGGCTGGCGATCGCCGCCACCCGAACGTCGTCCATGGAGGGACCCTACTGCGGGAAGACGCGACCGAACATCCTCCGGGGCACGCTCCGGACATCTACCCTCGTTACGGGGGTACGGAGGGCGCGGGGGCACGGAACGGACGGACGACGGACGGAAGGCGGCATGCCGGTGGAGGTCACCTGGTGGGGTCACGCGACCTGCACGGTCGAGGACTCCGGGGTCCGCTTCCTCACCGATCCGCTGTTCGCGCGGCGGCTCGCCCACCTGCGGCGCCGTCGCGGCGCCCCGCCGCCGCCCGAGGCCGCGGCCGCCGAGGCGGTCCTCGTCTCGCACCTGCACTCCGACCACCTCCACCTGCCGTCCCTCGCGCGGCTCGCGCCCGGGACACGGCTCCTGGTGCCGCGCGGGGCCCCCGCCGCCGTGCCGGGGCTGCGCCGCCTGGAGCGCTCCGGGCTGCGGCTCACCGAGGTGGAGGCGGGCGACGAGGTGACGGTGGAGGGCGTGACGGTACGGGCCGTCCCCGCGCGCCACGACGGACGGCGGCTGCCCGTGGGACCGCACCGGGCGCCGGCGCTCGGGTACGTGGTCGAGGGCGGGGCGCGGACGTACTTCGCCGGGGACACCGGCCTCTTCGACGGCATGGCGGAGGCGGTCGGCCCGGTGGACGTGGCGCTGCTCCCGGTCGGCGGCTGGGGGCCGTACCTGGGGCCCGGCCACCTGGACGCGGGCCGGGCCGCCGAGGCGCTCGCGGAGCTGTCCCCGGCGGCGGCGGTGCCGGTGCACTACGGCACGTACTGGCCGATCGGGCTCGACGGGGTCCGGCCGCACGAGTTCCACTCCCCCGGGGACGAGTTCGTCCGGCACGCGGCGCGGCTGGCGCCGAAGGTGGCGGTGCACCTGCTCGGGCACGGTGAGCGGGTGCGGCCGGAGGTCGCCCGGTGATCGACGGGATCGCCCGGTTCGTCACGGTGGTGCGCGAGCTGCCGCCGGAGTCCACGCAGCAGGCGGTCGGCTATCCCTCGCTGTTCCTGCTCGTGGCGCTCGGCGCGCTGGTGCCGGTGGTGCCGACGGGTGCGATCGTCAGCTCGGCGGCGGTGGTGGCGTTCCACCGGACCTCGGCGCTGTCGCTGCTCTTCGTCTTCCTGGTGGCGGCGTTCGCCGCGTGCCTCGGGGACGCGGCGCTGTACTGGCTGGGGCGGCGCGGAGTGCACTCCGACAAGGGCTCGCGGTGGCTGGCCGCCCTGGAGGGCCGGGTCACGCCGGAGCGGCTCGCGCACGCGCGGGAGCGGCTCGACACGCACCAGGTGTCGGTGCTCGTCCTGTCCCGGCTGGTGCCGGCGGGCCGGATCCCGGTGATGCTGGCGTGCCTGCTCGCGGAGGTGCCGCTGCGCCGCTTCGTCCGGGGGGACGTGGCGGCCTGTCTGGCGTGGGCGGCGACGTACCAGCTGATCGGGATCCTGGGCGGTTCGCTCTTCCCGGAGCCGTGGCAGGGGGTCGTGGCGGCGGTGGTCCTGACGGTGCTCGTCAGCGCGGTCCCGGGGCTGTGGCGGCGGGTGCGCGGGGCGCGGCCCGGGGCCCCGGCGGCGGGGGCGGCGGGCGACCCCGGCTCCGGCTCCGGCTCCGGCTCCGGCTCCGGCACGGGGTTTCCCGGCGGGCCGGGCGGGTCACGGCACGAGCACCCGTGAGCCGCCGATCGGCAGGTCCCACAGGTCCTCGCGGGCGAGTCCGGCGCGCTGCCAGGCGGCTCTGACCCGGGTGAGCGGTTCGAGGACGGGCTCGGAGGAGAGGACGAAGGTGGCCCAGTGCATGGGCGCCATCCGCCGGGCCCCCAGGTCGCGATGGGCCTGGACGGCCTCCTCGGGGTCGGTGTGGACGTCGCGGAGCCACCAGCGCGGGTCGTAGGCGCCGATCGGGAGCAGCGCCAGGTCGATGCCGGGGTGGCGGCGGCCGATCTCGGCGAACCAGTGGCCGTATCCGGTGTCCCCCGCGAAGTACACGCGGTGTCCGGAGCGGTCGGTGAGCACCCAGCCGCCCCACAGGGAGCGGCAGGTGTCCAGGAGGGTGCGCTTGGACCAGTGGTGGGCGGGGACGAAGTCGAAGCGCACGCCGTCGAGTTCGGCCGCCTCCCACCAGTCGAGCTCGGTGACCCGGCTGAACCGGCGGCGGGTGAACCAGCGGCCGAGGCCGGCCGGGACGAAGACGGGGGTGTCCCGGGGCAGCCGCTTCAGGGTGGGGGCGTCGAGGTGGTCGAAGTGGTTGTGGCTGATGACGACGGCGTCGACGGGCGGCAGGTCCTCCCAGCGGACGCCGACGGGGGTGATCCGGGCGGGGGTGCCGAGGATGCGGCGGGACCAGACCGGGTCGGTGAGGACGGTGAGGCCGCCGATCCGCACCACCCAACTGGCGTGCCCGGCCCAGGTGACGGCGAGGGTGTCGGGTCCGGCGGGCGGCGGCGGGCCGGGTTCGAACGGCAGCAGGGGGATGTCGCGGAGCCCCTCGGGGCGGGGCCGTACGGCGCCCTCGCGGGCGAAGCGGGCCATGGACCGGACGCCGGGCAGGGGGGCGGTGAGCCGGTCGACGAAGGTGCGGGGCCAGTCGTGGCGCAGTCGGCCGACGGGCTGGAGGGGGCGTGCGGGGACTGCGGCACGGTCGGTCTCGTACGGGGCGGCTGCCGTCCGTTCGGTCATCTGCGGGCTCCGTTCCGCTCGGCGCTTCATGGCGGGCTCGTGGGACGTCGGCGCGCTGCCGGGATCACCGGAGTTCCTCCAGCGCCGCGCCGAAGTCCGCGAGGGCCCGGGCCACCCGGGGGAGTTCCCGGGGGTCCTCGGCCCCGAGGGCCTCGGTCCGCTCCTCCCCCGAGGTCCCCAGGAACATGCGCGTGCCGAAGCGGACCCGCAGGGCGCCGAGTTCGTCGCCGAAGCGGTGGCCGCCCGCCGCCGGGGCGCCGAGCCGTTCGGTGAGGAGGCTCTCCAGTTCCAGGGAGTCGGTGACGCCCCGGGCGGCGAGGCCGGCCCGCAGCGGTCCGAGGTCGGCGTAGAGGTGGCGGCCGGCCTGCGGGGGCAGGGAGAGCGCTCCGGCGGCGAGGACCGCGTGGTGGGCGGCCCGGGCGAGGCGCCCGTGGACGGCGGCCGCGCGCCGGGCCGGCGCGGTGACGTCCTCGGGTTCGTCGAGGGCGTGGGCGAGGGCGGGCACCAGGGGGCCGGGGACGACGGAGCCGAGGGCGGTGAGGACGTCGAGGACGCGGGCGCGGGGGTCGGTCCAGCGGTCGGCGCGGGAGGGGTCGGTGGGCGGGAAGCGGGCGACGGCGCAGGACCAGGCGGCGGGGGTGAGCGCGCCGCCGAGGTCGCTGAGGACGGTGACGTCGTCCGGGCACATCTCGGCGGGGCTGACGAGGACGGTGTCGTGCGGGTCGTGGCGGGTGTCGCGCCAGGTCTCGTCGCTGACGACGTGGAGGCCCTCGGCGACGGCGGCCTCGCAGGCCTCGAGGACGAGTTCGGGCGGGGCGACGGTGCCGGTGGGGTCGTCGGCGACGGAGAGCAGCAGGACGCGGGGGTGGCCGCCCTCGGCGCGGATCCGCCGGACGGTCTCCAGGAGGGCGTACGGGTCGGGGACGCCGCCGCACTCGGCGGGGGTGGGCACGTGGTACGCGGGGCGGCCCAGGAGCCGGGCCTGCGGGGCCCACCAGGCGGGGCAGGGCCGGGGCAGCAGGAGGTCGCCGCCGTGGGCGGCCACCAGGGCCAGGAGGAGGGCGGGGGCGCCGGGGGCGGCCACCACGTCCTCGGGGTGGGTGCGCAGGCCCCGGCGCCACCAGTGTCCGGCGGCGGCCTCGCGCAGGACGGGGCCGCCGCCGGGCGGCTCGGGGTCGGTGCGTCCGGCGGCGGCGGAGAGGAGGCCGGCGAGCACGGGCGGGACGGGCAGGCCGGTGTCGGGGGCGGGGGGACCGTAGCGCACCGGGCCGCGCCCTTCCGGAGCCTTCTGCGGCATGTCCCGTACCTCCTGAGCGCACGGGGGCGCCGGGCACGGCACCCTCGTGCCCTTTATACGGAGGTTCGCACGGTTCCGCCGCTTCTGGAGCCGCTCCGGGGGACGGGACGGGCACCTTCCCGGGGCGGCTCGGGCGGCGGTGACGGGACGGGCGCCTTTCCCGGGCGGCTCGGGCGGCGGTGACGGGACGGGCGCCTTTCCCGGGCGGCTCAGACGACGGTGACGGGGTGGCGCACGACCGCGTTGAAGAGGTAGCCCTGGGTGTTGTGGACGGCCCGCTCGGGCTGGACGTTGCCGGCGGCGTCGGTGGTGCGGGAGAGCAGGGTGACCGGGCCGCCGCGGTGCGGGCGCCACGGGGCGCTCCAGCGGACCCAGCCGTCGCGCCGGGGCGCGTCGTGGAGCTGGGCCGGGCGCCAGCGGGCGCCGCCGTCGATGGAGACCTCCACCTTCCGCACGGGGGCGAGGGCGGACCAGGCGCGGCCGGTCAGCCGGTGGACGCGGCCGGCCTCCAGGACGGCACCGAAGGGGAGCTGGTGGCCGGACTTGAGGGTCTGGCGGCCGAGCGGGGCGCTGCCGCCCTCGGGGTGGGCGTCGCCGAAGAGCCGGTACCAGTCGGTGGACCAGGGCGAGGCCAGGGGGCTGGTGGAGACCTCGATGTCGCCGAGCCACTTGATGGAGGCGATGCCGATCCAGGACGGCACGACGAGCCGGACGGGGTGCCCGTGGTCGTACGGGAGGGGCTCGCCGTTCATCTCGTACGCGAGGATCACGTCGTCCAGGGCCTTGGCGAGCGGCAGGGGGCGGCGCACCCGGCCGTGGTCGACGCCGCCGGAGACGTACGGGTCGTCGAGGCCGCGCGGCTGGACGGCGACGGCGTCGCGGGCGATCCCGGCGCGCCGGAGCACGTCGGCGAGGCGGACGCCGCGCCAGCGGGCGGCCCCGACGGCGCCCAGGGTCCAGGCGGTGCCGGTGACGGCCTCGCCCTGCTGGCTCGGGTAGAAGCTGCGGCCGTTGCCGGCGCACTCGATGAGGGCCGTCCGGGTGACGGACGGCAGGTCGCGCAGCTGCCCGTAGGTGAAGTGGACGGACCGGCGGCCGTGGAGGCCGTCGCCCCAGAGCGTCAGGCGCCAGTCGCGGGCGTCGAGGACCGGGGTGGAGGTGTGGTTGCGGACGAAGAAGCGGTCGGCGGGGGTGAGGTACCCGGTGTCCGCGAGGGCGTCGAACCGCGCCTCGGCGTTGGTTCCCCGGACGGTGAAGTGCTCGGCGGGGAGCGCCTTGACGATCCCGGGCGCGGTGGGGCCCTCGGTCGCCGCCCGCGCGGGGGCCGCGGCGGCGAGCCCGCCGAGGGCGGAGACCGCCGGGCTCGCGGCGAGCAGCTTCAGGAGGGAGCGTCGGGCGGGCACGGGCGAGTACGGCACGGGTCTCCTCGGCGGAAGGAAGGGGGGACGGCCGAACGGGCGGCGCGCCGATCCTAGGGGCGCGGGGCGCGTTCGAACGGCCCGTTCACAGGGCTGTCACAGAGGCTCCGGCGGGGCCTGGCAGACGTGAGCGCGATCTCCGGCGGGGGCCGGAAAATGCGAGGTCGGCGGGAGGGGGTCGGGCGCAGAATGCACGGCATGCCGATACGTGAAGCGCTTCCCGGGGACGCGGCCGCCCTCGCCGCCGTGCACGTGCTGTCCTGGCGGGCCGCCTACCGCGAACTGCTCCCCCGCCCGTACCTGGAGGGCCTGGACGTGGAGGAGCGCGCCGCCGTCTGGCGCGCCCGCCTCACGGCCCCGGACCGGCCCACCGTGCTGCTCGCGACGGAAGGGGAGGGAGACGGCGGGGGCGGGGGCGGAGACGCCGGGAGAGGAGGCGGAGACGCCGGGAGCGGGAAGGGGGACGCCGGGGACGGGCGGCCGGTCGCCTTCGCCTGTTTCCGCCCCTGGCCGGGCGAGGGGTTCGACCCCGCGCCCACGGCCGAGTTGGCGGCGCTGTACGCCCTGCCGGAGGTCTGGGGCACGGGGGTCGGCCGGGCGCTCCTGTCCGCGACCACCGGGGCGCTCGCGGCGGCCGGTTTCCGCTCGGCGGGGCTGTGGGTGTTCGCGGGGAACGGGCGGGCCCGGCGGTTCTACGAGGCGGCGGGCTGGCGGCCGGACGGCGAAGCCGCGTGGGAGGAGACGGGCGGGCTCGTCCTGGAGAAACTCCGTTACCGGCGGGACCTGTTGAAGTGAGACGATGTCCACATCTCAAGACGCCCATCTCATCATTCGGTCGAGACGCATACGGTGGGGGCATCCACCCACATCGAGGGAGTCGGTTCCATGACGCACGCCTCCACACCGTCCGCGGCCCGCGAGACCGCCGTCTACACCCACGGTCACCACGAGTCGGTCCTGCGCTCGCACAGCTGGCGGACCGCCGCCAACTCCGCGGCCTACCTGCTGCCCGAGCTGCGGGCGGGACTGGACGTCCTGGACGTGGGCTGCGGGCCCGGCACCATCACCGCCGACCTGGCCGCGCTGGTCGCTCCGGGCCGCGTGACCGGGGTCGACGCCGCCGAGGACGTCCTGGCGGAGGCCCGCGCCGTCGCGGACGGACGCGGCCTGGAGAACGTCCGGTTCGCCGTGGCCGACGTGCACGCCCTGTACTTCCCCGACGACTCCTTCGACGTCGTCCACGCCCACCAGGTGCTCCAGCACGTCGGGGACCCGGTCCGGGCGCTGCGCGAGATGCGGCGGGTGTGCCGCCCCGGCGGGATCGTCGCGGCCCGGGACAGCGACTACGGGGCCTTCGCCTGGTTCCCCGAAGCGCCCGCCCTGGACGGGTGGCTGGACCTGTACCGCCGGGTGGCGCGCGCCAACGGCGGCGAGCCGGACGCGGGACGGCGCCTGTACTCCTGGGCCCGGCGGGCCGGCTTCACGGACGTCACGGCGACCGCCGGCACCTGGTGCTTCGCCACCCCGGAGGAGCGGGCCTGGTGGAGCGGCCTGTGGGCGGACCGCACGACCGACTCCGGCTACGCGGACCTGGCCGTCTCCGGCGGCCACGCGACCGCCGGGGAGCTGTCGGCGATCGCGGAGGCCTGGCGGGAGTGGGGGGCGCGGGAGGACGCCTGGTTCATGGTCCCGCACGGCGAGGTCCTGTGCCGGGTGTCCTGACGGCCGTCCGGGAGGCGGGCCCCCGTACGGGGCACCCCGCCCCCGTACCGGATCACGGGTTCGGCCGCATCCGGAACTCGTAGGCGCCCGGCAGGGGTTCGCCGGTGGCCCGTGCCCAGAGCTCGCCGAGCAGCGCCGTCACGGCCTCGCGGCCGAGGGCGGCGGTCACCGCTTCCGCCCCGCCGGAGCCGGCGGAGCTGTCTGAGCCCGCGCGACCGGTTTCGTGGTCGGTGAAGGCCTCGGCGAACCGCTCGGCGGCCCGCTCCGGGTGCCCGTCCTCCCGGTCGGCCACGGCCAGGCCATCGCCCGTGGAACACGCCGGGGCCGGTCCTGACCAGGGGTTCTCGGCGTCGGGGATTCGGCAAAGGGGCCGGGCGGGGCGGCATGGTGGGGAGGTCCGGCGGGGCGGCCGGTGGCGCGGTCGGATATTCCGGGCGGCGCGGGTGCCCGTCGTCGTACGGTGACGGGTCGGCGCACCGCCGTGGCGCGCCGGGAGCAGTGGCACCCGTGACACAGGGAGTACGAGGAATGGGCACGCAGCACACCTACCGGGTCATCGTGCGCGGCACGTTCGACGGTCTGTCGGAGGAGAGCCGGTCCCGGCTGCTCGCCGAGGCGGACGACCACGGCCTGACGGCGATGCAGTTCACGGAGGAGGGTTCGCTGACCTACGACCGGACGCTGAAGCACTTCTCGTACCGCCTGGTCGTCGTCTCCGACGCCGAGGACGGCGAGGAGATGGCGGGCGCGCTCGCGGAGGACCGGGTGGAGACGGCGCTCGGGGAGCTGGGCCACGGGTACAAGGGGCTGCGCTCGACCGTGACGGACCTCGACACGATGAAGATCAACCGCAAGCGCTGAGGCCGTCGCGCGTTCGCGCCGCGGGCTCCGGGGCGGTCGCGGGTGCCGTGATCGCCCAGCGTTCGTGGTCGCGCCAGGCGCCGTCGATGAACAGCATCGCGGGCGAGAACCCCTCCAGGCGGAAGCCGGCGCGGCGGACGAGGGCGCGGGAGGCCGCGTTGCCGGGCTGGACGTTCGCCTCCAGGCGGTGCAGGTCGAGGGGTCCGAAGGCGTGCTGCAGGACCAGGCCCAGGGCCTCGGTGAGCAGACCGCGCCCGGCGGCGTGCGCGAAGGCGCCGTAGCCGAGGGTCCCGCTGCGGAAGGCGCCGCGGACGATGTTGTTGACGGTGACGAACCCGGCGATCCGGCCGCCCTCCGCGCGCTCGCACACCAGGAACCCGGCGCGCGCCGGGTCGCCGAGGAGCGCCCCGGCGTAGGCGGCGTACGCCTCGGGCGTGCACGGCGGGAACAGCCACGGCCGGTGGAGCTCCCGGCTCTCGCGGGCCCGCGCGGTGAACTCGCCGGCGTCGCCGTGCGAGAAGGACCGCAGACCCACGCGGGGGCCGAGGGCGAGGTACGGGCCGGGGCTCCCGGAGGACGGGCCAGGGGTGGAGGGATGCGGACGCGGGGCGGAGGGGTACGGACTCGGGACGTCGGACATGCGGTCAGGTTATGCGGGACGGCCGCACGGAATCGGCCGACGGCGGGCCGTACGGGTGCGGGCCGTGCGAGCCCGGGCCGGCCGTACGCGCGCAGGACGGTCAGCGGCGGGCCGTGCGGACGCGGGGCGGGCAGGTCTCGCCCCGGCGGACGACCCCGATCATGACGGTGGTCCGCCGGTCGAGGTCCGCACCCGCCGCCGGGTACTGGGTGCAGACCTGCCAGCGCGAGGGCCAGAGCACCCTCCGGTCCCGCCCGCTCACGTCGTGGACGTCGAGCCGGGTCCGGCGGTCGAGACGGGTGAAGACCCGCCACAGTCCCAGGCCCAGGAAGTCCGGCACCGTCCGTTCCTCCGCGTCGTCCCCGGCCCCGGTCCCGACCCCGGAGGTCTCCTCCGCCGAGGTCGCGGCGACGGCCGCGAGCGCGAGGAGCGCGCCCGCGCCGACGACGGCGGCCCGCCTCACTTCCGCCTCCGGGCGGGCACGGGCGTCCCGTCGGACGGGGGCGCTCCCGCACCCGCCGTCCGCTCCCTGTCCTGGGGATCCTTGGGACTCATCGATTCAGGGCCTCTCCTCGTCGTACCGCCGTGCCGTCCGTCCAGAATGGGGGGATCGAGGGCCCATCGTGACGGTGGGAAGAGCCGTACGGGTGACTTGTCAGACAGCGTGACCCGACTACGGTGGTGCCGGGACGAGGCCGACAACGAGAAGAGGAGGGGCCGTGGCGGTCAGCGGACAGCGACGGCGGCCGGTCGTGGCGCTCTACGAGCGGATCGCGGACGCCGTCCACGACGGCACCTATCCGCCGGGGTCCACGCTCCCCTCCGAGCCGAAGCTCGCCGCCGAGCTGGGCGTGAGCCGGCCCGCCCTGCGCGAGGCGCTGCTGCTGCTCCAGGAGGACGGCGTCCTCACCGTGCGGCGCGGGGTCGGCCGGACCGTGAACGACCGCCCGCCCCGGCGCGGCTTCGAGCAGGTCCAGCCGCTGGAGGAGCTGATCGGCGGGGGCACCCCGCTCCGCGTGCGGGCGCTCCTGCGGACGGTCGAGGAGCCGACCGACTTCACCACCCAGCACCTGCTCGCCCCGGCCCGCGCCGAGCTGCGGTTCTGGGAGTCCGTCCTCTCCGGGGAGGGCACGGCGGCGGCCCTGAGCCACGAGTGGGCGGCGGCCGACGACCTCCTCGACCGGGTGCACCCCGACTTCGCGCGGGCCCTGCGGGAGACGGACGACGACGGACGCCCCGCCGTCTCCATGCTCTCGGCCCTGGTCGGGGCCTCGCGCGAGACGGCCCTGAGCGCGCACAGCGGCATCACGGCGACGCTGCTCGGGCGGCGGCGCGGGGACCAGCTCGGGCGCCCCGCCGACACCCCGGCCGTTCTGGTCACCCAGGTCGTGCGGGTCGGCGAGGTCCCGGTCCTGGCCGCCAAGCACATGCTGCCGACGGGCGCCCCCGCGCTGCCGGTGCTGCAGTCCCACTGAGCGGTCCGGCTCCGGGACCGCCGCACCCCCTGTCGGGGGCGTCACAGCGCGCCCCCGCTCCGTGGCGTACACTTCCCCGCCATGCACTTGTCTGACAACCTCACCGCGTCCGCCGCCACCCCCGTCTCCGACTGGATCCGGCGGGCCCCCAAGGCCGTCCTCCACGACCACCTCGACGGCGGGCTGCGCCCCGCGACCATCGTCGAGCTGGCGCGCGAGTGCGGATACACCGCGCTGCCCACCGAGGACCCGGCCGAGCTCGCGGTCTGGTTCCGGGACGCCGCCGACTCCGGCTCGCTGGAGCGGTACCTGGAGACCTTCGCCCACACCTGCGCGGTGATGCAGACCCGCAAGGCGCTCGTGCGCATCGCGGCCGAGTGCGCCGAGGACCTGGCGGCGGACGGCGTCGTCTACGCCGAGGTCCGCTACGCCCCCGAGCAGCACCTGGAGGGCGGCCTCACCCTCGACGAGGTCGTCGAGGCGGTCAACGACGGCTTCCGCGAGGGCGAGCGCCGCTCCGGCGGCCGCATCACCGTCCGCACCCTGCTGACCGGCATGCGCCACACGGACCGCTCCCTGGAGATCGCGCGGCTCACGGTCGCGCACCGGGACAACGGCGTGGCGGGCTTCGACATCGCGGGCGGCGAGATCGGCAACCCGCCGGCCCGCCACCTCCCCGCCTTCCAGCACCTGAAGCGGGAGAACTGCCACTTCACCATCCACGCGGGCGAGGCCGTCGGCGCGGAGTCGATCCACGAGGCCGTGCAGGTCTGCGGCACCGAGCGGATCGGCCACGGCGTGCGGATCACGGACGACATAGCCGAGGACGGCACGCTCGGCCGGCTCGCCTCGTACGTCCGGGACAACCGCATCGCCCTGGAGGTCTGCCCGACCTCCAACCTCCAGACGGGCGCGGCGAAGGACTACGCCACGCACCCGATCGACGAGCTGCGCCGCCTGGGCTTCCGGATCACGCTCAACACGGACAACCGCCTGGTCTCCGGCACCACCATGAGCGAGGAGTTCCAGCACGTGGCGGACGCCTTCGGCTACGGCCCGGAGGTCTTCGAGGAGTTCACGGTCGCCGCCCTGGAGGCCGCGTTCCTGCCGCTGCCGGAGCGGCGGCGGCTGATCGACGAGGTCGTGCGCCCGGGGTACGCGGCGCTCTGAGGAGCGCCCGGAGGGGCGGGCCGGCAGCGTGGTGCGCCGGCCCGCCCCTCCGGTCTTCCGGTACCGCTTCGCCCACCTGGACTACTTCGCGAAGCCGTAGTCCAGCAGCTTCTTGACGTCGGTCGTCCGGTTCGCCTCGGAGGAGGAGGCCAGCACCGTGCCGATGACCGTCTTGCCGTTGCGGGTGGCCGCGAAGACGAGGCAGTACTTGGCCTCGGGGCCCGAACCGGTCTTCACGCCGATCGCGCCGCTGTAGGTGCTCAGGAGCTTGTTGGTGTTGGCCCACTCCATGTACCGGTAGCCACCGGTCTTCGTGGTGACCTTCTGCTTCGTGGACTTCGTCGCGACGACGGTGCGGAACGTGGAGTTCTTCATCGCGCTGCTCGCGAGCTTGGTCAGGTCGCGCGGGGTCGAGTAGTTCTGCCCGTTGCTTATGCCGTCGAACGAGTCGAAGCGGGTGTTCTTCAGGCCGAGGTTCTTGGCCTCGGTGTTCATCTTGCCGATGAACGACTTGACCCGGGCCGCGCGGGTGGTGCCGGTGCCGAACTTGTCGGCGAGGGCGTAGGCGGCGTCGCAGCCCGACGGCAGCATGAGGCCGTAGAGGAGCTGGCGGACGGTCACCTTGTCGCCGACGATGAGCCGGGCCGAGGAGGCGTTCTTGGCGACGATGTAGTCGCTGTAGGCCTTGTCGATCGTGACCTTGGCGTCGAGGTTGAGGCCCTTCTGGGCGAGCACCACCTTCGCGGTCATGATCTTCGTGGTGGAGCCGGTCGACCGGCGGGTGTCCGCGGTCTTCCCGTACAGCGTCGCGCCCGTCCCGTTGTTCATGACGAAACCGCCCTGGGCGGTGATCGTCGGGACGGCCGGCGCGGCGTACGCCTGGCCGGCGAAGAGGCCGCCGGCCAGGACGGCCGAGGCCGTGAAGGCGACGGTCACGGCGCTGCGCACCCCGAGTGTGGGAGTCTTCAAAGTCTTCTGCCCTTGGATCGATGCCTTCCGGGTCCGCACGGACCCGGCGCACACAAGACGCACGGAAGGGCTCCGGGGATGTACGGCCGGGGCCGTGACCTTCCTCGCATTCCGGCGCCGCCCCGCGGGCCGGGGGACGGCGCCGGAGCGCCGGGCGTCAGGCGCGGCAGCGCAGCATCGTCAGCGGCGGGTTGGCGTCGTGGTCGGCCCAGAACTCCTCGCCGTACGCGCGCACTCCGGCCTCGGAGATCTCCAGGGGCACCCAGGTGATCCCGTCGAACCCGGCCGCCCGCAGGCTCTTCTCCAGGACCTCGCGGCGGGGCGGGTTCGCCTCGAACGAGATCGGCGGGTCGAGGAGCGCGGTGAGCCGCTCGCGCGGCCCGATCTCGGTCTCCTCGCCGAGCGATTCGCACAGGAAGCCGTACTTGGCCAGGGACGGCCCGTCGAAACGGAAGTCCGGGTTCTGCGTGAAGACGAAGAACCCGGCCCCGTCCACGAGGCTGCGGTGGACGTTCCGGCACATCCGCTCGATGGTGGCGACGCTGTCGGCGTAGTTGAAGAGCTGGACCGCGACCGCGAGGTCGAAGGGCTCGTCGAAGGCGCGCAGCTCCGCGACGTCGCCGACCTCGTACCGCGCGCCCAGCGGTTCGGCGTCCTCCAGGGCCCGGGCCGCGTCGACCATCGCTCCGGAGATGTCGACGCCGAGGACGTCGGACGCGCCGCGGCGCTTGAACTCCCGGCTGTAGAAGCCGGTTCCGGAGGCCAGGTCGAGGACGGACCTGCCCTTCACGTCCCCGACGAGGGCGAGGAAGGAGGGCACCTCCCCGTAGCGCGCGAGGGGGAGGCCCTTGAACCCCTCGAACACCTCGCCGATCCCGTCGTACAACTGACCGCTCATCGTGCCGTTCCCCTCGTCGTGGCGTCGGCCTTCGGGCAGGCCGCGGCCCCTGCCGGGAAGTCTCTCCCCGGCCGTCCGGGAGGCCGTACTGGCGGAATCCACGAAGATGGCGCGGTCGTTTCGTACGCCGGTCCGCCGGGAAGTCGCGACGCTGCTGCTCGGAGCGGCGGGCGTGTCGTGCACCTATGTCGCCGTGATGATGTGCGTGGTGGTGGGGCGGGAGTGGTACCCGCCCCGCTACGGCATCACCGTGGAGGGGCGGCAGGTGTTCCGGGAGGACGACGGCGACACCGTCCACGCGTTCACCGCCACCGACGGCGTGACCCGCCACATCCTCGGGCACGACAGGGGGAGGACCGTCCGGATCGCCTACGGTCCGCGAAATCCCGCGTACGCCGTCGTCTGCCCTCCGACGGGTACCGAGGTGCTGATGGTCGTCGTGTCCCTGGTCGTCACCGCCGTCGCGGGGTTCATGGACTACGGGACGTACCGGCTCGTGCTCCCCGCCTTCACGGGCTGACGATGTGCGTAACGGACGCGGCGGTCAAGGAGGCCGCCGTCGCCCGGTTCATCAGCGAGCGTCCGCGGCTGGAACGGGCCGCGTGCGACCACCCCGCGCTGCTGGGCTGCGCCGAGGTCGACTGGTCGCGGATTCCCGGGTGCCCCGCCGGGATTCCGGCTCTGCTCCGGGGTCTCCTGGACGAGGCGGCCGGCCCCGCGGCCCCGGCCGCGCTGGAGAACGTCCTGATGAACAGCGTCTTCCACGTGAGCGCCGTGATGCCGGCCGTCCTGCCCTTCCTGATCCGCCTGGCAGCCGCCCCCGACGTCGCGGTGCGGTCCGACCTGGTGGAAATCCTGGTGATCGCGGCGGAGTCGTCCCTCCCCGTCGACGCCGACGACGAAGGCCAGGTGCTGCTGTTCGGGAAGGAGGACGACCACCCGGAACGCGCGTGGTGCAAGATCCTCACGGGACGGGTCTCAGCCCACCTTCCCCCGCACCAGGGGCAGGGAGAGCGTGCCCGTCGACTCGGGGGCGCTGACGACGGTCACCGGCTTGATCCCGCGGTTGCCGGAGTACGCCGTGTCGCTCGCCGCGATCACGAACTCCAGCCGGTGGCCGGTCTCGTAGCGGTGGACGATGCCCGGCAGTTCGACCGTGAACGGGCGGGTGACGTCCGGTACGCGGACCGGCGCGACGAGCCGGTTGACCAGGGTCTTCGTGCCGTCGGGCGCGACGTCGTAGAGCTTGGCGAAGAGGACGAGCTTGTCGGCCGCGTCGCCGGAGTCCTGGACCCGCTCGGTCGCCGGGGAGACGACCTTCAGGGTGGCCTTCGGGGCGCCGACCAGGTCGACGGGGGCGGTGAGCGGGGCGCTGGTCCAGCCGAGGTGGGTGCCGGGGGTGTCGTACGGCCGGGGGTCGGGCAGCCCGATCACGCCGGCGAGCGAGGACTCCGAATGACTGCTCGGAAGAAGCCAGTTGGTGTACGTGCGGGAGCCCCGGGCGACCTTCGCGCGGTCGTCGACGAGCTTGCCGTTCCCGGAGAGGTACAGCTCCTGGCTGAGGGCCGGGACCTCGTCGGCGGTGCCGTAGCCGTCCTCGCCGTCGCGGTACCAGGCGAAGGCGGGGCCGGTGTCCGCGGCCGCGTTCTTCCGCAGGTGCCGGTCGAACCAGGCGAGGATCCGCTGTCCGACGTAGCTCCCCTCCGGGTTCCCGAGGTCGAGTTCGCCCGGCTTCTGACCTCCGCTGTGGCCCCAGGACTGCCAGATCATGCGGGTGTCGACGCCCCGCTCGCGGAGCCGGTCGTAGGTGGCCCGCGCCTCGTTGAGGTTGAACAGGCTGTCGGACTGCCCCTGGACGATCAGGGTGGGCGCGGTGACCCGGTCGAGGTAGGAGACCGGGGAGACGCTGCGGGCGTAGGCGAGCATCTTCGCGGTCGCGGCCCCGGGCAGGCGGCCGGAGTTGAGGAGCCGTACGGTCTCGCAGGCGTCGGTGGTGAAGTGCAGGCAGCCGAGCGCGTTGATCCGGCTGGGGTCGAGGGAGGGGACGAGCAGCGGCTGCCCCTCGCCCATGAGGTAGAAGCCGTTCGCCCACTGCCACTTGAAGACGCCGGGGGTGGCGCGGTCGGCGGCGTTGGGGGCGAGCGAGTACGCCAGGTCGTTCCAGGTGATGAGGGGGACGAGGGCGTCGAGGCGCCGGTCGACGGAGGCGGTGGCGAGTTGCACGGCGCCGCCGTACGAGCCGCCGATCATGCCC
Organism: Streptomyces sp. NPDC088915; assembly: GCF_044749825.1. Classification (NCBI taxonomy): domain Bacteria; kingdom Bacillati; phylum Actinomycetota; class Actinomycetes; order Kitasatosporales; family Streptomycetaceae; genus Streptomyces; species Streptomyces sp. NPDC088915. Next base: position 21,116 of record NZ_JBIVIR010000033.1, read on the forward strand.
ACGCGCGGGTCGCCCGCGCCGTCCCGGGCGACGAAGTCGACGCGGGTGCCGTCGTCGGCGGCCCGGGTGCCCGCGAGGAAGTCGACGAGCCGGGAGGCGGCCCGGCCGTCGGTCTCCGGATCGTCCAGGGAGATCAGGCAGCCGGTCTTCCCGAAGCCGAGGCCCGAGTAGACGAGGCCGACGTAGCCGCGCTCGGCGAAGGCCCTGCCGATGGCGTCGGTGGAGCCGTCGCTCTTGCTCCCGCCGAAGCCGTTGGTGGCGAGGACGGCGGGCGCGGGACGGCCGGCGTCCACGCCGGCCGGCCGGTAGAGGTCGGCGTCGACCGCACAGCTCCGGCCGCCCGCCTCGACGGTGAACTTCAGCGGGGTGACGGTGTACGCGCCCGCCTCCCCGGCTCCGGCGGGCGCGGCCCCGGCCGGTGCCGCGAGGGCGAGGGGCGCGGCCAGCGCGGCCGCACCGGCCACGAGGGCGAGGAGCTTGCGGGGCCTGGGCACGGCACGGGACACAGGGACCTCCACGCTGAGGACGACACCGGGCGGCCCACGGACACGTACCGACTGGTCAGTACCAAGGGCGGCGCGCCCATCGTGTGGCACGGCTCACAGGGCCGTCAACGCGCGCGTCAAAGGTTGTTGACGGAGATTCAGTGAAGGCGGGTGGTCCGTGGAGGCGGGTGGTCCGTGAAGACAGGTGGTCCGTGAAGGCAGGTGTCCGCAGAGGGGCCCGTGGTGCTCAGCGCAGGGCCGGTACGTCGAGGGTGAGCGTCCCCGCGTCCGCGTCGAGCACCGCCGGCACCCCGAGCGGCACGGTGAGGGCGGTCGCGCCGTGCCCGAAGCCCAGCTCCTCCACGACCGGCACCCCGAGGCCGCCGAGCCGGTCGGCGAGCACCGCCCGCACCTCCTCGTACGGCCCGCACTCCGCCCAGGAGCCGAGCGCGACGCCCGCGACCCCGTCGAGCCAGCCGGAGCGCAGGAGTTGGGTGAGGATCCGGTCGAGGCGGTACGGCTCCTCCCCCACGTCCTCCAGGACGAGCAGCCCGCCGCGCGCCGAGGGCCGGGCGTGCGGGGTGCCGAGGTCGGCGGCGAGGAGGCTGACGCAGCCGCCGAGGGTCACGCCCCGGGCGCGGCCCGGCACCAGCGCCCGCGCCGTCTCCAGGCCGAGGGTCCGTACCGACTCGGGCTCGAACAGGGTGGCCCGCAGCGACTCCCGCGTACCCGGGTCCGACAGGAAGGTGCCCGCCGCGGTCATCGGCCCGTGCAGGGTGGCGAAGCCCGCGCGGACGGCGAGGGCCTCGTGCAGGACGGTGACGTCGCTGTAGCCGACGAAGGCCTTGGGGCCGGCCGCCCGGACGGCCGTCCAGTCGACGAGGTCCACCATGCGCTGGGCCCCGTAGCCGCCGCGCGCGCAGATCACGGCGGAGACCGAGGGGTCGCACCAGGCCTCGGTCAGGTCCCGGGCCCGCGCCCGGTCCGCCCCGGCGAGGTACCCGAGGGCGGGGTGGACGTCCAGGACGTGCGGGGCGACCACCGGCTCCAGGTCCCAGCCGCGCAGCACGTCGAGCCCCGCCCGCAGCCGCTCCTCGGGGACGGGTCCGCTGGGCGCGACGACGGCGACCCGCGCCCCGGGCCGGAGCCGGGCCGGCCGCTCCAGGGGGCCGACGGCGAGCGGCTCCCGCGCCGCGCCGCCGGTCACGTGCGGTACTCCAGGGCCGGGACGTCCGTACGGTCGAAGCCGAACACCGTGGCGTACAGGGACAGTTCGGCCTCCAGGGCGCGGACCAGGGTGTCGGCCCCGCGGAAGCCGTGGCCCTCCCCCTCGAAGGCGAGGTAGGCGTGCGGGACGCCCCGGCCGGCCGTGCGGGAGAGGAAGCGCTCGGCCTGCGCGGGCGGGCAGATGACGTCGTCGAGGCCCTGGAGCAGCAGGAACGGGGCCGTGATCCGGTCGACGTGCTCGATGGGCGAGCGCTCCTTGTAGCGGCCCGGGACCCGGTCGAAGGGGCCGATCAGGCCGTGGAGGTACTGGGACTCGAAGTCGTGGGTCTCGTCGGTGGCCCAGCCCCGCAGGTCCAGGACGGGGTAGAGGATCGTGCCGCAGGCGTACACGTCCGTGCCGGTGAGGGAGGCGGCGGTCGTCCAGCCGCCCGCGCTGCCGCCGCGCACGGCGAGCCGCGCCGGGTCGGCGGTGCCCTCGGCGGCGAGCGCCGTCGCGACGGCCGCGCAGTCCTCCACGTCGACGACGCCCCACTGCTCGCGCAGCCGCTCCCGGTACTCCCGGCCGTAGCCGGTCGAGCCGCCGTAGTTGACCTCGGCGACGCCGATGCCCCGCGAGGTGAAGTAGGCGATCTCCAGGTCGAGGACGAGCGGGTCGTGCCCGGTGGGCCCGCCGTGGGCCCGGATCACGTAGGGCGGCAGCTCTCCGTCGGGGCCGGTGAAGCCGGGGTGGCGGGGCGGGTAGAGCTGGGCGTGGATCTCCCGGCCGCCGGGCCCGGTGAAGGTGCGGACGCGGGGCTCGGGGTAGTACGCGGGGTCGACGGCGTCGGTGTGCGCGGCGCCGACCACCCGGGCGCGGCCGGTGCGGGTGTCGAGCTCGACGAGTTCGTAGGAGCTGTACGGTCCGGCGGCGACGCCGACCACCCGGGTGCCGTGGACGGCGAGGGAGGGGGCCCACTCGGTCCAGGGGCCGACGGCGTCGACGAGGTCGCCGCGCTCGGGGTCGAGGATGCCGAGGGAGGTGGTGCCCGTGCCGTGGACGACGGCGACGAGCCCGTTCTCCAGGGGCGCGAACCAGGTGAGTCCGATCTTCCAGAGCGGTCCGCCGAACTCCTCGGGGCGGGGACAGAGCGCGACCGGTTCGGACAGGGCGCCGTCGTCGCCGACCGCGGCCCGGTAGAGGTTCCACCAGCCGGTGCGGTCGCTGACGAGGAGCAGCCGGCCCGCCGCGTCCCAGTCGACCTGCGGGATCGACTCGGCCGGTCCGCCGGCGACGGTCCTGGCGCCTCGGAAGGTGCCGTCGGGGGCGACCTCGGCGAGCAGGACCTCGGTGCCGTCCCACGGCATCCGGGGGTGGTCCCAGCCGATCCAGACCGCCCGGGTCCCGTCCGGGGAGAGCCGGGGGCCGGTCACGAACCGGTGCCGTTCGCCCGTGAGTTCGCGCACGGCCGTGCGGTCCCCGGCGGCGGAGCCGTCGAGCGGCACGGCGACGGGCACCCGGCGCACGTCGGTCGGCGCGGGTCCGGTGAACTCCTCCAGGACGCACCACACCTCGTCCCGGTCCGGGTGGACCACCGGGTCGGCCCAGCGCAGTCCGCCGCCGACGGCGGAGACGGGGGTGAGCGGCCGGGGCTCCGCGTCGGGCCCGGCGTCGGGCTCGTACGCGTACAGCCGCTGGTCGGGGAAGTGGCAGAACACCACGAGCGGTCCGTCCCCGGGGCGGTCGGCCGCCGCCCAGGGCCGGCCGCCGTACTCGACGACCCGGCTGCGGACGTTCCACGGGGCGGGCAGCACGGTCTCCTCCGTGCCGTCGGCGCGCCGCCGCACGAGGGCCCGGCGGCCGCCCTCGGCGGGCCGGGGCGCGATCCACCACAGCTCGTCGCCGACGGCGCCGGGGTACTCGGGCCGTCCGTCGTGCGCGGCGGTGAGCGCCGCGTCGACGGGCGAGGGCCAGCTGCCGTAGGCGGCCGTGTTCATGGTCTCCGCTCCCCCTGTCACAGGTTCGTTCCCCTCCGTGTCCTACGCGCCCCGGGCGTCCCGTGCCCCGGGGGGCGTCTCGTCGATCGTGCTGGGCTCGCGGCGTCCGGCATGATCGACGAGACACCCCCTAGGCGGTCTTCAGGTAGTGGTCGAGCACCCGGACCCCGAAGTGGAGGGCGTCCACGGGGACGCGCTCGTCGACGCCGTGGAAGAGCGCGGCGTAGTCGAGGCCCGGGGGCAGTTTCAGCGGCGAGAAGCCGTAGCCGGTGATGCCGAGCCGGGAGAACTGCTTGGCGTCGGTGCCGCCGGACATGGTGAACGGCACGACGTGCCCGTCCGGGTCGAAGCGCTCGACGGCGGCCCGCAGCTTGGCGAAGGTCGGGGAGTCGACGGGGGCCTCCAGGGGCACCTCGCGGTGGTGGAACTCCCACTCCACGTCCGGTCCGGTGAGCCGGTCCATCGTCTCGGTGAACTCCTCCTCGGCGCCCGGCAGCATCCGCCCGTCCACGTAGGCGACGGCGGCGCCCGGGATGACGTTGACCTTGTAGCCGGCCTCCAGCACGGTCGGGTTGGCGCTGTTGCGGACGGTCGGCGCGACGAGGGCGGCGGCGGGGCCGAGCTTGTCGAGGAGGAGGTCCGTGTCGAAGTCGGGGGCGTGGGTGTCGATCTCGATCCCGTACAGCGCGGCCAGTTCGGTGAGGGCGGCGCGGACGGTGGTGGTGAGCCGGACCGGCCAGGTGTGGGCGCCGATCCGGGCGACGGCGGCGGCGAGGCGGGTGACGGCGTTGGCCGTGTTCACCTTGGAGCCGTGGCCGGCGCGGCCGCGGGCGGTGAGCTTGAGCCAGGCGGTGCCCCGCTCCCCCGCCGCGATCGGGTAGAGGGTGGTGCCGGGCTCCGGGTGGAAGCTGAACGCCCCGGACTCGCTGATGCCCTCCGTACAGCCCTCGAAGAGCGCCGCGTGGCGGTCGGCGAGGAAGCCGGAGCCGTCGGCGGCGCTGTCCTCCTCGTCGGCGGTGTAGGCGAGGACGACGTCCCGGCGCGGTCGGACGCCCTGCCGGGCCCAGGAGCGGACGACGGCCAGGACCATCGCGTCCATGTTCTTCATGTCGACGGCGCCGCGCCCCCACACGAGGCCGTCGCGGACCTCGCCGGAGAAGGGGTGGACGGTCCACTCGGCGGGGTCGGCGGGCACCACGTCCAGGTGGCCGTGGACCAGGAGCGCGGGGGCCGTGGGGTCGGTGCCGGGGACGCGCGCCACGACGTTGGTGCGGCCGGTGGTCCGCTCCAGGAGGGTGGGCTCGATCCCGGCGGCGGCGAGCCGCTCGGCGACGTACTCGGCGGCGGGGCGCTCGCGGCAGTCGCCGCCGCCCCGGTTGGTGGTGTCGATGCGGATGAGCTCGGAGGTGAAGGCGACCACCTCGTCGAGCGCCGTCGCGTCCGGTTCCCGGACCTCCTCAGCCATACTGCTCCTCCACCGCGGCGGAGACGATGGTCGTGACCGCCTTGAACGTACGGATTGCCTCGTACATGGTCCCGCTCGTGTACGCGACGCGCCGCTCCCCGCCGCGCGCCACGCCGGGAACCACCGTGGCGGCGGCGCCCAGGTGCTCGGCGTCGAACTCGACCTCCACGGTGAAGGGGCCGCCCCGGACCGGTTCGTACCGCACGGCGAGCGCGGCGCCGGCCTTCGCCGCGGCCCGGATGTCGGCGGCGGTCCTGGCCGGGGGCCGGCACACCGCCGCGTACCGCGAGACGTGGTCCTTGACGGCGACCTTGGGCGCCTCGGGGGCGTAGCCGAGGGCGTCCTCGCAGGTCAGGTCGTCGCCGGTGACGAGGACGACGGGGACGCCGTACTCCGCGACCACCCGGGCGTTGAGCAGGCCCTCGCTCGCCCGCTCGCCGTCGAGCCAGACGCCGGTGATGGAGTTGGCGAGGTAGGTGTGGGCGAGGACCCCCTCGGCGCCCGCGCCCGTGTGGTAGCCGACGAAGGCGACGCCGTCGACGTCCCCGTGCTGGACGCCCTCGACCATGGAGAGGGACTTGTGCCGGCCGGTGAGCATCTCGGCCCGCTCGTCGAGCCGCTCCAGGAGCAGGTTCCGCATGCTCCAGTGCGCCTCGTTGATCAGGACCTCGTCGGCGCCGCCGTCGAAGAACCCGAGCACCGCCGCGTTCACGTCGGACGTGAACATCGCGCGGCACCGCTCCCACTGCGGCGTGCCGGGCAGCACGTCGGCGGGCCAGGTCACGCCGGTCGCGCCCTCCATGTCGGCGCTGATGAGGATCTTCATGCCTGGCACCGTACGCGCCGCCCGGCAGCCGTACCACCCCTGTGGAAAACCGTCGTCGGCCTGGACCGATGGCACGGGCCGGGCGGCGGACCGGCGAGGTCTCGAAACGGACGAAACGTCGCCAAGAGGCCTGTATAGGCTGTCGGTCGCAGTTGTCGTACCCGACCCTCGGAGAGCCCCGGTGACCATCGCCTTCACCCCGTCCGAAACCGCGTCCGCCGAAGGGGCCGCCGGGCCCGTCATGGCGGAGGAGCCCGAGTTCTGGGAGCCCCCGGCCCCGGAGCCCCGGGACGAGCACGACGCACAGCACACCGGGGACCGGGAGGAAGAGGACCGGGACGCCGGCGAGGTCGACCCCGTCGTCGTCCGTGACGCCCACGACTTCGGCGTCTACGCCCGTACCGGCGGCTGGGCCTTCGCGCTCAAGGTGGCACGGAGCGTGCGGCCCGGTGGTCAGGCCGCCGAGGGCGAGGCCCGCAGGAAGGTCTCCGCGAAGGCGTTCGCGGAGCTCGCGGGGTGCTCGCCCGAGCGGGTCATGCGCCACTACAAGGCCTGGGACGTGGCGGCCGACGACGGCCTGGTCCCGCAGTTCGAGGTGCTGGTCCCCGGCGAGGACGTCGAGCTGCCCGACGCGGACGTCTGGATCTCGTACTACTCCTCCCGCAACAGCGCGGGATCGGTGCGCGGCCAGGCGATCAGCGCGGCGGCGGAGGCCGAGGGCATCCGGCCGACGAAGGCCCTGGAGGTCGCGGAGAACCCGACGGCGCTGCGCGCGGCGATCCTCGCCGACCCCGGGACGGCGGAGGCGGCGCGCGGCGCGCTGCTCGACCGGATGAAGGAGGACCCGGCCCTCCAGACGGAGATGGCCCGCGCGTTCGTGCGCACCGACGACCTGAAGAAGGCGGTGGCGAGCGAGGCGAAGGCGGCCGACCGCATCGGGTACGTCCGGCAGATCGTGGAGAAGGGGCAGATCAAGACGCCCGCCGGGCAGACCGTGGAGGCGCCGCCCGAGCTGCGGGCGGAGGCAGAGCGGCACCTGTCGCTCCTCGACGAGCTCGACGACTCGGAGGAGACCGGCGAGTGGGCCGGCGAGGCGTACGACACGGTCAGGGGGCTCGTCGCCAAGGCCGTCGAGGAGGACCCGGCGCTGCGGGTCCAGGAACGGCGGACGAAGTTCTACAGCAGCCTGCAGAGGGCGACGAAGGTCTTCGAGGAGCTGACGCTGGACGAGGTCCTGGAGGAGGAGGTCTTCGAGGACGACATGCTCCAGCGCCTCGAAGCCCTCCAGGAGGCGATCGGCTCCTGCATCAGCGCGCTGCGCAGGGCGTCGACCGCCTCCTGAGCCCCTCGCGGGGGTCTCCGGAAGGGAGGAGCTCCGCCTCCTGAGCCCCTCGCGGAGGTCTCCGGAAGGGAGCACCTCCGCCTCCTGGTCCTTCGGGAGGGTCTCCGGGAGGGACCTCAGTCCTGGTGGCCGAGCTGGAGGTCGCGTTCGGTGCGGCCCCCGCCGGCCACCTGGAGGACGGTCGCGACGGGCGGGTACCCGGCGGCGATGACCGTGTACTCGCCGGAGGACAGGTCGATGAAGCGGAAGGTGCCGTCGGCCCCGGTCGTGAGGGTGTCGACGACGTTCCCGGCCGCGTCGAGCAGGGTGACCCGGGCGTCCTCCACCGGACGCCCGCCGCCCGCCCTGACCGTCCCGCGCAGCACGGCCCCGCCCGCGAGCTCGATGTCCTGGCGGGTCTCGCGGGAGGCCTGGACGCTCACCGGGAGCGCGGCGGGCCGGAACGCGGGGGCGCTGGCGGCGAGCGTGTACTCGCCCGCGACCAGTTCGGTGATGACGTACCCGCCCTCGCGGCCGCTGCGGGTGGAGGCGACGACCTCGCCGCGCACGTCGGTGAGGGTGACGGCCGCGTCCCGCACGGGCGTGCCGTCGGCGGTGACGACGCTGCCCGCGAGCCGGCCCGCGCCGCCGAGGACGACGTCGAGCTCCACCGGCCGGTCCCCGACGGTGACGGAGACGGCCTGCGGCTGGTGTCCGCCGGCCGCCGCGATCAGGACGTAGGCGCCGCCGCCGGGCACGCTCAGCGCGTACCGGCCGTCCTCGCCGCTCGCGCCGCGGCCGATCTGCCGCCCCTGGACGTCGATGAGGGTGAGGGCGGCCCGGGGGACGCGGCTGCCGTCGTGGTGCTGGACCGTGCCGCAGACGGGGAGTCCGGAGTGCGGGGCTCCCTGGTGCGACGGGGCAGTGGAGTACGAAGGCGCGGCGGAGTGCGAAGGCACGGCGGGGGCGGGTTCGGGAGCGGTGTGCCGGGCGTGCGGGACCGCCTGGGTGGCGAAGTCCGCGGCCTCGGTGGTGGGGGTGGGGTGGGACACCAGCGGTTTCTCCTTGAGGAAGAAGGCGAGGACGAGGCCGAGCACGAGGACCGGCACGAGGTAGAGGAAGATGCGCGGCATCGCGTCCGCGTACGCCTGCACGTACGCGTCGCGCAGGGCGGGCGGCAGGGCGTGCACCGTCTGCGGGGTGATCGACTCGGCCGGGAGCGGGGCGGCGGAGCCGTCCCGCGGCAGGACGCCGGCGAGCCGGTCGCCGAGGGCGTCGTCGAGCCGGGAGGCGAAGAGGGTGCCGAAGATCGCGGCGCCGACGCTGCCGCCGATCTGGCGGAAGTAGTTGTGGGCGCTGGTGGCGGTGCCGAGGTCGGCGGGGCGCACGGAGTTCTGCACGGCGAGCACGAGCACCGGCATGACCAGGCCGATGCCGGTGCCGAGGACGGCCTGCCAGAGGCTGTGCTGGAGACGCGGGGTGTCGGTGCCCATGTGGGAGAGCAGCCACATGCCGAGGGCGGCGAGCGCCCCGCCGGCCAGCGGATAGGCCTTGTAGCGGCCGGTGCGGCTGATGAGCTGGCCCGAGACGACGGAGGCGACGACGATGCCGCCCATGAGGGGCAGCATCAGGAGGCCGGACTCGGTGGCGGTGGCGCCCTCGACCATCTGGAGGAAGCTGGGCAGGTAGCTGGCGGCGCCGAAGAGCGCGATGCCGACGACGACGCCGACGAGTGCGGTGACGGTGAAGACGGAGTCGCGGAAGAGCCGGAGCGGGATGAGGGGTTCGGGCGCGAAGTGCTCGACGACCAGGAAGAGCAGGGTGGTTCCGGCGGCGCCGCAGGCGAGGGCGAGGACGACCCGGGAGTCCCAGGCGTACTCGGTGCCGCCCCAACTGGTCAGCAGCACCAGGCAGGTGGAGGCGGCGGCGAGGAGCAGCGCGCCGAGGACGTCGAAGCGCGCGCGTACGGCGGGCTTGGGGAGCTTGAGGACGGTGGCGACGACGGCGAGGGTGACGAGCCCGAAGGGCACGTTGAAGTAGAAGCACCAGCGCCAGGAGACGTGGTCGGTGAAGAAGCCGCCGAGCAGCGGTCCGGCGACGGAGGCGAGGCCGAAGGCGGCGCCGATCATGCCCATGTACCGGCCGCGTTCCCGGGGCGGGACGATGTCGGCGATGATCGCCTGGACGCCGATCATGAGACCGCCGGCGCCGATGCCCTGGACCGCGCGGAAGGCGATGAGCTGGTCCATCGTCCGGGACCAGCCGGCGAGGCCGGAGCCGATCACGAAGACGACGATGGCGAAGAGGAAGACGCCCTTGCGGCCGAGGAGGTCGCCGAGCTTGCCGTAGACCGGCAGGCCGATGGTGGAGGTCAGCAGGTAGGCGGTGATCGCCCAGGACATCCGGTCCAGGCCCTGGAGTTCGCCGACGATCTTCGGCAGGGCGGTGGCGACGATCATCTGCTCCAGGGCGGCGAGGAGCAGCGCGAGCATGAGGCCGAGGAAGACGAGCCGGACGCGGCGGGGGTCGAGGGCGGCCGGTCCGGGCGCCGGCGCGGGGCCGGCGGGTGGGACGGGCGGCTCCAGGCCCCCGACGCCTCCGGCGTCCCCGACGCCGTCGACGCCCGCGGCGTCCGCGGCATCCGCGGCGTCCGCGGCATCCGCGGCGTCCGCGGCATCCGCAGCGTTCTTGGTGTTCTTCACCACGGTGACCGCACCCACGTGCCTGCTCCCCTCGTCACGGCGTCTGCGCCGCGCCATTCTTCGCATTGGGCGCGAAGGGGGAGCAAGTCGGACGGGTACGGGGGTCAGCGGTGTCCGGGGTGGCGAACGGCCCGGCAGGACGGCGCACTTGGGTCGCTCATCAGCGCGTTTACGAGAGGGCCCGCGCCCCCGGCGCGCGCGGGCGCGGTCACGGGAGGCGCGGGCGATCCACTCGAACCGGTGAACGCTCCGGGCGTTACTTCTCGCGCTCCGGGCGTCGCCGTTCCGCTCCGGGCGTTACTTCTCGACCTCGGCCGCGAGGTTGGCGAGGACGAGGTCGTAGATCCGGCCGAGCCCCTTGGGCGCGAAGGTCTTCTCGAAGAAGCCGCCGATGCCGCCGGCGCCGTTCCAGACCGTGCTGACGACCGCGCGGGACTTCCCCTCGCCGGCGGGGGTGACGGTCCAGGTGGTGACCATGGAGGAGTTGCGGTCCTTCTCGACGAGCTGCCCGTCGGTGGGCTCGCTGACCTCCAGGAGGCAGTCGCGGACGCGCTTGCTGGTGGCCTGGAGCTTCCAGTGGACCAGGGTGCCCTCGCCGTCGCCGCCCTCGCGCACCTCGTACGCGCTGAACTGCTCGGGGAGCAGCTTCGCGCGCGTGCCGCTGTAGTCGGCGAGGGCGTCGAACACCGTCTCGGCGTCCGCGGCGATGATCCGTTCCGTCGTGGCCTCGACCTGCGCCATTGACTTCCTCCAGCTCGTGGTTGGTCGGGGTTGCGGGCCAAGCGAACCACGTGCGCTCCGGGGCGCGAAATCCGGGTTGCGACGATCAAGGGAACAAGTGTTCCATTCTGAGCGAACGGCCGGATCCGAGCGATCGAGGAGGCGTCCATGCGCTGGGACAACCTGGGCGAAACCCCTGCGAACCCCTCCGCCCCCGCCGACCTCGCCCTGTTCGGTACGGACGCGGTCACCACCAGGACCTTCGACACCCCCGAGTTCCGGGGCGTCACCTTCCACGAGGTGCGGGCCCGGTCGATCCTGAACCGGGTCCCCGGCGCCTCCCGGATGCCGTTCGAATGGACGGTCAACCCCTACCGGGGCTGCACGCACGCGTGCGTGTACTGCACTCGTAACCCCATTTAGGCCTAGGAGGACCGATGCTCAGCACTCCGAACGCGGACAAGGCCTGGAAAGGCATGTCGAGCTCCTTCCCGACCCCGGATGCGCCAGGCCAGTATGCAGCTCCGAACAAGGCCGAGAGGACGGCTTACGCCGTACTGCTGCATGCACCGGCCGCACACTCAGGCGACGCCAACGCGAGTCAGTGGCTGCTGCTGCGCGACCGCACAGCGAAGCGCCTGTAACCGACGCACCAGCAGCAGCCGCACTCCGGTATGGCGCACCGGAGATGGCGAGAGGGTCGTTCGTCAGCGGCGTGGCCGTCAGTGCGCTACTGGTCGCAGTGCGGTGATCAGCTTGTTGAACTGCCGAGGGCTCAGCCCGGTGAACGGGGCTATCCACGAGGGTTCCGACGCCGTGATCACACCAGCCACGGCAAGATCATCTCACCTCTGGCCAGCAGTTACGGGACAACCTCTACTTGATCTTTAACCTGTGCGGCGGGGTCGAGGGGTCGTCGACTTCTTGTTCCGGGACGTGACGGTGCCCGTCTTGCGGGGCGTGTGGACGTCGTGCCGTGGGGTGGGCCAGGTGTTCTTTCGGCCGGGAGGCCGTCCGGGTCCGGGGCGGGTGGGTTTCGGTGCCCGGGCCGGGCAGGCGGCTGTCGGGCGGATGTGCCGAAAATCGCGGCGGACACGGGCGGGTGTCAGTCTGTCAGCGGGAACGAGTCTTTCCCAGGGGCGGCGCCGGTCGGCCGCCAGTGGACGGGCCAGTCGCAGTTGGGTGTAGGCGGCGAGGACCAGCCAGGTCCAGCGGTCGGCCGCTTCGGGTGTGCGGATCTTCGGGCAGGTCCAGCCGAGGGTCTGCTTGAACAGGCGGAAGGTGTGCTCGATGTCGAAGCGCCGCAGGTATGCCTGCCAGAGCCGGTCGGTGTCTGATGCGTCTGCGTCGGTGCCCGACCACCACAGCCAGACCGGCTTCGGGGTGGCTCCGCTGGGCAGGTGCTCGATGTCCAGGCGGATCACGGTCCCCTCAATGATCGGGAGGGTGCCGTCGGCCGTGGCCCAGGACGAGCAGTGGGTGAGCCTGGGGTGGAGCCGGTCCCAGGAGCGTGCGAGGGCGGTGCCGTAGAGGCGTGTGCCGGTGACGGTTTCGGTGTCCGGGGTGCCCCAGGTGTCGGGCTGTCCGAAGACGAACTCGCCACCATGCCGGGGCGGCCGGCCCCTGGTGTGCGGCTCCCGGAGCGGTGCCGGCCGACGCAGGACGCGGTCCGACCGCATCCGGGCCAGCACCTGCACCGGCAGGTCCCTCAGCAGGAAGGCGAGGCGGGGCGCGTCGTATCCGGCGTCCGCGATGACGAGGACATCCGGGTCGCCGGCCTGCCACTGACCTGCGGTGATGAGCCGCTCGACCAGTTCGCGCAGCTGCCGGGCGGTGACGGTGGCCGTGTCGTCCCCAGGGGCGAGACGCAGCGCGTCCAGCGGCGCGGTCCACGAGCTGCGGCCGGGCTCCAGCGCGCAGACGATCGAGTAGGGCCAGCCGGGGACCGGGATGTGCTGGTCCTTGCCCCGGCCGTAGGTGTGACACAGGATCCGCTGCGGTGAGGTGTGAGCGGCGGGCCGCAGCCAGCAGGTGACGTCGACGGCCAGGACCAGCCGGCCGTCCGCAGCTCGTGGCAGCGGCACCGATGCCAGGGTCCACCGCATCCGTTCAGCGTCGACCCGGCCCTGGGCGAGCGCGGCGTAGAGACTGCCGTGACCACGGCGGTATTCACCCACCAGCGACAGTTCGGCCAGCGACCTCACCGGACCGTCACCGCACAAAACCGCGTCCGCCAGCTCGAACAGAGCGTCCGAACGAGCGGTAAGGCAGGAGTAGAACTCACCCCGGAAGCGTGACAGTGCGGCCAACGACTCTCGCCGGGCATCTTGATGCTGCAGACTCATCCTCACGGCCTTCGTGCTGGACGTGTGTGTTCCTTGGTCGGAGCACATGTTCAGACGAAGGCCGCCTCCGCGTACGGCGGATACCGAACCGAGTGATCAAGTACGACACGCCGTTCGAGGAACAGCTCTACCGACGGTGCAGATATCCAGGCCCGCAACGAGTGGACCAGTCGCCGGCCGGTGACAGACGCTCTCCGCCGGCCCGCACGACGACAAGCCCGTCACCTTCGAAGCCGATTCGGTCACCGGCAGCAAGGAAGAGCGGGCTCGCCAGCTCGAAGGCGTACCCGTCGTCAGTCTCGAGGTCCTTCACCAGTACCAACCGTGAGGTCGGTGTGGCTCCGTCAGCTACCAGGCGCATACCGAAATGGTCCCACGCAGCCTGAGGTCGCCTCGACCTCATTCAGCGGCTGACTCACGGCCCAGACGTTAAAGATCAAGCTAGGTTCTGTCGTCAAATGTCACGCCCACATCAGGAGTGATGCGAGGGTGACGGCTGCTTCGTAGGACTCGACGGTCTTGTCGTACCGGGTGGCGATTCCTCGCCATTGCTTCAGGCGGTTGAAGCACCATTCCACGACGTTGCGGTGCTTGTAGGTCTCGCGGTCGAAGGCCGGCGGGCGGCCTCCGCGGCTGCCTCGCCGGGCCCGGTTGCGGACCTGGTCGGCCCGCTCGGGAATCGTGTGCGCGATGCCCCGACGGCGGAGCCAGGTGCGGATCGCTTTCGAGCTGTAGCCCTTGTCGCCCAGGACGTGATCGGGTCGGACGCGGGGCCGTCCCGGTCCGGTCCGGGGCACCCGGATCGCTTCCATCACCGTGGTGAACCGGGTGCAGTCGTTGGTGTTGCCGCCCGTGACGACGAAGGCCAGGGGACGGCCCCGTCCGTCACAGGCGAGGTGGATCTTGCTGGTCAGTCCGCCTCTGGACCGGCCGAGCGCCGGGTTGCGGAGCCCCTTTTTCGGGCTCCGGCCGCGTGCTGGTGGGCCCGGACGACCGTGGAGTCGACAGACACCAGCCACTCGATGTCGCCCGCCGCGTCCGCCTCCGCCTGCGCAGCCCGCAGCATCCGGTCGAACGTCCCATCCATTGCCTACCTGCGAAAACGTGTGTGCAGCGTCGCCCACGAGCCATAACGCTTGGGCACGTCCCGCCAGGCCGTCCCGGTCCGGAACTTCCACACGATCCCGTTCAGGACCCGGCGATCGTCCAGCCGCTTCCGCCCCCGCACCGACTCGGGTAGCAACGGCCGGACGAACTCCCACTCGGCATCCGACAGTTCATGACGACGTATCACGACACCATGATCCACCAGCGACGATCATTTGAAGACACTGAGCCGTTTTCATCCTGTCTCTGTGGGGTGAAATGGCAGGTCAGCGGGGGTGTGTAACGAGGCGAGGCTCTTGGTCGTTGCGGTGGTGTTCTCTACGCACCACGCATCGTCCGAGGAGCCTCGCTTGGTCCCGTATCGTGCCACGGTTGATGTCCCGCATGAGCTGGTCGAGCATGTTTCCTGGCTGATCTACGCACGAAGGTGTGAACGCCGCTCGCGGTGGCGGAAGCTGGGGTGCTTCCGGCAGGCCCTGCTCGTGCTGGTGCACCTGCGTAAGAACGAGCCGCTGCCCGCTCTGGCAGCCGGCTTCGGCGTCTCGACAGCCACAGCCTGGCGCTACGTCGACGAGACTCTCGACGTCCTTGCGGCGTGGGCGCCAGATTTGCACGAGGCCCTGACCGGGCTGGGCGAGGGCGACCACGTCATCGTGGACGGGACCTTGATCCCGATCGACCGCATCGCCGCGGACGAGCCGTACTACTCAATGAAGCACCGTCGGCATGGCAGGAACGTGCAGGTCATCGCCCGTCCCGACGGCACACCGCTGTGGTTCTCCCGCGCAACGCCCGGCCGCCCCCACGACCTGACCGCGGCCCGGGCCCACGGCATCGTCCAGGCCTGCCTGACCCGGCAGATCCTCGTCATACCAAGGCGCCGACGCCACATTTCCGCACCCCGTACCACCACCACCGTGAACAGCCCGAGCACTACCAGCAGTTCAACCGCGACCACGCCCGACTCAGAGCTCCCGGCGAACGCGCCTTCGCGCAGCTGAAGTCCTGGCACATCCTCCGCCGGGCCCGATGCTCCACCCGCCGCATCGGCACCATCGTCCAGGCCGTCCACACCCTGCTGACCTGCAACTATTCAGGATGAAAACGGCTCACTGGAGCGGGTCAGCAGGCAGACGCCTCGAGAGATCAGAGGCATCGAAATCAGGGTCGGCGTTGACGAACCAGTCAGAGAGCCCGCATACATTTCGCATGCGGGCTCCCTTATTGCGCAGCACGGCTCCTGGAACTCTTCCCAGTCACCGATCAGGAAACTGGACTAGCTCCTCCCTCTCGGCCTGCGCATCTCGCGAACGCCCCGCAAGATTGCGAGAGCTGCAACCAACGCAACTCCCATCAGGACCCACAACGTGAATACTGATTTCATCCAGAAGGCGAATACCGGGGCCAAGACGAGACATCCGATAATCACTGCCACGCCTACGGTTATGCGCTCTTTGCCGTGCAAGCTGCGCATTTTCCCCCTTCCTGGAGAATTTTGAGAGGGTTTCAGGGACCAGGAACGAACTTCGTCAGCCCCCCGCCGACACCACCCAGAATCCCACCGACGGCGCAAGCTGCTGCTACATCGCCTCCATCGCCTCCGGAGACGGCCTCCCCTACTGCAGCACCGGCGCAGCCCCCTACGATTCCGCCGATTACGGGGCCTCCAAGCGCTGTGCCAGCGGCGAGCGCGAGGGCACCTACTACACCACCTGCGAGAGCCGCATCCAAGCTAAACAGCCCTGTGGGGTCGATGCGGTTGACGGGGTCGCCTTCGGCGTAGAGGTAGGGGTTCTTCTCCTGGCCGGAGGGGTCGGGCTGGGTGAAGCGGCCGATGTTGGCGTCGTAGTAGCGGGCGGCGAGGTGGTAGAGGCCGGTGGGGTCCTGGTAGCCGCCGGCGAA
>NZ_JBIVIR010000034.1:0-32387 GCF_044749825.1 Streptomyces sp. NPDC088915
ACGCCATGCTCGGCATCGCCCGCCTGCACAACCTCGCCCTGGCCGGGTAACGGAGAGACGGGCTGATCAACCAGCACACCGTAGATCATTTACGGTACAGCCCTTAGCACGGGTTTACCGTTTCATCCCAGCTCAGGGGCTTGATCGATCATTCGGGGTCAGCAAAAGGTCAGCAAGACGCCCGGGAGTCGACAACCATGGCCACCATCAACCTCGTCCGCGGCATGGGCAGCTTCTTCAAGGAGTGCGAGCACCCCGAGAGCCGATGGCCGAGGTGCCCGCACGATTACAAGATCCGCTATCGCAACGCGGCCGGACGACAGGCCGAGGAGTCCGGCTTCTCCACCCAGGAGAAAGCCAAGGCACGCCTCGCCGGGATGTACCAGGCCCGGAAGAACAACCCGCAGAACCAGCACAAGGCCGAGCGCATCCAGAAGTACAGCCCGATGCAGTTCAAGCAGTACGTCACCGAGTGGAAGGCCGGCCAGCGCGACCTCAGCCCCAGCTCCCCGCGCCACCTCGACTCACTTCTCGTCCACCACCTCTACCCCGCCTTCCAGAGCCGCCGGATGGGCACCTTCGACCACAAGGTCGTCGAAGCCTTCATCCAGACCATGGAGCGCAACGGCGTCGGCCTGGCCACCCAGTCCAACGCCTTCGCCACACTCAAGTCGATCCTGCTGGACGCCCATCGGCTCGGTCTCTACGACGACAACCCACTCGATGGCGTCAAGCCCCCTCAGTACGACCCCAAGCGCGCCGTCATCCCCTCCCCCTCCCAACTCCACGGCATACGCACCGCCGGCGATGACGTGTTCCGCCTCGTCGCCGACCTCATGAGCGGCTGCGGCATGCGCAATGGGGAAGCGCTGGCAGTCAACATCAACAACATCGTGGCCGACGACGTGTACCGGATCACGGAGCAGGTCAACCTGACCACGAAGGCCTACGCTCCCCTCAAGCACCGCAAGGCCGGCGACTACCGCGACGTCCCGCTCCCTGCCCGGGTCAAGCACTCCATCGAGCGGTACGCGGACACGTACGGCACCATCGACGGCTACCTGCTCCGCAGCCCGCGAGACCTGACCATGCCGATGCCCAACCACCACATCGGGAACCAGTGGAAGCGCATCAAGAAGGCCGGCCTCGTCGAGATCCCCGACGGCATGGTCGTCTACGGCTTCCGCCACTTCTTCGCCTCCAACTGCCTCACCCACAACATCCCCATCACCGACGTAGCGGAATGGATGGGCCACCGCAGCCTCGACATCACCTTCAAGATCTACCGCCACCTCATGCCCGGCTCGATCGGCCGCGCCGCCCAGGTCCTGGACCTCGGCCTCGCCGCCTGAACGTGCAGGGCCCTCTCCTCAGACGAGGAGAGGGCCCTGCATACATCCGTCCGAACAGCCTCAATCACCCGGCAGCCGCTGCTGTTTCACCCACGCTTGAAACTCAGCCACCTTGAACTGAAGCTTGGAATTCCGCCCACTCCCAAACCTGTACGGAAGGAGGCCCACGTGAGCGGCTTCGCGATACACCCACGGCACCGACATGTTCAGATACTTGGCAGTTTCCTTGACACTCATAAAATTCCGGTCCACTGGTTCCCTCTCGCCGAGATCCTGCATCTGCCGGGGAGAATCACACGCAGGGAATCGTTTGGCGGAACCGAAATCCTGTGCTGATAAATCGTTCTTACCCTGACCGGCCCCGTCGTCCCGCACCACGAGTTCCCAGGAAAAGCCCTGCTGCCGGGTGAAGGGAAGGACAACGTCGAACACCGCAAGGTCCGGGCCGCGTCGAGCACGCCTTCGTCTGGATAAAGCACTACGCGGTCCTCCGTGACCGTCGCCAGCGCGGCACCGGCCTCCACCACTCGGTCCAAGTCGTCGTTTACGTGTGCAACCTCAACCCCGCCACATACCAAGCTGGCCTAAAACCTGGCCCTGACCTGCTCAGAAGCGACCTTCTACAACACGCTTCAGGGACCACTGGGTCCGGGAAAGGACCGTTCGGCACTGCCCGTGTACGACGTCGGTGCAGCAGGCTGAAATCCGAAGGAACTGTCGCGTCCCCTCACCGATCAAGGCGACCACTCAGGAGGGACTGTGCTGGTCCAGGCAATCGGAGCCATTCTGCCGGCCGCGTTGGCGGTCGCACTGAGTCCCTTCCCGCTGATCGGGATCGTCCTGATCCTGACCGGCGGGCACGGCCGCCGCAACGGTCTGCTCTTCGCGGCGGGATGGATCGCCGGGCTCGCGGTCCTGGCCGCGCTCGGCGTGGTGGTGTTCGGGGGCGCCGACGAGCCCGACAGCCCGTCGGCGGCCGTCGCCGACTGGGGGCGCGTGTTCGCCGGGGCGGCCCTCATCGTGTTGGGGGTGCGCAAGTGGTGGAAACGGCCCCGCAAGGGTGACCGGGTCGAGGAGCCGGGCTGGATGACGTCTCTCGGTGACGCGACGGCCGGACGGGCCCTGCTGCTCGGTGCGCTGCTGTCGGGTGCCAATCCCAAGAACCTCGTCCTGACGGCGTCGGCCGCCGCGTCGATCATCGAGGCCGGAGCTCACGGTGCCGACCTCGTCGTGGCCGTCGTCGCCTTCGTCCTCATCGGTTCCTGCACGGTGCTCGGCTCCGTCGTCGCCCACCTCCTCGGCGGGCGGCGCGCGGTCTCGTTCCTGGACGGCGTCAAACGTTTCATGACCGCCAACAGCACCGTGATCACGGTGATCGTGCTGCTCCTCCTGGGCGCCGGCGTCCTCGGCGACGGACTCACCGGCCTCGGTCGCTGATCCCTCCCCACCGGTACGAACGGTCGACGTATCGGCGTCCGGGCGAACATCGGTGCCCATGGAAGCCGCTCATGCCGGACAATTCTCGTGGGGGGCGGGTACGTGTCCACCGACCACAGGGGTCGCCATGTCCGATCTGCCGGTAGCCGGAGCGCCGACGCGGGTGTTCCTCGTGGACGACCACGAGGTGGTCCGCCGGGGCCTGCGCGACCTGATCGACGACGAACCCGACCTGGAGGTGGTCGGGGAGGCGGCGACGGCGGAGCAGGCGCTGGCCAGGGGCCCCGCCCTGCGTCCTGACGTGGCCGTCCTGGACGTGCGCCTGCCCGACGGCGACGGGATCGCGGTGTGCCGGGAGCTGCGCTCGGCGATGCCCGGTCTGGCGTGTCTGATGCTGACCTCGTTCGACGACGAGGACGCCCTCATCGACGCCGTCATGGCGGGAGCGGCGGGGTACGTGCTCAAGCAGATCAAGGGCTCCGACCTGGTGTCGGCGGTGCGGACGGTGGCTGCCGGGCAGTCGATGCTCGACCCGGCCACCACGGCCCGGCTGATGCGGTCGCTGCGGGACCCGGAGGCCGCGAAGCACCCGGAGGACGAACGGCTCACGGCGCTCTCCGAGCGGGAGCGGGCCGTCCTGGAGCTCATCGGTGAGGGGCTCACCAACCGGCAGATCGCCCAGCGGCTCTATCTGTCGGAGAAGACGGTCAAGAACCACATCTCCCGGCTTCTGGGGAAGCTGGGCGTGGAGCGCCGCGTCCAGGCGGCGGTGATCGCGGCGCAGGTCCACGAGCACGAGGCGGAAGAAGGGTAGGCCTCATTCCCGAGGGGTTCCCAGAGGGACGCGCCATTCGAGCACCGTGCCGCCGATCGGATCGGGCCGGGCACGGACGGACAGGGCGCCGCCCAGGCGCTCGGCCCGTTCGGTGAGGTTCCGCAGGCCGCTGCGGTGGCCGCTCTCCCGGACGCCGACGCCGTCGTCGCTCACCGTCACCGCGAGGGCTCCGTCCCCGGCGACGACGGCCACCTCCGCCCGGCGGGCTCTCGCGTGCCGGGCCACGTTGGTGAGGGCCTCGCCGATCACCGCGACCACCTCGTCTGCCACAGTGGCCGGCACGTCCGTGTCGAGCAGGCCCTCCATGCGCAGCGCGGGAGTGAAGCCGAGCGCGGCGGCGGCCGAGTCGACCGCCTTGACGACGCGGTTCCTGAGCTTCGGGGCCGTTCCCGGCCCCTCGTGCTCCCGTAGGCCGAAGATGGTCGAGCGGATGATCTTGATGGTGGCGTCCAGGTCGTCGATCGCCCGGGTGAGGCGGGCTGTCGCTTCGGGGTGTTCGACGAAGCGGCGAGCGCTCTGCAGCGTCATGCCGGTGGCGAACAGGCGCTGGATCGCGAGGTCGTGCAGGTCCCGGGCGATGCGGTCGCGGTCCTCCAGGAGGCTCACCTGTTCGGCGTCCCGTCGCCGGTCGGCCAGTTCGAGGGCGAGGGCCGCCTGGCCGGTGAAGACCGGCAGCGCGGTGATCTCGGTGCCCGTGAAGGGCGGCCGTCCGGCCCGCCGCGCCAGGACCAGCACGCCGCTCAGCCGTTCCTTCGTGCCGACCGTGACGGCCACCGCGGGGCCGAAGCCCTTCCACCGCTCGGGCCGTACCGTGATCCGCTCGTCGGTCTCGATGTCGAGGACCGTGACGAGACCGTCCTCGGCCAGGGCGACCGCCGCCAGGGTGCCCTCGACGCTGGGCAGCACCACGTTCCGGTGCGCGTCGGCGCCTTCGCCGCAGGCCAGCGTCCCGGGCAGTTCGCCGCTCGGCCCGATCAGGTGGAAGACCCCCACGTCCGCGCCCGCGATGTCCACGGCCCGCCCCAGCATGCCGTCCAGGACATCGGTCTCCCGCGCACCGGACAGCAGGGCGCTGGTGAAGTCGGAGCTGGCGGCCAGCCAGCGCTGGCGCAGGCCGGCCTCCTCGTAGAGGCGGGCGTTCTCGATGGCGATGCCGGCCGCGACGGCCAGGGTCGTCACGACGGCCTCGTCCTCCGCGTCGAAGTCCGCCCCACCCCGCTTCTCGGTCAGGTAGAGGTTGCCGAACACCTCGTCGCGGACCCGGATCGGGACGCCCAGGAAGGAGTGCATCGGCGGGTGGTGGGGCGGGAAGCCGTACGAGGCGGGGTGTCCGGACAGCTCGGACAGGCGCAGCGGCTCGGGGCGGCGGATCAGCTCGCCGAGGATGCCGTGCCCGGACGGCAGCGCGCCGATCCGTTCGTGGAGCTCGTCGTCGATGCCGACGGTGAGGAACTCCGAGAGCCGCTGGTCGTCGCCGATGACGCCCAGGGCGCCGTACTCGGCGTCCACCAGGGTCACGGCGGACTCCACGATGCCTCGCAGCACCTGGGGCAGGTCGAGTCTCCGGCCGACGGACATGACGGCTTCGAGGAGGCCGTTGAGCCGGTCCCTGGTCCCCCGGACCTCACCGATGCGCGTCTGGAGTTCCTCGAGCAGTTCGTCCAGCCGGAGCCGCGGCAACCGCGCGTCCCCGACCTGGGCGTCGTCCCGGTCCATCAGAACCTCCGGTCGCGTCGGGCGCGGGCGAGACCGGCCGCGCCCGGTTTCACCGTAGTCCTGATGCTCCGGAGCTTCCTGTCGGGTCCGTCCTTCGGAAGGCGGTCCGGACGAGCCTCGCGGCGAAGAACCCGATCGGGGCACAGGCGGCGCCGATGCCCGCACCGGTCGGGCCGAGCGCTTCGGTGTCCAGGATCTGACTCAGGAAGGGCACGTACAGCGCGGCTGCGGCCAGCAGTGCGGAAAGGAGCACCGCCAGGGGGAGGAAGGGGTTCCTTCGGGTCAGCAGACGGTCCCGCAGTCCCAGGACGGTTCCGAGCTGGGCGGAGAGCAGGGCGAGGAAGAGGACGCTCTGCCAGGCCAGGTCCAGCGCGTGGGCGACGAGCCCGGTGCCGAGGGCGGCGGCCGTGACGGCGGTGGCGAGAAGGAGCAGCCGTTGCCAGGCGCCGTCACCGAGGATGTGCTGGTCCGGCGGGCGCGGCGGGCGCCGCATGACTCCCGGGGCGGCCGGTTCGGCGCCCATGGCGACGCCGGTGAGGCCGTGCGTGAGGAGGTTGATCCACAGGATCTGCCCGGCCCGCAGGGGCAGGGGAAGCCCGAGGAGGGGGCCAGCGAGCATGACGAGGATCTCGGCCGCGCCGCCGGCCATGCCGTAGACGAGGAAGCGGCGGATGTTGTCGTAGACGCGCCGCCCCTCCTCGACGGCCGCGACGACCGTGGAGAGCTCGTCGTCGGTGAGGACGAGGTCCGCCGCCTGACGCGCGACCTCGGTACCGCGCGCGCCCATGGCGACGCCGATGTCGGCGCGGTGCAGGGCGGGACCGTCGTTGACCCCGTCGCCGGTCATGGCGGTCACCGCGCCCCGGGCCCGCCACGCCTCGATCACGTCCAGTTTCTGCTGCGGATCGGTGCGGGCGAAGACCCGGACCGCGGTGAGGTCGGGGACGCGTCCCGCCGCCACCTCCGCCCCCGTGACGACCCGGTCCTCCGGTGCGTCGTCTCCGAGGAGGGTGACGCGGGCGGCCACCGCCTTCGCCGTCGCTGGATGGTCCCCGGTGATGAGGACGGGGGTGATCCCGGCCGTGCGGCAGGAGGCGAGGGTCGCGGCCGCGTGGGGCTTGGGCGGGTCGCTGAGGGCCACCAGACCGAGGAGCGCGAGTCCCGATTCCGCGGCGGTGACCGGGCTCGGCACGTCGCCCCGCGTCCCGGAGGCCACGGCGAGCACCCGGTATCCGCGGGTGGCCAGGCGGGCCGCCTCCTGACGGGCCCGGGCGAGCAGATCCGGGCGGTCGGTGAGAACGGTCGGGACGAGCACCGCTTCGGGAGCGCCCTTCAGGCAGACGAGCACCCGGTCCCTCCCGGCGGAGTGCAGCGTGGTCATGCGCTTGCGGAGGCTGTCGAAAGGGACTTCTCCGATCCGGGGACGGGTCGCCGACAGTTCCACCGGGCGCGAGCAGCCCGCCTTGGTCGCGGCAGTGAGCAGGGCGGCTTCCGTGGGGTCGCCGAGCGCCGTCCAGCGGGTGTCGGACGTCTCCGGGTCCGGTGGGCGCAGCACGGCGTCGTTGCAGAGGGCGGTGACCCGCAGGAGTTCCCGTACCGGGGCGAGCGCGTCGCCGTCGGCCGGTCTCCCGTCGACGAGGACCTCGCCTTCGGGTTCGTAACCGGAGCCCGTGAGGTCCACGGCGGTCTCTGGGGTCCAGACGTGCTGGACGACCATGCGCCCCTCCGTCAGGGTGCCGGTCTTGTCCGTGGCGAGGACGGACACCGAGCCGAGCGTCTCCACCGCGGGCAGCCGCCGCACCAGGGCGTGCCGGGCGACCATGCGCCGGGCCCCCAGGGCGAGGGCCAGGGTGACGACGGCGGGGAGGGACTCGGGGACGGCGGCCACGGCCAGGCCGATCGCGGTGACCGCCATCGTGCCGGGCGGGAGGCCCCGTACGAGTCCGAGGGCGAAGACCAGGGCGCACAGGATCAGCGTCACCGCAGCCAGGACGCGGCCGAGGGCGGCCAGGCGGTGCTGCAGCGGGGTCGGCTCGCGCCGGTCGTCGAGCAGGGCGGCGATGCGGCCGAGCGCGCTGGAAACACCCGTCGCGGTCACCGTGGCCGCTCCCCTGCCCCGTATGACCACGGTGCCGGCGCCCAGCGGATCTCCGGCGTCCTTGTCGACGGGCACCGACTCACCGGTGAGCATCGACTCGTCGAGGAGGAGGGCGGACGCCTCGGCGAGTTCGGCGTCGGCGGCCACGACGTCCCCCTCGCCGAGCAGGAGCACGTCACCGGGGACGACCTCTGCGGCCGGGAGGTCGCGTACGGCACCGTCGCGCCGCACGCGGGCGTGTGGCGCGCTCAGGGCGGAGAGGGCGGCGACGGCGTCGTCGGCGCGGACCTCCTGGACCACGCCGACCGTCGTGTTCACCACGACGACCAGGGCGATGACGATCGCGTCGGCGTGATCGCCGATCGCGAGGGTCAGGACGACGGCACCGAGGAGCACCATGATCAGCGGATCCCGTAGCTGGGCCAGGATCCGGCCGCGGAGCCGGACGGGCCTCCTCGCGGCCGCTTCGTTGGGGCCGGCGGCGGCGAGGCGGCGGGCGGCCTCCACCTCGGTGAGGCCTTCGGGACGTCCGGTCGTCAGGGCCGTCCGGGCGGCCGCCGAGGCCGTCATGGCGGACTCAGCCGACGGGAACGGTGATCACCGGGCAGTGGGCGCGGTGCAGCAGTCCGTGGACCACGGACCCGACGCGCATACCGGTGTAGCCGCCCCGTCCCCGGCGGCCGACGACCAGGGCGAGGGCGTGCTCCGCTGCCTCCGCCAGCACCTCGACGGGCGAGCCGATGAGGACCTCGTGGGTCAGCCGGACGTCGGGGTACTTCTCCGCCCATCCGGCGGTGGTCTCCGCGAGCAGCCGGCGCTCGGTCTGGAACAGCGTGTCACCGGTGTGCAGGGAGAAGACGGGCGGCTGCCACACGGCGAGGGCGCGCAGGGCGCAGCCCCGGAGGTCCGCCTCCTCGAAGGCCAGGGCGAGGGCGGCCCGGGAGGACTCGCTGCCGTCGATGCCGACGACGAGGTACGGCGGGTCCTGGGTGGTGTGCTCCGCGTCGCCCACGACGACGACCGGGCACCGTGCCTGAGCGGTGACGGGAACGACGAGCGAGCCGGTGCTCAGGAACTCCTCGGTCCGGCTGAGGTGCCGGGAGCCGAGCACGACCACGGCGGCCTCGCGCGACAGGTGGGCGAGCACCCGTGCGGGGAACCCGTCGAAGAGTTCGGTGGCGACCCCGACGTCGGGCTGCCGGCCGTGCACCCAGGTCGCCGCGGCGAGCAGGGCCTCCCTGCCCGCCGCCGTCTGTGCCTGGTGCCGGGGGGTGTCGTCGACGTGGTGGGTGTCGTGCCGCGGGGGTACGGCGACCACGAGCCGCAGGGCCGAGCGGCGCCTGTGCGCCTCGTCGGCCGCCCAGGCCAGAGCGAGGTGCGGGTTCTTGGCGGGGTCGACGCCGACGACGATCTCACGGCGCTCCGTCGTACCGGTCATGATGGGCTCCCGTGTCCGGTTCCGTGCCCGGTCCGAGGGGGCCGGGACATGCCGACTGCTCCCAACGTGACATCCGGTGGCCGACCGGGTGGAGGGCCGCTGGGGGCAAGGGCGGGACCAAAGGTCCCCCCTTCCGCGATCGGACCCTGTCGGACCGGGGGTGGGGCCGTTCGGCCCTCGCCGTGAGTCGGCGTCCGCCGGACGGTGGGGGGAGAACCGGACGTTCCCGGCGTCCCGGCGCCCGGGCAGGAGCTTCGGCGGCGGGACGTGCGGAGACCGGAGGCGAGACGACCGGCGCCGTCCCCCGAGTCGGCAGAACAGGACGAACCATGATCACCACCGCTTCCACCCGCGCACTCGTGGCGTCCCTCGTCGAGGACGCCGTCACCGCGCCGTCGATGCACAACGCGCAGCCGTGGAGGTTCGTCCACCGGACCGCCGCGGACACCGTGGAGCTGTACGGCGACCCGTCGCGCGAGATGCCGCACGCGGACCCCGACCACCGCGCCCTCCACCTCGGCTGCGGGGCCGCCCTGTTCGGGCTGCGGGTCGCCGCCGCCCACCGGGACGTGGGCGCTGAGGTGCGGTTGCTGCCCGACCCCGGGGACCCCTGGCACCTGGCCGACGTGCGCCTGGACGGGACCGTCGGCGGGGACGAGGACCTGGCCGCGCTCCGGCCCGCCCTGGCCGAGCGGCACACCAGTCGCTTCCCGTTCTCGGAGGAGCGGGTCCCGGCCGAGATCCTCGACGGGCTGCGGGCCGCCGCCATCCTGGAGGGGTGCCGGCTGGTCGTCCCCGGGGACTGGCACGCCGAGACCGTCATGGGGCTCGTGCACGCCTCCGCGCTGTTCGAGGCCGCGGACACCTCGGTCCGCGCGGAACTCGCCCGGTGGACCCGTACCGCCGCGACCGAGGAGGACCCCGGGACGGAGGGGATCCCCTCGTACGCCCTTGGTCCGAGGCAGTACGACGTCACCTCGCCGGTGCGGGACTTCGACCCGCCGCGCCGGGCGCCCGAGCGCGCCTCGGCGCGCTTCGAGAAGGACCCTCAGATCGCCCTGCTCGGTACCGTCCGGGACGCACCGGGGGAATGGCTCATGGCCGGACAGGCGCTCCACCGGGTCCTGCTCCGGGCCACGCTCGACGGGCTCGCCACCTCGTTGATGTCCCAGCCGCTGGAGTGGCCCGAACTGCGCCCCCTCGCGCGTGACCCCCTCTCCACGACGAGCTTCGTCCAGATGGTGCTCCGCATGGGGTACGGCCCGCGCGGGCGTGCCACCCCGCGACGGCCGGTGTCCGAGGTGCTCGCGTTCGTCTGAGTGGCCCGCCCGCGTCGCCACTCACAGCCGGAACCAGCGTTCCTCCCCCGGCGCGAGGACGTACCGGCGGTCGCCCGGGAGGACGACGGCGAGGGGGCCACGAGACGAGGACGGCACGCGGACGGCCAGTCGGCCGGGGAGCACGCGCACGCGTACTCCCCGGTGTCCGTGGAAGCAGAGGGTGAAGGCGAACCGGGGGATCTGCGCGAGGGCCACCGGTTCCACCCGGAGTCCTTCCGGGCCGGCCTCCAGGCCGGTGGTGCCGCGCTCCACGAGGTCGACCGTGCCCGCCATGGCCCCGAGGTGGATGCCCTCGCCGGTCGTCCCGCCCTGCAGGTCGGCCACGTCGCCGAGCAGGGCCTCCTCGCAGTAGCGCCAGGCGTCGGCGCCCTTTCCCCGGGTGGTCACCCAGCCGTGGACGAGGCTGCTGAGCGTCGATCCGTGGCTGGTGCGCCGCAGGTGGTACGCGACGGTGGCGCGCCAGACGTCATCGTCGATGCGGTGGCCGAGCCGGTCGAACAGCGCGTGCAGTTCGGCGGGCCGGAAGAGGTATCCGAGCATGAGGGTGTCGGCCTGTTTGGAGGCCTGGTAGCGATTGACCGTGTCGCCCTCCGCCTCCAGGATCCGGTCGAGCCTGCGGATGTCGCCGTACCGCGCGCGGTATCCCTCCCAGTCGAGTTCGGCCAGGTCGCCGTAGCCCTCGAACTGGCTGATCACGCCCCGGTGGAAGGGGATGTGGAGGCGGCGGGAGACGTCGTCCCAGCGGGCGAGTTCCTCTTCGCCGAGGGACAGTTCCTCCGTCATTTCCGCCCGCCGGGCGTCGGGCAGTTCGGCCAGGAGGTCGAGGCTGCGGGCGAGGACCCAGGCGGCGGTCGCGTTGGTGTAGGTGTTGTCGTCGATGCCGGGGGTCGTGGCGTCGGGATAGGCGTCGTGGTACTCGTCGGGGCCCACGACCCCTCGGATCCGGTAGCGCCCCAGGTCCGGGTCGAAGGCGGCGGCACCGGCCCAGTAGCGGGCGATCTCCAGAAGGACCTCGGCCCCCGCCGCGTGCAGGAACCCGCGGTCGCCGGTGGTCTGCG
The DNA here is from genome assembly GCF_044749825.1 of Streptomyces sp. NPDC088915. Lineage (NCBI taxonomy): Bacteria > Bacillati > Actinomycetota > Actinomycetes > Kitasatosporales > Streptomycetaceae > Streptomyces > Streptomyces sp. NPDC088915. The sequence continues at coordinate 11,275 of NZ_JBIVIR010000034.1, forward strand.
CGTACGTCCACACGTTGTACGCGACGGCCGATCCCACGTGGCGCTGGAGGTGCGAGTGGTCGGGGAGCCAGCGTCCCGAACGGGGGTTGAGGTGCAGCTCCTGGGTCTCCTCCCGGCCCGAACTCGCGCTCTGCCACGGATACATGGCCCCCGTACCACCAGTGTGGCGTGCCGCCGCGCGCGCGGCGGGAAGCCGACGGTGGCGGTACATGAGCAGGGCCCGGGCCACCTCGGGGAAGTGGAGGTTCAGATAGGGCAGGACGAACAGCTCGTCCCAGAAGACGTGTCCCCGGTAGGCCTCACCGTGCAGGCCCCGGGCGGGGACGCCCACGTCGAGTTCGGCCGTGTGCGGGGAGAGCGTCTGGAGCAGGTGGAACAGGTGGAGGCGCAGGATGCGGCCCGCCTCTCCGGGGACGTGCAGTTCGCCCTGTTCCCAGAGGCGCCGCCAGGACGCCTCGTGGATGGCCAGGAGTCGGGGGAATGCGGTCGCCCGGGCAAGGTCGTCGCAGGCCGCCGTACGCGGGTCGCCGTCCGGCCGGTCCGCCGAGGTGCGCAGGGCCAGGGTCTTCACGAGCGCCGCCGGGCGACGGGGGCCGGTCGGCAGGCGGTAGGTCTGGACGGTGGTGGTCGGCGTGGCCGACTCCTCCGCGGGTCTCTCGGGGCGGGTGGTCGTGCGGACGGCGAGCGCGAGGCGGACGCCGGGATCGGTCGTACGGCAGGAGAGCCAGGCGGTCCCGTCCGGCCCGAATCCGGTCCGGTGGTCCGTGAGGTGACGGCCCTCCAGGTTCCGGTACCGCTCCACCCCGGCGTTGACGACCGCGCCGTCGAGGACGGACTCCACCTCGACGGCGCCGGTCCAGCCGTAGGCGCGGAACGTGGTGCGCTGGGCCGCCAGGCGTGGGTCCCCCATGTGCACGAGCCGGGTGTGGTCGACGCGCAGTCCTCGTCCGTCCGCGTCCCGGAAGTACAGGTGCCGGGTGAGCGTCCCCGCCTTCAGGTCGAGCCGTATGCCGTAGTGGCGCAGGTCCGGGGAGTCGGGCGTCAGCCAGGCGCCGGGTGGACCGCCGTCGGGGAGGCAGCGGTAGCGCAGGCGCGTCCAGTCGGGGAGGTTGACCAGGTCCTCGTTCTCGACCCGCCGGCCGGCGACGGTCGAGGCGCGCCGGTCGTAGCAGCCGGCCAGGTAGGTGCCCGGGTAGTGGACGGGCCCGGCCGGGCACTCGGGCGCGGAGCCCCGGGTGGCGAACCTGCCGTTGCCGAGCGTGCAGAGCGATTCGACGAGGCGTTCGCGCGCCGGGTCGTACCGGTCGTAGGTCCACGTCCAGCCGTCGGTCATGTCCGTCCGCTCCACGTCTTCCGCACCAGTGCCGTCAGGTCGGGGACCACCAGGTCGGCGCCCTCCGCGTGCAGGGGGGCCGCTCCGTGCCCGTCGGGGCTCCGGTCCAGGCCGACGACGAGGCCGAAGCCGCCCCGGCGGGCCGCCCGCACCCCGGCGAGCGCGTCCTCGACCACGGCGGTGTCGCCGGGACGGGTGCCCAGGCGGGCGGCCGCGTGGAGGAAGAGCGCCGGGTCCGGCTTGCCGGGGAGGGCGAGCCGGGCGGCGTCCCCGCCGTCCACGACGACCGTGAGCAGCCGGTCGAGGCCGGTCGAGGCGAGCAGCGCGCGGGCGTGGCGGGACGCCGAGACGGCGGCGCACGGCACGTGGAGTGCGCTCAGGGCCGTGAGCGCCTCTTCGGCGTCCGCGAAGGCGACGACGGCACCGGAAGCCAGGGCTTCCCGGAACACCGCTTCCTTGCGTGCGGCGACAGCCCACACGGTGTCGCAACCGGGTGGGTCGTCGGGGCTCCCGGGCGGAAGGCGGATGCCCCGGGAGGCCAGGAACGCCTCGGCTCCGTCGTACCGCGACCTGCCGTCGACGTGGCGGCGGTACTCGGCGTCCGCGTCGAACGGTGCCCGTCCGATGAGACAGGCGTCGAACGCGGTCTTCCAGGCCGCCGCGTGCGCGGTGGCGGAGTCGAGCAGCACGCCGTCGGTGTCGAGGACGACGGCGCGCGGCGGCGGGCGTCCCTCGTGACGCCCGTTCACGCGGCGGCCGGAGGGTCGGGGACCTGAACGGCCGTGTGCTGCGGGCCGCCGAGCGCGACCTTGAGGGCGCCGGTGTCGGCCGCGCGGCCGAACACGTCGTACGCCTCCTCCATCTGTCCGAGTTCGAAGCGGTGGGTGACCAGCTCCGACGTGGGCAGCCGGCCGGCCGCCAGCATGTGGAGCAGCATGGGGGTGGACGAGGTGTCCACGAGTCCGGTGGTGATCGTGACGTCCTTGATCCACAGGTCTTCGAGGTGGAGGGTCGCGGGCTTGCCGTGGACGCCGATGTTGGCGACGTGTCCGCCGGGCCGGACCATCCGGGTGCACGTCTCGAAGGCCTCCGGAACGCCGACCGCCTCCATGACGACATCGGCGCCCAGGCCGTCCGTCAGGTCGGCGACGAGCTGCTCCGGCTCCTCGTCGGCGGCCGCGGTGGCGTCGGCACCGAGCTTGCGCGCGGCATCCAGGCGGGATGCGGCGAGGTCGACGGCGATGACGCGGCCGGGGCTGTAGAGGCGTGCGGTGGCGATCGCGGCGAGGCCGATGGGCCCGGCGCCGACCACGACGACCGTGTCGGCCGGCCGGACGCACCCGTTGAGGACGCCCACCTCGTAGGAGGTGGGGAAGATGTCGGCGAGCAGGACGGCGTCGAAGCCGTCGACCGCGCTCGGGAGCGGGTGCGTGGACAGGTCGGCGAACGGCACCCGGACGTACTCCGCCTGCGTGCCGTCGACGGTGTGCCCGAGGATCCAGCCGCCTCCCCCACGGCACTGGCCGTAGCGGCCCTCGCGGCAGAAGCGGCAGCGTCCGCAGGCGGTGATGCAGGAGATCAGGACCCGGTCCCCGGGCCGTACCGTACGGACGTCCCGGCCGGTCTCGACCACCGTGCCGACCGCCTCGTGGCCGAGGACCCGGCCCGGTGTCACCTCCGGCACGTCGCCCTTGAGGATGTGCAGGTCCGTGCCGCAGATGGTGACGACGTCGACCCGTACGATCGCGTCCCCGGGGTCCACGAGGCCCGGGTCGGGGACGTCCTGCCAGGCCATGCTGCCCGGCCCCTGAAAGACGGCGGCCTTCATGCTGCCCACCCACTTCCTGTACGGCGTTCGGGTGTCCTTCTCCCTCAGGTTCGGCCCTCGCCGGATGCCGGCGCATGGGCCGGTCGGTCCCGGAAGAGGACCGCTCGGACCCTGGAGCCCGCCCGACGGTGCTGCGAGGGTGGAGGCCGACGCACGCTGCGAAGGGGCGAACGATGTCCGAGGCGGTCACGGCTCCCGCTCCGCGCCCCGCGCTGCTCAGTTTCCTGGGCGGCGTGGGGACGGTCACCGGAAGCAAGTTCCTGGTCGAGAGCGACCGTGCGCGCGTCCTCCTCGACTGCGGTCTCTTCCAGGGTTTCGCGAACCTGCGGCGCCGCAACTGGGAGCGCCTGGCCCGGGACGCCGCCGACATCCGCGCCGTGGTCGTCACCCACGCGCACCTGGACCACTGCGGCTATCTGCCCCGTCTGGTGCGGCAGGGTTTCCGGGGTCCGATCCTCGCCAGTGCCCACACCGCCCGGCTCGCCGGGATCGTGCTGCGCGACAGCGCCCGGCTCCAGATGGAGGCGGCCCGGCACGCCGACGAGCACGGCTGGTCCAAGCACCGTCCGGCCGAGCCGCTGTACGACGAGTCCGACGTCGAGAGGACGCTGGCGTTCTTCGACCCGGTCCCCGTCGGCGACGAGGTCGAGATCATGTCCGGCACCCGGCTGACCCTCCACCACGGGGGGCACATCCTCGGCTCCGCCTGGGCCCGTCTCGTCCTGGAGGACGGGCATTCCCTGGCCGTCTCCGGCGACCTCGGGCGGCCGGGGCACCCGCTGCTGCTGCCACCGGAGCCGTTCTCCGGCGCCGACGTCCTGCTGGTGGAGTCGACCTACGGCGACCGCCGCCACGATCCGGAGGCCGGCCGGTCGGAGTTCGCCTCCGTGATCGCGCGGACCGTCGCCCGGAACGGCACCGTCGTCGTCCCCGCCTTCGCGATCGACCGGACCGAGGTCGTCCTGCACGAACTGACCCGCCTGCGGGACACCGGGATCCTGCCCCGGTCCGTGCCGGTCTACGTGGACAGCCCCATGGCTCTGGCCGCCCTCGACGTCTACCGCGACGCCGTGCGCGCGCGGTCCGCCGAGCTTCGGCCGGAGATCCTCGCCGAGGGCGAGGCCGCGCTGAGTCCCGCGCCGTTCCTCGCGGCGCGGACGGTCCGGGAGTCGATCGACATCAACGGCACGAGCGGACCGGCCGTCATCGTCTCCTCCGCCGGAATGGCCACCGGCGGCCGCGTCCTGCACCACCTGCGCCGGCTGCTGCCCGACCCGCGCAACACCGTGGTCGTCGTCGGCTTCGCCGCCGCCGGGACCCGGGCACGGGACCTGGTGGACGGCGCGCGGGTGCTGAAGATGTTCGGCGAGTACGTGCCCGTACGGGCCGAGGTCGCCGACGTCCCCCACTTCTCGGCCCATGCCGACGCGGCGCAGATCGTCGACTGGCTGCGCGGCGCCCCCGCCCCGCACGCCACCTACCTCGTGCACGGCGAGCCCGCCGCGTCCGGGGCCCTGCGCGACCGCATCGACCGCGAGCTGGGCTGGACGGCCGTCGTGCCCCGCTCCGGCGAGGCCGTCCTGGTCCGCTGACCGGGGGCCGTTCGGCCCCGTACGTGTGGTCTCCGGGGCCCTTCTGGCCGTCTTCGGCGGCGGAGGAACCTGTCCCTGGGGCACGCGGGTGAGGAGAGAGCCATGACGACCCGGACGTTCACGGTGGCCGACGTGATGACCAGGAAGGTGGTCGCCGTCCGGCCCGGCGCGGAGTTCAAGGAGATCGTCGCCGCCATGGAGCGGTGGAAGGTGACGGCCGTCCCGGTCGTCGACGAGGAGGAGCGCGTCGTCGGTGTGGTCTCCGAGGGCGACCTGCTGCTCAAGGAGGAGTTCCACGACCACCGTCCCGGTCTCCTCGAACAGCGGGACCGGCTCGACGCCACGGCCAAGGCCGGCTCCCGGCGGGCGCGGGAGCTGATGACCTCTCCCCCGGTCACGGTCGGCCCCGGCGCCTCGCTGCCCCAGGCCGCGCGGCTGATGGCCACCCACCGCGTGAAACGGCTGCCGGTGGTCGACGCGCGGGGGACGATCAAGGGCGTCGTGAGCCGGTCCGACCTCCTCAAGGTGTTCCTCCGTCCGGACGCGGACCTCGCCGCCGAGGTCCGCGACGAGGTCGTCGGACGGCTGTTCTCCGCCCCCGGCGACCGGGTCGACGTCCGGGTGGACGCCGGTGTCGTGACGCTGTCCGGCCGGATCCACGACAGCGCGCTCGTGCCGCTCGCGGCACGGACGGCCCTCGCCGTCGAGGGCGTGGTGGACGTCCGGTGCGCGCTCGTCACCGGTGACGGTGAACGGGCCGCCTCCTGAGGGCACCGGGCGGGTGACGGTGTCGCGGAGAGCGGCCGGCGGGGCCGGTCTCGGGCACCGCCCGCGCCGAGGGAGGCGAGCTCGGCGTCAAGACGGCATCCGGCCTTATCGGCCACGGAAGCCGTGTCATGTCGTGGACGACGCCCCGCAGGACGAACGCATCGTACGGACGGAGGCCCTGCGCGGCAGCGCACGTCCTCGTGCGGACCGCCGGCCGGCCGCGCAGCTCGAAGCATGTCCCAGATGACGACCACCGACCTGTACGAGGTCACGACGGCCCTCTCCTACCTGCGGGAGGACATGCGGGCACGGACCACCTTGAGCCTCTTCGCGCGCGACCTGCCGCCGGAACGCGGATTCCTCGTAGCCGCCGGGCTCGAATCGGCCCTGGACCCGACCACGGCAGTCGGCATCCGCGAAGACGGTCGTCCGGCGGAGCGGCGGCACCGCCTCCGGAAGTATCGTCCCGAGCACCCGACCGGGCGAGACGGACCGTCAGGCGGTCTGGTCGGGCTGTCCGGCGACCGGGGTGCGCGGAGCTCGGACAGGTACGGCGTCTGGCGGTCGTACCGGCAAGTGGCCCGTGCGGCCGAGCACCGCGATCCAGGCGGCGCATGCGAGCCCCAGGGCGGTCAGCGTCCCCCAGACCAGGTACTCCTCATGGCGTGTGGCGTCCCACAGGACGCCCGCGGCGAAGTTTCCACCGGTGATGCTCAAACCCGCGACGGTGCTGTAGAGACCGTAGTGAGTGGCGACGAAGCGGCCCCGTGCCAGCGCCACCACCATGTCCATCTCGAACGGGTGGATCACGGTCGATGCCACGGCCAGCAGCACGGTTGTCGTGGCCAGACACCCGCTCCTCACCAAGGTGGTCCCCTGAGGAAACAGAGTGAGCGGGACGAACGCCAGCCCCGTGAGCGACAGTCCTCGCACCAGGGTCTGCTGAGCGCTCCACCGGACTTTCACCCACGCGGTCAGGCGCAGCTGTGCCGCGACCGCCACGGCCGCCGACGCGACGAACAGCGCACCGGTCACGAGCGGGCCGTCGGAACCGAGCGTCTCGGAGGCGACGAGAGGAAGGAGCATGTAGGTCTGGAAGGTCAGGACGGAAGAGCCGGCCATGGCCAGGGAGAAGAGCGTGAAGGGCCGGTTGGCGGCTACCGCGCGCCACTGTGCCGCGACCCCGCACGGAGTCGGACTGCGCCGTGCGGGCAGGGCCCGCCACTGGAGAACCGCGAGGGCGCCGAATACACCGGCCGCCACCACGCACACCAGACGGAAGTCGACGGCCAGCAGGGCGAATCCGACGACCGGTCCCAGCAGCATCCCGCCCTGGAAGTAGACGTTGAAGACGGCGAATGCGTCGACGCGCCGCTCACCGGCCTCTGCCGCGAGATAGGCGCGGACGGCAGGGTTGAAGAGCGCGCTGGCGAAACCCGTGGCAAGAGAGGCGGAGACCAGGGCGGGGAGGGTCTCTGCCCAGCCCAGCATCCCGAAACCCGCCGTGCGCAGGAGACAGCCCGTCAGGATGGGCGTCTTGTAGCCCACCCGGTCGACGATCGTGCCTCCCAGCAGGTACATGCCCTGCTGAGAGAGGTGACGGAGGCCGAGCACCAGCCCCACGGCCGACGCGGCAAGTCCCAGGGTGCCCGCCAGGTGGAGGGCGAGATACGGCATCAGCATGCTGAAGCCGAGGTTGATCGCGAACTGGTTCACCATGAGCAGCCGCACGACCGGCGGGAACGACCGCGTCTGCGTCCAGAGCCGCTTCACCGGTGTTCGTAACTCGCTCGGGGCCTGGACCCGTCCGTCCGTCGCATGGCACGCCGATTACACCTAGTGACAGAATCAATGCCCATGGATGCCGAGAGTAGTCAGGGTGGCGGCTCCGGAGACGAGCTCATGCGCGGCACGGGCGCATGCTGGCATGAAGTCGCCACTGCGGTCACCCTCTCCGCCGGTGCGCGTCGCGGTGCCTGGGACCGTGCCGCGTTCGGGCGGCGCGGCGGTCACCTGAACGGGCGGTGGGCCGAATGCCGTCGCGGTTCCCGGCCCGGCGGCCGGTCGGCGTCCCGCCGATCGCGTCGCGGAGACCGTCCCCTCGCCAGGTGGCTCGTTTCGCGCGGGTGCCCTCCGGTGCCGTGCCCTCCATACTGCGGGAGAGGTCCAGACACGAACAGTGACAGCCTTCATGGCACGGTCTGCGTGAAAGGAATCCCCTTGCGCGAGACGGGCGGCATTCGAGGCACCGAGGTCGGCTCGACCGGATCGCGGGTGCGATGGCAGGTGGTCGTCCTGCTGTTCGTGGCCGTCGTCATCAACTACGTGGACCGATCGAGCCTGTCGGTGGCGCTCCCGGTCGTGGCGGAGGAGTTCGGCTTCGACGCCGGTGTGTCCGGGCTCGTCCTCGGCGCCTTCTTCTGGACGTACGCGGCGTTCCAGATTCCCTGCGGACGGCTGGTCGACCGGTTCGGGGCGCGTCGAGTACTGGCCGTCGCCGCGGTGACGTGGTCGCTGGTCACCATGGCGACGGGGCTCTCGGCCGGCTGGGTCTGGCTGCTGGGCTTTCGTCTGCTGCTCGGCGTCACCCAGGCCGCGATGTTCCCGGCCGGGACAAGCTGCATGGCGCTCTGGTTCCCGCGTGACGAGCGGGCGCTGGCCAGCGGGCTGTACGACAGCGGCGCTCGTGTCGGCACCCTGGTCGCCCTCCCGGTGTTCGCCGCGTTGATGGTGGCGGCGGGATGGAGGGGAGCTTTCGCCCTGGTGGGGACCTTGGGCCTGGTGTGGGCGCTGGTGTGGTGGTGGATGTTCCGCGACCGGCCGGACCAGCACCCGGGGGTCTCGGCGGCGGAGCTGCACCACATTCGGAGGACCGAGCCGGCCCCCGTCGCGGGCGCGTCCGCGACCACCGGACCCGGCTGGCGCGTGGTCTTGCGCAGCCGCGCGGTGTGGGGCACGGTCATCGCCGTCGTCGCCCAGTCGTACGTGATCTACTTCTTCATCACCTGGTTCCCCTCCTATCTGGTCGACGCCCGCGGATTCACCCTGCTCGAACTCGGCTTCTTCGGCACGATCCCGGGACTCGCGGCCATCGGGGGGAACTGGCTCGGCGGGTGGGCGTCCGACGCCCTCGTCAAGCGGGGCAGGACGCTCACGTTCGCGCGGAAGTCCTGTGGGGCGGGCGGACTGCTCGTGTCCGCGTCCGTGGGAGCCGCGGCCGTCGTGCCCGGCGCGGGCGCGGCCCTCGCCCTGCTCTCGCTGTCGTTCGCGGGGGTGGCGTTCGCGACGTCCGTGCTGCTGACCATCCCGGCGGACCTCTCGCCCCCGGGCGCGCCGCTGGCGGGAACCCTGCAGAGTCTGCAGAACACGTTCTCGGGTCTGGCGGGCATCGCCTCGCCCCTCGTCGTCGGCGTGCTGAGGGACGTCACCGGGTCGTTCGTCCCCGGACTGCTGTCCGCCGCTCTGGTCGCGGTCCTGGGCGGCCTCGCACTCCTCGTGGTCGTGGACCGGATCGACGCCGACGTGCTCGTGGCCGACGGAGGCGGTCTGGTGCCCGGGCTCCGGAAGGGGCAGGCTGACAGCGGCGTCCCCTACGGCGGTGACGGCGGACAGGAGGTGCGGTGATGGCGGACGAGGTGATCCCGCGGGTGGCGCGCGGGTGGATCGACGACCGGGCCTTCGCGGTCCTGGGCATCCCGAGGACGGACGGCTCCCCCCACCTGTCGGTGGTGTGGTGCATGACGGACGGGGACGAGGTGCTGGTCAGCACCCTGCGCGAGCGGCTCAAGTACCGCCTCCTGGAGCGGGATCCCCGCGCGACGCTGCTGGTGTACCCGCGCGAGAACCCCAACTCGTACGTTTCCGTGGAAGGCACGGTCGCCTTCCACGAAGAGGGCGCCGCCGACCTCATCCAGGCGCTGGCCATGAGGTACAAGGGGCGCCCCTACCCGGAGGAGCCGGACGCGGAGCGTGTGACCGTGCGTCTGAAGCCCGAGCGCGTCTTCGTCAGGGAGCGTCCCGCCGCAGGTCGGTGAGGGGCAGCTCCCGTCCGGTCCGTGCGGCCTCGGCGGCCACGGTGGCCACGTACACGGCCGTGTGGGCTTCCTGGAGCGTCGCCGCCCTCGGCGGCTTGCCGTGGGCGCAGCACTCGGTGAAATGCTCGTGCAGGGCGACGAATCCGGCGTCGTCGTCTTCGAGGACGTCGGTGTGCGAAGGGCGGGCGCCGTCGGCCGGCGCCGTCTCGACGCGGAAGTGGCGGGCGTGGAAGCGTCCCCGTTCGAAGGCGGCGGAGCCGGCGGAGCCGACGACGTCGAGGCTGCCGAAGGGGACGTGGGGGTCGCTGATCCAGGAGCCCTCCACGGTTCCCACGGCACCACCGGGGAAGCGGAGGAGCACCGTGGCGGCGTCGGCGACGCCGCCGCGGCCGGTGTGCGTCATGGCCGCCACGGAGCGGGGCGGCTTACCCACCATCCAGATGATCTGGTCGATGCCGTGGACCAGGGATTCCACGATGATGCCGCCGCTGCGTCCCTCGTGCCACAGCCAGTCGCCCTCCCGGTCGCGCAGGCTGTACATGCGGTGGTAGGCGTGGGCGACGGTGCCGAGTTCTCCGGCCGCGATGCGGTCGCGGAGCCGCTGGAGGGGCGGGACGAACCGGAAGTGGTACGGCACCATCACCGTCAGGCCCCGGCTCTCGGCCAGTTCGGCGAGGCGCGGGACGCCGTCGGGGCGCAGGCCCACCGGCTTCTCGACCACCAGGTGCTTGTCCGCGCGCAGGACCGCTTCGGCGATCTCCAGGTGGGTGTCGGGAGGGGTGCACACCACCACGGCGTCGACCGCCGGGTCGGCGAGGACGTCGTCGAGGCGGTCGGTGACGGCCGCGGTGCCGAAGTCGGCGGACACCCGCAGAGGCGTGCCGGGCTCCACGACGACCCGGACCAGCTCCGCCCGTCCGACCCGGCTCAGCACCCGGGCGTGTCGTCCGGCCGACCAGCCGCTTCCCACGATCGCGTAGCGGATCATGCGCTTCCTCCTGAGCTCGGGTTGTCCTTCGTGTCATGGACGGCCGCGGCGGCACGGTCGGCCAGCAGCTCGGCGGTCAGTCCCGTCGCCCGCAGCAGGTCGGTGTAGTCGCCGGAGCCGGGCGGAGCGGCGAGATCGCACCGTACGAGGTGGGGGCGCGTGCCGTCCGCGGGGCCGGCGGTGAGGGCTTCGTCGAGGGCCGCCGCCAGGCCGCCCGGGCGGTACTGGTCCTCGACCGCGAGCACGACGGGGAACCCGCGCAGGACGGCGGCGAGTTCGGGCGGGACGGGGGACAGCCGGCCCACGTGCAGGGCCGCCGCCGGGATGCCGTGGTGCCGGGTCAGCAGCCGGGCCGCCTGCTGGGCCTGCTCGCTCAGGGCGCCGTGGGCGCAGAGCAGGGCGCGCCCCTTCGGGGGCGGCGGCGTCAGCCAGTGGGTGGGCGCCCAGGAACGGGCGCCCGCGGCGGGTCGCCCGTCCAGGTGGACGGGGCGGCGGACGAGCCGTACCCAGCGGGGCCCGGGGCGGGTGGCGCAGTAGGCGGCCAGGGCCCGTGCGTCCGCCGCGTCCGAGGGGGCGACGACCTCGACGCCGGGTACGGCCCGCAGCAGGGCGGCGTCCTCGGTGGCGTGGTGCTGGACGCCGTCCCGGCCCGCGCTGAGCCCGGTCATGCCGGCCAGGAAGGTGACGTCGGCGCCGTGGAGGGCGACGAGGGAGCGGATCGGTTCCAGGGCCCGCAGGGAGAGGAACGCGGCGAATCCGGCGACGACGACCTTGAGTCCGCCGCGCCACAGGCCGAAGGCGGCGGCGACCGCGGTGGCCTCGGCCACCCCGACGTCCAGGACGCGGTCCGGGTGGCGGCGGGCGAAGTCGCCGAGCCGGAACGACAGGGTGGCGTCACAGGTCACGATCACGAACGGGTCGGGCCCGCGGAGGAGTTCGCCGCACAGGGCGTGGGTGAACGCCTCCAGCTGGGTCTCCTCAGGGGTGGACTGGGGGGTGGACAGGGCGCTCACCTCCGGCCCGCGTGGCGCTCGGCGTACATCTGGAAGTCCGGGGACGCGGTGTCGGCGGCGAGCAGGACGTTGACGAGGGTCGGCCGTTCGGCGTCGAGACCCGCCTTCAGGGCCTGCTCGAAGGAGGCCTCGTCCCGCACGGTGTGCGCGTGCCAGCCGAAGCTCCGTGCCACGCCGGTCCAGTCGGTGGCGGCGAACCGGTCGAGCAGGTCCGGCCGGTCCAGGCCGACCGCCGAGACCCGGTCGAGCAGTCCGAAGGCGTTGTCGTTGAGGAGGACGAAGACGAGGCGTGCTCCGATCCTGATCGCGGTCTCCATCTCCTGGCAGGCGAGGGCGAAGCCGCCGTCGCCGCCGATGCCGACGACGGTGCGTCCCGGCTGGGTGGCGGCCGCCCCGATGGCGGCCGGCAGGGCGTAGCCGATGCTGCCGCTGCCGCGCGGGGCGATGACCGAGCGGCCCGCGCTTCGGGCGCGGAAGTGGGCGCCGGCCCAGCTGCAGGCGCGGGAGGCGTCGGCGACCAGGGCGGTGTCGTCCGGGCAGGCCCGCTCCACGGCTTGGACGAGGACGCCGGGGGCGGGAGGCGTGGTGTCGTGCGGCTCGTCGAGGAGGGCGCCCGTGGCACCCGTCCAGGCGGGGGCACCGTGCCAGTCGGCGGCGCGCAGGGCGCTCTCCAGGTCGGTGAGGGCCGCTGCGGCGTCGGCGTGCAGCACGCACCGGGGAGAGAGGACGCGGCCGAGTTCCTCCTCGTCGATGTCGATCTGGACGCAGACGGCGTCCGGCGCGGGAAGGCGCCCGAAGCCGGTGGACTTGTCCCCCGCCTTGCTGCCGACCCAGAGCACCAGGTCGGCGCGGGAGGCGAGGTCGTTGGCGGCGGTCGAGCCCTTGGCGCCGATGACCCCGAGGCTGTGGGGGTGGGTCTCCGCGAGGACGCCCTTGCCGTTGAACGTCGTGGCCACCGGGATGCGGAAGGCGTCGGTGAGGGCTGCCAGCCGATCGTACGCCCCGGACAGGTGGACACCACCGCCGGCGACCAGCAGGGGCCGTCTCGCCGAGGCGAGCAGGCCGACGACCTCGGCCACCGCTGACGCGTCGGGGCGGAGACGGGACGGGGCGGGCCGGGCGACGGACGACGAGGCGGTGGTGGGCCCGGGCGCACCCGGGCCGGCCAGCAGGTCGGAGGGGACGTCGAGGTGGACGGGGCCCGGCCGCCCCGCCGTCGCGAGCCGGACCGCCCGGGCGGCCAGGGCGGGGAGGCGGGCGGCGTCCGGCACCGCGAGGGTGGCCTTGACGCACGGCCGGAACATCTCCTGGTGCCGGCAGGCCGCCGTCGGCCACTGGCCCTCCTGGCCGAGCGGCACGCCGCTGGTCAGCGCGACCAGCGGTATCGAGCTGTTGTACGCCTCGTGCAGCGCGGGCAGCAGCAACGGCGAACCGATGCCGCCGGGGGCGTCGACGACGGCCGCCTTCCCGGTGAACCGTGCGGAGGCGTCGGCCATGTATCCGGCGGCGGTCTCGCTGCGGGCCATCACGTGGCGCACCCCGGCACGGCGCACGGCGGCGTACAGCGGCAGGGTCGACTCGCCGGGCAGGCCGAAGAACGACTCGACTCCCGCGTCTCGCAGGGCTTCGACGAGGCTGTCCGCTCCGGTGCGTGTCACGTTGTCCTCCTGGGGACGGTTCGGTCTGCGTGCGGACGGCGGGAGAACGCGGCGAGGACGCTCTCGGCGGCCCGCAGCTGCGAGCCGAGCGCGTGTTCCGCGCTGCCGAGCGCGTCGTCGTCAGGGATCCAGCTCATGGGCACGGGCTTCTGCTCGATGACGGGGACTCCGCTGCCGCGGACGGTGGAGGCCCACAGCACGGCGGGACCCGCGGAGGCGTTCAGGAGGCGTTCGATTCCGGCGTCCAGATCCGCGAGGTCGTGGCCGTCGACCGCGGCGAAGGCGGGGGTGGTGGAGGCCAGCATCCGCCGGGCGCCGTCTCCTCCCCGGCTCGTGCCGCCCGACTGGTAGCCGTTGGCGTCCACGACGAGGAGGAGGTTGCGCAGTCCGGCGCGCAGAGCCCACTGGTACCCCTCCAGGGCGATGCCGGTCTGGAGTTCGCCGTCTCCCATGACGACGGCGACGCGCCCGCTGCCGCCCCGGAGGGCGAGTCCGTGGGCCAGCCCGGCCGCCGCCGGGACGCCCAGACCCAGGGAGCCGGTGGTCATTCCGGCACCGGGCAGGAACCGCAGGTTGGGATGGCCCTGGTAGGGGCTGCCGAGGGCCGCGTACGTCCCGTCCCCCTCCCAGCCGGCCACGGCCGCGTACAGAGCGGGGGCCGCGTGCCCCTTGGACAGGACGAGACGGTCGTGATCCGGTGTCTCCGCCCCGCCGGGGTCGGCGAGGTCCAGGTGCTCGACCAGTGCCGCGAGGATGTCGGCGACCGACAGGCAGGACCCCAGGAACCCCCAGCGGGCGCTTCTCACCGCACGCACCGAGGCGAGGCGCAACCGCAGGGAACGGGTCCGTATGCGAGCGGTCCGCTCCGTGTCGGGGAGCGCGTGTCCTGCGTCAGTCATCGGCATGCTCGTCCCGCTCCCCGCCGGTCAGGTTGACCAGGACGGGCTCGTCACGGTCGATCTCTCCGCGTGCGGCGAGCTGGGCGACTCCGGCGAGGGCCGCCGCGGCCGCGAAGCACACGGGGATGCCCTCGTCCTCGGCGAGCCACCGACGCGCCCGGACCATCTCGTCGTCGGAGACCGCTGCGAACCCCCCGCCCGTTCCGGTGGTGATGGCGCGCATGAAGGGATAGGTGTTGCTGGGATCGCCGCGCAGGATGGCCTTGGCGAGCCCCTGCGGCCTGCGTAGGACGTGCTGCGGCCGGATGTGGTCGCTGCCGTCCTGGTCGGCGCGCCACATGGGCGCGCATGTGAGCTGCTGGACACAGACGAAACGAGGCAGTGCCGGGAGCCGGCCCATGGCGAGGTACTCCCGCGCCCCCTTGTGCGCTCCGTACACGCCCATGCCGCTGCTGACCGCCTGGAACACCACGGCGGGCGGGCGCGGCATCTGGTCGTACGCTTCCAGGTAGGCGAGCTTCAGCCCTTCCCTGCGGCCGGAGTTGAAGAAGCCGCCCTCGAAGAGGAGTCCCTGATCGGCCGCGAAGGCCCGGCCCGCGGCGGCGGCTCCCACGAAGTCGTCTTCGACGACGTGCAGTTCGACTCCGGGGTGGTGGGTGTACTGGTGGCGGTCCACGAAGTCGCGCCCGGTGAAGAGGTGGACCTTCATGGCGTCGGTGAAGCGCAGTCCCCAGGCGAAGGAGGTGGAGCTGTTGCCGGTGGAACTGGCCACGAACTCGCTGACGCCCTGCTCCTGGAGCACGGCGAGCACGCACGCGGCCATCCGGTCCTTGGTGGTGCGGGTGGCGTTGCGCGTCTCGTCCTTGAGGTAGAGGTGATCGAGCCCGAGCCGGGACCCGAGCGTGCGGGCGCGCACGCACGGGGTGTTGCCGTCACCGATGTGGAGGACGGAGTCGGGGCGGTGCAGCGGAAGGAGGTCGAAGTACCGTGCGGACGGCGCTTCTTCGTCCTCGCGCACCCGGGCCGTCGTCAGGTCGTAGACGGGGTCCAGGAGGCCGCCACAGGAGCAGCGGGGGTCGACGGCCGCGTACGGGCGGGAGGCGCCGCAGCGGACGCACGCCGCCCGGAAGTCCTTGGTGGTCATCGGGGCTCCTCTGCGGGAACGGTGAGGGCGCCCGGCCCGGTCGCGGAACGGGCGTCGGCCGGGGCTGTCACATGGAGTCGTCCACCGGGAACGAGCCCCCGCTGTCGTCCGGTCCGGCGGTCCTCGGACAGCAGGACCACGTTCATGTGGTTGGGCAGGTGGGTGTCGTCGAAGCCCAGGACGTGACCGAGGAGCTTCCCGTCCGCCTCGTGGACCGCGTCGCCCACTGCGAGCAGGCCGCCCGTGAACTCGGCGAAGCCCAGGTAGGAGACCTCGTCGACCCGGTCACCGCCGGCGGGGGGCGGCGCGGGGGTGGTCATGAGCTCGTGGACGGTTCCGGCCGGGACGGCGCGGGTCCGCCAACGCTCCAGCTTCATGCCGCGGCTGAGCCGGCGGTGTTCCATCACCGCGACCCAGCGGCCAGTCAGGGCGGAGCGCGGCCAGCGCGTGGCGTCCGGCCGGTCGGGGACGGTGCCGGTGAGGTGCCTTCGCTCCAGCTCACCGGCGACGGTGCGAGCCGCGACGGCGTCGTAGCCGTCCACGGCGATCCAGGGGTGAGCACCGGTCTCCTCCGCCAGGGCGGTGCCGGCAGGGGCTCGCGGGGTCGCGCCGATGCCGTGCCAGGCGGGGAAGCGGGCGGCGGACACCCCGGCGGCCCTGCGCAGTGCCGTCTCCGGACCGACTCCGCTCGGTCCCACGAGGAGGGCGAGGGGTGCCTGTTCGAGCACTCGACAGCCCAGGGCCTCGGCAAGTTCGTCCTGGGTGAACTCCACCGTCCCCCGCAGGTCGTCGGAGGCGGTCCGGGGTGCGGCCAGTTCCGGATGGTCGGCCAGGCACACGTGCCGGGCCAGGGAACGGACCCGCCGCAGCAGGCTCACGGGTAGTTCGCACGAGGAGGGCAGACCGCGCAATCGCAAGCCACCTGGTGCGCCGGGATCGCGGGTGAGCTGGACGGACGACCAGGACAGCAGGGCGTGTCCGTACCCGTGGAGCAGCGGGACCGTCGCGGTGGCCGTCCCTTCGCCGGTGTCGAGCAGGAGCGCCGCCCCGGCGGCCGTGCCGACGGCCGCGCCCGCGAGGACCGGGCCGTCCTGCGCGGCGAGCGCGGTGAGCAGTGCGGCGGTCAGGGCGGCCGGCTCGGTCAGGGAGCGGGGGTCGTCGCACTGCCCCGCGTACAGGACGGACCGGGCCGCCGTGTCCGTGACGAAACGGTCCGCCCTGCCGGGCATCCGGACCAGACGGAATCCGTCGGCGTCGCCGAGCCGGGCGGCGAGCCCTCTGCGCCCGCCGTGCAGGTGCAGATGCTCGGCGGGTTCGCCGCCGGGGACGGTGAGCCGGTCCAGCCTGCACGGGGCGAGCGGTACGGCCAGGCACACCGCGCCCGGCGGTCGTCCGCCGGTGCCAGAGTCCGACGGCACGTGCGCCGGGCGCAGGGCCGTGGTGGCGTAGCCGATGACGGCCGGGTCGCTGCTCAGCAACCGGACCCGGTGGGAACCGACGGCGAAGTCGGCGGCGTGACCGGGTTCGGCGCCCAGGCCGGCGGCGAGACCGGTGAGTGGAAGGGCATGGTTCTCGGCAGCGATCACGGGATTCCCCTCTTCTCGCTGGATGGCATTGCCGAAGTGGTGAAGACGCGTACGGGTCCGGACGAAGACGCGGAACGACGTGCTGGCCGGGGCGTGGGACTCAGCCGAACCAGTGATCAGGGACGGTCACGCCGAGGCCCGGCTCCTCGGGCAGGCTCAGTCGCCCGTCCCGCACGGTGAAACCACCCTGCGGGCCGTGCTCGGGATCGAGGACGACGAGGGAGAAGTAGTAGTCGCAACCGTCGACCAGGGAGGGAAGCGTGAGCATCTGGTGCAGTGCGGCGGTCGTCCCCAGCCGGGACTCCTCGAACGCCCCCGCGTATCCGTAGACCCCGTGCAGCGCCGCGGCGGCGGAGATCCGCCCCACGGTGCCGTAGCCCCCGAGTTTGCCGAGCTTGAGGCTGATCAGATCGTACGAGCCGTCCGCCAGCAGACGGCGCGCGTCGGCAGGAGTGCGGCAGCCCTCGTCGGCACAGAGGGGTACGGCGAAGGACCGGCGCAGCCGACTGAGCGGCTGGTGGTGCTCGGGGGCGAAGGGCTGTTCCACGAAGTCGATCGGCACGGCGGCGACGGCCCTCATCAGGCGAGGTACGTCCAGGGGGTCGCCGGTGCAGTTGAAGTCCAGCCGGATCACGATGTCGTCGTACCGGCCGGCGAGGGACTCGATCCTGGCGGCGTCGGTGCGCCAGTCCCGCACCCCCGTCTTCATCTTGAAGATGCGGTACCCCTCCTCGTACCTGGCCCGGACGAGCTCGGCCTCCTGGGCGAGGTCCTGGGCCGACACGGAGTACGACAGCCCGAGGTCCGGGCGCCGAAGTCCGCCGAGCAGGGTGTAGACGGGAATGCCCAGGGTACGGGCGGCAAGATCGTGAAGTGCCGTCTCGACGGCACTTTTCGCGGCCGGATTTCCGACGATGGCGGCATCGGCGGCGGTACGGCAGCCTTGTAGATCTAGGACGTCGCGGCCCTCTAGCGCAGGTTTTAAGAGTTTCTCGGCCACGTGGCATATTCCCTCTGGAGTTTCCGAAGAGAAGAGGTTCCAGGTGGCCGCCTCGCCGTATCCGGTGACTCCCTCGTCACTTCGGACACGCACGAACACATTGGTCACGGAGTCGATCAGGGATCCGGCGCCCATCTCCTGCTTCTCCCTGGTGGGGAGCGTGCGTATGGCGGTGGAGATGTCCTTGATGCGCATGGAATACCCCTTGAGGTTATGTCTTGTTTATGCATGTTCGTGCCCTTACGCCGCACGCTGGCGATCATTTACGGTATGAGCGGCAAGCGGACCCTCGTAAGGCGTTTTTCGGGGGCGCACGGGAGGCATGGAGGGGAGCACGTGAAAATTCTCGGGATCAATGCCATCTTTCACGATCCGGCTGCGGCACTGGTCGTCGACGGTGAGATCGTCATCGCCCAGGAAGAAGAACGTCTTTCACGGAAAAAGGCTCGAAAGACACCGGTGCCGTTCAACCGATGGGAACTTCCGGAACTGGCTGTCGCGAGTTGCCTGGCTGAATCCGGACTGACGATGAGCGATCTCGACGCCGTGGTCTATTCCTATGAGCCATCCCTCGTCCCCGACCAGGACACGAACGAGCCGCGCGGGTTCTGGGAACAGGTCCACAAGACGTACGCGCAGACGGCCCCGCAGTTCCTCCACCGGATGTTCCCTGACCTCGATCCGGCCAAGGTCACCTTCGTCCCGCACCACTTCGCGCACGCCGCCTCCGCCTATCTGGCCGCGCCCTACGACAGCTGCGCCGTCCTCGTCCTCGACGGACGCGGCGAAGTCGCCACGCACCTCGCCGGCCGCGCCGAGCACGGCGAACTCACCGTCCTGGCGAGCCAGCACCTGCCACACTCGCTCGGACTGCTCTACGAGGACGTCACCGAGCACCTCGGCTTCCGCCGCTGCGCGGACGAGTACAAGGTCATGGCACTCGCGGCCTACGGTCAGCCTGCCTATCTGCGACGCTTCCGCGAACGCGTGCGGGCGAACGCGGACGGCACCTTCGTCGTCGAACCGCTCGACCTACACGAGCTGATGCCGCGCCGGCTCCGCAGCGAGGAGATGGAATCCCACCACGCAGACCTGGCCGCCACCGTCCAGCGCCGCCTCGAAGAGGTCCTCGTCGACCTCGCCCGCTGGCTCCGGCGCGAGACCGGAGAACGGGACCTCGCCATGGCCGGCGGCGTCGCCTTCAACTGTGTGGCCAACTCGCGCATCGCCAGGGAAGGCTCGTTCGAGCGGGTGTGGGTGCAGCCGGCGGCGGGCGACGCCGGTACGGCGCTCGGCGGCGCGCTCTACACCGCACAGGCGGCGGGCGACCCCGTCAAGCACATGACCACCGCCGCCCTGGGACGCGGCTGGAGCGACGCCGAGACGGAGGCCTGGCTCCAGTCCAGCCGGATCCCCTACTCCCGCCCGCCGGACGTGGCCGCCGTCGTGGCCCGTGCACTCGCCGACAACAAGGTCGTCGGCTGGTTCCAGGGCCGCAGCGAGTTCGGCCCCCGCGCCCTGGGGCACCGCAGCCTGCTGGCCAACCCCAGCTACCGCGGGAACCTCGAACGCCTCAACGACATCAAGGGCCGGGAGCAGTTCCGCCCGGTGGCGCCCATGGTCCTGCTCGACCGCGCTGCGGAGATCTTCGACGGACCGCTTCCGAGCCCGTACATGCTCTTCACCCACCAGATCAAGCCGGGGTGGGCCGAGCGCGTCCCCGCGGCCCTGCACGTCGACGGAAGCGCCCGCATCCAGACCATCGCGGAGGATGACGAGCCCCTGGTGGCTCGTATGCTCAAGGAGTTCGAACGGGAGACGGGCGTCCCCGTCGTGATCAACACCAGCTTCAACGTGGCCGAGATGCCCATCGCCGATCACCCCCGTGACGCCGTCGCCTGCTTCGCGACCACCCCCATGGACCTGCTGGCCCTCGGCCCGTTCGTCCTCCGGCGCCGCGACCTGTCGGCGGACTGACCATGGGCAGGGGCTCGGGCGCGTACACGGCCGACGCGTTCCGCCGTGCGCTGGAGGAGGCGTGCGCGACGACCGGCCTTCCCGCGGTGGGCGCCGAGCCCCTGCACCTCACCGTGAACGCGGTCTTCCGGCTGCGTCACGCTCCCGTGGTCGTCCGTATCGCCGGCCCTCAGCTCGGCCGTGACGACGTCGTCCGCGTGGTCGCCCTCGCGCGCTGGCTGGAACGCGAGGACGTCCCCGCCGTCAGGCTCGCCCCCCTCCCCGTCCCCCAACCCGTGGTGACCGGGAGCGGGCTGCTCGCCACGTTCTGGCGCCATCTTCCCCAGCCGCCGGGCAGCCACCCGGCGGTCGACGAACTGGCCGGCCCCCTGCGCCGTGTGCACGCCCTGGGGGCACCCCCGTGTCCGCTGCCGGACTGGGACCCGCTCAGCGTCGACCGAGCCCGCCTCCGCAGGGCACCGGCCGGTGTGGGCGCCGCCGAACTCGCCTACCTGCACGACCTCGCCGATCGCTTGGAGGACGAGCTTCCCCGGCTGCGGTTCGCCCTTCCGCGCACGGTGATCCACGGCGACGCCCACATCGGCAACCTGCTGCACGACGCCCGAGGCCACCCGGTCCTGTGCGACCTGGACTTCATGTGCGTGGGGCCGCCCGAATGGGACCTCGTCCCCGAACTCATGGGCTGCGTCCGCTACGGGCGCCCCATGACCGGATACCGACGGCTCGTGGACGCCTACGGCTTCGATCCCCGCACCTGGGAGGGCCTCCCGACCATGGCTCGCGTGCACGCTCTGAACGTCCTCACGGTCGTCCTCCCCCTGCTCGGAGCGAATCCGGGCATGCGCGCCGAGTGGCGACGCCGCATCGGCGCTCTGCGGGACGGCGTTCCGACAGGACCGTGGACCTCCTACCGGTACACGGTCTGAGATACCTGGAGGGTGCGGAACTCGCAGTCACCTGATCCGGTCCCGGGCTGCATTCGGGTTTGAGGGCGTGTGCTGCGGCATTGGAGCCGGGGTTGCCTCTGGGGAGGTTGACGGGCACCTACGACACCGACCGCGGCGTCGCGACGGCCGCGCGCGTGCTCCGGGACCTCCGGCTCGGTCCCGGCTGCGGGATCCGCCTCGACAGCGGCGACCTGGGCGCGCTGGCCCGCCGGGCCCGTGCCGTGCTCGACGGGGCGGGCCTGGCGGACGTACGGATCATCGCGAGCGGCGGCCTGGACGAGTACGGCGTCGACCGGCTCGTACGGGAGGGGGCGCCGATCGACGCGTACGCCGTGGGCACGAAGGT
>NZ_JBIVIR010000035.1:0-29935 GCF_044749825.1 Streptomyces sp. NPDC088915
CCCGCGGAGCGGGTATCATCCCGCTTCGCGGGATGAAGCGCAGCGACCCGCTTCGCGGGTCGCCAACCCCCGCGCTGCGCGCGGGGGTTGGGCCGGGGCGCAGCCCCGGGCCCCGGTTCGCTTCGCTCTCCGGGGCACAACCCCGGGGCCTTCGCTGCGCTCCGGTCCCGGGGTTGGTGGCGCTGCGCGCCACTGGGGGCCCGGTTCCCGGGCCCTGATGGGCCGTCCGCTGCGCTTCCGGCCCTGCCCGCTTCGCGGGCGGCTGGCTACGGGGTGGGGGCGGGGCTTGGTGGTCGGCTGCATCAGGTTGATGCAGCATGTAGCTTTGGCGGATGGGCAGGGCACCCCCGGATGGGGGTGCCCTGCTTTATTTTGGGCCGGGGATACGTTCTGGAATCAGGGTGTATCCCCGGCCCGTGTGGGGTGGTTACAGGCGGGGGAAGAATACCCGCGCGGCGAGCGGGTGACGGTGGATCTGTCGCAGGTATTCGGCCTGGAAGGTTTCGCGGCTCGCGATTTCTGCGGCGCGGAGCTTTTCCACTCCCTTCTTCGTCTTGACGATTACTCCGTCGATGATGCTGATTCCGGCTCTGCCGAGGTCGGAGAAGAGGTTAGCCCGCAGGTGCAGGTGGACCTTCCCGGCTTGCTCGGTGATGGTGACGGCGTACGCGAGATCGGCAAGCGGGTAGACGTGGGTGTCGCGGGTGCGGTCCGTTCCCCGGCGGTCGGTCAGGATCTCCGGGCGCAGGGCGCGGAGGTAGTGGGCGAGGGTGGCGCGGGTGTCGGGGCGGAAGGGGATGTTGATGTTGTCGGTGTCGAACTCCCGGATGGTGGGCCGCTGCCACATTCCGCTGTGGCTGGTGGTGCAGGCGCGGAGGATTTCGTCGTACGTCCTGCGCAGCTTGCGCTGGATGTAGGTGAGATCGTCGTGCAGGGCGGGGGCGGTGAGGCTAGCCCATCCGTCGGGAAGCTCGAACTGTGCGGTCGCGGTCGCGGTGGCGGTGCTGAGTGTCGGGACGGGGACGAGGACGCGCAGGGCGTCGGGGTCGACGACGTCGGCGCTCAGGAGTGAGCCGAGTACGGAGGCTTCCTCCACGATGCGGCGGGCGCGGGTGGCGGAGAGCTGTCCGGCGCGGACGGTGTGGGCTGCGACGGTCGCCCGCTCGGTCTGGGTGCGGCCGACGAGGTGGGCGTGGAAGCGCTTTTCTCCCTGGATGGATTCGCGGTCGAGGGTGTGGGGGTCGTAGCTCCACGACACGACGGGGGTGAGGTCGTAGGTGTGGCAGTGGTGGGCGAAGGTGTCGGCCATGACACCGAGTCCCTGGACGAAGGCGGCGGAGTGGTCGTGCAGGCCGGGGCGCTGAGAGGTTCCGGCGGAGATGACCATGAGTTCGTACAGGGCGTGGGGGGCCTTCTTGTTGGTGAGGGCGTATGCCTCGTCGGGGGAGAGGGAGATGTGCCCGAAGACGTCGGTGCGGTCGTAGAGCTGGCCGACGGTGCGGAGCTGGCCGGTGCGGCTGATGTAGCCGGGGTAGCCCTTGGCGGGCAGGGAGTCGAGCACGGGGACGGCCTTGCGGGCGTCCTCGATGTGCTGGGGCAGGAGCGGTCGGGCCACGGTGGGCCTTCCTTTCGGTTGGATGCGATGGCTGCCGGTCGGGGTGTGCCGCCCCTTCCGACAAGAACAAGATTAGCGCACTTCTGATCTCCGTGTCTATGGAAAACCGCAGATCAAAGCCAGTCCCCCGCCCCCACGCCGAAGCGCGCAGCGCCCGGCCCCACCGCGCAGCGGCCCGTGAAGCGCAGCGGAACGGCCCCCACTCCCCAACCCCCCGGCGCACCGCGCCGGGCCCCCCACGGGACGCGCAGCGGCCCGCCCGCGCAGCGGGGACACCCGCTGCGCGGGGAAGAAGCAACAGGACGCGCAGCACCCGACCCCTCTTGCCGGGCGCACCGCGCCCGGCCCCCAAGGGCCGCGCAGCGGCCCGCCCGCGCAGCGGGGAACCCGCTGCGCGGGGAAGAAGAACGCCACACCCCTTGGAACACCGCAGGCGCTCCGCAGCCTGCTGCCGCGAGACGGAGCGCCCGGTAAGCGGCTTCGATGCGCCCCGCTACCGACCGGAAGTCCGCCGCGCCGTGCTCTGCCCGCGCCGCCAGGCGCGAGACCGCGCCCCGCCTGCCGCCAGGCAGGCGCCGGGCCGTCAGGTCCGGCTTCAAGGGCCGTCAGGCACTCCGCCCCCTGTAGAGCTGCGCTTTCGCCGCGCCTGGAAACACCGTTGGTCCGCTACGGCGGGGAGGGCGGGTGCGTGGTGGTGGGGTGTGGTGGAGTTCTGGCCGGGGTGCGGCAGGGGCTGCGCGGAGCCGGTCCGGCCAGAGCTGCGCCACACCCCACCACCACGCACCCGCCCGGCGGCCCCGACCCGCTCTGCCGGGGCTGCGCCGCGCTCGCCTGGCCGGTACCCGCCTCCTGGGGCATCTGGGCGCGCGCCGCCGGCCTTTGGGCGTTGCTGCGCCGCTGTGCGCCAGGGGGAGCGGGTGCGCCCCGTGGCGAGGTGAGCGAAGGACTGGACCCGGCCCCGGGAAGGACCGGGCTCTTGTTCCCCGAAGGGCCCTCCGGCCGGTGGTTCGCGGAACTGGACGGCGCGGGGGGCCGGGAGCGCGCGGGACGGGAGGGGCGGGGTGGGGCGTGCTCGGTGTGCGCGGTGCCCGGAGCGTGCCGCGCCCCGGGCACCGCCGGCGGCGCGCCGCCGCCTACGCAGCGGGGCGGTGGTGGATGCGGGCGGCGGCTCGCCGTGCGGGAAACCGCGCATCCCGGCCGGTTTCGATTCCGGACAGAAAGGCGACATGTCTGCGCCCGGTGAGGAATAATCGATTTCCGCTCAGGGTGCATGCAGCGTCCCGGGCGGGAAGAGGGGAAATTCCTGTGGAGAAGGTGGCTTTGTCCGGTCCTCCGGCGAGCGGTAAATCGACGATTGCGAGGAGGATTTCCACTTCGCTGGGGCTTCCGCATACGGACCTGGACGAGGTTCTTTTCACCGATTCCGGGCCGCTTTCGCTCGATGAATTCCGTGCAGAGGCGGAACGCATCACGCGGGGGCAGGCGTGGGTGGTGGAGGGGAACTACTCGAAGCTCGCGGACGTGGTCTGGCACCGGGCGCAGGTGCTGGTCTGGCTGGACCTGCCGCTCGCCCTGGTGGTGCGCCGGATCGTGTACCGGAGCCTGCGCCAGCTCGCCGGCCTCGACACCAGCGCGCAGGCACGGCGGCTGACGTGGAACCGCGCGTTCTTCGGCCGGCGCTCCCTGCTGCGCACCGCCGTGCGCAAGTACCGCCACAACCGCCCCCGCTACGCCCGGCAGGTCGCCGAGACCGCCGCCCTGGGCGTCCGCGTCGTACGGCTGCGCAGCGGACGGCAGGCGAACGCGTGGCTGGCGGAACAACTCGGGCAGCGGTGAAGGGTTCACACCCCCATGCGGTATCGAAATGATGTAACGTTGGGAGTGTCACACCCGGGAACGGGTGAGGCCGGCGGAGGACCGCCCAAAGCGGTCCGGCACACCGCCGGCCTCGAACCATCGCAGACCCCGGAAAGACCGGGCTCCTGCACCTTCACGATACCCGGCCCCACGCCGGTCCATAAGCCTTCGAGGAGACGACGTGATCCCCCGCAGCCGGCCCGTCATCAACGAAGCCGACATCGCCGCCCGCGCCGGCGTCCCCTTCCCCACCTGGCGCCGGCGCGACGCCCCCGCCTTCCGCGAACACGTCCCCAGCCTCCTGCCCGACAGCCGCTTCCTCCTCTACGACCTCGCCCAGGCCGAGGCCTACCTCGCAGGCAAACCCATCCCCGCCCTCCCCGCCGGCGAACACCCCGACGACCTGCTGACCGACAAGGAAACCGCCACCCTCCTCGGCATCAGCACCGCCACCGTCCGCTCCTACGCCGCCCACGGCTACCTCTCCCCCGGCACCACCCGCTACGGCGCCCGCCTCTGGCCCCGCCACGAAGTCCACGACCGCCGCGACAACGCCCCCGGCCGCGGCAAAGGCGGCGGCCGGCGCGCCGGCGAACCCCAAGGCCCCCGCAAGACCCACGCGTACGAAGGCGACCCCCGCCTCGCCATCGCCGCCCAGGCCCTCGCCACCGCGCCCCCCGGCACCCCCAAAAGCCGCATCGCCGCCGAACTCGCAGACCTCCACGGCCACACCCCCCGCACCTGGGAACGCCTCCTCACCACCACCGCGACCCACCTGCACAGTGACTGACCAGAGCAGTTCGGGCGCCCCCTCCTAGCCTTCTTTGGAGACCGACTGATGCTGTGCCGAACCTGCAAGACGATGCATGACGGCGAAACCGCGCAGGGGTGGAAGTGCACCGTCTGCGGCGTCCTGAACAACATGCCGCCGCCCCCGCCTGCTCACCTCGCATGGCCGAGACCGGTGAAGCCGCGCATACTCTCACGACGAGAAATTTTCACCGTTGACGTCGAATGCCCCAAATGCGGCTCCGCGCCCATCACGGTCCATCTGCACTATGTAAATACGCAAACCTGTCGACGATGCGGCACCGCTCTTGCAGCCAACCGGGCCCTTCTGTATTACGACTTCGGAAGATCCAAAGCAAAAAGCGAACGCTTTGTACAGAACATTTATGGGTGCTTCGCTGTCGTCGTTGCTTTCCTCGTCATTCTCATAGTCATCGCAACCAACTGATTGTGATCCGTTAGTTTCATATCCGTGCGCCACCTACATATGTAGCGCGGCCCTCGCCAGAGTGCACCCGACGGGCCGGTCCGTGGCTGGTGATGTGCCGCCTACATGACAGCGGGCCGCTTAGGGATGTGCCACGTCATGTCAGCCACCAGAACACCACACACCACTTCATGTCAGTGACTAACCGTTGCCATAAGCCAAAGACCTGCAAGAAAAACCCCTCATGGCCACCCGTCACTGTCATGACCTCACCGTCATGAAGCCGGCACATCGCATATCGCGCCCCGCCGCTGTCGCGGAGCCGAGACACCGCGCCCGGCTGTGCGGTGCGCTCAGCGCCCGTACGTCCTGCGGCACAACTCCACCGCGCCCATGGGCGCCTGGAGCTGCTGCGCCTGGCGGCAGAGCTGGCGCATCTCCCGCGCCTGCCCGGTCGTCGGCTGACGGCGCGGGGTGGTGAGCTTCTTCGGGTGCTTGCGGGGCTTGGCGGCCGTGCGGGGAATGGTCCTGGCGGTGCGCTTCTTCGTGGTGCTCTTCTTCGCCGGGCGCCGGGTCGTCGGCGCGGTCCGGCGGGTGGGCCCGGCAGCGGCGGGCCGGGCGGTCGGGCGCGCGCCCGGGGCGGCGGTCGCGGGCGCGGGGGCGGCCTTCGCCGGGGCGGGGCCCGGCGGGGCGGCGGGCGGGCGCGGGTCGGTGACGTCGAGCGCTTCGCGGGGCGCGGCCGGCGTCGGGAGCGGGACGGGCGGGCGGCTGCGGGCGCGAGCGCGGCCGGCCGGGGCGGAGCTCCAGGAGCAGGGGCGTGGGAGACGGCCACGCACCCGCTGGTGGCGAGGAGCGCGGCCAGGACGGCGAGGAGCGTATGGCGGGGGTGCATGGGGCCACGCTCCCGCAGAGGGGGCGCGCCCCGGGGGCGGCGCGGCCCGGATCCACCGTGACGAGTGACCGGCAGGCCGACGACCGCAGGGCGTCGGAGCGCCCGCCCGGGGGCTGTAGTCCTACGCCCGATGCCGCAGGAGAACACAGGAGCGCAGGCTCGCCAGGGCCGGGCGCGCCAGGACGCTCTCCAGTTTCCCGCTCCGGCCGGCCAGGACCCACGCGAACCCCCCGGGCACCTGGTGCGCCCACATCCCGTAGAGCATCTCCAGCGCGGCGGTGCGCAGTTCGTGGGCGCCGAGCACGACGACCAGGCGCGGGGTACGCGCGAGTTCGGCCACGATCAGGTCTTCTGCGTCGGCCAGGCGGTGCGGGCGCGGGCCGTGGGCAGTGGCCAGGTGCAGCGCGGTGTACAGGGCCTCCACTGCTGCGGCGCGGTCCCGCGGCGCCTTCGCGTGGACCCACACGGCCTCCGGCGCGCCTTCGGGCAGGAGCAGCACCGGACGGGTGATGGCTCCGGTGTACTGGAGCGGGCCCTCCCCCTCCACGCACATGATCGCCCTGGCGGCGACGACTTCCCTCAGATCCTCGTACCGCTCCGTATCAAGCACCGCAGGCCTCCTCCGCGCAACGTTCCACGGTCGAGCCTGCACGGCGGGGCGGATCCGCGAGGCGTGAATACCCAATGACCACCCGCGCGAGACGGCTATCGGGTAACGGACCCGATGAAGGGCGGGGCGCCGACGGGCCCGGCAAGAGCGGGTCGGCGGGGTCGACGGAGCCGGGACGGCGGAGCGCCCGCCCGGGTCCGGGCGGGCGCTCGCGGCCGAGGAGGAGGCGGGTCAGGCCGGGGTCGAGGAGCGCAGGACGGGGTGGTCGATGTAGTGGTGCTCGATGTCGACGCCGTACGCCCCGCCCCACGCCTTCCAGGCCAGGCGGCCGACGCTTTCCGCGGCCGCGACGCTGCGGTGCCGGCCTCCCTGGCAGGCGACCGTGAGCCGGACGAGGCGGCCCACGGGCGTCTCGTCGGCCAGGGCGCAGAGCTGGACGGCGGTGCGGAGGATCACCTCCAGGGCGCCGGGGGTCGCATGGACGTGGGCGTGGACGTCGGCGTCCAAGCCGGTGCGGTAGCGCATCGCCGGATCGTCGGCGGGGTTACGCAGCGCGCGGCGTAGGTCGAGGTACAGGCCGTCTGTGACGAGGTCGTGGGCGCCGTCGTGGCGGACACCGATGGAGGAGATGACGGCGACGACGAGGCCTCGCCCGGGGAGGTGTGTGGTCTGCATGCCCACCACGATTGCGGCCCGGCCAACTCCGCGGAATGAGTTGCCCGTTGCGTCCCTAAGGATGCAACAGGCAACGAGACAGGGCGTGCTGTTCGCGGGGCGGGGGTCAGCTCACCCACTCACCGACGAGCGTCCACTCTCTGGCCAGATCGGCCGCCTGGTGGCTGCGGATCTCGTCCCGCATCTCCTCCGCCGTGGCCTGCCTGCCGGTGAAGGGGCACCCCCGGCGCGCGTGGCTCATCGGCAGCACGCATCCGGCGGGGGAGCACGCGGGGAGGTCAGGTCATGTCGGCATGCTCGCACTCTCTCACGGTCGTCCCGGGCCGGGGGCGGGGGCCGTCAGGGCAGGCTCAGGCGCGTCAGGGTCGAGGGGTGGGCCATGCCGAGGCCGCCGGTCTGGCGGTAGGTCACCTCCCATCCGGCGGCGAGGAACGCGGCGCTGAACGTCTCCTCGATCTCTTCGCGGTGGTCGGCCCGGCGGTCGGCCACGCGCACGATGCATCCGGTACGGGTATAGGAGATCAGCACGTCTGCGGTGGGCACGTGGGTGCTGTACTCCCCCAGGGCGGCGAGCGCGGCGGCGATGGGGGCGGCGGCGGAGGCGATCCGGTCGGCAGTGGTCACGGGGTCTCCCAGGAGGTCGGGGCGGAGCTTCGTGCCGGCGCCTCGGCGGCGCCGGGGCGGGACCGCGCGTCGAGGAGGGCCCCGGCGGGGAGGAGTGCTGCCGGTGTCGGGCGCCGGGCGGATACGGTGAGCCGATGAGCACAGTCGAGCTGCACGGCGGCCCCCTGGACGGACAGCGGATCGGCGTCGACCCCGAGGACACCGACCCGTGGATCGCGATCATCAGCGACCACGGCCGCTACCCCGGCGGCCGGTCCCTCTACCGGCCCGACACCGACGGCGTCTGGCGGTGGGAGCGCGACCTGCGCCCCGAGGAACTGTGACCCGGCCCCCGCCCTTAAGGCAGGGGCCGGTTTGTGAAACCGCGCTACTGCTCGCCCAGCTTGACCTCATAGGACTCCACCTCGGCGCCCTCGCCCAGCTCCTCGCGCTTGAGCTGCATGTAGCGCTCCAGGGCCGAGTCGCTGTAGGAGACCGCCGACGCCCCGGCCCTGTCGCCCAGCCGCCAACCGATCTTGAAACTCTTGCTCGCCTGCTTCGCCATGGCCTGTTTCCTCCTGCGTCCGGGTGTGCGTCCAGCCTCGCACCCGCCACTGACAGCGCAGGTCAGGCGCTGCGTAGGCTCGAGCCATGACCTTCCACGTGTCGCTCCAGTTCCAGCCGCCGGACGGGCCGGCCGTCACCGGCACATGGGAGCGGGAGGAAACGGCGGACGGCACATTTGAGGAGTGGGTCTACACCTACTCCGCGCACCCCACCGCCCGCATCACGCTCGTCGAGGAAAGCGACGGTGTCCGCCGTGTCCTGTCCGAGTGGACCCGGGACAGCGGCACCATCCGGCACACCACCTGAGGAGGGGAAGCGCAACTACCGGGGGCCAATGTGATCAGAGCTGTCTTTCCGCAGGTCGCCGACTGGATGATCGATTGGGCGCGAGTGGCGCACAGACGACTGTTTTAACCTCCCTGCGGTTGTGGGTTCGGGGACAGCCAAATCCCAGGCAGGTGGACTGTGACAGGAACGGGAGTACCGACGGCGGCGAGAAGCTCGCGCGGGGGTACCCCCATTGCGTGGTCGAAAGACACTGTGCCGCCGGAGAACGTCGCGGTGCAGGCCGGCACCCACCGCTGCGCACGCTCACTTCCCCGCAACCGGGCGAGGAGCTCGGCTGGGGTACCAGGGGCGGGCGCGTACGGCGGGACGGGAGCGTGGTAGCCGGGCTGCGCGCTCATCGAAATCCTCCTGGCGGGTCGTCACCCCTCACGGTACGCGCGCCGCTGCGGCCTCGTCCCGATCATCCCGGCCCCGGCCCCAGGGGCGCGCGCCACCGGTACGCACTACATCTGCCTGTGGAATATGACGCGATCCGGCTGCGGGAAAAGGTGGTTGCTGCGCATCGTGGTTCGCAGAAGTCCCGGGCTCAGTGCCCGGGGCGCCGGTGTCGAGGTGGAAGGGGTGTTGTGGTGTACGGAGTGCGGGAGGGGTGGCGGCGGGAGGGCTTCGAGTCGCATGAGGGCGCGGTCGGGGTGCTGCTGGCCGACGGCAGCGAGCCGGGCCCGGTCTTCTTCGACCTGGGCAGCGGCAGCACCTTCCACGAGTCGACGTCCTGGTGGCACTATGACGGCACTTTCCGCCGGCCCACCGCCGTCTCGATGCGGGGCCGGTGCGCATGCGGCTGGCGCGGCACGAAGACGTACGTCATCGACTGGGAGAAGGTCCGCGAGGACGACGACCCCGACGCCTACGACACCTCGGGCCCGTACACGGAGTGGAAGGCGCACCTCGACGAGGTCGCCAGACGCGCGGTGACGCTGCCCGAGGACCTCGCAGGGCTGCTGGGACAGGTGCGCGAGCGGCTGGACCGGCTGTGGCTGGAGGACGATTCGGCGCGCGGATACGCGGTGATGCTGAAGGCCTGCGAGGAGCTGGAGACGATCGTCGCCGAAACCGGCCCCGAGGCCGCCCGGGCCCTGGCCCGTGAGCACGACGAGGCGATGGACACGATCGCCGAAGCCCTCGGCGCGACGGAGAAGGCCGCCCGCGCCCGCCTCCTGCACTACGAACACCTCACCTGGCGCTGAGTCCTCCAGATGAGGGATGGCCTCGTACGGTCGCCTCCTTGCAGGTGAACCCGAGCACGTTCAGGCGGAGCGTTTCTCCACCGGACTCCGGCGCTCTGCGGGGTCGATGAGCACTCCGGGCCCGGCGTGTTCGCGGGCCTGGGTCCGCTATGCCTACGGGCGTGATCACCAACCTGCTGCGCGGCGCTGCCGCATTCTGCCTCGCCCTGACCCCGCTCACCCTCCCCCACCGCCGCCGCCGCCGCGACCACAATCGCGACTGCGGCGGTGGTGCCAGTTCCGGCGGTGCTGCCGCTGGAGGACGCCGTCGGCCGACTCCCCCTCGCCGACGAGGACCGCACCGGCTACACCCGCACCTCCTTCCGACACTGGAACACCGGCCTCGACCCTGTTGACGGCTGCAACACCCGCAACGAAGTCCTCCTCGCCGAAGCCGTCCAGGAACCGGACGTCACGGCCGGCTGCAAGCTGTCAGGTGGGAAGTGGGGCTCGTACTACGACGGCGTCGAGGTGATCCGGCGCAGGATCGTGCGGCAGTCCACGCCGACCGCGTGGCCGATCGCGGTCGCCGACTGCCCGGCCCGGTAGCGGACCAGGATCTCCTCGTCCGAGAGCGCCAGCACCATCCGGACGCCTCCCGTCTTCGGCTGCGCAGGACGAGGCGACGGAGCGGGGGCTTCCCCGGGCGTGCGGGCGCGCCAGTCGGCGTCGGGGATCCGGGCCCGGATTGTGTGGGGGGAGACACCGAACTCGCGGGCGAGCGCGGAGGCGCTCTCCCCCGCCGCGTACCGGCGGCGGACCTCCTCTTCGGTGAAGACCTGCCGGGACCGAGGCCGGGGCTGCGGGGTGCGGGCGCGGGGGCGGATCAGGTCGTCGGGGATCCTGCGGCGGATCGTGGAGGGATGCACCCCGTAGAACCGGCCGAGCTCGACCATGGTCGCGCCCTGCGCATACCGGGCGATGACCTCCTCCAGTGGCAGGAGTTCGCTCTGCTGCTCGACGGCGAGGCGGGTCGCTTCCTGCCTCGAACGGCGCTGTTCCGGTTCGAGCCGGGCTACCACCGCCTCGACCGAGATCCCCAGCGTGGCCGCCACCCGCTGCTGCGGCATCCCCGAACCGTAAAGACGCACCACCTGCGCCCGCAGGGCCTGCTCGTACGGCGTCTCCGCCCGGACGCGGTGCCGCTGCCGAGCAGCGGCCGCAGCATCCCGCCGCTCCTGTGCCGGCACATGACGCCGCACAGTGCTCTTCGACACCCCCAGCTCCCGCGCGACCACCGCGAGACTCGCACCCTCGCGATACCGACGCCGGATCCACGCCGACAGCACCTTCACATCCCGCACCACTTCGCCCCCTTCCGCCACCAGGCCAACGAGGCGTCTCTACGGAGGATGCGCCGTTGAATGGAAGGAGGGGCTTACTCGCATGAATGGGAAGCGCCCATTCTCCGCACCGGACAGACCTGGTGCTGAGGCCTTGGTCTTATGTGCGGGCTTCAGTCGCTTGAGTCGCTTACCCGACGCCAGTACCCCCTCTGACTTGGCATTTCAGTTCGGCACCTTACGTTTGCAGGTGTCTGGTTGTTCAGTCGCTGGGGCGCTTCCTTGCGTGCTGCACTGTCGGGGGCTTCCATCTGGATGTCTGTGCGCGTGAGCATGAAGACCCAGGCTTCTCTACACGGCTTTGCCTGTGGAGTGGGAGGAGATGGACTGTGCTCAGGTCTGCCCGCTGACACCAAGGCATGAGTATGTCCAGCCGGGGACGTAGCGGCTGGGCCAGGATGTTGGTTTCTGAGTCGCTTGAGTCGCTGTGGCGTGGGCGGTCAGAGGGGGAGGCTTATGCCGAGTTCCTGCATGGCGCTGGAGGGGGGTCCGCCTTCGCTGCGTTCGGTTTTGCGGCCCTTGGTGGCGGGCTGGAGTGTTTCGGGGTCGATGGCTTCGGCGGGTGCGGAGCTGGCGTAGAGGCCTTCGGGTTCGGTGTCGCGGTCGTGTGGCAGGAGCCAGAAGACGCGGCGGCGGAAGGTTCCGGAGGCGCGGGAGGCTTTGGCGCCGGGGCCGAGGATGGCGTAGCCGACCATGCGTCCGTCGCGGTGGTAGGCGGGTTTGCCGGAGCGGGTGGGCAGGCGGTCGAGGCTCTGGCGGACGTAGTCGAGGCGGGTGATGTCCTCAAGCCAGACAAGGTCGGTCTCGTGCTTGAGATCGTTCTCGCTGATCAGGGAACTCATGCCGTCTCCTCTTGGGCGAGCAGTCCGATGCCAGGGTAATGCTTCCTCGAATTCGACAAGATCATCTCTTTCGGGGAGGACAGGCCGAGGAGCTCGCGGGCTCGGGCGGCGAAGGTGCGGTTGCTGAGGGTGAGGCAGCCTTCGCTGGAGCACCAGGCGCGGTAGGCGTCGTAGAGGGCTTTTTGTTCGGTGCGGTAGTCGGGGCCGAGGAGGCAGGCTTCGTCGAAGAAGCGGCCGGTGTGGTCTTCGGTTTCGGCGTAGGCGGTGGTGGCGATGCGGACCTTGTCGGGGCCGGTGAGGTCTTTCTCGCCGGCCAGGTATCGGCGGGCGCCGTCGATGAGCCAGTTGAGGATGCCGGGGCCTTCTTCAGCGACGAGGATGTCGGCGAGGTTGTCGATGCGCCGGTCGTCGGAGACGGTGCGTTCGAAGGGGATCAGGCGCATGCGGCGCCAGAAGGCGAAGCCGCCGGTGCCGACTTCGGGGCGGTGGTTGCCCAGGAGCCAGAGTTTGTGAGTGGGGTTGAAGGAGAAGAAGTCCTGGCGCATGCGGCGGGCTTTGATGCGGTCGCCGCCGGTGAGGTGTTTGACGCGGGCTTCGTCGAACTTGTCGCCGGGTTTGACTTCGGAGCAGACGACGACGCGGCGGCCGTGGAGCTCGGCGAGGTCGGTGGGGTGGCCTTCGTAGAGGCGGGCCATGAGGAAGCCGGGCGGGGCGGCGTCGGCGTAGTCGCCCAGGAGTTTCATGGAGACGTCGAGGAGGACGGATTTGCCGTTCTTTCCGGCGCCGAAGAGGAAGGGCATGACCTGGCCGCCGACGTCGCCGGTGATGGAGTAGCCCAGGAGGAGTTGCAGGAAGGCGATCATCTCGGTGCCTTCGGTGTCGTCGCCGAAGGTGTCGGTGAGGAAGCGCAGGAACCTGGGGATCGGCGTGGCGGTGGGGCCGACGGTGGTGGAGCGGGAGTGGAAGTCTTTGTTGGGGTCGGGGGTGCGGACCAGGCCGGTGTGGAGGTCGACGATGCCGGCGGGAGTGCACAGGGCATAGGGGTCGGCGTCGAGGTGTTCGGCTTTGAGGACCATGCCGGGGGCGGATTTGGCCTGGGTGAGCATGGCGTTGATGCCGGCTGTGCTCAGTGCGCGGCGGCGGTGCTTGCGCAGGGTTTCTGGGGTGTGCTCGCCGGTGGGGTCGGTGGTGGCGAGGTGTTCGCCGATCTCGCCGGCGGCCCACAGGACGGAGTCGTCTTCGTCGACCTGCCAGCGGGTGGTGTCCCAGCGGTACCAGCCCAGGCCGGGGACGTGGCGGAAGTCGGCCTGGTAGAGGCGGACGAAGAGCTTGGCGTTGCCGCGGTCGGTGAGGGAGTCGGGCAGGAGGCCGTGTGAGGTCGCCCCGCCTGCCGCGGGGGGGTGGGGCTGGCCGATTTGCGGGGAGGGCAGGGTGGGGTGGGATCTGGCGAGGATCTGCGCGGCCATGCCGTGGGGGTCGAAGTCGAAGAGCATGTTCGGCTCACCGCCGACAGGGGTGGTCACGAGCGGCTCCCGGGGTGAAGGGGACGTCGGGCGCCTGCGGTCATGCCGCTGCGGATGATGGCTTCGGATCGGCGTTCCTGGCCGGGACGGGCGTGCCGGGCGGTTTCGAGGAGCGTGTCGTACGCGGCCTGTTCGGTGAGGTGGCCGGCGGCGACGAGGCCTCCGACGGTGTAGGCGGCTCGGTTGAGCTTTTCGGAGAACCCGGCGCCTTCGGTGATGCTGGCGCAGTCGGCGACCTCGGCCAGGACGGTGCTGAGCGTGGTGATGAGGGGGCTGTCGTTGTGGCGGGCGGCGATGACGGCTTGGCGGGCGCGGCTGGGTACGGGGCGCGGGGCTGAGATGTGGGCGGCGGGCAGGTGGTGGGTGCGCTGGAGTTCCTGGGTGAGCCATGCCGGGAGTGGGGCAGGGATGCGGACGGTTCCGAGCGGGGTGTAGGTACCTGCTTCGGTGGTGGTGCCCGGGGCGATGATGTAGCCACCTTCTGCACGAATGTCGACTTGCCAGGCGAGTGCACGGTTTTTGCCGGATCCTGAGGAGCACTGCCAGCGGCGGGTGTCGGTGGTGCGGTACCAGATGTGCAGGCCGCCCGAGGGAGTGCGGACGCGGAGGGTGGTGTCGTCGTCGGCAGGACTTTTTTGACCGCGAAGGGCAGCGAGGACCGCGAGGGTGTGGAAGCCGGTGGTCATCTGCGAGACGTCGATGTCCTCGGCGATGGTGATGCCGGGAAGGAGACAGTTCCTGTCGGGGGGAGCAGCGGGGTGGGCATCAATGTCGATGACGACGAGGTTGGCCAGCCCGCAGGCTACGGCGACGCCCATCTGGGGGCGGGGGCCCCACCACTGCTGGATGCGGTTCGTGTCCAGGGTCGCTGCGTGGAATCCGTGGCACCAGCGGCCCTCAGTCCTGCAAGGACAGCTCTGGTGGCTATGCCCGGGTGTGCGGCACGCCGGACAGTTAGCTGCCGGGGTCTTCTTTCCCGGGGCCAAGGGATGGACCGGCCAGCCATGGCTGGCGCACCAGCGGGCAAGGGTCAGCGCATCTGGTGGTGTGTTCTTCGAGCCAGTGACTGTTGAGTCGCTGGAAGAAACCTGCAGGTCAGCAGGCATTTCGTTCCCCCTAAAGCGACTCAAGCGACTCAACAACGAACACAGCCTAGCGAAGACGCCCGTTCGATCGAGCCACCCCTGAAGACAGGCGAGTCGCGAGAAGGAATGCGGCAGCGACCGAAGTTGTCGGGGAGTGACTCAGTCGCTTCGGTCGCTGCTTTGGGTAGCTGGGTAAAACCCCAGGTCAAAGCCTCGCATCTGGCAAAGTAGCGACTGAAGCGACTGTAGACGCCTATATATGACACGCACACGCGCGATCTGCGCAGCCGATATGTAGAGCTTCAGTCGCTTCAGTCGCTAGCGACATGCGCAGAGCGTCCTGACCTGGGGTTTTTCTTAGCGACTGAACTGAGTGACGGTAGCTCTGCTTCAGTCGCTGCCCCGTCGTGGCAGCGACTGAGTCCTGTCACGACCGTCGGCTCCGCAGTCGGAGCGACTCTGTCAGGAAGGTCTTCCGAAGCAGGACGTCGAGGCGCTCAGGGGCTGCTGTTGATCGCTGACTGGAGCGGGCTTTACCAAGAGGCTCCAGACTGATCAAGAATTAGACCTTGATGTAGGCGACGACGACCACGGTCTTCAGGGCGGTGACGAAGTACAGGACGCGTACGCGTTCGACCTCGTCGGCGTACTGGAGGAGTTGGGGGCCGGTGGTGCTGCCGGGGATCGGTTCGCCGATGCCGGGGTCAATGGAGATGACGACCAGGGCGCGGTCGAGGGCGTGGAGTCTGGCCTCGTCGGTGAGGGCTTCGAGCTGTTTGGCGGCGGCGTCGGAGAACGTGATCCGCGCGCGTCGGCGGTCGTGCCGCGGTATCAGGCGACGGCCGCGCGGCGAGGACGAACCGGTTGGCGGTGGCCGACTGTTCGCACATCGAGGTCTTCAGAAATCGGAGCCCCTCCGGCGCCGAGTGTCATCGCTCTCCGGTTAGCCGGCCTGCTGCAGCCCGCCATCGGGGAGCACCACCGTCGACCCGTCCGTCGGCGCCGTGCTCGTGCGCCTGGTGCCGCGCTCCCGGGCGTCAGGGAGCGACGCCGGCCTTCTTCCACGCGGCGGCGATCTGCGCGTAGGCGTCGGGGTCTGGGGTGCGGCGGGCCAGGAGGGCGAGGGCGACGGTGTGGACGGCGGGCAGGTCGAGGGCGAGGACGGCCAGGGCGCGGTCGAGGAGGGCGCGGTCGAGGAGGGCGAGGAGGCTCTCGGGGGTTTGGTCGATGTAGCCGCCGTAGAACAGCATCAGGTTGCGCAGGCCCTCGGTGCCGGGCTCGTCGTCGCGGGCGCGGGCGAGCTCGGTGCGTACGGATGTGAGTGCCTGGAGCTGGTAGACGGGCACGGGCAGGACCCGCTGGCGTTCGTTGTCTGGCGTGTGCAGGACGACGGCCGCGACGCTCTGGGCGAGGAGGGCGGCGGCCGCGTCGTAGGCGGTGGTGTGGAGCGGGCGGAAGGGCTCGGGGCGGACTTCCGCGGCCCGGGCCGCGAGGCCCAGGACGGTCTGGAGGGGCTCGGCCTCCAGGATCCAGGCCGGGTCGGCCGGCAGGAGGCGGGGCTGGTCGGTGAGGGGGTGCGCTGTCACCCGGGCAGGCTGCCCACCGCCGGGGCCCGGCTACCGCCGGACCGGCCCGGGGCGCTGCGGCCGACCCGCGCGAAGCCGCCCTTCCCTCCCGCCCGCCACCCGGTCCGGTTCACGGCCGGGCCGGGGAGCGGCCGACCCCTAAGGGCACGGAGAGTAAAGGATGAGCCGAGGGCGGCTCTCTACTCTTATGTGTCACGCTGCCCGGCCGAGGTGTCCTCTGGAGAGGGGATTCCCGACCCGGAAAGCCGTCCAATTCTGGGCATATAGAGCGCGGGTGTCACGCGGCACCCAGTCGGTGTGACAGGCAGCGTGACACATAAGAGTATAACGCTCCGTGGTCATCTATGGATCCTGAGCGATTGCCGGTGACCGGGCTGTCCTCTGACAGTGATGTTGGACCGTTTGCCAACGAAGTTGGACCGGTCCGCGAGGTACCAGGCGTTTCGGCTATTGAGCCGTGCTGATGAGAAGGGCGTGGATCTGGGCGGCGAGATGCCGCATGTCCTCGCCCGCGGCGTGCACCGTGGTCGTTTCGAAGTGCCACTCCTCGGCGGGTGGCCGGTCGTGGATACCCCACGTCAGATGGACATAGCCGCCAGACCGGTGCTCTGCCGAGAGGGTCAGGTCGTACTCGAGGGAGTGCCAGGTCCGCGCTCCCTGCCAGCCGCGGAAGTCCTCCGCCAGGGAAGAGAGGAACGAGTCGAGGCCGTCGCCGTCCCAGGTCCGAACCGAGGTCTCGACGCTCACCCATCGGCCGCGGGCCCGCACGATGAAGTCGAGGGTCGGATCCTCTCCGTAGGGCCGTGTGGGCTCGGAGAACAGCAGATGCACCGCCTGGCCCCCAGGGTTCCCCACCCGGACAAGCAGGCCATCGGAAGCGTCGTCGGCGATCATTCAGCCAGATTAGGAGAACCGGGCGACCAACCGTGATGGTCCAACTTCGATGGCAATCGGTCCAGGTTCCCTGTCAGAGGACACGGGCTGACCGCCGTCGGCCGGAGGCTGCCTCACAGCTCACAGGACGCACGACCACCAGGGGATTCACCGGTCCTGCCTCACAGGTCCACGGGCCGGACCGGTCTGGTGAGTACGACGGTCGGGTGGTGGCAGGCGCACTGACCACAGGTGGCGGTGCAGCCGGCGCACTCCAGGCAGAAGGCGGCCGGGAAGGGCGTGGGGCAGTGGCAGATCGGGTTGTGGTCCGGGTCGTCTTCGCCGGGGTAGCGGGTCTCGCCGAAGGGCGGCTCCGTCCACGCTTCGACGGTGCCGTCGGCGAGCAGGGCCTCGCAGCGGGTCCCGGTCCAGCCGGTCTCCTGCCAGTAGGCGACCTCGCGGGGCTGGTCCCCGCTTACCCCCGGCCCCCGGTGGTGTCGGTGGCGCGGGTGAGGAACGTGGTGAGTTCGCGGGCGGCGTCCGGGTCGGCGGTGGTGAGCCGGGCCGCGAAGCCGAGCTCGTCGAGGTCGGCGTCGGGGGCGAGGCGGTGGAGCGCGGCGAGCAGGGCGGCGTGGACGCGGACCGGCTCGGGCAGGAGGCCGGCGTCGTTGCGGACGGCCGGGTCGGCGTAGTGGCCGCGGCCGGTGGCCAGGGCGTGGGCGAGCCAGGTGTCGATGTCGGCCTGGAGAAGGAACCAGTCGGGGCGCCGGGCGAGCGCGTCCCGGGCCTCCTCGTCTCCCGGGCGGGGGCCGGCCCGGTGCAGGGCGCCGGCCTCGGCGAGCGCCTGGAGCTCGTCGGCGCGGACTTCGATCCGCTGGACGGCTTCCTGCTCGGCCTCCCGGGCGGCGGCGGCCGCGGTTTCGGCGACGAGCTCGTCCTGGACGACCGCGTCGCCCCCGGGGTCGTAGACGCCACCGGTGGTGGTGAGCAGCTGCACGATCCGCTCCCATTCGGCGAGCTCGGCCAGGCCGCGCTCGTCGCCGACGAGGTCTTTGCCGTCGCGGTCGAGGTGCTGCTCCTAGGCACTGTCTGACAAAAGATCTTGGGTGGGTTCGCGGAGCCAGAGGATGAGTGCGGCGAGGTGGAGTCCGGCCTTGTAGCGGTCGGCGAGTTTGTCGAAGCGGGTGGCGATCGCGCGGAACTGCTTGAGTCGGTTGAAGCAGCGTTCGACCACGTTGCGGGCCTTGTAAAGCTCTCGGTCGAAGGCCGGCGGCCTGCCGCCGGCCTGACCTCGCCGCACACGGTTGGCCTTCTGGTCCGCCCGCTCCGGGATCACCGCCCGGATGCCCCTGCGCCGCAGGGACTGACGGATCGCCCGGGACGAGTACGCCTTGTCCGCGATGACCGCCTCGGGCCTGCGGCGAGGCCGCCCGGCGCCGGTCCGGGGCACCCTCACCTCGTCCATGACCTTCTCGAAGACGGTGGAGTCGTTGACGTTGCCGGGCGTGACGACGACGGCCGGGGGCAGACCACGCCCGTCGCAGGCGAGATGGACCTTGGTGGTCAGCCCACCGCGGGACCGGCCGAGCGCCTCGCCAGCCGTCGCGCATGCCGGATCTTCCAGTTCGTCACCTGTCGCCGCCCCTTTTTGCGGGCTCCGGCGGCGTGCTGGTGGGCTCGGTTGATCGTGGAGTCGACCGAAACCGTCCACTCCACGGTTCCGACGGAGTCGTCCCGGACCTGGGCCTGCTCGAGCAGGCGGGTCCAGGTCCCGTCAGCCTCCCAGCGGGCGAACCGCTCATAGACCGTCTGCCACGGCCCATAGCGTTCCGGCAGGTCACGCCACGGAGCACCGGTCCGCAACCGCCACAACACCCCGTTGATCACCTGCCGGTGATCCCGCCACGGACGACCTCGCCCGTCAACACCCGGCAGCAGCGGCGCTATCCGCTCCCACGCCACATCCGTCAGCTCACCACGACCCACCACAAGATCAATTATCAGACACGTCCTAGTGTCGTCCCGGCCGCTGATGAGGAGCCGGGGCTCTTCGGTACGACCGGTCGCCGTATCGGTGGCGTCCTTGTGGGTCTGGCAACGGTGGCCGGCACCGTTGTCGCTCTGGTGCCGCTGTTCAAGTAGCCCCTCATCCGATGCCCATCGCGCTCGGCATCTGACTGTGCCGGGCACGGTAGGCGGGGTTGATGTCAAACTCCGCCTGGCAGTACGCCGCCCAGGAGCCGTGGCCGAGGGGGATCCAGATGCGGGCGGCGTGCGCGGTGCGGACCCGGGCGGCCAGGACGGTCACGGAGCGCCGGTGGAAAACGCTCATCATCGGGCTTACCAAAGGCCTAGTCTCCGGTCATGAACAGCCAGGTCACCCCGCCTCTCGCCGGATCGTTCCGTCTGGGCGTCTTCGACACCTCGGTCCTCACCTCCGACATCGTCTCGGCCCTTGGCCGGGGCGAGCCCTCCTCGATCCTGGCCGGAATGCAGTACGGCACGCTGCGCGGCTTCATCCCGCACTACGTGTGGGCGGAGGTACCCCGCGTGCTCGCCGACCGCAAGAGAGAGGGCGGAGCATTCGACTTCCGTGCTGCCGAGGAACTGTGGTGGCGGGAGTACATACCGCTGCTGCACGTCGTGCCCACCACCGGCCTGCCGATGACCCCGGCCGCCGACAAGATCGCCCACGAGGATCTCAGCGACATCGGCGCCGCTCAGCTCACGGGCCTGATCGGGCCCGTGGTACTGCTCGCCGAGGACCGGGACCTGATCCGGCACGGCATCGCGGCCCAGGACTGGCGCAAGGTACGGGCCGGGCTCGGCAAACTCGGCGGCGCCGAGGCCAGGGTCCGGGCCAACATCACGCTCACCCTGCACGCCGGCGGCGGAGCGGCCCGGCTGGCCCGCCTCGCCTGGGCGCACCCCGTTGCTGCGGCGGTCACCGCAGCCGCGGTCGGCATCGGCGCGCACGG
This sequence comes from Streptomyces sp. NPDC088915, assembly GCF_044749825.1. Classification (NCBI taxonomy): domain Bacteria; kingdom Bacillati; phylum Actinomycetota; class Actinomycetes; order Kitasatosporales; family Streptomycetaceae; genus Streptomyces; species Streptomyces sp. NPDC088915. Next base: position 19,840 of record NZ_JBIVIR010000035.1, read on the forward strand.
GCTTCGGAGACGGATCCGGCCGGAGGCCCGGACGGCGTGGAAGGAGGCCGGCAAGACCCTGGCGATGGTCTTCGGGACGCCCTTCTTCGAGCACGAGAAGCACGAAGCGGCGTGGAAGGAGGTCGAGCACGGTGCGCCGGGCGTCGACCTGCTCTCCCAGGTCGCCCGTACACTCGCCCGTTCCCCGGAGCCGCTGACCCGGACCGCGATCCTGGAGCGGCTGTCCTCGCCGGCGGCGGAGCCGCACCAGCGGCAGATGGACGGGCTCGGTCGGCTCCTGCACCGCTTCCCCGCGTTCCACCAGGCCGATCCAGGCCGGTGGCAGCTCGGCCGCAGCAACGTGCAGGTGGGTCCTCCGGCCGGGCCGTAGTGGTGGACAGCCCGGCGCGAGATCCCTCCCTCACAGCTTCACCTTTCAGCGTGTCTACCTGGGAGAACAGCTTGTAAGCCTCATACCTACGCGTCGTCGGACAGGTCGGGGCGCGGGAGGCGTGGTCCGGGGAGCAGGGGGCGTGGTCCGCCGGGCATCAGTCCGCGGTTGCGCAGGACTTGGGCCCGTGCGCGGCATCGGGTGGTGCAGAACTTGCGGACGTGGCCGGTGGCCTGGGGCAGGGGCTGGAGGCAGGTCGGGCAGCAGCCGGGAGCGGCGACGGGGGCCAGGCGCTCCAGCAGCCTGCGGACGTGGTCGACGTCTTTCTGGGTGGTGAAGTAGGGGGCGTCGGCGTAGCCGTGGCAGCCGTTGAGCAGTTCGCGGAAGACGGCGCGCAGTTCGGTGAGGTCGCGGCGGCAGGCGCCGAGGAGGTCGAGGAAGTCTTCGACGGGCCAGGTGGCGAGGACGCCGGTGCGGGTGAGGTAGAGGCCGACGGTGTCGATCCGGTAGGCGTCGGCGGCGTCGAGGAGGAGGTAGCCGGTGAGCTGCCAGGCGGTGCGCTGGGACATCTCCTTGAGTGGGTGGCGGGTGCTTTTGAAGTCGAGCAGCAGGCCGTCGGCGACGAGGTCGGCGTCTGCTGTGATGCGGGCGCCGGCGAATGTCGGGCCGCCGTGGCAGTCCTCGGCCCGGGTCCGGACCCGTAGGTCCTGCAGGGAGCTGCGGGCGGCCTTGTGGAGCTGGTCGACGACGTCATCGACCATGTCGGGGTGCGGGAGTTCCAGTAGGCGGGTGAGGGTGAAGGCGTCGGGGTCCTCCATGGCGGCCCTGGCGAGCGGGGTGAAGGCGAAGCCGATGGAGGTGCGGGCCAGGACCTGGTACCAGGCCGCGGCGATGAGCATGCGGGCCAGGTCCTCCTCCTCGTCCTGGGCCCGGTCGAGGGGCAGGTCGCGGTTGTCGAGGTCGAGGTACTGGACGGTCTCGGTCAGGCGGGCGGCGAGCTCGTTGCCGACCGCACGCATCCGCAAACCCTCGCCGTGGCCGCCGAACCGGCCGGCGAGCTCGATGCCGATGAGGGAGGCCTCGTCGACGGGCGCGGCCGCGGTGAAGGCCAGGCGCAGGCGCTGGTCGATGGCCGTGCCGACGTTGCCGGCCTCGGTGCCGACGCCGGGAGGCGGGAGTAGGACGTGGTCGGTGCGGTGCTGGGCGCGGTAGTTCTGCCGCAGCGGGCCGGGGCCGGCGGACAGTTCGCGGTCCAGGAACCGGCGCAGGGGCGAGTGGGGGCTACGCAGCCCGTCAGTCAGGGACAAGGAAGGTCACCACCGTTCGTCGGGCGCTGCAGGGGCGCGCGGAGGGGAACGGTTCGGACGGTAGGGAGGGGCACCGACACGGTGTCACCCGCAGGAGGTAGGCCAGAGGTTGTCGCCTCGTGAGATTCACCGGGGAGAGTGAAGGGCGAAGGCTGTCAGGCACCATACGGAGAGCGACAGACCCACCAGCGTGACCTACGTCACATTTGTGTCTTGTTCGTGGCCTAGGCCAGTCCTACATAGCGAAGACCTCTCTAGCGGGGGTGTCTTCCTTCCGGGTCCGCCGCCGCTTTGGGAAGAGCCGGCGGTGGACCCGTATAACTCCCGCGCGAAGCGGACAACGTGGCATCGCTCACCTCGAGCCGCCCGCAGAACGGTTTCGCCGCGCACCTCGATGCCTGCTGACCAGCCGCATCCAAACTTGCCTCCAAGTTGTCACGTGCTGTTGCGGCCCATGCGCGGTGTGTGCGGGGTGTGGGAGTCTGCCGTCACCAAAATCTGCGAGCCCGGTGCTCTTCCCAGGTCCACCCGAGGCCGGAGCTCGTAGATCCGATGCGTGCACCCGAAGGAGAACCACCCCCGCTATGAGCAAGAAGACCATCAACCGCAGGGTGGCCGCCGAGGCCGCCGCGTGCGTCGTGGAGCAGAAGCCGTGGCAGCGCCGCGGTCGGCGCGGCGTCTCGGTCACGATCATCGTGATCGAGATCGTCCGCATTGTGCAGGAGACGATCGACTGGAACGACTCCCTGGAGAGCGCGCTCGCGGTCGCGATCGCCCTCCTGGGCTTCGAGCTGACGCTCGGCATGCTCCGCTCGATCGGCTGCCGCCTGAAGCAGCTGCTGCCGGAGCGGGTGGTGCTCACCCGCCAGTCCGGTGGGCTGCGCGCCGTCTTCGGTTGATCCGTGTCGGCTGATGTTCGGCCGGCTGGTGCCCCGTCCGCTTCTGCGGAGGGGGCACCAGCCCTGCCCGCGCACGGTGCGCAGGACGTCTCGTCCGATCAGCTCGTCCGCAGCGCGAGGGATCGGGCCTTCGCCGAGGTGGCGGAGCACAGGTCATACCTGTACGCGTTCATGCGGGCCCAGGGGATGAAGTGGGATACCGCCGACGATCTCGTATCCCTCGTGATCGAGCGGTACGCCCGGCGGAGGCAGGAGGTTCCTGTCGAGCGCGTACAGAGCTACCTGAAGGTGATGGCCAGGAACGCCATCATCGATCACCAGAAAGGACGCCATCGGGAAATCCTGATCGGGGAACCACAGGAGCTGGACCAGATCCTGGAGGCCGAGCGGCCGGCCGACCACGTCGTCGCCGACAGCTTCGCCGCTCAGGAACTGATGCTCAAGATCTCCAGCTTGTCCCCGACCATGCAGACCGTCATCAGGTTGCTCTACTTCGACGGGCTCTCGGTGGCCCAGGTGGCGCACAGGCTGAAGATGACGCAGGCGACTGTGTCGACGCACCGCTACCGAGCTGTGCGACGACTTCGCGAGCTGTACGGCCAGGCCTCGGCCCGGGACGCCCAAGGAGCTGCTGTGATCGGCCGAGGTGCCTCATGACCACGGCGCGCACCTTCCTCGGCCTCAGGACCGTCACCATGAGCGTGGAGTTCGGGACGAAGGAGAAGCTGGAAAGGCTCAAGCCGTACTTCGCCGCCGAGGCCGAACGTGTCCGCGCGCTCGGCATGACCGCCATCGTTGGCCTGACCTCGCGGGAAGCCGCAGCGTGCAGATCGAGGTGGGCCGAGGAGAAGGACGAGCAGCGCCGTCGCGGAGTGCTGACCGACAGCCTGCGCGCGCTCATCACGGGCGCACTCGCCCAGGAGGTCACCGAGCGGGGATGGGACGGGCTGGAGCGGTACGGGCTCCCCCACCAGTCCCGGGGCCGGTTGCCCGGGTCGCCGCAGGGCAGCTGGCCGGAGAGCATCACCGTGGCCCTGCCCATCGACCTCTTCATCGCCGTGCAGGCGGGTTGCTGGAACACCAGCAAGGAGGCCGTCGGGAAGTTACGCGACTGGAAGGAACGTCACCCCAAGGCCAGACCCAACCGCCCCTCCCGGCCCGGCTGCAGCCCTCAGGCGCTGGAGGAGTACCAGTACTACGCCGCCAAGGTGCTCACCACGGGCGAGATCTGGCGTGAGGCCGTGAAACGCGGTCTGAAACGGGTTGAACCCCACCTGCCGCCGCCGCGCCGGTGAACAGGACGAAGGAACGCTGCCGACCTGCTGATGGACCTGCCGGTCCGGCCGGACCTGGGTCCTTCGATCGGGTCAACGTCCGGCGTCGGACACCTCGCCGGAGGGGGCGGGCGTGCAGGATCGGCGCGTACCGCGGCGATGTGGCCGCAGATCGTGAGACGAAGGACGGGCGATGGCTCAGGGCAGCGTGAAGTGGTTCAACGCGGAGAAGGGCTACGGGTTCATCCAGCAGGACAGCGGCGACCCGGACCTCTTCGTCCACTACTCGGAGATCGTGAGCCAGGGCTTCAGATCCCTGGAGGAGAGCCAGAAGGTTGAGTTCGAGATCGGCCAGGGCTCGAGGGGACCGCAGGCCCAGCAGGTACGCGCGATCTGACCTCTGCCTGGGCGGCTACTGGTGGATACAGCGGTGGCCACGATCGGAAATGGCCCGGCCCCGGCAGTTGCGATGCCGGGGCCGGACCGTTGCCAGGGGTAGTTACCCGAGCCAGACGATGTTCAGGACCGTCAAGCTGCGCAGGGGCCGGTTGATCCAGTAGGTGAGGGAGAGCTGGCCGACGGCCGCGTAGCGGACGTCCTCGCCCTCGTCCTCGTCGGTGTCGAACTGCCGGAAGCCGAACGGATCGGCGGCGGCCGCGGCGAGGATGTCCCACACGGTGTCCGCCGCGTGCTCGGGCAGGGTGTCGAGGACCTTGGCGGCCGCGGCGGAGATACGGACCGCGTACGGCGACGGGCTCACCTTCGACGGCGGCGGAGCTCCGCCAGGTCGACGGCGTCGCTGTCGTCGTAGCCGGAGGCGACGAACGCGTCGACGGCCGGGGCGTGCGCGATGCGGCCCTGCCAGTCCTGGACGACCGCGTAGAGCCCGGCCAGGGAGAACGTGCGCCGGGACTCCTCGAGGGCGGCCGCGTAGTCGCGCTCGAAGGCCTGCACCCACGTCGTCGCGCGCTTGTCGGCGCGCAGCTGGGCGAGGAGTTCGGCGGGCGCTCCGGGCGCGGGGGCGTAGGTGGTGACGGGTGCGTGGTCGGGCTGCGCGCTCATCTGGTCCTCCCGGCGGGTCGTCACTTCACCGTACGCGCGCCAGGTGGCCGTGGATGCGGTCATAGGCAGATCCCCTCCTCCCGGGTGTGGGATCGGATGCGGGCCACGAGGGTCTTGAGCTCCATCAGCGCCATCCCAGCTCCCTCTCCCAGTCGAGGAAGTCGGCGCCTTCCTCCTCCTGGCGCTGGTAGTCGTCGGCGGCCTGGCGGTTCGCGGCACGTTCGGCGTCGTTCTCCGGGTCCGGATACGGGTGAGCCGAGGCTCAGTAGTTGTCATCGGCAGAGCCATATGAGCTGGTGAAGGGGACCGTCCGAAGCAGTCTGGATGTCACCAACGAGGCGCACCACTTGTCACAACCGCTCTTTTTTGCTGCCTTCCTGTCACCAGAACCGAAGATCCGGGACTCCTGTCCTTCGGGTGCTTGATCCTTCCGGGCGCAGGTCTTCCCTTCGTCTTCGGGGACGGGATGACGCGCTGTCAGTGGCGGGCGAGAGACTGCCGTTTCTCACGCACAAAAGGAGAAGGTCGTGGCCGTGCTGACAAACGATGTTGCAGTAGCCGACATGAGACGGCTAGGCAACGCCGAGCCCCTTGAGCCCTACCCCGGCGGCGCACGTAAGCCGTGGATGTGTCGGTGTCTGAACGAGGGTTGCGGAAAGATCATCTATCCGAATCGGAACAACGTGATGAGCGGGCAGGGCGCGTGCAAGCACTGTGCGCCCAACGCGCCCGTCGACCCGGCAGTGGCTGCGGCCGCGATGTGCAGCCACGGCTTCGCCACCCTCGTGCCGTTCCCCGGCACGGGAAAGCCCTGGCTGTCGAAGTGCACCGCCGCCGGCCACCTGGTAGCTCCTCGCTACGACAACACCACGCTCCGCGGAGGGCGATGCCGCTTCTGTATCCATCGCGGGCCTGGCGATCCAAAGCAGGCCGTGGCCGACATGAAGTTGGCAGGCTTCACACCGCTGGAGCCGTACCGGAACGTCAGTACTCCATGGACGTCGCTGTGTAACAGCTGCGGAGCCATCGTCTCGCCCAAACTGAACAACGTACGAACCCGCGGGCGGTGCTGCCCGCGCTGCGCAAAGTACGGGCTCAACCCGACCGCGCCAGCGTGGCTGTATGTCATGGCGCACGTGGTCTTCGGCGCGGTGAAGATCGGCATTACCGGGCGCGAGACCCGCGAGGACCGCATCGCACGTCTTCAGGGCTCGGGGTGGATCCTGGTGCGCACCTGGCTGTTCGACTCAGGTGCGGCCGCCTACAGCATCGAGCAGATCGTCCTGAAGCAGTTGAGCGCTCAAGGACACGGCCCACACCTGACCGCCGAGCGGATGCCCGCTGGCGGATGGACCGAGACCTTCGACGCCGCCGTCGTAACCGCCAACACACTCTGCCGCATGGTCAGCGAAGCCCTGACCGGACCACCGGTGTAGGGAGCCGCAGGGATGCCGTCTCCCCGGACCCGCTGCCACCAGCGCGCCAGCTGCGTGCCGCAGGACTCCGATGGGTGTCGGCGCCTGGACGCTGGTTCACAGCTTGCCGTGGCACCGACGCTCAGCTTCGGTGCCAATATGCCGCCTGTGTGACAACTATCGTGCTTTGGCTCAACGGGTAATTGATGCTCGCCATAAGAGGCTCCGGATTCAGTAGTCGAGGTCCAGGTAGTCGATGTCGTTGATTTCCACGTCCGACAGTCCCGTAGCACGGCCTCCGCCGTCCTGGAAATAGATTTCCTTGAACCCTTCGGCGATGATTCCGCGCATCTGCTGGTCGCTGGCCCCGGTGTCGCGGGCGTCGAAGAGGCGCTGGGCGTACTGCGGGGGGAGGTGCACAGTGAGGCGGCGGAACCGGCCGTCGTCGGTCGTGCCGACCGGCGCGGTGTAGCCGAACCGGGCTCTCGTTTCTACCGTGATCCCGCCCGAGGCTGCGGCCTGCTGGCGCCGGCGCTTGCGCACCAGCGGCTGCCAGCGGGCTTTGACCGTGTCGTCGATCTTCGCGGCGACATCCGGGCGGGCGTGCTTGCGGGCGCCGCGCCGGTAGCGGTTCACCGAGTCGGCGGTGACGCCGAGCTCCTGAGCGACGGCCTTCGCGCTGCCGAACTGCTTGAGCAGGAAACCGATCTGGCCCTTCAGCGTCTTGGGCGGGTCCTTGGTGAACGCCTCGCGGTCGGCGCGCTCGATCGCGTCCTCGATCTCCCCCACGGTCCTACTCCCCTTCGTCCAGGACGGCGTCGCCGCCCTTGATGTGGCGGGCCGGGTTCAGGCCCTTCTCCATGAGGTCGACCGCCCACAGCATCGTCTGGACGCCCTCCAGCTTCGCCAGACCCGGGGTGGGCCCGAGGCGGAACCCGCCCGGCTGCGGCTTGCCCGAGGCGGCGTACGGGAGGAAGTCGAGCGGGCTCTCACCCGGCGAGGGATAGACGACGCAGTCGGACAGCACGGCCAGCGGGAACAGCCCGGTCATCTTCGCCATGTTGTTGAGCTTGCGGTGCATGTTGACCCGGGCCTTGGAGATGACGGCGGCCCGGATGTCAGGGCGCCACGTCGGCCGGGAGAGGGCCGGCCACGGCTCGCCCTGCTTGTACGACTTGCCCTGGGGGCGTTCGCGGAGCTTGCCGACACCGCCCTTGACCGTGGCCTTGATGGCGGACAGGACGGCGGCCAGGGCCGGGTCGTTCTGCTTGTGCTGTTCCATCGTGGCGAGGAACGCCGCGTCGTCCAGGTCTTTGGTGACGCCTATGTCGGCGAGGGTGTCGACGTAGGCGGTCTTGAGCCGGTCGTGCCAGGGGTCGAGGTAGGCGCCGGTCTCCCGGCGCAGGTACGCCTCGATCGGGTGCACGTCGTGCCCGAGCTCCTGGGCATAGGCCAGGGTGTGGGTCTGGTACCAGGCCGGGCCGGTGGGGCGGGAGCCGTCCGGCGTGAACGGTGAGGGCAGGCGCGGGTCGAGCTCGATGTGGGACAGGTCGGCCAGCCACGAGCCGGGGATCTTCGGGTTGAACTTCACGTTGTGGAAGTGGTCCGGGGCGGACAGGCCGACGACCAGGCGGGCCGCGGCGGCGAGGAACGCGGTGTTCAGGTCGAGGCCGACCGCGTACGGCAGGGTGCACTCCTCGTCGGAGAGCGTGTTGACGTCCCGCACCCACTGGTAGGCCTCCTCGTTGAGGAAGCCGCCCGTCCAGCCGGAGTTCACGACGACGGGGTGCTCCGGGGTGGCCTCCGGCGGCGCCGGGTCCATCGGCTCCGTCCCCAAGCTGCCGGGGTTGTGGCCGGAGACCCAGTTGCCGGTCTCCGCATCGCGCTCCGGCTTCGTCGGCGGGCGCAGCGCCGTCATCAGCTCCAGCCCGGAGACGGCCGTCGATCCGCGCGGGGTGATGACCCGCTGGGCATAGACGCCCAGGACGCGGGCGATGTCGGCCGGCTCCATCTCGACAACGCCGGGCCAGGACCGCTCGTCCAGGGCGTCCCAGGACAGGATCGCCAGCTGCACGCACTGCCGCTCGCGCCCTTGGGCCTTGCGGTAGATTCGCGCCCACGGGCCGAACCCGCGCTGCGTGAGCTGCCACTTGGCCTTCGCGACCTGCTTGACGACCGGGTGGTCCTCAGGCAGGCGCAGGGAACGGCGCTGCTCGTGGCCCTCCAGACGCTCGGGCAGCCCCAGCTTCACCGCGGCCGCCGCGGTGAGCACGATCAGCGGGTCGGAGTCCTTGCCGTACCGGTTGAGCTTCGGCGCTCCGAGACCGGACTCACGCAGCGTCCACTCCACCAGTTCCACCACGGTGGTCGCCGGGCAGTCCAGCACGATCCCCTCGACGCCGTACGCGGTCCCGTCGCCGTCCAGGACAGCGAGCGGGCCGTGCTGGTACGGCGCGGCGGCAATGTTCGGAACGACGCGCTTACGGGCGGGGCGCCGGGACGATGTTGCCGGACGTCCAGCCGGACGGGCGGGACGCTCCGGCGCGACCGGGGCAACGGAGGGCTGCGCAGTGGCAGCCGTGTCGGCGGACTCGGATACCGCCGGGCCGGTGAACGTCTCCGGCACCGGCTGCGGCGCGGCAGCCGTGGCCGGGGCGGGCGCGGCGGCGGGAGCGCTGGAGGCGGGGTACTTCGCCGCCCAGCCCTTCAACAGCCGCTGGTACGCCGTCAACCGCGGTTCCTTCGGCTCGCTGCGTCCGTTCTCCCAGTTCTTCACCGTCTGCGTGGAGGACTTCAACGCCTGCGCGAGGCGGGCCTGGGTAATACCGGCGGCCTCACGCAGCCGGGCCCGCTCGGCCGGAGGCGGGAGCTGCGGCTCCTCCCCCAACAGCGCGTCCACGGACGCAAACAGCTCTTCCTCGGTGGGCATGTCGATCTCCTTCCGTACCGCAACCCTAGCAGTACTTACCCTAGCTTTTAACCCTTTCTCTTAACCCTCTCGGAGAATTCTGGAAGAGGTGGGACGGGCGCCGTGCGGAGGTCGGCGAAGGCCTCGCCTGGGCGCCCCCTCACACCTCACAGATGTGCCACTCATCCCTCTTACCTGCAGGAACGGCGTATGAGGCTCATAGATGGAGGGCTCGGACGGGGTACCGGACGAGGGACCTTGCGGGTACGGTCGGCCTCCACGGCGCACCCGGAAGACGGCGTCGCCTTGGCAGAGAGGGGACGGGCATGGACCGCGACAGCGGATGGGGATACGGCGACGTCAGCTGGGGAGTCACCCGGGACCCAGGCTGGGGCCTCGCGGGGGACATCGGCTGGGGTGTGACGAACGACTGACCGCCCGGTCCGACGGGTCGGGGCGGCAGGCCGGACCGCCGCCCGGCGCGGGCGGTGTGCCACGCTGAAGGTGCACGGCGGGGTCGCGCCCGTGAAGCCGACGCCTCCCCGCCGGGCACCGGACATCCCGATCAGCACCAGGAGGACCGACGTCATGGGCAGCACGGTCCTTGAGGACCAGGACGTCGCATACGAGGTGGAGCTCCGCTTCCGCCCGGGCGGGCCGGCCATCCTCAGTGTCTGGGCCAAGGCGGAGACGGCCGACGCGAAGTTCACGGAGTGGCTCGGGTCCTACGGCCGGGACGAAGCCGTTCTCACCCTGACCGCCACCTCTAGGCAGTGTCTTCAAAGTGGCCTGATGGGGGATCATGTCGTCATGGTGCGTCGTCATGAGCTGACGGATGTGGAGTGGGAAGCGCTATCCGGG
>NZ_JBIVIR010000036.1:0-29427 GCF_044749825.1 Streptomyces sp. NPDC088915
AGCAGCTGCTGCCGCGATGTGGTCGAGGCCGGTGTGGTCGCTACGCGTCGGTGCGGGCATCGTCGTGGCCGAGCCGCGTACCGCACCCGTCACCCCCTTGGGCACAGCCCGCCGTCCGGCCGCCGGCATCAGTCGCCAATTGGCGACCGGCTCGTGGAGGCTGATAGGGCGGAGAACTGGTGGGCTGTCGGCCCCCGCGGCTACCGTCGTTCCATGGCCAGCAGCAGCGAACCGTGGAACGAGCACCGGCAGGTGCCCGTGAGCGAGATCCTTGGAACCCCTGAGCGGCCCACGATCCTGCCCGGGGCCGCCGCCCAGTGGCCGGGCCACGAGTACGGTTCCACCCCGATGCCGCCGAAACCGGCGCCGATTCCAGGAGTTCCAGGAGCCGTCCGGCGCCAGCGGACCGAGCTGGAACAGCTCCGGGACGATGCCGCCCGGCAGTACCACGCCGGCGAGGCCGCCCGGGTCGAGGTCTACGCCAACCGCGGCAAGGACGCGGCCGTGGCTCACGGCGTGTGGGCTGCCGCCGCCTGGCTGTTGGGCGAGCTGCAGGCCAGCCCGATCAGCAGCGAGGCCTACACCTACCCGTACACCGCCCGCGAAGTCGGGCGGGAGAAGACCCGGGCACTGGACTGCATCGAGCGCAACGCCTGGCAGAGCGTGGACGAGGACTACGGCGCCGGCGTGCTGCACGCCCTGGAGTGGGCGACAAACACGGAGAAGCAGCGGCCCGTGCCGCCGGCCGCCTGACCCTGGGAACGCGAGAGGCCCGGACCGAGTGGTCCGGGCCTCTTTGTGCTGGCGGATCAGCTGTTCGGGATCTCCCCAGTCCGCAGCATGTGGACGTGCTTGCGGATCTCTTCGTAATCCGTGGCCAGGCTCTTGCCCGTGAACAGGTCCGGCTTATGGCCGGACGAGCACTCCGCCAGGGCGAACTTCCCCTGCCGGACCGCGTCCGGCAGCCACCGGCCCAGCCACTCCGCGACCCGCAACGGAGAAGCTTCCTTGTCCAGGTAGGCCCAGTGGTGACTCATCATCAGGCTCGTGAGGCTTTCCACCATGTCCGGGTGCTGCCACCAGCAGGAGGTGGGCCGCTCCATGTAGCCCAGCATCTCCTTGTAGGAGCGGGGCCACCGAGCCCGGAAGACGGTTTCCACCCATTCCATCAGGACGTCCCACGCGCTCGCCTGCTGGTCGGGGGTGAAGGCGTTCCAGTTCCAGACCGCCGCCGGGGTGCTCTCCGGCTTGTCCGCCAGTCGCTTGACGACCAGGGACAGTTCCTCGATCCGGTCCGCGAGGTTCTGTCCCTCCAGGATGCCGAGCCGGTCTCCCAGGTTCTGCCCTTCCAGGACATCGAGCCGGTTCCGAGCCTTGTCCAGCCCCTGCCCCAGCTCCCGGGTTCGCTCCCAGACGGCTCGTACTTCTTTCGGCTCGCCGCTCATCCGGTCTTACCCCACAGGTTCTGCTGGGCCGCCGGCGCCTGGCCCGGGATCGTGCCCGGGAGGGTCGCGGGCTGCTGCTGCGGAGCGACCGGCGGGGCCATCGGAGCCGTGGCGGGCATCTGCGGCGGGAGCACGGGCCCGGCGACCTGCACGCCCTTCTTCTTCAGCTTGGCCTCCACCTTCGCCTGTGTCTTCTCCTGCTTCACCAGCGCCTTCACGTCCTTGCGCTGCCACACCGGGGTGAAGGCGTAGCGGATCGGCGGGAGGTGCCGGTAGAAGATCAGGCCGGTTCCTTCCTTCATCTGCCGGATGGCGTCCTGGGGCATGACTCGGACCCGCCGCACTGAGACGTTCCGCGACGTCTTGTCGTCGTCCGTGGACGAGGAGGACGCCACTTCCTCGTCCTTCTCCCCGCAGAGAATGGACAGCTCTTCCAGGTCCTGTGGGATGGACAGGCCGCCCAGGGCGATGCGGACGCTGTTGTTCATGATGGTCTGCGCTCCGTTGACGCCCCAGCGCTCGCGCAGCTGCGAGGGCGACTGTACGGACACCATGAGCTGGATGTTCCGGCCGCCGGCATCCGCCGACCATCGGTGCAGGGGGAGCGGGCAGATCACGGCCGCCTCGTCCAGGACCAGGCGCAGGTACGGGTCGAGGCGACCCCCGGGGCTGTTGTCCGCCTCCAGGTACGCGGCCTCGTAGATCTCGCCCACCAGCGCGGTGAACAGGGGCGCCACGGAGCCGTACTGCTGGTCACGGCCCATCAGGTACAGGGTGCCGCGCGAGCGGAGGAAGTCGAGGACGTCGAACTTCTGCTGACCGGGCCGGGGGGAGACGATGTCCACGACCTGCGGCAGCGACATGAACTCGAACGAGCGGATCAGCGTCATGTAGATGCTGTCCCGCGTCTTCTCCGGCGAGTTCCGGACCTGGGACAGGCCGTGAGCCCAGCCCGCCGGGACCACGTGCGGGTGGGATTCCAGGATGTCCAGCGGCTCGCGCTCCGAGGAGTTGGCCACCCAGGCCCGGACGTGCGTCAGGTCGTACCCCTTGATGGCCGCCGCCAGCAGGTAGCAGGTCAGGACCATGAAGGAGTGCCCTTCCCAGAAGGACGAGTTCTCCATGTCCTTCCCGCTGGCCGACGCGGCGAGGAGGTACCCGGCGCGGCGCAGGGCCACCGCCGGGTCCTGGCAGCCGTCCACCATGTTCCAGCGCAGGGTGTTCGCGACGCCGGAGACACCCGCGTTGAAGACCCAGACGGGCCGGTTGTGCTCGCGGCGGAGCTTGTTCGTGTGCTCGTACAGGTCACCGCGGGTCGAGGTGACGACGCAGGCGCCGGCCGCGTCGATGACCGCGTTGCCGTACTGCGCGCTCTTACCGGAGCGCGGCGGGGCGTACATCAGCACGATGTCCTCGCAGGCGACGAACAGGCCCTTCTTGTAGAGCAGGTCCGTGCCGAGGTGCAGCCCGACCTCGTGAGGGCTGATGGAACGGCGCTTGGCACCTTCCAGCGACGGGCGGAGGGTGCCCGCGCGGGCCCGGAGCCCTTCCTGGGACAGCCACTTCCGCAGCTCCGGCGGGTTGGCGAACCCGACCTTGGCCGAGTCCTTTGCCGAGGAGGTGGGGCCCGACTTGCCCAGGTCCCACTTCTGCTTCAGGTGCAGGTAGCCGAGCCCCGCGCCGCCCGCCAGGGTCGCGCCGAAGCCCCACCAGCCGCCGACCGGGAAGTTGGAACCGACCACGTTGATGATGTCCCAGACCGCGCCCACGGACGGCTCCGGGATGCCGCCACCCTCCGCGCCGGCGGCCGCCACGACGGGCACCGCCACGCCGTACGCGGCGCCCGCGCCGAGCCGGGACTGACGCTCGAAGAGGGGCGCGTACCGCTTGTGCGGGTTGAGAATGCGGAGCATCCACCGCGTCTCAGGGCGGATGAGGTCATTGGAAGCGGGGGCCGTAGTCTCTTCCTTGCGTGACATGAGGGTTCCTCTCTTGTCGTGAAGTCCCCGGGCCGGCGGTACCAGCGCCGTTCCCGGGGGCGCCTTACGAGTCCAGTGACCTCGCGATCACCGTACGGTCCACGACTGACAATCAGCCGAGGTTTTCCAGCTGCTCAGTCCTGACCAGCGGCGGAGCCGTCCGCCGCGTCCTGCGTCTTGTCGTGCATCTTCTTGATGTCCCCGATGTACTTCCGGGTCGTCTGCTCCGTGAGTCCAGAGGCCTCCCACCACTGACGGGCAAGCGCGCTCGCGCTCATGGCGACCCGCTCGTCCACCGGCAGGGCCAGGTACTGCTGTTCCAGGAGCTGGAATCCGGCGATCTTCGCCCCCGCGCTGCCTTCCTCCATGTCGATCCGGGCCTCCACCGAGGTTCCACCGCCCGTTCCACGCGCCGCCGGGACCGCGCCGACGAGCCGTCCGGCGGTCTCCTCTGCCGCCATCTCCTCGAACAGCTCCAGACGGCTCTGGAGCCGCACCATTTCCTCGGACGCGCTCTTGGCCCTCGCATCGGCCAGCGACTTCTCTCCGGCCAGCCGGTCCCGCTCCTCCGCCAGGCCGTTCACCTCGGTCTGGAGTGCCTTGTAATCGCCCTCCAGGGACGCCAGCTGGGACTGGATCGTGGACAAGGTGTCGGCCAGCCGGCGCCGCTCGCCCTCCAGGTCCGCCACCTTGCCCCGCTCGTCCTCCAGTTCACTGACCGTCCGCTGGTAGAGCTGCTGGGCGGAACTGCCGCTCTGCTCCAGGCGTGCGCGCTCCTCGGTCACGACGCGGAGGCGGTTGGTCTCCCGCTCCCGGGCCTTGTCGAGTTCTTCGAGCTTCCCGCTCAGCTCCGCCAGACGGCCCTCCGCGTCGGCCAGGACCTTCACCGCTTCCTCGGCGCGCTCCTGGGCGGCCGCCGCCCGCTGGTCTTCCTCCCGCGCTCGCTGGGACGACTCGATGAAGTCGGCGTTGGAGGCAATGTTCAGTTCTTCCAGCACGCGCATGGCCGGGGACTCCGGCCCGTAGTCGAGCAGGGCGACGTCGTCCGCGCGAGTCAGCCAGGCCATGCGCTGCATCAGCTGCAGGCCCTGTTTGGCGTCCTGGGTGTCCGCCAGCTCCAGCGCGGCCTGAGCCTTGGGCCGGATCTTGAACTCCAGCTCACGCTCCAGCGCCTTCAGCTCCTTCTCCTTGGCCTTCTTGTCGGCCCGGGAAAGGGACGGACCCGCGACCTCGTCGGCCAGCTGGTCGCGCCGGTGCAGCGCCTTGCGCAGGGCGTATGAGGCGTCCGCCGCCTCTCGGGCCCTGGCCCGACGGACCATCTCGTCCGCGCGGTCCGCGACGTCGAGGCCGAAGAGGCCGAAGAGGAAGGCCCACATCTTCCGCCAGACCAGACCGGCCAGCAGGAGGGGACCGGGCTTGGCCCCTTCGGGGCGCTCGTCTTCTTCCTCGGGGGCGCCAAGTGCGCTGTGGAGGGGGACGTAGAGGAGCCATGCGGCGAGCATCGGCATGATGGCGAGGAAGGGCGCCGCATAGATGCTCGGAGCGTGCGCGGCGTTGGCGGCCGCCGCGATGATGACGATGAGCCAGGCGCTGAAGCGCAGCCACTTCAGGGCGCGGGTCCAGCGCCGGCGGGGGTCCTCGTTGGCCAGCCGGAACATCTCGGAGAAGACGTACAGCTCCAGGATGTCGAACATGCTGATGAAGCCGATGGCGAAGAAGAAGCTGAGGTCCAGCTGGTCCTGGGCGAAGCCCCACAGGCCGTTCAGCGAGACCGCGAAGCCGCCGAGGAGCGGTTTCGTGTTCATGTGGAGCGGCGCCGGCGGCAGCGGCTGGCCCTTCTCCTTGGCCTCCGCCACCGCGGCGGCGTGCTTCTCGTCCAGCGCGGCCCGCTTCTTGGAGGAGCTGCTAAAGGACAGGACGCCCGCGACCACCAGGCCGACCAGGACGAGCCCGGCCGCGGCGACCGGCACCCAGGGCGGGAGGTCCTGCAGGGCGTTGCGGATGTAGTCCTGCAGAGGGGCGATCCAGTCCCGGCCGCCGTCGTCTGCAGCTGTTGACCAGTACGGGGAACTCGGGCCCGTACCCTGGTCGTGGCGCATGTACGTCTCCTTTATTGCGTCGATGCCTCAGCGGTGGTGACGCACCGCTGGGGCGCTTCTTCTAGGCCCCGTGGCGCGTCAGGTAGTCGTCCAGCGCCTTGTCGACCAGGTCCTGCAGACTGACGTCGTGGCCGGCCGCGTAGAGCTTGGCCCGCCGCCTGACCGACACCCGCACCCGCGCGCTGAAGTTGACGCGCTCTTCCGACTGCGCGTCCTCGTTCTGCGGCTGCTCCTGCTTCGGCACGTGCGCTCCCTTGGTGGGTCGTTCCAATGTCGCGATCACCTTAGGTCCCTTCTGGCTTGCTGACTTGCTGACTGACACGGCAACTGTACTGCCATGAAGACAGCTTGCCAACAATCTTGGAAACCCGATTCCTGGAATGTTGACAAGCTGGCTGGAGGGGAGGTTAATGGAAGTGCGAGAGGGCCGGGGTTCCCGCCCCGACCCTCTCCACCCGGACGGGCGTTACAGCGCTCCCCGGGCTTGGGACACCCCTATACGCAGAGAGGGATCTCCGTGCAGAAGTCTGCCAGCCGCTCCGCCGGCATCTCCATCCCGCCCCCCGCGCGCCGCCTCCAGCCCCTGCTGGTCGGCAAGAAGGGCCCGGCGTTCTCCAGCCCGTGCACCGACTGCAACGGGTTCGACACCGTCGTCACCCGCCCGAACGGCCAGACCACGATCGTCCGCTGCAGCTGCACCCTGGCGGTGACCGCATGAGCGAGACCGACGACGCCGTCAAGAAGGCCGAGGAGGCCCGCCGCAAGGCGCAGGCCGACCTCCAGCGTCACGGCCAGGCCATGAGCGGTCTGCGGGGCAAGAAGTGAGCGCCCGCCAGACCCGCCCGCAGTCGCAGGAGCGCGAGCCGCTTCCGGTCCGTCCGCAGCCGCACCAGCGCGACGGACGCCAGGAGTCGCCGCAGCCCGCGAGGCCGCACCCCGCCCGATAGGGCCACCCCTGGTGGGCCAGTCGCCAATTGGCGACTGGCCCCCTCCCCCTTGCACGCCTTGATGGAGAGGCACACTCATGTCGCACCGCATCACCCGTGACCGTCTGACCGCCGCCGCCGTCCTCGTCCTGGCCCTGCTGGTCCTGGCCGCCTCCGTAGCGGCCGGGCAGAACGTGATCGAGGCCGCCCTGACCGCCGGCACCTCGTACGGCATGGCGCTCATTGCCGCCGCCCTCGTCTTCGCCCTGATGAAGGCCCCCATGGGCATCCGGGCCATCCTGAAGGCCACCCGCAGCGTGATCACCGTTGCCGTGGTCGTCGCCCTCGTCCTCGCTGGGATCGGCAAGGCCGTGGTGGAGGTGTTCAGCTGATGCGCGCCCTGACCATCCGCCAGCCCTGGGCCGCCGCCATCACCTACGCGGACAAGCGCGTGGAGAACCGCAGCTGGACGGCCACCTACCGGGGCCCGGTCCTCATCCACGCGGGCAAGACCCTGGACGCCCGGCACGGCCCCATGGTCGCGTCCGTCGTCAAGGGCCTGCAGCTGGAGCTGGGCGCCGTCCTGGCCGTCGCCCGGATCACCGAGTGCCACCCGGACGACGGGGAGTGCACCCCCTGGTCGATGAAGGGGATGAACCACTTCGTCCTGGACGAGGTGACCCCCCTCCCGCTCCCGATCCCGCACCGGGGAGCCCAAGGGCTGTGGGCCCCGCCGGCCGTCCTCGTCGACCGCGTCCGCGAGCAGCTGGAGGGCGAGGGCGCCGCCCGCGTGCTCCGGGAGGAGGCGTGGTGACCCGACGTCCCGACCCCCGCGAGATGCGCGGCGGATGGCAGATGGACCTCTTCCCCGTCGAGGAAGAGCCCGTCAGCACGGCGCCGGCGGACCAGTCGCCAATTGGCGACAGGCCCCCGGCGGCCGCCGTTCCGGCCGAGGACCAGGAGGTGACCGCATGAGCGAGCCCGACGAGGAGTTCAACCCCTGGCGCTGGGACCGTGAGAACGGGCGCCGCGGGCAGGCAGCCATCACGATCTCGCGACACGGCCACGAGGTCTCCCTGGACCACCGGGGCGTATCCATCGACGGGCAGCGGATCGTCCAGGACGACCCGTCCAAGGGCGAGGAGCACGGTTTTCAGCTCACGCCGGCGGGCGCCGTCATGTACCGGGGCAAGCAGGTGGCCGCCATCGAGCCCTCGCCCGCCGGTACGCGGAACCCGGGCGAGCTGACCGTGTGGGGCAAGGACGGACCGACTTCCCCCGGCAGCGAGCAGCGTGACCAGGCGTCCAGGACGCGCGAGGAGAACGACCGCCGCAGCCGGGACGAGAGGTACCGCGCAGACCGACAGCACCAGCAGGAACTCACCCACGGACAGGAGATGTCGCTGTGACCGAGCAGCACACGACCCCCGCCGCGCCGTTCGATCCGGCGCTGTACCTGATCGAGCAGGCCGCCCGCCAGCCCGTTCCGCCGACGTTCCGCCCGGCCCCCCAGATGCCGCCCCGCAGCACGGCCAGCCGCTGGCTGTGGGAGCACTTCGGCCGCATCGCCCCGGCCCTGGCCACCACCAGCATGTCCGCGCTCGCATGGAGCTGGGGACAGGCCCTCCCCGCCGGGTCCACCGCCCCGCTGTGGATCACCGGCACCCTGGCCGCGCTCGCCGGGTGCGCGGGATGCGTCTCCGCGTCGAAGGAGCACGGCGACAACGACACCGTTCGCATGTCGTTCGGTGGCGCCGCCGTGCTCGCGCTCGCCGGAGTGAGCGCCTGGACGCCGCACTGGCAGCTGGCCGCCCTGCTGTGGGCCGGGTGCACCGTCGCGGTGTACGCGGTGTGCGCGCCGCTGTGGCGGGCCGACCGCCGCGAGGAGCGCGCCCAGGCCCACGAGCTGGTCATGGAGGAGACCCGGGGCGCGAACGAGGCCCGGGTGGCCGCGATCGAGACCGCCGGCGCCGTGGCGACCGCCCAGTGGGAGTACCACCAGGAGCAGGCGAAGGTCGAGGCCATCATGGCCGCGTCCGCCGCCCGCCAGCAGCGCGCGATCGAGCCTGGCCAGGAGCTGGACGTGCAGGCACTGCTGAAGGCCGCCCGGGTGGCCGAGCTGAACTGACCCACCCAGGAACGATGAAGGGCCCCCGCCGCGCGGCGGGGGCCCTTCCGTGTGCTCGTCTACGAGCGGGATGGGCCAGAAAGACCGTCCGCCCGGCGCTGCAGCCGCACGGCCGCCGAGCGGATGCGGGAGAGGTCCACCGCCGCCAGCGAGTCGTAGAACGGCGCCGTACCGCGTGCCAGCGCTTCGTCCAGGTGCCGCAGCGCCCGCTCCGCCGTGTCCGCCGCCGCCTTGATGGACTGGCCGACCAGCTCCGCCGTCTCCTCGTCGTCCACCAGCTCCGCATCCACCACCTCGTCCTCGGCAGCTGCCGACGCGGGCTCCGCCTCGTCCGCGACGCCGAGCCCCAGCCGATCCCGCTCGACCGCGATCATCGCCGCAGTGACCCGGGAGCCTGCCGACTCCACTTGAAGACGCTGGGCGAACTCCCGCGTGGCCTCATCCCCGCGCGCCTTGACGACCGGCGCCAGCTCCCGGGCGTGCGACTCCCGCACCGTGTCCAGGACCGCCGGTCCCAGCGGAGCCAGAGCCCGGTGCACCAAGGCCAGGTCGATCAGCCGGTACCCGTACGACCGGTCCCACCCCCACCTGGCTTTCACGTAGTGCCCGAACTTCTCGTGGCCCTCCAGCGCGAACAGGTTGTTCTCGTTGATCTCGTGGAGGAGCTGGCCGACCTCCACCCTGTGCCGGTCCTGCAGTCGCCGGAGGCTCTGCTGGTATTGACCCAAGGATGTTTCGATCCGCGCTTCCAGGACCTGCAGCCTCTCCCGCGGGCTCAGTTCCACCTCAGCGCCGGCGGAGGCCTGAGCGGGCAGCAGAGCCCCGCCCCCGCGGCTTTCCAGCCCTGCCGCCAGGACGTCCCCGAACGCGTCGCTGGCCTTGTCCGATGCTTTCGGCTTGCTCACCGGGCCACCACCTCCAGGACCTCCCGCGCCATCCGGTCCATACCCGAACCCTGCCGGGTCCGGATCGGCTGCTTGAAGATGTGCGCCGGGCCAGTGAGTGCGCTGGAGAACTTGAAGCGCGAGGCAAGCACCGAGTAGCCGGCCGCCTGCAGCTTGGCCTCCAGCTGGTCCGCCGCAACACCCTGGCCGACCATCGTCAGCATGATGTGCAGCTCCGGGGCACGGGCTCCGGTGTTCTTCAGCTGCTGGATGTAGCCCAGCACGGAAGTGGCCCGGTCCAGCTCATTGGGAGTGGGCTGCAGGCACAGAATCACCGTGTCGACCGCGCTCATCACCGTCAGGTGCGGGCCGTCGTCATGCTTCTCCCATGCCGCGGTGTCGAGCAGGCACACTCCCTTCTCCGGGCACAGCCGCTGTGCTTCCTGCCGGATGTGGTGGACCGCCGGCGCCGGGTAGACCGGGGCTCCGAGGTCCACCGCGTTCGCGTGCGTGTAGAGGGTGCCGTGCTCGTTCTTCCCTGGCACGTCGGTGTCGATGGCGACGCAGGGGACGCCGTACGACCTCCAGTAGGCGAGCAGGTACGCGAGCAGGGTCGACTTACCCGCGCCACCCTTTCCGATGAAGGCAGCCCGGCGGCCGTCAGCGGGCAGCACCGGAACAGGGCGAGGTTTCGTCATGGCACGGGACGGTACAGCCCCGCCTCATGATCGAGGCACCCGACCGGCACAGCGCGGACAGCTTGTACGACACAGGCGCCCGTTCGGCTCCGGGGCCAGTCGCCAATTGGCGACTGAACTCGGGTGCGGGTTACAGAGCGGGGCTCCGCCCCACACCCCGGCCACCCTGCGGAGGGGGAGGAGGCACGGCCCATGGGTGCGGGCGGTCGGGTGGTGGAGATGGTGGTGGGTCGCGGTGCGGCTCCCTCGTCGGACGGCACCCAGAGGGCACCACACCGCCCGCCGGCCATCCAGGACGCCTACGGCGCCGCGCAAGCGCGGTCGGGCAAGCCCGATCCTGGACAGCCAACGACCGGCGCGGTAGGGCTTCGCCTGCCGCCCAACGAGGGAACCCCACCGCTCAGCCCGCAGATATGGCGCGGCCGCACGGAGGGCGAAGAGCCGGTTACGGTGCTGCCCATGGGGATCACAACGGGGGACCAGTCGGGATACGCACTACTCGTCGCAGCCGAGGCACCCATGCGGTACCCGTACCCCGTCAGCGACCTATTGCCCCAGCTGGCCACCATCCCGCCGGCGCGACTCGTCGGCACCCCGCACGCCAGCGCCGTGCAGCTAGCCAGCCCCCACGACCCGCACACCATCCTGACAAACTTGCGCACGGCGGCCGCCGTCGAGGGCCCGCTACTCGTCTACATCGCCGGACAGCTGGTAGTCGACCACCGCCAGCACCTTCTCCACCTGGCCCTGGCCCGCACGACTGCCCGCACCGTCCGGTACACCGCGCTCCCGTGGCACTGGATCGGCGCCGAGCTGCAGCGCCGCCCGTTGGGCACCACCACGGTGGTGGCCGACCTGGCGGCCGACACGGACGTCTGGCAGGCCCTCATCCACCAGGAACAGTCCCTGGCCGGACCGTTCGCCCTATACGGCGCCGTACAACTGCAGGACCGCCGCCATCGCCCCGGCCCCTCGTACACGAACGCGCTCACGCACATCCTCCGCACCGCGCCGACGAGGCCGAGCGCCGAACAGCTGCACCATCAGGCCGCCCGTGCGGCCGCCGTCGAGGACGCCGCCACCCTGTGGCTGGGAGGACAGGCGGTCGAGCAGGCCGCCCCGCACCCCGACGTCGACGTGCCCGCACCGAGGACCGAGGCGACGTCGACCACCGCAGCCGCCGTCGAGAAGGACCCCCACCTGGCGATCCGGGACGCGAGCCGCGCCGGCCGCCACGGCGAAGCCGCCGCCATCGCCGCCTCGTACGAGCAGGCCGCACTCCGAGCGCACGGTGCGCAGTCCGTCGAGGTCGCCCACTGGATCGAGGTCCGCGCGTTCCTCGCGCTGCAGGAGGGAGCGCCGGACCGTGCCTGTCAGCTGTGGCTGCAGGCCGCCGTGGTGCGGCTGACCGCCGACCAGCCAGAGCACCACCCCGAGGTGGCCGAGGCCGTCGACCGCGCCCACGGTGCCTGGCACCACGTCAGCGATCCCTCTCAGCTCCGGCAGTTGGGCATCGAACTGTTGAGTCTCCGGACTCGTGTCCCCGGAAAGAGTGGTGCTCGCGCGGACGTTCAGCGACGACTCGCGCACCTTCCCCGGGCCGTAAACCCCTGATTTCTCGGGGTTTTTGAGGGCGCCCGCCACACGGGAAGTCGATAAGTAGCCTCCCGCGTCACGGGAAACACGCAGATAACTTCCGTGTCGTTGGACCAACGCGCCCCACATGTGGATATGATCACTGCTATGGCAGGCGTACGAGGTCTTCAGCACAAGAACCGGACGGTTCATCCGCCCGAGAAGCCTGTGCGCGCGACTGTCATCCTCCACCCCAGCGACGTAGAGCGACCGCTCTACGAGGAGCTGGTAAACGAACTTGGCGTGTCCGGTGCCGAAGTGCTCCGACAGGCCATCCGAGAGCTGCACAAGCGCGAGAGCTACCGCAAGGAGCGGAAGGCCCGCGCAGCAGCGTCGAAGGAGCTGCCCCAGACCGGATGACCACAACGTCCGGACGCGCAAAGGCCCTGACCCGAAAGTTCAGATCAGGGCACCGCTCGTTCGGCGGGACCACCTCAGTCACAAGCTGCCAGGCGCGTTCTGAGAGTCCCTATCTCCACATGTAGGCCCTTTGCAGGCGCCGGACGGAAGTCCGGGGCCGGGCCTTTGTATGTGCCCCTTATCTAGCTCCAGGAGCAATCGCATCGTAGCAAGAAGCTGCGGTGGTGGCCCAGTGCGCCCTCAGTCCGGTGTGTTCGGAAGGGAGGTCACTCACCCACCGCGTACCCCGATCCTCCGGCATCAGGCCGTCGAGGAGTGCCCCGCCCGAGGGCCGCCCGTCCAGCGTGCACACGTTGCAGCAGGACGCGGCCCGCCACAGGTGGCGCGGGATCGTGACAGCACCCATGGGAGACCGGACCCAGGAAACCGGCCCGAGGCCCAGCGCGTGGCGAGCGCGGGGAGTCCGGACCCAGCCCGCGGTAGACATCGGTCCGCGTTACCAAGACTGACCCCGGCCACAGCCACCGGGAGAGTAAGGCAGAGGCGCCAGGCGTGACACCCGCTGATCGGGCACGTAGGGCCCTGTAGACGCTAAATGGCGAATCGAGCAGCAGCCAGGCCGGCCTTGCCATGGGAGTGATTCCATGGCGAACAAGGTGGACCCGAGCCGACAGGGGCGCAGAGCCCCAGGAGACGCAACCTCCCAGCGCTGACTGCATGTCCCGGTCCCAGGGCGAGCGTGAAAATATCCGTGGCCCGATCGAAAGCATCCATACCGTCTCAGGGCGTACCGGAATGCGACAGATCCCCTCCTAGAAGAGAAGGCAGACCCCTCTGGGATAGCTCTGTCTCTCTTCTAGGGGGGGCTCTCCGCTCCACCCGCGCTAGAGCACCCGGAGCCTGCGAAGGGTGCTGCGGGGGGAGCAAAGAGAACAGCCAAGCGCTTCAGCGCTTGTCCTTAACCCCCCGGGCCTACGGCCCGGGAAAGGAAGGGGCGCGAAGCTCCTTATCCGCGCCTGAGGGGCCGCTCCGGCCGGCCCCGCCGGGGAGTTCGCCAAGGGCGAGAGGTAGCCGGAGCGGCCCCTCAGGCTTGTCCTGCCTGGCCTTCAGGCCAGTCCTTTGGGCCCGAACAGTCGTTCCTTTGAGGGTCATTCGGTCGACTTCCTGTCCTCCCTCCGGGCCTTCTCCGCTGGCCAACCCACTGCAGGGAACTGGCATATGACGACATCCCAGATTCCCGCGACAACCTAGGTTCACGACATGTACGGTTGTCGCATGGAGAAGAAAGAGCCGACCACGGCAGAACGCGAACAGCTCCGCACCGCTCTCAGGGGCGCGCTCAAGGGCATGGGGGACACGCTCTACCTCCAGCTGACGGCTGACGCCCCGGACGATGACCAGGAGGAGCTGGACCTCTCCCGCCCGGAGATCCCGCTGGCCTGGCTCACGGCCTGCAAGTACGCGGCCGAGGAACTGGACGCGCTGGCCGACCGCTACGCCCGCACCGCCGGCTCCCGGGGCGCCAACTACGCCGAGCTGGGCGCTGCATGGGGGATCTCGCGCCAGGCCGCCCGCAAGCGTTGGCCTGGCGCGGTGAACATCCTCAGCGAGCGCGCGAACAAGGAGCCGGTGCATTTCGAGGCGTTCGGCGGTGAGGCCCGCGTGTCCTTCCACCCGGACCAGGGCGGTTGGTGGTGGATCGCGACCGCGGCTAACGGCCAGGTCCGAGAACTGGAGGGCGAGCACCACGACACCAGCGAGGAGGCCGCCGCGTCCGCCGGGGCCTTCCTCGCCGCCAACACCGGAAGGTGACCCACTACATGACCGCACGCCGAACCCTGGGCCCCGGCCCCGAGCGCCCCGCCCTCGTCGGCGCCGCCGAGGCCGACCTGCACGACTCGATCCCCGGAACCCGCTTCCCCAACCTGGACGACCTCAGAGCCCGAGGGCTCTTCAGCCCTAGTCCCGCCTCGTCCACGAAACGCCGCCGCCCACTCGGCGCCGGCGACCGCGAGGCCCACACCACCGCCGACTAGCCGGCCCGAAGACGCAGCGATTACTTCCGGACGATCTTTCCAACTAGGCCCGTCATCGATGAGCCCACCGGCATGGTGTGACCCACGACCACAGTCAGCGAGGAGAAGTCGATGAGCTACCACGAGGGAAACGCCGAGCGCCTGGCCGATAAGGCGGCCGGCCGTACGGGCGACGAGTACCGGACGGACGTCATCGGGGAAGGACTCGCCGCCATCGCCCATGCGCTGCTCGAAGTTGCCACCGCGATCCGCGAGGCATCAGACAAGGACTAACTCGCTGCGGCAAAGCCGACACTGACCCCCGCACTCCGCCTCCCAGGGCGTGAGTCCGGGGGCTTTCTGTTCTGTTCGGTGTCACAGTTATGCCCATTACTATGACACCGCAGGTCAGAGCGCTGGAGGGCGAAAAGTGCGGTTGAGGCTCGCGGGATACATCCGCGTCAGCACCGGGGGACAGCTGGACGGGTTCGGGCTGGAGGACCAGGAGCGCATCGTGCGCCGCTGGACCCGCGAGCACGGCCACCGCCTCGTCCACCTCTTCGTGGAGAAGGCCGTGCCCGGCACCGTCGCCGGCGACGAGCGCCCGGAGTTGGCCACCACCCTGCTGTGGATCGAGGAGAAGAAGGCGGACGGCATCGTGGCGCCGAACTTGGACCGCCTGGCCCGCGAACTGGTCGTGCAGGAGGCCGCCCTGGCCCAGTGCTGGAAGCACGGCGGCCGCGCGTTCATGGCCGACCAGGGCGAGATCCTGCCCGACGACCCCGAGGACCCGATGCGCACCGCCATGCGCCAGATGATGGGCGTCTTCGCCCAGCTCGACCGAGGCATGACCGTGGCCAAGCTCCGCCGCGGCCGCCGCATCAAGGGCGAGAAGGGCCAGTACGCCTACGGCGCCCCGCCGTACGGATGGGCCGCGCACAAGAAGGAGCTGACAGAGGAGGAGCAGGAGCAGGCCGGCCGAGCCCGCGGCCGCCAGCTCCGCGACGAGGACGGGCTGTCCTACCGCGAGATCTGCGCCGCCCTGGACGCGGAAGGCATCCGCCCGAAGCACGGCGGCCGTTGGCACCCGGAGACCGTCCGGCGGATGCTCGCGAACGAGGACGACCGGCCGCCGACCCTCTACCCGCGGCCGGGGAGGTCGTGAGGGTGCGGGTGTTCTGTGGGGCGCCTAGGGTCCGTAAGCCTCCGTGGCCTGGAGCGTTGGCGGGTGCGGGTCCGGTGGCACGGGGCAAAGACGGCTAGCGGCGGGAGGGGTGGGGTCGTGGCGGCCGCGTGGTCGGCGGCCGGCGGTCGAGTTCGGTTGGGCGCCGTACCCCCGCCGTCGCGGATGCGGGAGCGTGAGGCGATCGCACTGCCCGGTCTGGGCTGAGGGGGAGCAGCTGCTGCCGCGATGTGGTCGAGGCCGGTGTGGTCGCTACGCGTCGGTGCGGGCATCGTCGTGGCCGAGCCGCGTACCGCACCCGTCACCCGCCCCGGCACCGGCCGCCACCCAGCCACCGGCACCGATGGGGGAGTGGCGGCCGAGCATGACGGAGGGCCCGACCGAGTTGGTCAGGCCCTCCGTGGTTCCCCGTCCTCAGGCGGCCGGGGGCAGCGCCCGCTCCGCCAGCTGCCCGACCGCCGCCATCCGGGCCGAGTCCCACCCGGGTTGAGGCGGAAGGCTCCGGAGCAGGCCCCGCAGCCGCCTGGCCTCCACCACGGTGACGCCCCCCAGGTCGAGCCGTCCGCGCGGCCCCGGCACCTTCGCCCCGTGCACGGCGACGACCGCTCGAACGGGCACGCCCAGGGCACGGGCCGCCTGTTCGGCCTCCCACACCACGGTCTGCAGGGCGCGGGACTGGTCGTACCGGCCGTACCTCAGGGTGCCGCCCTCCACCCGCAGGCGGGACTTGTCCGACGTCCAGTTCTTCGTGTCGACGTACGCGGCGCCGGCGGCCGTGAAGACCAGGTGGTCGAGGTTCGCGCGACTCCCCGGAATCGCCCGATCGTGGAGCACCACGGCGTGGCCCCGGCGGACGAGCGGAGCCAGGAGCCGCGCCGTCCGGGCCTCCCCGGCGGCGCCCACCGCCCAGCTGTTGTGGGCCCGCCGGTATAACCGCCGGACGCCGAGCCCGACGACGACGAGCCCGGCCGCCAGGCCGAGCTGCCAGTTCCCCACCGTGCCCACGGCCCAGCCGACCACCGCGGCGGCCGCCGCGAGAAGCGGCAGCACCACCCGGGCCCGCCGATGCTGTGCCGCCCGCTCCGCCTCCTGAGCTGCCGCACCCATCCGGCCCGCGCTCGCGCCGGCCCCGCCCCGATATCCCGCTGATGCCATGCCGTCCTCCCTCGTCGCGACCCCGTACCGGGACCGTAGCGGCGGGCAGCGGGCCCGCGCAGGAGTGTCTGCAGACAGGCCCCGACGACCGAGAAGGGACCGGCCGGACACCAGAGACCCGAAACATTACATTGCATCTCATTCCATTCTGAAGCAATGGAATGTAACGTAACGCAATGCAATGTGATAGACTCAGCGTGTCGGACCGATGACAGGAGACCCGGATGAGCGAGCCCCAGACCGAGACCGCCGTGCGGCCCAGCTGCCAGTACCCGGGGTGCGAGAACCCGCCGGAGGCGAAGGACCCGAGCACGCCGGGCCCCGCGCCGAAGTACTGCGAGCGCGAGGACCACACCGCCCTGACCGCGTTCCGAGCGAAGCGCCGGAAGACCGCCGAGACGACCGGCCGCCCGGAGCCGGACGACCTGGACCGCCCCGTGTCGATGGCCGCCGCCACCGCCGTGGACCTGCGGGGCGAAGTCATCGCTCAGATGGAGCGTCTGACCGGCGACCTGGGGCGCTACCTGGAGCAGTTGCAGACCATCACCGACCCCGAGGCCGCCGAGGCGCAGATGCTCGCGGTCGCCAACGACGCCGCCGCGAAGATCTCCGAGGCCCAGCGCGAAGCATCGAACGAGCGGACCCGCCGCATCAGCGCGATTCAGACGGCGGAGGCAGCGACCGCCGCAGCTGCGGCCGCCAACGAGGCCGCCGAGCAGGCCGTGACCGAGCTGGACGACGAGCGGGACCGCTTCGAGGCGGAGCTGCGGCGCATCCGCGAGGAGACGGCCCGCGAGGTCGAGGCCGCCCGTGCCGAGGCCGCCGAGGCCGCCGAGAAGGCCCGGCAGCGGATCGAGCAGATCGAGGCCGAGACCACGGAGAAGGTCGAGCGGATCGAGCAGGCCGCCGCCGAGCGCGTGGCCGCCGCCGAGGCCGCGGCCGGCCGGGCACAGAACGAGGCCACGCAGCAGGTCGAGGAGATGACCGCCGTCCTGAACGAGGAGAAGGAGAAGGCGGGTCGAGCCGTAGCCGCCGCCGCCCAGGAGGCCGAGGACGCGAAGACCAAGGTTCGGGAGGCAGAAGGTCGGGTGCAGACGGCAGAGGAAGGCGCCCGCCAGGCCGCGCGGGATGCCGAGGTCCGCGTGGAGGCCGTCGAGAAGAACGCCGACCGGCTCCGGGAGGAGCTGCACGCCGAGCTGGAGCGGACCCGGGGTGACGCCGACCGCGCCGGCGCCCGGGTCACCGCACTGGAGACCCGGGTGGACGAACTGCGGGACGAGCTGGACCAGGCCCGGGAGAAGGTCCGAGAGGCGGAGGGCCGGGCCCGGGAGGCGGAGAACGCGCGAGGCCGGAAGTAGCGGGACTTCCCCGCCAGTCGCCAATTGGCGACTGGTCCCGCACAGCAGGAACGGGCCCTCAGACGAGGGCCCGTTTTTATAATCTCCGCAGCTCAGACCGGGTAACAGTCGCCGGGACTGTTACCCGCCCCCGCGTGGCAGGGCACGCCGCCGAGGAGCCCGCGGCGGCCGCGCCGGGGCGCCTTCCCGCTCGACCCGGACGCCGGTCACCCCCTCCGCCGGCTGGACGTCGAGCACCAGGCGCAGCCCGCCGCCCCGGTGCGTGAGCCGGGTCGGCTCACCGGCCTGGAGCGCCGTGCACGCCTCCAGCAGCGGCAGCAGGATCTCCACGACCCGCTCGCCCCGCTCCCGGTCGTCCGTCATGACCCTGATCTGCACCATGAGCTGAACCCCTCTCAGTCGACGGAGGAGGCCACGGGAGCGGCCATCTCACGGAGTCGGTCGAGCACGGCCCGGACGTCGCCCAGGGCGCGGTGCCCGCCGCCAAGGGGCTGCCACTGGTAGTTCCCGAAGTAGTCGTTCCAGTCGCCGTACCAGTCCGAGTACGGCACCATCGCGTCCTCCAGGGTCATGCCGTCGAGCCAGGCCGCCGCCGACGCCGCCGGGTCCTCGTGACCGGCCGCCCGGTAGTGCCGGGTCAACTCCCAGCGCAGCACCCCCTCGTCGTACGGGGAGTTCCAGATCAGGCACCGCCGCCCGTCGAGCGCCGCCGTAAGGCCGACGAGAATCTGCCCGAAGCTGGGAGCCCCGGCCACCGCCTCGTCCGTGATCCCGTGGATCTCCGAGGCGCCCGCCGGAATCGGCCGCCCGGGGTTCACCAGCGTGTCCACCAAGACGTCCCCGGCCCCGGAGATGACCGCGATCTCCACCACGCACGCCTCCGCGTCGAGGCCGGTCGTCTCGGTGTCGAGGACCACCAGGTCCTCGTCCGCGAGCGCGGCCGCCGCCCACTCCCGCAGTTCGAGCACCCGCCGGCGCCGGGCCTCCCGCTCAGCCTCCCGGGCCGCCGCCGCGCGTTCCTCGGCCTCCGCCCGCTCCCGGGCCTCCCGCTCCTCGCACGGCGGGCACCACCGCCGCGACCACGGGCGGTAGATGGCGTCCGCGGCCGCCTTCCAGCGGCGCACCTCCGCCTTGCTGGCCGTCTGCACCGAGCAGTCCCGCCCCGGGCAGGTGATGGCCCAGCGCAGCGACTCCGCCTTCTCGGCCCGCTCCTCCGCCAACTGGGCACGGCGGCAGTCCTGGCACCGATGGTGCGCGACCGGGTACGGGCGCTCTCGCACCGTCCCGCAGCCCCAGCACGTCCGGGCCCGCTCGCGCTGCCGGGCCCGTTGGGCCTTCTCCCAGCACTGCGAGCAGGAGCGGCCGTTCAGCACGTGCTTGCGCACCTTGCCGCACTCCGAGCAGGTCCGGGCCGCCTCCATGCGCCGCTTCACTGCCGAGGACAGCGGGCGCATCTTCACCGCGGCCGCCGGGTCGTACAACGGGAAGTCGCCGTACTTCCTCGTCCGGATGTACGCGACGACGGCCTGACCGTCAGCCAGCTTCAGCCGGTCCTCCCCCAGTTGGGTCTGCGTGCGCAGGTAGGCCGGCGCCTGGCCCCACCGGTAGACCGGGAGCCCGTCCGTCCAGCCGCAGGGCTTCCCGCCCGGAACCCGATCCGGTGCCTCATCTGCGCTTTCGCGACTGGCCGGGACCGTCCCCGCCGCGCGTGCCGTCGTCGCCGTACTCACCCGTGCCTCCCTGAGTAGTCCGCCGGAATTCCCGACGCTAGCATTTATAGACCCCATTCGCTGCAATTCTCAAACCTCGCCATTCCTCGAAATCGAAAACACCTCCCCTCGTTTAGAACTGCGCGCGCGAAGCCGGATTCGAGTAAAGGAGATCCTTTAATTCTTTCTGCCGGGGCCCTCACCCGTTCGAGCGAGGGCCGTACGCCGCCAGGGCCTCCCGGATGATCCGGGCCGGGGGATAGAGCAGCCGCGCGAGGTCGTCGCGCCGGGCCTTCTGCTCCTGCGTCAGCCGGAGCCCCGAGCCCACCAGGCCGAGTTCGTACAGCCGGGCCAGGGGGCGCTCCGACACACGCCACGAGGCCGTGCGTAGCTGCAGCGCCAGGTCCGAGGGAAACCGGTAGTTCCGCTGGACCAGCGTGATTCCCTCACTCGCACCCGGCCACCGGCCCGAGAGCATGAGGCGATCGAGTTCCGCAGCAGTCAGCGGCGCCCACGGCCCCGCCAGGTCCTCCTCCGCCAGACGCCGGCGGACCGCCTCCCCCACGACGACCTCCAGGGCCGGCCAGTGCTCCGGGCGCATCCGCGCGACCTGCACGCGGGCCTCGTCGCGCCGGAGGCCAGACGCCACCAGCTGCTGCACGGTCTCTTTCTCTTCGACTCTCCGCCGCTTATCCAGAAGCGACAGGGCACCCGCTTGAGATGCGGTAATCCACGCCGTCACGCTCACCTTTTCCATGCCTCAGAGTCTAGCTGCATTAAAAGGATCTCCTTTTGTCGAGCGCGGCCCGCTCCGGCGAACGATCTTGTTTCGGCTTTCAGCCGGGAAGGCCCAGGTCGTCCAGGGAGGCCCCAGCGGCCCACCGCTGCAGCTGGCGGCCGTCGACCAGGTGCACCCCGCCCTGGCGGGAGGCCCACAGGACATCCGTCCGGCTGTACGCGCCCCGGCTTATGACCACCCGGGTCATCCGGTCGACGCCGGGGCGGCCGACCTCCCGAAGGGGAGCGGGACCCGCAGGGGTGTTGTCCGCCGGCGCCTCGTCCGCCGCGCGGAACGCGACGTCGAGCTGCCGCCCGCCACGGTCCCGGGCGTACAGGCGAGGCCGCTCCTCGTCCGGCATGGAGATGACGTGCCAGCCGTCGCGGCGCAGCATCCGCTCGACGGCCGCGACCAGGCCGTGCTCCCCGAGTACCGACAGCTCCGCCGGGGTGTAGATGCCGCGGCGCCGGCGGACCGTCGCGCGGCGCCAGCGCCTCCCCACCGCGGCGACGGCCGCGAGCAGGACGACGCCGAGCACCAGGCCGCCGACCCCGAGCACCCGGTACAGCCAGACGAGGAGGAAGACCGGCCCTACGACCGCGAGGGCGAGCGCCGCGAACGCGGGCACGACGTCACGCAGTTCCGGGCCGTAGCGTCCCTGGGCTCTCAGCTCCGCGACCGCCCGGTCTCTCTGGGAGCGGCGCGATCCGGGCACGGGAGGGCGCTTCCACCACAGCTCCACCAGGGTCAACTCCCCATCACCACCCGGTCCCGTCCCGTCCTGCGGTACAGATACCCGCTCGCTCCCCCGACTCGCCAGTCCGGCCCGGCCCTGGCCGAAGGCGGCCGCCACAGCTGGCCGGTAATCACCCTTGTGCCCGTTGTCGGGTTGCCCCTACATTTCTTCCTGTAGGGGCAACCCGACAAGAGCGAGCGTCGGCCCCGACGCCGCGGCCAACAGCCAGGGAGGGAAACCGAGATGACCACCGAGTCCACCGAGCCCCAGTACGCCGCCCACACCGGCCGGATCACCCTGACCCACGCCGACGCCCAGCCCGCCGAGGACATCGGCGGCCGCCACGGCGCCACCACCTGGTGGAACGACGGCACCACCTCGTACGTGCTGCACTTCCGCAGCGGGCAGGTGCACGGCTGGACCATGGCCGACGAGGCGGACACCGCGATCCACGCGGTCGACTCCCTGCGAGCCGGCGAGGACATGAACTCGGAGCGGCTGTGGAACGCGCTGCGGGACGTGCGGCGCCTCCGCAACCGCCTGGAGGCGCTGGAGTCGGAGCTGATCCTCTACGCGCGGGAGGAGGCGTCCGAGGGGCGGGCCAAGCTGAACCTCCGTGAGATCGGGGAGGTCACCGGCACCCACTTCTCCACCGTGGCCGAGCGGATCGAGCGCCTGACCAGGGGCGCCCACCCCGCCTTCCGGCACTGGCTGGTCCAGGGCACCCCCCGGGCCGACATGCACGCCGGGCAGGACGACCCGCGGTGAACCGTCCCGCCGCCACCTGCGACGCGACGCACTGCCTGGCCATCTTCCTGGCCCCCGAGCGGGAGCCGTTCGAGGCCGCCCTGGAGGCCGCCGGTTGGCAGCTGCTGCCGGACGGGCACCGTTGCCCGGGGTGCCTGGCCGGGCGCGGGCCGGTGCTGGAGCGGGGCGAGTGCCCCCTGTGCTGCGGCTCCGCCGTCGACCTCCCCGCTGGGGCACGCTGCCACTACTGCCGCCACATCGAGCCCCACCCTTCGGAGGACTGGTGACCCTGGGATTCCTGCGGCGCCGGCGCGAGCGCCGAGCCGCCGAGCGCGAGGCCAAGCACACCTTGGCCCAGGCCCTGTTCGCCACGGACATGGCCATCACCGTGGCCGTCCGAGCCCGACTGGCCGAGCCCGTCACGGACCTGGACATCATCTGGCCCCTGCGCGTCACCGTGGGCGACGTCCTGAGTCAGGCTCAGGACCACTTCCACCTGGAGCTGTCGGAGGCCGACGCGGCGAAGCTCCTTCGGTACCGCCTGGAAGCACGGGGCCACTCCCGCTGGCCCGACCTCGTGACCGACGCCTACGACCCGGCTTACGAGACCGACGACTGACCTACCAGCACCAGCACCCGGCCGCCGCTGGAACCCAGGTTCCAGCGGCGGCCGGTGCCGTTCCAGCACCACCCCGAACTTCTCCCTTCTTATAGCGTGTTCACGCTAGGATCTGAGACATGCCGACTCACGAGGGAACCCGGATCGCCACCGCGCTGGAATCGACCTGGACCGCGTTCCAGAAGCACCACCCCGACCTCCCCGACGTCGTGATGATCACCGGCACGGGGATGCAGGGCCGGAACAGGAAGCGGCCGTCCTGGGGACACCACACGGCGGACCGGTGGCTGGACGCGACGGCCGGCGGCCGCCGCGCGGAACTGTTCATCTCCGGCGAGGCCATCGCCAAGGGCGGGCAGATGGTGGTGGAGACCGCGTTGCACGAGGCCGCCCACGCGCTCGCGGCCGCCCGGGGCATCCGGGACACCTCGTGTGCGGGCCGCTGGCACAACCGGAAGTTCGCGGAGCTGGCCAAGGAGGTGGGGCTGGAGCCGCCGAAGAAGGCGCAGAAGGTCATCGGTTTCTCGGAGGCCCTGATCACAGCTGCCACGGTCGGCCGGTACGCGTCCGTCATCCGGAAGTTGGACGCCGCCGCCTTGGCCCGGATCGAGGCCCCCAGCGAGGGCGGGGACCAGGAGCAGAGCGAGGACGGGAAGAAGGAGGGTCCGCGCGGCGGGAAGGGCCGGGCGGGTAAGCGCCTGGCCGTGGCGTGCGCGTGCGAGCCCGCCCGCCGGATGCAGGTCACGCCGAAGCTGCTGGAAGGCGGGCCCATCCTGTGTGGAACTTGCCGCGAGCCGTTCCAGCCGGTGGAACCCGAGCTGGAAGAGGAGGCCGCCGCGTGACCGGGCGGCCGTCCGCGGCGGTGCCGTGGGAGCAGCTGGCCGCCGACGGAACCACGGTCGCGCGGTACGAGGCGAAGGTGTACCGGGGGCCGGGGCCGACCCCGTGCCACTGGTGGCTGGGCGCCATCAGCGACTCCGGGCACGGCAAGTTCCGGGCAGGCAGCCGCCCGGCGGGCACCTCCCGCGTCGTCTCGGCCCACGTGTTGGGGTTCGTCGTTCACCACGGCGCGGCCGCCCTGCGAGCTGGGGCCGTCATCCGGCACACGTGCGATGAGCCGAGCTGCCAGAACCCCGGCCACTGGCTCGTGGGAGAGCGGCTGCAGAACGTCGTGGACTACGCGGCCCGGCGGGTCCTGACGGGACACGCACTCGCGGACGTTCGAGGAGCCGCGGGGCGTGCGGTGGCCGTGCGGGACGCGATCCTGTCCGCCGCCCCGGGCGCGGAGCCCGCCGCCATCGCGGCCGCGCTCGCGGCCGGCCACCCATCGGGGGAGCACCAGGACACCCTCTGGTGAGGGGCGGTTCTAGCGTGGACATGCTGCACGGAGTGGTCAGGCACGGGTCGTAGTCGCGAGAGGGGCACCCCTCTCGCGCTCTTCCGATCAGGCCGGTTCTGCCGCTGGACCTCGTGGCCTCAGCCCAGCGTGTGCACGCTACAGCGGAGGGGCGAACGCAGGCCGATTCAGACCCGCGCGAGACGTGGCCGAGGAGCATAAACCCAGCATGTCCACGCTATGACAGCGAGGGAGCGCGGCCGCCGGCCATCAGGGCGCCGCCGCCATCAAAGAACACTCTTGGTAACAGTCGAGGCCCGTCCCCAGTCCGGGGGTCGGGCCTCATGTCGTTGCCCGCCAAGGTAGCGGGTCAGCCCCCGCTCGCGCCAGCACGCGAACCCAGGGAGCATCAGCAGGTATGGGAAGCGACTTGACCATCGATCACATGCACGGCACCCCTCCTTACCGCCCCGGCCTATCTCTTGCCCTCTCAACTCCGCACCGCTCGAACCCCTCTGAACCTCTCTCATCTTCCTTCTACAGCCACCTACTAACCGCAACACACCCTTGCATTACTATCCGATGGCCCGTACCGTGATCACATGACCGCTACCGTGAGCCCGGGATCTGACCCGAGCTACCTGATTGATCAGGTGGGGCGCGGTGGTGAGCACTACTACCTGAAGGCGATCGAGCAGGCCGGAGAGCCGGCCGGTATCTGGCTCGGAGATGGCGCCGCTGATCTTGGTCTGACTGGTGAAGTCGATCATGAGCTGATGAGCGACATGTACTCGAAGTTCACCGACCCTCGTCTGCATGAGCAGGTCCGAGCGTCACTCTCCGCGATCACGGCCAAGCCCGGATCGGACGAGTACAAGGCTCAGGTGGCCGCCATCTACGACGAGGCCCGGGTGGGCCGGAAGCCGATGGACTACACGAAGTCCATCGAGGAGCGAGTGGCCAAGGCGCTGGACGAACTCGGCGCCGACGCGACCCCCGAGCAGCAGCGCGCGGCGGAGCTGAAGGTGCGGCAGAACGCCCCCTCCGCCCGGTCGTACTACGACGTCACGTTCTCCGTGCCCAAGAGCTACAGCCTGCTGCACGCCGGGTACCAGATCGAGGCCGCGCGGTTGCGCGACGCCGGCGACCTGGAGGGCGCCGCCGCGGCCGCCGCCAAGGCGGACGCGGTCTGGGAGTCGGTCATGGAGGGCGTCCAGGCGGGGCTGGAGTTCCTGCAGGACGAGGCCGGGTACGCGCGCGACGGCCGCCACGGCGCCAAGGACGCGAACGGGGCTCCCACCGGCCGCCAGGTCGACGCCCACCACTGGACCGTGGCGTCCTTCCGGCAGCACACGAGCCGGGACAACGAGCCCCAGATGCACGTCCATAACGCCATCTGGAACCGTGTCCAGGCCGATTCCATCGACCCCGTGACCGGCGAGACCGTTTCCAAGTGGCTCACGATTGACGGCCAGGAGATCTACCGGCACACCAAGGCCGCCGGGCACCTCTTCGAGAAGGCTGCCGACGAGGCCCTGTACCGCAAGCTGGGCATTCGCACGGCGATGCGCCCGGACGGCATGGCCCGCGAGGTCGTCGGCATCAGCCAGGAACAGCGGGACAAGTTCTCCAGCCGGCGGAAGACCATCACGAAGAAGACGGCCGAGCTGGCCGCCGACTGGGAGGCAGCCAACGGCCGCCCGCCGTCCGCCCACGAGCTGGCCCGGATGGCCCAGTGGGCGAACCTGAACGAGCGGAAGAACAAGACCGCCGCTGTTCCCCGCGAGGAGCTGCTGTCCCGCTGGGAGGCGGACATGGTGGCCGACACCCGCGAGTCCCTGGCCGGTGTCGCGGCTGCCGCCGAGGCCGCTACCGCCGACCTGGAACGGGACGCTTCCACCCTGGAATCAGGCATGGAATTCGACCCCCAGGACGTCGTCCGGCGGGCCGTCGAGAACGTGCAGGACCAGAAGTCGGCATGGCGCCGCGCGGACCTCGTCGTGGAAATTTCCAAGGAGCTTCCGGACTGTCTCGGAGGGCTGGAACGCCACCAGGTGCGCGCCCTCGTGAACGAGCTGGCCGACGCCGCCCTGCAGTCCGGCACCGACACGGGCGTGGTTCGGCTGACCGCGCCCAGCCTCGTCCCGCTCCCCGCCGAGCTGACCCGTGAGGACGGGCAGTCCATCTATGCCCGCCACGGCGCCCGCCGGTACGCCACCGAGGCCCACCTGGAGCGGACCGGCCGACTGGTCGCCAAGGCCACCGAGCTGGGCGCCCCCACCGTGAGCCGCGAGGCGATCGAGGAGGCCGTGGCGAGCGTCCAGCTCAACGAGGGTCAGGAGAAGGCGTTCCGCGCCATCCTTGGTTCCGGCCGCCGCATGGAGGTCGTGGCCGCCCCCGCTGGAACTGGAAAGTCCCGCCTGGCCGGCGCCATCCACGACGTGTGGACCCAGGAAGTCGGGCCCGTCATCGGCCTGACCGTGAGCCAGCGCGCGGCCCGCGTCCTGTCCGAGGAGGGCGTGGAGAACGCGGCGAACATTTCCAAGTTCCTGCACACCAACCGGCGCCTGGAACTGGGCCTGCCCGTTCTGGAATCGGACCGTGAGGCCCATCAGCTCCGCCCCGGTCAGCTGGTCATGGTGGACGAGGTGTCCATGGCCGAGGACGGACAGCTGGACGAGATCCGCCGGTACGCGGACCGCGTGGGCGCCAAGGTCCTGTACACCGGCGACGGCGGCCAGCTCACGTCCGTGGGCGCCGGCGGCATCTTCGCCCAGCTCAGCGACGAGCTGCCCAACGTCCACCGGCTCGACCAGGTCATGCGGTTCTCCGCCGAGTGGGAGAAGAACGCGTCCCTGCAGCTGCGGGAGGGCAAGCGCGAGGCCCTGGCCGACTACGAGGACCGCGGCCGACTGCGCGGCGGCACCCGCGAGGAGATGGTCACCCAGGCGTACCAGTCCTGGCTGGCCGACCACATGGCGGGCAAGAACGCGCTGCTCATCGCCCCGACGAACGAGCAGGCCGACGAGCTCGCGGCCCGCGCCCGCGCCGACCTCGTCCGCCTGGGCGAAGTGGCCGCCGAGGGCATCGAGCTGGAACAGCGCGGCCTGACCATCGGTGTGGGCGACATGGTCCAGCTTCGGGAGAACAACCGGCGCCTGACCAGCGCGAGCGGCGACCGGTTCGCCACCAACCGCGACGTCGTCAAGGTCCTGGGGATCTCCCCCGAGGGCGCCGTGACTGTCGCTTACGACGACGGGGACACGCTCCAGCTGCCTCCGGCTTACATCCAGTCGCATGTGGACCTGGCGTACGCGGGCACCGTCCACGCCGCCCAGGGCCGCACCGTCGACACCTGCCACACCCTGGTGGAAGGCGCTGGAACCCGGGAATCCTTCTATGTCGCGATGACGCGCGGCCGCGATTCCAACACGGCGTATGTCACCACCGACCCGGCGGGCGTGCCCGTCGAGCAGCGCCCCGACAAGCTGGCCGTGCTGACCCAGACCCTGGAAAATTCCAGTGTCGAGAAGTCGGCCGTGCAGGTGCAGCGCGAGGAGCTGGAATGGTCCCGCTCCCTGGCGAAGCACACGTTCGAGATGGAAGACCTGGCGACCGAGGAGGCCACGACCCGCTTCGGCCGCGTGCTCCACGACGAGCTGGGCCCCGACCGGTACCGCGAGCTGCGCGACAGCGAGGCGTACGGCTCCCTCGTCCGTCTGGGCCGCAGCGCCGAGGCCGAGGGCCACGACGCCACCGCGATGCTGCGCGACCTCGTCCAGCAGGGCCGCCTGGACGACGCCAAGGACCTGGGCAAGGTCCTGCACTGGCGTATGGAGCAGAGCATCGAGGCTGCCGAGCGCCAGCAGGTCCGCGCCGACGAGCAGCGCGTGCGCGAGGCCGTCGAGACCCAGGAATCCACGGTCAACGACCTCATGGGGCAGATGGCCGTGGCGCCCGTCGCCCACGTCGACCACGAGCCCGTCGCCGCCGACCAGGACGAGGCCGTCCGGCAGGCCATGCTCATGCAGCAGGCCCCCGTCCTGGCCTGGAACGGTGACCAGAACGACGCCCTGGCCGCTCAGCGGACCGTCATCCAAGCGCAGGTCATCGACCCCATGGAGACGCAGCGGGCCATCGAGGCGGCCGCCGCCGAGCAGGCCCGGCAGCAGGCCGCCCTGGACCAGGTCATGGCCATGCAGCTGGGCGCCGAAGTCCTGCACGGCGCCCAGGAGTCTCAGGAACGGCACGAGATCGCGCAGGAGCACCGGGCGGCCGCCGAGGAGCGGGCCGACTGGCGGAACCGCACCGCTGGAATCGAAGGCCCCAAGGGCGAGTACGCCCGCGCCGTCGCGGAGATCGCAGAAGCCAAGCGCCTGGAACTCGGGCAGGAACTGGCCGAGGCCGAGGAGCTGCCGCAGTGGGCCCGGGACACCCTCGGACCCGTGCCGGAGGACCCGAGCTGGCGGGAGCGCTGGATCGAGCGGGCTGGAACGATCGCGGCCTACCGCGAGGCCCACGAGTACGACAGCGAGCGCGACGCGATCGGCCAGCGGCCGGGCCGCGGCGCCGTCGACGTCCGCCAGGACTGGGACCGGGCCTACCGCGCGCTGGGCGAGCCCGAGGACCGGATGGAACTGGTCGGCGCGTCGGACGCGACCCTGCGGAACATGGTCGAGCGCTACGACCGCGAGACCCAGTGGGCGCCGCCGCACGTCGCTGGCCAGCTGCGCGAGGCGAGCGAGTCCCTGGCCGACGCCGAGCGCGAGGCCCTGCAGAAGTACATCGCGGCCATGGAGGCCGAGACCGAGGAGAAGCGCCAGGAGCTGGAGGCCACGGCCGAGTCCTACGAGGCCCTGACCGCCTCCCTGTCCGAGGACGTCGAGAAGCTGGAGCAGGTGCACACCGCCCGCGCCGCGTGGCACGAGCACACCGAGGAGGCCCGCGAACAGGCGCAGGCCGCCCAGCGCCAGCTGGAACTGCGGGCCCCGGAGCCGGAAACGGTGGAACTGCCGGAGGCCGCCGAGCAGCCCGAGGTGGAACCCAACCTGGAACAGGCGCGCGAGCGAGCCCACGAGTCCGGCCGGACCCTCACGGGCGAGGAACTGCAGGAGGCCGTCCGCACGGCCAGCCGGGCAACCGAGATCCTGGCCGACCGCGAGCAAACCCGGCAGATGGAAGAGGCCGAACGGATGCGCCGCGACGAGCCCCAGGTGATCCAGGCGCCGGAGCCGCCCGCCGTCGAGGTCAGCGGCCGCGAGGTCGAGATGTAACCCGAACCGCGCAGAGCGGGGGCGGACCAGCACATGGTCCGCCCCCGCTCTTTTGTGGTGCGCCTAGGGTCCGTAATCCTCCGTGGCCTGGCTCAGTGGCGTCTGCGGGTCCGGTGGTACAAGGCAAAAGCGGCTAGCGGCGGGAGGGGTGGGGTCGTGGCGGCCGCGTGGTCGGCGGCCGGCGGCCGAGTTGGGTTGGGCGCCGTACCCCCGCCGTCGCGGATGCGGGAGCGTGAGGCGACCGCACCGTCCGGTCTGGGCTGAGGGGGAGCAGCTGCTGCCGCGATGTGGTCGAGGCCGGTGTGGTCGCTACGCGTCGGTGCGGGCATCGTCGTGGCCGAGCCGCGTACCGCACCCGTCACCC
>NZ_JBIVIR010000037.1:0-20736 GCF_044749825.1 Streptomyces sp. NPDC088915
CAAGACCCTCGCGGCCGCCCGCAGCGCGGAGGAGCTCCATGCGAGCCGGGTGCTCGTGTTGGTGCCGTCGCTGGACCTGCTCGCGCAGACCGAGGTCGCCTGGCGCGCGGCCGGGCGCCGGGGGCAGGTGATCGGGGTGTCCTCGCTGCGGGGCGAGGAGGCGAGCTTCCCCAGCACCACGGACGTGGACGAGCTGATGGAGTGGACGCGGGGCCTGGAGAAGGTGACCGTGTACGCCACGTACGCCAGCCTCGGGATGGGCATTCTGGAGCGCGCGCACGCCTCAGGCCTCCCGGGGTGGGACCTGATCGTGGTCGACGAAGCCCATAGGGTTTCGGGCCGGATCGGGAAGCCCTGGGCCGTCGTCCACGACAACGCCCGCATCCCGTCTCTGCGGCGCCTCTACATGACCGCCACGCCCCGACTGTGGCAGCTCGGGGAGGACGACGCGGCCAGCGGCGCACCCGGCGAGCTGGTGGCGAGCATGGACGACCACCCGGACTCGCCTTTCGGCAAAAGGGCGTTCACGCTGACGCTCTCGGAGGCCATCGACCGGGGAATCTGTGCCCCCTACCAGGTCGTGTGCGTGGACGTCACCGACACGCAGCTCCAGGCCGTCCAGCTCCTCGGGGCCGAGGCGCGGTCCGAGGAGGTGCGCGGGGCCCGGCTCGCGGCGCTCCAGACGGCGCTGATGAAGGCCTCGGCCGAGGAGAACCTGAGGCGCACGCTGGTGTTCCACGGGGTGATCAAGGAGGCCGAGGCGTTCGCGGCCGGCCTCCCCGGCGTCGCTGGGCAGCTCCACGACGCCGACCCCGAGCTCTACCCGAAGACGATCTGGGCGGACTGGCTGTGCGGGGAGCACAAGCCCCTCTACCGCCGCCGGGTACTGACCGAGTTCGAGGACGGTGTCGACGAGGACGGCACGGTGGTGGAGAAGGCGTTCCTGTCGTCGGTGAAGGTCCTGGGCGAAGGCGTCGACACCCGCCGGTGCGACTCGGTGTACTGGGCCGACGTGCGCGGTTCGATGCCCGACCTCGTCCAGGCCGTCGGGCGTGCGCTGCGGATGCAGCCCGGTGAGGGGAAGGTCGCCTCGCTCGTGGTGCCGGTGCTCCTGGGGCCTGGGGAGACGGCGGACAACATGCTGACCTCCCGTGCGTTCGGCGGGCTCGCCAAGCTCTTGGAGGCGCTCCGGGCGCACGACGCGCGGGTGGTGGAGGCGTTGGCGGAGCAGCAGCGGCCGAGCCGCTACACGTCCGTCAGCAAGGACGAGAGCGGGTCGGGCATGCGTGGGAGCGGGAAGGGCTCCACGGGCGTCAGCGCCTCGGCCAGGGCGTTGCTGAAGTTCTCCACGCCCCGCGACCCGGCCGCGCTCGCCGCGTTCATTCGGCTGCGGGTGCTCGACCCCGAGCACGAGCACTGGCGGCGCGGCGTCGAGGCCGCCGTCCTGTACCAGCGGCTCCACGGGGGCCTGCGCGTCCCGTTCACCTTTCGGGTCCCGGTGAAGGAGGAGGGCCGGGAGGTGCAGGGCGAGGGGTGGCCGGCGGCGCTCGCGGGCTTTCCGCTGGGGCAGTGGATCGCCGACAGCCGGCGCTTCTACGCCCGCGGCGAGATGGACGCCGAACGCGTGGAGGAGCTGGAGAAGCTCGGCATGGTCTGGTCCCACCACGACGTCGCCTGGGAAGAAGGTCTCACGGCGGCGCGCGGGTGGGCCGCCGAGAACGGGCACCTCCTGGCCCCGCTGGACGCGGTGTTCCAGGGGGCGGCGGTGGGGATCTGGTTGAAGAACGCGCGGGCCGCCGCCCGGCGCGCGGCTGAGCTGGAGCAGCGCCAGGCCGAGGGGCTGCCGGTGGTGTCGTGGGCCGGGGCACTGTCGGAGGCGCGGCGCGAGCAGTTGGAGGAGGTCGACCCGTCGTGGTGCCCGAGCTGGCCAGTGGAGTGGCAGAGGGCCTTCCACCTCGTACGCCAGCACCTGGACGAAGGTGGAGTGCTGCCGATGGCGGCCGGGGAGGTCGTGCGCCAGGGCGAGGATCTCGGACGGTGGGTGCGGGCGCAGCGGCTCGGGTTCGACAAGCTGAGCGGCGTGCAGCAGTGGATGTGCGAACACGTCCTCGGCATCGCCCCGGCCACTGAGGAGGAGAGGCCGAAGCCGCGTATGAGTCAGGCGGCCAAGTGGGCCATGCACTACACCGCCGCCCGCCAGTTCTACGAACGCGAGGGACACCTAACCGTGCCGAGGAAGCACGTCGAGACCGTCGTCCTCGGCGGCGACGACGAGGGCGAGGGCTGGGAGCGGCGGGAGGTGTCGCTCAAGCTCGGAGCCTGGATCGGCAACCAGCGCTCCCGAGTCGCATCGCTCTCCCCCGAGCGGATCGAACAACTCTCCAAGATCGAGATGAGATGGGCGTGACGGGCGTGGTACTTAGCGGCGGCTACGGGACCACTGCCACACCCCTATCACCACGATCAACGCGACAATGAAGCTCCCTACCGAGACCGCCGCGTTCGGACCCGCTCGTAAGGCAAACGAAACCATGAAAAGATCCCTGCCCCCATGCCCAGTGGGGACACCCGGTCGACACCGCATTCGTACAGCCAGGCGGCCGACGAGTTCCGGTTCCCCGGATCCTGGATGCCCGGCGGCCGGGGCCGTCAGACCGTCGTGCTCCTGACCCACCTCCTCACCACGCCGCGCACGAACCGGCAGATCGCGCGCGCCTCGACCACAAAGACGCCCCACGGGCGCCGGTGACCGTGCCCGTGCGCGACCCGAGGTGGGACGCGCGGCGGGCCCGGGACGACGGAGGAGGGGCAGCGTGAGTACAGACTCGTACGACGAGGTCGCCTACGGGCGGGAGCTGGCCCGGATCCGCCGGCACCAGGACGAGGCGGTGAACGCCCGCCTGGAGGTGTTCCGTGCCCCGGCCGCCGCCGGGGTGCCGGCCGGGCGCGCGGACGAACTCGTCGCGCGGCTGGAGGCCGGAGCGCTCGCCGGGGTCCGTACCTGGATCGTGGAGAGCAGCGCTCCCGACGGGGTCGAGGAGCGGTTCGAGAACGGCTGGGACACGGGCGTACGAGCGGTCGTCACCGGCGTGCTGCGGTCGGCCGACCAGGCCGCCGCCCAGCGCGGCCGCGCCACCACCCACCAGCCCTGCCCCGCCCGGCAGCCCGGCACCGCGGCTCCGGCTGGAACAGTGAAGGCGACGGTCCTGGTGCCCGATGTGCGGGAGGTCCCGGGGGGCAGGGAGGTGCGCATGGGCCCTGGTCGGCCCGCAGCACGTCTTGGGCCCCGACGCGGCGGAGGAGATCGTCCTCGTGGGCTCATAGCAGCCCAGTCGCATCGTTGGGTGGCGCGGGCCGATCAGACGATGTGGTCGTACGCAGCCTTTGCGTGGATGTCTGTAAGGACCCTTTTGGCGAAGGGACGGCGCCAGTCACCGGTTCCGGTGTAGAGGTAGACCTGGCTGGTGACCGGATCGTGGGCGAGGAGGTCGGCCCGGCCGTCGTGGTTCACGTCTCCGGCGCCGGTCAGCTGGCCGTAGACCTGCCAGCCACCGCCGATGAGTTTGCGGGTGGTGAAGGTGCCGTCGCCCTTGCCGAGGTAGAGCCAGAGAAGGCCGTTTTTGTCGCGGGCGACGAGGTCCCCGCCGGTGGCGCCGCCGATGTCGCCGACCGCGGTGAGCTGGTTGTAGAAGCCCCAGTCGGCGCCGATCTTCTTGCGGGTCTCGTAGGGGTGGCTGCCGTGACCGGTGCCTTCGTACAGATAGAGCCCACCGGCCGTGTCGAGGGCGACGAGGTCGGGGCGGCCGTCTGCGGTGAGGTCGCTGCCGCCGGCGATCTTTTCGTAGACCTGCCAGCCGCCGCCAATCCGCGTGCGGGGGAGGAAGCCGCCCTGTCCGTTGCCCTGGTGGAGCCAGAGGACACCGGCCGCGTCCCGCGCGACGACGTCTGCCGCGTAGTTGTCGGCGCCGCCGGTGACGACGGCGTCACCGGCGATCTCGATCTTGCCGTAACCCTGCCAGCCGGTGCCGGCCGACGCCCGGGGGCGCCCGTCCGCGGCGCTGTCCCGCCACAGCGTCCCCGAGGCGTCCCGTCCCAGGAGGTCGGGATGGCCGTCCGCGTCGATGTCGTGGACGAGGTCTCCGGCAGTCGTGCTTCGGGCCACGAACACCGCCGCGGGCCTGCCGTCGCCACCGAGCGTGACGCGGTGGATGCCGGTGTTCCCGCCCCGGGCGCCCTGGACGACGGCGGCCGTGCCGTCCGTGGCGGTGAACAAGGCGTCGACCCGGTCGAAAAGGGTGACCGTCGTCCCGGTCACCAGGTGCCGGGCGCGGCCCCCGAACAGCAGCCAGTCGCCGAGCAGCCCGATGCCGAGGGTGCCTGTGCCCGCCGCTTCGGTGACGGTGTCCTTGCCCGTGACCCGGTCGCGGACCACCACGCGACGCGGGGTGGTGGCGGTGGCCGGCTCGGTCCAGGCGACCCGGGTTGCCGAGACCGCCTCCACCTTCGGGTACGTCTCCGAGACGATGGCAGTGGCCAGGTCGATCAGGCCCACCCTCTGCTCGCCGGTGGTGGTGCGGTAATCGAGCAGTCCGACCGTCGCGGACGCGGGACGTACCGCCAGGTAGGTGGTCCCGGCGGGCAGCCCCCGAACCTCACGGGGCGGGGCGTCCTTGGTATCCAGCCACAGGGGGCTCTTCTCCCCCAGGGCGTCGTCCCCTCTCAGGGCAATGGCCGACCCGGTGGTTCCCTCATAAAGGGCGTCCAGCACGCCGGGTATCTCTTCGGTACGGAACCTCTCCCCGGTTACCAGGTCGACGCCCACGCCGTCGTAACCGTCGTCCGATCCGGCCACCATCTCTCCGGACACGTCGTTCAATCCCTCGAAGTAGCTGGTGGTGAAGTCACGGGGCGCGCCACCCGCGTAGGGGACCCAGCGGTACGTCGTGAAGTCCTGGTGTCCGGTGGGGATGTCCAGAACGTAGCCCTGGAGGCCCGCGCCGAGCAGCCTGGTCCCAGGCAGGAGCGAAGGGAAGGGGACGCCGGACGAGTCTGCGCTGGAGGCGACCGCCACGAGTGGGCCATATGCGCACGTGGCGGCGGTCATGGCCAGGACTGCCGCCACGGAGGAGACAAGACGGATGGAGCCGACGGTACGGAACTGCAAGGAGACCTCCAGGAAAGACCAGACGCAGACAGCGCTACACCTGGTCAGATACACAGGTGGCACG
Organism: Streptomyces sp. NPDC088915; assembly: GCF_044749825.1. Classification (NCBI taxonomy): domain Bacteria; kingdom Bacillati; phylum Actinomycetota; class Actinomycetes; order Kitasatosporales; family Streptomycetaceae; genus Streptomyces; species Streptomyces sp. NPDC088915. The sequence goes on from NZ_JBIVIR010000037.1 coordinate 5,229, forward strand.
ATGGGTTGTACGTAAACCAAATCGGCCTCAGCCTCCGGGCGGAAGAACACCCGGCTCACCCCGCACCGCGACGTCCACACGCCCCGCAAGACGGGCGTCACGTCCCGGAGCAAGGAGTCGGTAGTCCGTCGACCACGCCGCACAGGTCAAAGATCAAGTTAGCTGAGCCGTGTGCAGACGGAGGCTGCAATCTGTCGGTTTCACGTCAGCGCGCCACCTGCACAGGTATCGCTCCGTGACAGTGGGATCGGCGCGATCCCTCACACTTACGGCAGTGCACCCCACTTAAGAAAACCGGGTTGACCTACGGCAATGCTCCACCCCGCCACTGTCTCTCACTCCGCTGTCACGAAACCGAAAGATCGCATCTGGGGCGGTGCGGGCGGGGTGTCCACAAGCGGTTCTCCCTTGATAGTCGGTCAGGTGATGCGGGCGATCAGGGCGGTGGCGTTGTCGGCGTACGGGGTCCCGCTGTGCGCGGGCGTGGCGGACGGCGTCGTCGACCAGGAGCTCGGCGGCCTCGCGTGGATCGCCGGTGAGATGGTCGCCCAGGTCGTGGTCGATGTCCTCGTGGGGTTCGTAGGCGCCGTCGGAGGCCGGCAGCAGCCGTCCGGGGCGGGCGGGGCCGGACATGTACTCGATGGCCGGGTGCCCCCGGTGCTGTTCGGTCTCCTCGTCGTCGCGGATTCCGCCGAGGCAGGCGGTGATGAGGTTGCGGTCGCCGTGGCCGTCGCAGGCGCGGCGGGCGTTGTGGTCCTCGGTGAGCTGTCGCAGGGGTCCGAGGCCGTCGAGGAGGAGGTGGGCGCGGGCGTCGCCCGAGCAGGCGGCGGAGAGCGGGCCGCCGGGGGCGTGGACGGCGACGACGGCCGCTGCGGCGGGGAGGTCGTGGCCGGGGGTGTGGCGGGCGGGGTCGGCGGCGTAGCGGTCGTACTCGGTGCGCAGGCCGGCTTCCGTGTCGCCGTGTCCGGCGGCCGCGCGGGCCGGGCGGCGTGCGGCGGTGCGGGTCCAGGTGCGGACGGCGCGGGTGTCGCCGACGCCGTCGAGGAGGGCGTAGGCGCGGGTGCCGTCCGGCACCCGGCACACCGCCGTCGCATCGCACTGGAACACCCGGTCCTTAAGCCGCCGGGCGACTGCGTGCGTCTTCACGGCCAGGTCCTCACCGGCGTCCCCGACGGGGCCGAGGAGCGGTTCGAAGACGGCTGGAACGCGGACGTACGCGCGATCGCCACCGGCCTGCTGTGGCTCGCCGACCAGACCGCCGCCCAGCGCGGCCGTGCCGTCACCCATCCGCTTTCCCCCGCTCCGCAGCCCGGCGCCCCGGCCGCGAAGGAAATGGCATCGGCTCCGGTGCCCGGTGTGCGGGAGGTCCTGGAGGTGGCGTGGCGGTGCACGTGGGCCCTGACGGCCCTGCAGCACTTTCTGGACCCCGACGCGTCGGAGGAGATCGTCCTCGTGGCCCTGGGCGCCGTACGGGAAGGCGAGCGCGAGGGGTACGCCCAGCGTCTTCAGGAGTTCGCCGAACAGTACCGCGGGCGTCTGGAGTGGATGCTGCGCGGCTACGGGCCGGGCAGCGCGCTCGCCGTGCGGAGCCGTCCTTGAGGAAGTCCGGGCAGCCTTATGCCGTCGCGGGGATGACGGGCAGCAGGAGGTGGGCGGGCCGGTCCGGTCCCCAGTGCAGGGTGCAGCGTCCCCGGGTGCGGGTCCGGTAGGAGGCGGGGAACTGGCCGGTCAGCGGGTTGCGCGGGGACAGCCATCGGCCGGCGACCACCAGCCGGAGCTGCTCCCCGGCACGGAAGAGGGTCGAGGAGGCGCCGAGCGCGATGTCGACGGGGACGGCTTCTCGCGCCGGGACGGGTTCGCGCACCAGACAGGCTGGCACGGGTTCGAAGGGGCGCGATCGGTCGGTGTCGAGTGCCCGTAGGGCGAGGTTCTGCCATCCGGTGGCGACGCGGTCGCGGCCGTATCCGTAGGAGCCTTCGAAGGGGACGAAGCGGCCTGCGCTCCATTTCTCGACGCCCACGACGAGGTCCATGTCGTCGGCGTCGTGCAGCTCGACGTACAGCCGCAGTGCCATGGGTCCGGTGAGCTCGGTGTCTTCTGTGACCGTCCAGCCGAACCGGGCGCCTGCCCGGCGGACGTCGAAGGAGAGCGATCCCGGGGCGGTCGGCGGGTCGGTGGCGAGACCTCGGGCCGTGAGGTACGCGGGGGTCCACCGGGTGCGTTCCAGCGGCCAGGTCTCCTCGTCGCGTACCTCCACGACGTGGTCGGCGCGGTCGCGGACCTCCAGCCGGACCCGGGGCAGTAGTGGCGCGTCCCGCCCTTTGAGGTGGCGCTCGAAGAAGCGCAGTTGGGCCGCGCGGGCCTCTTGGTCGTAGAAGACGGCCCACTTGCCGCCGCGGTGGGTGTACAGGTGCCGCTCCGTGGAGCCGATCTGCTCGAATCCGGCGAACGAACCGCGGCTGTGGAGGTTGTTGTCGGAGAAGCTGCCGCAGACCAGTGCGGGCACCTCGATCGCGGACAGGTCGGGGTCCAGGGACCGGTACCAGTCGTCGATCACCGGTCTGCGGGCGCTCTCCCGCCGGAACGAGTAGGCCTGCCGGACCTTCTTCAGGCCGAGGTCCCAGAGCCTGAGAAAGCCGTTCTCCTCCACGCCGCCGGGGCGTGCCAGTCCCCGGTAGGCGTTGGTGAACCCTTCCCACGGAGCGATCGCCTTCAGCGAGGGCGGCCGGGTGGACGCCGCCCGCCACTGCGTGAGCGCCAGGTAGGACACCCCGAGCATGCCGACGGCCCCGCTGCTCCACGGCTGGGCACCGGCCCACTCGATCAGGTCGTGGACGTCCTCGCCCTCCTGGGCCGACAGCAGCGCTCCGACGCCGTCCGACGTGCCTGCTCCCCGCAGGTCGCAGTTCACCACCGCGTAGCCCTGCCCGACCCACCACACCGGGTCGGGCCCCTCCCAGGTCGTGAGCGAGGAGAAGACCAGGGGTCCGGTCTGGCGCATGATCCGGTAGCGGAACGACAGCTTGGGGCGGCCCGAGGCGGTGAACTCGGGCAGATCGTCCTTCCCGTACGGGTGGGCGAAGAGGATCACCGGTACGGGAGTGCTGTTCGGCGGACGGTGGACGTTGACGCGCAGAAGGGTGCCGTCCCGGGTGACGACCGGGCAGTCGTTCTCGACGTGCACCTTCCCCGGTTCCGGGCGGTACACCGAGATGCTTGGCCGCAGCATCCCCGAAAGCCGCGTGAAGGCGTACCTGACGCGCCCCGGCCTGCTCCACGGCTTGTCATACCGGGCTTCGTCCTGGTGACCGCTGCTCATCGGACCGGCTCCCGTACCCCGAGTCAATGATCTGGCACTCATGAAAAACCATGTCAAGGGGCGGAGGCGCCGGCAACTTGGAGGCGCCGGGCACCGGGCCCGGTGCCCGGCTCCGGTAGGGGCGCAGGTACACGGCCGGCAGGTAGGAGAGCGCTTCAGGTCCGGAGCCTTCCGGTCCGTGAGCGGACAGCGACACGCGGCCACCGCGCCGACCCGGACTCCGGCAGCACGCGGCCGTCCCGCGATCCACCGGCCGGTTCTGCCCCGTGTGCCGTTTCGACGCATGGCAGGCGAATCCGGCCACGGGCACGAGACCGACGGCGAGGAACAACCCGGCCGCCTCCGGATCGAGACCGGTCAGGGCCGGCCGCATCGCGTGTCCGTGAAGGGCTCAGAGAGACCGGTTGAGGGCATATGTCGCAAGGGCAGATCCCTCCCGCTGTCGACACAGCCGACGGCCCCCCTTCGGCCGATCCGTCCGGAGCCGTGTACGGCCTGCGACGGCGACGATGTCGACCGTCCAGCGGCCGCCGGCAAGCCCGGTATGGGTCCGGCCCGGCCTCAGGGTCTGACCGGGACCGCCATGGTCGTGGCCTCGACCGCGGCAGCAACTGCTCCCCGCCGTGCCGGTGACGCTCCGGTCAGTTGGAGGTGGGGGCGGTGGCGGTGAGTGCCAGTACGGCGAGGTCGTCACGCAGTTGGGTGCCCCACCGGTCGTAGGCGTGGGTGAGCATGGCCGTGACGAGGTCGTCGGATGTCGTGTCGCCGCTTGTGGAGGTTGCGGTGATGAGTGCGGCGAGGTCTTCGGGTTCCTGCTGTGCGTGGGCGCCGGCGCCTTCGGTGAAACCGTCGGTGTAGAGCACCAGTGACTCGCCGGGGTGCAGTTGCAGCTCGCTGACCGGATGGTGCGGGGTGTCCAGGACGCCCAGCAGGGGCCCGTGCGGGGCGAGGGGGGCGGTGTGCCCGCCCGTGCGGCGCAGGAGGGGCGCGGGGTGCCCGGCGGAGGCGATGCGCAGACGGGCCGGGGCGTGAGAGGGGTCCAGGACGGCGTAGACGAGGGTGCAGAAGGGGGTGTTCTCCCGCCGCAGGGCTCGGTTGATCAGGGGAAGGACGTACGCGGGGTCGGTGGTGTGCTGGGCGGCCGTCCACAGGGTGTGGCGTACCAGTCCGGTGATGGCCGCGGCGGCGGGGCCCTTGCCGCAGACGTCGCCCAGGACCAGGACGTGGCGGCCGTCGGGGGCGGTGAAGGCGTCGTAGAAGTCGCCGCCGATGTGCAGGCCTTCTCCGAAGGGGATGTACCGGGCGGCGAGGTCGAAGCCGGGCGGGTTGATCAGGCTCGGGGGGAGCAGGGGGCGTTCCAGGGCACGGGTGGTGGCGTGCAGGCGGTACAGGAGGCGGTCCTGCTGGATGCCGACGGCTATCTGGTCGGCGAGGTTTTCCAGGGTGGTGCGGGTGGAGCCGGGCAGGGCCAGGCGGGTGGTGAGGGTCAGGACGCCGATCGGCTGCCCGCCGGTGATCAGCGGGTAGCCGGCGAACGAGCCGTGTCCGGAAGCGGAGGCGGTGTGCGGGTCCGCTGTGGGCGGGGCGGCGTCCAGGTGGGGGCGCAAGGTGGTGAGGACCCGTTCGGCCAGGTGGTTCTGGGTGTCCTGGCACGGGTTCGGGGCCGTTTGCCCGTCGCCGCTGTCGGCACACGTGGTGTGGGACAGCCGGCCGTACTCGTCCGTGGTCCAGATGCACACCCGGTCGGCGCCCAGGCGGTCGACCGCGGCGCGTACGCACCGGTGCAGGCGCTCGGGCAGTGATCCGGGTTCGGTCATGGCGGCGGCGACTTCGGCGGTGAGCAGGGCCTGGCTGGTGCGTTCGGCCAGTTTGCGCTGGGCGTGCAGGCGGTCGGTGACGTCGTCGGCCAGGACCAGGGTACGGGTGCGGCCGTCGGCGTCCAGGACCTGTTGCGCGGCGACGCGCAGTGCCTGGGAGGTGCCGTCGGACCGGGTGCGTTCGAAGACGGCGTCGGCTTGGGCGGTGTGCGGATGCGCGGCGGCGGTCAGGTGCCGCCGCAGCGCGGGGCGTTCCTCGGCGGGGAACAGGTCGGTCAGCGGCCGGTGCAGGATCGCGGCCTCCGTCAGCTCCAGGGTTTCGGCGGCACGGCGGTTCCAGGCGATGACCTCCAGACCGTCGAGCATGAGGGCGCCGATGGGGGCCTGGGTGAGGAACTGGCCCAGCAGCCGTTCTCCCAGCTGCCGGCCGATCGTCGCGCTGCCGGCGGAAAGCTGCTGCTGGGCCGCCGCCTGGGCCGCGGCGTGGGCGCGGCGGCCCGTCAGGGCGTGCAGGAGGTGGGCCACGGTGGCGGGCAGCGGCCGTGTTCGCTCGCGTACCTGGGCGACGACGTCCGGAGAGAACAGCAGCGGGAGGGCTGCGAGCTCGGTCTCGGAGGCGGGAGCGGCCACCACTGCCACGGCCAGGTCGGCCGGATGCGGGCGCAGGGAGTGCACCAGGCCCGCCGGAGCGGGCACGCCGGGGGCGAGTACCGCCACGGTGGGGCGGCGCTCACCGAGCGTGCCGGAGGTGAAGACCGGTGCGTCGCCGGCCGTGGTCTCGGCGAACTCCGCGGTACCGGCCAGCTCGTCGCGCAGGGCGCGCGCCGTCGGGCCGTCCACGTCCACCAGCAGGATCAGCGGCGAGTGGGCCGGTTCCATCTCAGCCCTCCAGAAGGGGCTCGTCCAGCAGAGCACGGCCCGCCCACACACGCAGCATGTCGGTGCCGGGCGACATCACGTGAGCAGCGCGGGCATCACGCAGCATCCGATGCAAAGGGGAGCGTTCGCCGTAACCGACGCCGCCGACGAGGGTGAGGGCGTCGTTGACGGTCGCCTCAGCCGCGTCCGCGACCTCGGCCTTGGCCGAGGCCAGGCCCAGCAGCGCTTCCGGTCCGCCGGTGTCCGCCTCGGTGGCGGCGTGGTAGACGAGGCGGCGGGTGCGTTCCACCCGGGCCCACATCGTGCCCAGGCGGTGCTGGACGACCTGGTGGCCGGAGGGGTGCCGGTTCGACCTCGTCCGTTTGCGCTGGAGCAGGTGGGCGCGGGTCTCCTCCAGAGCGGCCGCGGCGACGCCGAGGTAAGTGCCGGCCATGGCCATCAGGAAGTAGGGGGCAACGACGTTGAAGACGTACCAGATCTCGTCGCCCCGCTCCCCCAGCAGGCACCTTTCGGGGATTTCCACACCGGGCAGGTCCAGTGCACGTGAGGCGTTGCCGCGCATGCCGAAACCCCGCCAGGGCTCACCCCACACCAGTCCGGGGGTGCCGGCGTCCACCACGGTGCAGGAAAACTGTCCCGGGGGCGTGTCCGGCCCGCTCGCCACCGCGGACAGCACGTAGGAATCGGCGTGGGCGGCGTTGGTGACGAAACTCTTCGCACCGGTCAGCCGCAGCCGGCCCGGACCGCTGCGCTCCATCCGGGTCTGCGGCAGCCAGAACTCCCCACCCGTGGACGGCTCCGACAACGCCAGCGCGGATCATGGGACGTCACAAGCAATACAAGCCGCGCCGCCCTGTCGAGCGAGGGGTTTCAGGCGGTGGTGCGGCTTTGGCGTGCGGCAAGCGCGGCGTCGGCGCTGGGAAAGGCGGGCAGGAAGGTGTCCATCCCGGTGACGCTGAGCAAGCGGCTCAGCCGGTCGGGGATGGCCGCCAGGGTCAGCGAGCCGTCGGCGTCCTTGGCGCAGCGCCAGATGCCGACGAGGGCGCCCAGTCCTGAGGAGTCGCAGAAGGTGACGCCCGCTAGGTCGGCGACCAGATGGGGGTGGCCGTTTGTGATGAGCTCGAGGGCGCGGGCCCGTACGGCGGGCGCGGTGGTGATGTCGAATTCACCGGACAGTGCGATCACGGCCAAGGTGCCGTCGGTGTGCGGGACGTCGATGTGGAATGCGTCGGTCATGGGCGTCGGTTCTCCTGCCCGACGGAGATGTCGGCGCTCGGGGCGGCGGCGCTGTGAGCGGTGGTGGTGATACCTGCGGGAGCGGCATCGGGGGTGGGGACGGACAGGGCCAGCAGCGCCACGTCGTCGCGTTCGGTGTCGGGAAGGGTGTCCAGGAGCGCGACGGTGTCGTCGATCAGGGCGCCGGCAGCGACCGGCGCCGGCCGGTGGACCAAGAAGTCGAGCAGGCCGGTGTCGGCGAGCATGTGGCCATCGGCGGTGCGTGCCTCGGTCAGACCGTCGGTGTACAGCAGCAGCCCCTCGCCGGGTGCCAGGTGCAGGGTGCGCGAGGCGAAGGAGGCCTCGGCGAACGCGCCGACCAGCATGCCACCCTTGGCGCGGACCGCGTCGACCCGTACACCGCCTTCCTTGGCGGGGCTGAGGTGGTAGGCGGGCGGGTGGCCGCCGGTGGCCAGCGTGACTGTGAAACCGCCGTCCCGGTCTGGATCGAGCAGGCCGAAGATGGCAGTGCAGAAGCGGGTACCGACCGCCGCATCCAGCAGCAGCGCCGTGTTCAGGGCATTGAGCGCGGCCGTGGGGTCCGCGTCGACGAGGGCTGCGGCCCGCAGCGTGTAGCGGGTCAGTGAGGTGACCGAGGCGGCTTCGGCGCCCTTGCCGCACACATCGCCCAGGAAGAACGCCCACCGGCCTCCGTCGACGGGGAAGACGTCGTAGAAGTCGCCGCCCACTTCCTGCGGGGAGGCGGTCTTGTAGTGGCAGGCCAGCTCCAGCCCCGGTACCGCGGGCAACGCGGGAGGCACCAGGGTGCGCTGCAGGGTGGAGGCGAACGCGGCGATGGCCGCCTTGTCCCGCTCCGCCCGCTGCCGGGCCTCTTCCTCCGCTTGGCGCTTCTCCTGCTCGACCTTGCGGCGCTCCTGCTCGGCGCGTACCGCGTGCAACGCCGCCAGCCGCAGTTCAAGCTGGTCGCGCACCACCGCCGCCAGGTCCGCGAGCGTGGCCGAATCCGCCTCGCTGATCTTACGGGGGCGGGTATCGAGGACGTTGACCGTGCCCAGCCGGTACCCGTCGGCGGTGATGATCGGGGCGGCCGCGTAGAACCGCACCCCCATCGGGCCGGCGACCAGCGGGTTGGAACAGGCGGCCGGGTCGAGCAGGGTGTCGGGGATGACGGTGGTGTCATCGGTCAGGACCGCCGAGGCGCACAGGCCCGGATCGCGGCCGATCTCGGTGACGCCTTCCAGTCCGTGCGTGGCCTTGAACCAGATCCGGTCCTCGTCCACGATCGTCACCGTTGCCACCGGCACCTCGAACAGGCGCGCCGCCAGCGCTGCGACTCGGTCGTAGGCGCCGTCCGGAGGGGTGTCGAGAATGTCGTAACGGCGCACCGCCGCCATCCGTGCCGCCTCGGCCGACGCGGCCACACGCCCGCTCGGTGCTATCGCAGGCGAACTCGCTTGCTCCGGCATAACCCTCGTCTCATTCGTCCCCCCCAGGAGGTGCCGACCAGACAGCCGGCACCCAGGCACTGTACCGACATGCCTCAGCGCACCCGACCCGACGACGAACTGCGCGGAAAAAGCCGCAACCGGGCGCAGTGATCACCAAAAGGCGAAACGCGACGGCGTTCGTGGTGCGCCGGTTCGTCGGGGTCGGCAGCGCGGGTGGCGGCGAGGACGAGGAGGACGACCGCGCTGCTACGCCGCGTCCTCGGGGACGAGCCGGCCGACGGCTCCTCCAGCGGCCTGGCCGCCCGGCTCATCACCCTGGCGTCCGAGGACTGAAGCCCGGCCCGGGGACTAGGTCTTGTCCGGCGAATCATGTGGCGGTCGCCTCGCGTCGGGACCATTGTTCAGTTCGTGAGGCGGGGTGATCTGACGAATGATGAGTGGCGCGGCTTGCGCCCCATCTGCTGACGACCGGCGGCCGGGGCGGGCGTTGGAACGACCACCGAACAGTGATCAACGGGGTCCTGTTCCGGGCCCGCACGGGAGTCCCGTGGCGGGATCTGCCAAACCGGTTCGGGAACTGGAAGACGGTCTATGAGCGTCATCGCCGCTGGTCGGCGGACGGCACCTGGGATCGGATCCTGCAAGCCGTCCAGTCCGCTGCCGACGCCGGGGCCGGATCGACTGGAGCATGGTGAACGTGGACTCCACCTCGTGCCGAGCCCATCAGCACGCTGCCGGAGCTCCGCGCAGGACGCCGCGAGTTCCGAAGCGGAGATCAACACCTCGGCAGCACCGCCCCGACGAAGGGCTCGGCCGTTCGCGGAGCGGTCTGACCTCCAAGATCCGCCTTGCCGGGGAAGGCGGCCTGTGCCCTCTGGCGCTGCTGATCACTCCTGGTCAGTGGGGCGACAGCCCGCAGCTGATCCCAGTCCTCGAACGCATCCGGGTAAAGCGCCTCGGCGGCGGGCATCCGCGGACCCGTCCCGACCACTTGGGCGGCGATAAGGCATACAGCTCCGGCCGCAATCGCCGCTACCTGCGCAGACGCCAGATCAAACACACCATCCCGGAACCGAAGGACCAGCGGGCCAACCGCAGACGCAGAGGCAGTAGAGGAGGCCGGCCCGCGGGCTTCGACAAGGAGAGGTACAAGCGCCGCAACGAGGTCGAGCACACGATCAACCGGCTCAAGCACTTCCGTGCCGTGGCTACGCGCTACGACAAGCGCGCCTACGTCTTCCACGGCACTGTCACCGTGGCCCCCCTCCGCCTGTGGCTCAGCCCGTGATCGGGCAGATAAAACGGTGGCCGCCTGATTGGCCTCCCTGCCACGATCGGGGTGTGACCACGTTGTTCCTGATGGTCGGCCTGCCAGGGGCCGGAAAGACCACGCGGGCCCGGCAGCTCGCCGCGGAGCACGGCGCGCTGCGTCTGACGCCCGACGACTGGATGATTCCCCTGTTCGGCAAGGCGGAGGCCGACGGGAAGCGCGACGTGCTGGAGGGGCGCATGCTCTGGCTCGCCCTGGAGGCGGTCAGACTGGGCACCGACGTCGTCGTGGACTACGGCTGCTGGTCACGGGACGAACGCTCTGCGATCCGCTGGCTGGTGGAGGCCGAGGAGGCATGCTTCCGCATGATCTACCTGCCGGTGAACAAGGAGACCCAACGCGCCCGTATCGCCCACCGCTGGGCGACCACTCCCGAAGAGACACTGCCAATGTCCGAGGCCGACATCATGCACGGGCGCGCGCATTTCGAGGAGCCCGACGCGGCGGAACTGGAGGGCCACAGGGTCGCCGGCCCGCCGCCCGGGTGGGACGACTGGCGGGAGTGGGCCGCCGACCGGTGGCCCTCGTTCGCGTGACTGCTGCGGCCCACGACGATTCGGCCGTACCGGGCGTGCCTGCACCAGTCCGAAATGATCCGCCGGACAGGCCCTAGAACTCGACCTTGCGGTAGGACGGGTCCAGGTCGCGGACCTCGGCGGAGACATGCATCCGGTAGCCGTCCTCGGGCCCGGCGAACTTGCGCAGCAGGTCCACCACCGCCTCCGTGAGCTCCGCCTTCGTCTCATCGGTGCGTCCGGCGAGCAGGCCGATTGTGACGTGCACCAGGAGGTGCCCCTCGATGTCGGTGCCGACCGCCGAGTCCTCGCCGCGCACGACCTGCGTCTTGCACTCCTCCAGACGCGCAGCAGCCTTCTCGACGACCAGTTGGTTCAGTGCGCTCGCGAGCCCTTCCCAGTCGACGTCGTCCCGCCCGGTCCGGGTGACGAGAATCTGCGGCATGGGCACTCCTGTTCTACGGCGACACCGCTCAGCCTAGTCGCAGCACCAGCATCGCGATATCGTCCTCCCGCTCATGGCCGAAGCAGCCCAGCAGGGTGTCGCACAGCGAGGCGAGACCGGCGGGGGCGGTGCTCGCGGCCGTGCGGAGCTGGTCCATGGACACCGCGAGGTCGACTCCGCGGGTCTCGATCAGACCGTCGGTGACCATCAGGAGGCGGTGGCCGGGGCTCCGTCGCATCTGCTCCGATGCCGTCCTACAGGCTGGCGCGCCAGTCCGGATCCGCCGGCACCAAGATGACGCCGTGAATGCCCGCTTGAAGGTGCTCCGGACCCCGGCCACCACCGGGATCTTCTCCGGACTCGTCGCGATGTCGGACCAGTACCTCGGACTCAGTGCTCGTGCACGTAGCGGGTCGACTTACCGTCTTGACTGGGGACGAACGTCCTCTTGAAGGAATGCACCCAATGCCGTGGGCCCCGACGCGGGGTGCCGGGGCCCGCGGTGTGGTGCGAGAAAGACGGTCAGCCCGTCCGCAGCGTGGCCTCGTGTGAGGCTCGCTTCAGGTCTTGTTCCCGCGACGGCGTGCCGCCGCGAAGCAGGTCGGTCCAGCTCTCTGCGTGGCGGAGGTGGAACTCCGATGCCCCGCCGAAGAGGCGTCGGCGCCCCAAGACCCGAAGCTCACGGGATAGCTCCGCCTCGACGGCGGCCGTCATCTCTCCAAGGGAGGGCGGGACCGCCTCGAAGGACACCAGCAGCGGTTTCTCGCCCAGCTCGCCACCCCAGCCGACGGTGAAAGACTTGTCCGTCAGCAGTACGCGCAGGGCGACTTCACGATCCCATCCCAGCGGCAGTGCCAGCTCCAGATTGTCCTGACCTTTCAGAGCTGTGCCGAGGTACCACTGGGCTTCGTCTCCGATGATCCCGGCAGGATCGACGGCTATGAGGAGTGCGTCGATGGCGTCGACCAGCTCCCGCTCACGTGCTGTCGGTTCCTCCCGTGCGTTGAGCTCCGGGTTGGTGTGCAGGTAGATCATGCGTTGGGCCTCCTTTCATCAGAAGAGGGTGAAGTGCCGGCAAGGGTATTCCGGTGGGCTCGGCACATCGGGATCGTCCCGGCCCCCGGCCCCCCTCGGGGGAGGTAGTCGCAGGCGGTGGTCGAGGTGCTGGACGCCGGCGTCGTACGGGCCGCGATGAACCAGGAGCCGATCCCGGGTGGGGTGGCGGCGGACCGGATCTCCGAAGCGCTCGGCACGCCGAACACGCATGGGCAGAAGGCGGCGGTCACCTCGTTCGTGGTCCGCCGGTTCATAGCCCGCGGCCTGCTGGTCGACCTGTCCGGCAACCCGAAGGGCACGCTGCACCATCCCGGTCAGGTCACCGAGATCTGCACGCGGGGGAACCCGGCCGAGCTCGTCGCCGCGGACACCCCGCTCGGCCCCGACCAGGCCGCCGACCGCCTGCGCGTGAGGCGGGTGGAATTCGACTGGATGGTCAGGCTCAAGCGGATCCGGGCTGCGGAGTGGGCTGAGGTTGAGTACGGCACCTCACGGGCCGGGGCGGCCCTGGTCCCGCTCTACCGCACCACCGACATCGCCGCCCGAAGCGGGGTCTCCCGGTCCATGGTCGGGGCACCGTGCGTGTTCCGATCGGTGGCGCGCCCTCTAGGCTGTGCTCCGGTCGGGCCCGGGCGCGGGGGTCCCAGGAGGTGGAGAACAGAGTGCCGGTGGAACGTCACATAGCAGGGGTGCTCCAGCAGATCGCCCGTCAGCAGGACATCGTTGAGATCGCCCCTCAGGGCTCCGCGCCGAAGGCGGCCGCTCTGGCACATGTGGTGGAGCAGTACGGCTACACGTACGGCATGGCCTACAGGACCGGGTTCAAGAACTCACTGGTCCAGGTCAGGATGTACCGGGACCCGCGGCCCGACGCGCGCGTCCGCGAGGCGGCAACCATCACCGCCCATCCGCGGGCGGGCAACGGCGGGACAGTGCCGGGGTTGAAGCAGGGCTCGCTGAAGCCGCTCCCCGAAGCGGCTGGTGCCGTGGCGGTGCTGAAGGATCTCGTCACTTTCGACGTCATGGCCCTGTACGTCGCCGACCGGAGCCAGAGGCTTCTGGTCTACCTCGCCTGCGCGGTCCTGACTGTCCTGATGTTCATCGACAACAGGTCGCCGGTCGAAGCGGTCGCCTCCGGCGGGGCGGTCGCGCTGCTGTGCACCGTGGCGTTCAAGGTGGGCACGGTCCGCCGCAGGATGATCGCACAGCGGCTGACGGACGCCGGGTTCCTCACAGTGCGCGACGAACAGGGCAGCCGGCGGTTCCTGCGCCCGGGGCAGCAGTTGCCCGGCCACACCAACCGGTTCGCCGCCTGAAGGCCCCGGCCCCCGTCACCGCGAAGTTGCCTGCGCGCTCGACCGTGCCCGAGCGGGGCTCCGCGCGCAGGTGATCCTGGCGACCAGGTCGGGCAAGACCCTCGCGGCCGCCCGCAGCGCGGAGGAGCTCCATGCGAGCCGGGTGCTCGTGTTGGTGCCGTCGCTGGACCTGCTCGCGCAGACCGAGGCCGCCTGGCGCGCGGCCGGGCGCCGGGGGCCCGGCCCTGGTCCCGCTCTACCGCACCGCCGACGTCGACGCCCTGCCCGGCGCGCACCCCGAGGTCGACCGGGAGGAGCTCCGCCAGGTCGAGAAGGGCCGGCGCTCGCCGCTCGCCGCACTGCGCCCGAAAACGGAGGTGAAGGCGGCTTTGGCGTCGGCGTAGGGGTCGGGCAGGCGAGAAGGGGTGGCCGCCCTGGAGTCCGGGTGGTCGCCCCTTAGACCGTGTCCTATGTGGTGAGGCGGTCGTTGGGCAGGTCATGGGGCGGGGTACGTGGAGTTGGATTGTTCCGGACGGGTTGTGGGAGATCGCGAAGCCGCTGATCCCGCCGTCGAGGGTGCGGCCGCAGGGCGGCGGGACGCAGGACACGCCTGATGAGACGCTGTTCGCCGCGATCATCTACGTGCTGGTCAGCGGCTGCGCCTGGCGGGCTCTGCCGCCTTGCTTCGGGATATCGAAGTCGACCGCCCATCGCCGGTTCCTGATCTGGTCCAGGGCGGGCGTGTGGGGCCGGTTGCACGAGGAGATCCTGCATCGCCTCGACGACGTCGGCCTGCTCGATCTGTCCCGTGCCGTCCTCGACTCCGCGCATGTGAGGGCGAAAAAGGGGGCGAACTCACCGGTCCGAGCCCTGTGGACCGGGGCAAGCCGGGTTCCAAGATGCACGTCCTGTCGGACGCGAACGGACTGCCTCTCCTCGTCGGCCTCTCCGCGGCCAACGTCCATGACAGCCAGGCCCTGAAGCCCATGGTCCTCGGTCACCAAACGAGACACGACCCCCACCGCGGCCGTCACTTCAAGCCCCAGCGTCTGCACGCCGACAAGGCCTACGACGTACCTGAACTGCGGAAATGGCTCCGCGGCAAACGCATCGGCATCCGCATCGCCCGCAAGGGCATCGAGTCCTCCGAACGACTCGGCCGCCACAGATGGGTCATCGAGCGGACCATGTCCTGGCTGACCGGCTATCGCCGGCTCAACCACCGCTACGAACGCCATCCCCGCAACTACCTGGCCTTCCTCGGCCTCGCCGCAGCAATCTGCTGCTACAAACGACTCCTCCGCCTCACCACATAGGACCCGGTCTAAGGAGAAAGCTTGCTCGATATCCATAGTCGACGCCCACAAGCAAGCCCTCGGGTGCTTACCCGAGAGCTTTACCGTGTCAGCCGACTAGCGGAGCTGCTGTGAGAATTACCAATGCAGGGCGGATTCTCAAGGCTGTCCACCCTTTCCCTTCTGAACGAAGAAGTATCCGACAAGGCAGATGGCAACAACCATTACCAGTACGACCCACCCGCCGGTGTTCCCGGAGACAATCAGAAACGCCGATAAAAGAATTCCGATCACCGCGAAGAACGCGGCAAACTGGGCGTACCTCTTAACGACGGCTCGTTGCTCCATCGACCAGCCCACACGTGTCACGGCTTTCTCCTTTCGAAGGGTTGGTAGGGGCGAGAAAAGACTATTTCTCCGCCCCCCACCCAGATTCCGGGTTCGTCAGCCCCCGACGGCGTTGGATGCGATCTGCCCCACGCCCCATCCGATGACGTAGCACCCTGCTGTGGCTCTGAGGAAGGTGCCAAGAGTCGGCGTGGCAGTGGCTACCACAGCTGCACCGCAGGTAGTTGCAGTCAGACTTCCCACTACGAGCCCGGCGACGTCGCCCCATAGTGCCCGTGTGTCTCCCTGGGGCAAGTGGACGCCTGCGCCGATGAGGTCACTGGCGTTCCCGAGGGCGTCCACCGCACCGTCAAGACTCAGCAGCCCTGTGGGGCCGATGCGGTTGACGGGATCACCTTCGGCATACAGGTAGGAGTTTTCCTCCTGCCCAGAGGGGTCGGGCTGGGTGAAGCGGCCGATGTTGGCGTCGTAGTAGCGGGCGGCGAGGTGGTAGAGGCCGGTGGGGTCCTGGTAGCCGCCGGCGAA
>NZ_JBIVIR010000038.1:0-11211 GCF_044749825.1 Streptomyces sp. NPDC088915
CGCTCCCTTGCGCGGGGCCCCGGGGGGCTCCTCCGGACGCCCGCCCCCCGGGGACCGGGGGACGGGCTGGAGTCCGTCGTGGCCGAGGCGGGGGCGGAGCGCCGCGTACGGGTACCGGCGCCATCGTGGTGACCGCCCGGGGCTGGGGTCGAGGAGGGCCTGGAGGAGCTGGAGGCCGGAGTTCGAGTGCGGGCCGGCTCGGGGCCGGGGCAGGGAAAGACGGCTGGCCGGGAGGGGGGTCGGCGGAGGCCCGGACGCCCGCTAAAGGATCATGGAACTTCCGGGAAAACCCTGTTCAGATGCCCTTTGCGGCTATGTGATCCGGTCCAGTGCTGGTAATATAGAGCTTGTTGGAAGGGGGTGGCACCCCGGACAGCGAGACTCACTCGAAACCACACCGGAGGAACCCATGGGCGAGCTGGTCATCACCATCGACTCCCAGGCGGAAATCGCCGCCCTCAACAACCTGTGTACGCGGCTTGAGATCGACGCGGTCGCCGCAGGGCGGAGCGTCGGCGAAGAGCTGGAGGCCCGGACAGACCTGGAGCTGGCCGCCCTCTTCTGTGGCTACCAGTGGGCCGAGGAGCTCGGGAAGCGCGGCCAGGAGCGCCAGGACGTCGCACAAGCGGCCGTGGCGCTCGTCACCGCTGAACGGCCGGGCCTGCCCGCCTTCGACCCGAAGGCCACCGCCAACTTCCGTATCCAGGTCTCGCGCTGGCTCGGTCTGGACTGACCACCCCGCCGGGGGGCGGCGGCCGCCGCCCCCCGGCTCACCCTCGAAAACCGAAGGAGAAGCGACATGCCGTCAGGCATCTACTCGCAGGACAACCACCACCCGGACCGCTTCCGGGCCGAGGGGTACGCGTGGGGAATCCTGCGCCCCGGCAGCGACTGGCTTTCCATCCTCGGCTCCCACTGGGAGCGCATCCCGCTCCCGGGGGACCCCGAGGACGCCGTCAGGCCCGGCGTGACCCTGCTGTACGAGGGAAAGCCCGAGACCTACACCCTGGCTCAGGTCCGCCGGGACGGACAGTCCATCTTCCGGGTGCTGGAAGTCGTCCGGACCTACACCCCCGAGCGCAGCTAGGGCCGTCCGGGCCGGGCCAGTCGGCCCGGCCCGGACGCCGCAGGAATTGCCTGGTCAGAAGCCTTCTACGGCTTCCGATTCCGGCTTGATGCTGGTAATATAGAGCTTGTTGGAAGGGGGTGGCACCCCGACCGGCAGCACCACTCGAAACCCGAACGGAACGGCGGACCCCATGGCGAAGATGACCACCGAGCAGGCGACCCAGCACCGCAAGGCGCAGGACCTGATCGAGCTGGACCGCGAACTCACCCCCGAAGAGCGGGAATTCGTGCTCGACAACCTGATGGAGGAGGGGACCGCCCGGCTCGACGGCGCGTTCTTCACCCCCGGCGGTCTCGCCGTAGACATGGTGATCGAGGCGTTCGGCAAAGACCGCGTGATCGACCTGTGCGCCGGAATCGGCCACCTCGCCTGGACCGCGAGGCATTACCTCGGCTCCCACGGCGCAGCGCGCGAGATCGTGTGCATCGAGAAGAACCCGGAATATGTCCGCGTGGGCCGCAAGGTCCTGCCCGAGGCCACGTGGATCTGCGCCGACGTCTTCGACGTGCCGACCATGGACCTGGGTGGCCCGTTCGACGTGGCTATCTCGAACCCGCCGTACGGGGCGGTGGCGCGCGGCGGGCGCACGGCCCCCCGTTACACCGGCAGCCGGTTCGAGTACCACGTCATCGACATCGCCGCCGAAGTGGCCCGGCGCGGGGTGTTTCTGATCCCCCAGGAGTCGGCCCCCTTCCGTCACAGCGGGTGCTGGACGCGGGAGGAGGCCCGGGGAGTCCAGTACGAGCGGTTCGAGCGCCAGACGGGCATCACCCTGGAACAGGGATGCAGCGGCGACACCTCCCAGTACATCGACGAGTGGCGCGATGCGGCCCCGCGCACGGAAATCGTCGTTGCCGACCTCACCGAGCGGAAGGCTCCCGCCGCGACGGCCGCCAAGGCCGCCCCCGCGAAGGACTGGCGTGCCATGTCCGCCGTGGAGTTCACCACCCGGCCGAAGGCCGCCCAGGTCGCCATGTTCGACGTGGGCGATGACAAGTCCACCGGCACCATCGGCCTGTTCGACATCTGACCGGGCCGCCCGTACGGCGGAGACTCCGCCGTACGGGCCGCCGGTGCGCGGGGCCGCTGCGCGGTGGGCGGCGGCCAGCCGTGGGTGGCCCGGCCCGGCGCGGAGCGCCGTCGGGGCGCAGCCCCATAAGCGCCGGCCTCGCCTCACGGGGCCGGGGCCCGGTGCGCGGCGCCGCGGGACGGCACCCGGCCTTCGGCCAGGTTGCGAGGGGCGCTCTCGCGCCGCCCCCTCGCGCTCCCCCGGCGCCGGGGGGCCGGGGCCGGCGGGGCGGGCGCGGGCGCGGTGGGTGGGCATCGTCCCTTCGGGCCGATCCGGCCGTGCGCCGCAGTCGTCGGGCGTGGCCGCCCTCCTTTTTGCGGCCCTCCGGTCGCTTCGCTCCCTGCGGGCTGCGGTCGCTTCGCTCCCTTGCGCGGGGCCCCGGGGGGCTCCTCCGGACGCCCGCCCCCCGGGGACCGGGGGACGGGCTGGAGTCCGTCGTGGCCGGGGTGGGGGAGCGGAGCGCCGTCGTCGTCCGCCGGCGACGTCGTGGTGACCGCGAGGGGTTGAGGTCGAGGAGGGCCTGGAGGAGCTGCGCGACGTCGAAGGGGTGCGGGCCGGCCGGGGGCCCGGGAGGGAAAAGCGGCTGGCAAGGAGGGGGGTCGGCGGAGGCCCGGACGCCCGCTAAAAGATCATGGAACTTCCGGGAAAAAACCCTGGTCAGATGCCCTTTCCGGCTATGTGATCCGGCTCGACACTGGTAATATAGAGCTTGTTGGGAGGGGGTGGCACTCCGACCGACACCACCACTCGAAACCCACACCGGAACGGAAGGGCTGGCCATCATGGACCTGCTGACCATCGACCCCCGCGACACCGTCACCTACCGCCCCGTGGAGTACCGGATTCCCCTCGGGCTGGCCCCCTACCGGCCGGGCATCGCCGGTGCGGCAGAGCTGGCCGCCACCCTCGTGGCGCGGCTGGGTCTGCTCAGGCACCGGGTCGAGAACCCCCGCTACATCGAGGAGGAGCCCCGCTGTGACCGGGGGCCGATGTGGGATTCGCTGGGCTCCCGGGCGATGCGGGTGGAGTGCCACGTCGAAGGCCGTGCCGTGACGTGGCGGTACGACCGCTTCGCGCGCAGCCTTGACACCGCCTGGACGGTCGAGGTCGACGGGCAGGCCCGGCCCGCCGAGCTGTCCCCGTACCTCCGGGCGCATGAGCGCCTCGCCGCCCTGGCCTGGATCGCGCACCGCACGATCCAGGGGTGGTGAACCAAGGAAAACCCTGTTCAGAGGCCCTTCACGGCTTCCTAATCCGGTTCAAAGCTGGTAATATTGAGCTTATTGGAGGGGGTGGCACCCCTCCCGGCACCACCACTCGAAACCCACCGAGGAGTACCCAATGCACGCACTCATCGAGACCTTCAAGACCATCCGCGCCCGTCGCCGCGCGGCCCGCCGGGCAGGTCTGCGGTCGTACACCGTGGTCCTGGACTGGAGCACCAAGGCGTACGCGCACTACGCGCCCGAGATCGTGACCGTCCGCGCGTCCTCCCCGCTGGCCGCCGAGATGGACGCGCTGCTTCAGGCCGCCAAGGCCCACACCATGCACGTGGACGAGTTCCAGGGCCGCGAGGGCCGCGCCCTGCTCCTGGAGGCGGGCAACGTGCTGAAGGTCGTCGCCACCTTCCCCGGCGCGCACAGCGCCGTCCAGTCCGACCACTTCTGATCTGCCCCCCGGGGCGGCGGTTGGCACCGCCGCCCCGGCCCCCTCGAAACCCGTACGCACAACGAGAGGCACCTCATGAGCACCCTGACCGGCACCGTCAACACCCGCGCCCACGCCATCGCGACCGGCACGCTGATCGAGGCCGACCCCGGCATTGCCGCCGAGGTCGAGTTCCCCGCCCCGGTCGCCATGACCGAGGCCGTTTACGCGGACTGCATCGCCGTCCCCGAGACGTACACGTGGGACACCGGCATCCGGCTGGACGAGACCGAGCGGGAGTGGGACCTGCTCATCACCGCGTCCCGGGCGATCAAGGCCGCCGCAGGGTCCAACCGCCCGCCCCGGCTCGCGTTCTCCCTCTACCGCGTCCCGGTCGACGGCCTCAGCCGCGACCCGCAGCGGGTGACCCTCGTGGCCGAGGCGTCGCCCGGCGACAACGGCGAGCGCGTCATCACGATCATGCGCCCGAGCGAGCACCTGCCGCAGTGAGGCGGTCCGGGGCGGCCACCAGGCCGCCCCGGACCCCCTGGGCCGGAAGGGGATGGCACCCCGACCGGCCCCCTCGAAACCCGAACCGAGCACGGAATGGAGCGCCCCGCATGGGCTACGAGTACAGCGTCAAGGGAACCGTCCAAGTCGCCCCGCCGATCCCCTTCCCCGCCCTTCTGCCGCTGACGCAGGGTCCGGATCTGCCGATCTTCTGCCTCGCCCCCGGCGTCGAGGACCCGGACGCCGCTGGCCCCTGGTCCGACCTGGTGGGCGTATGGGCCCTGATCCCGGAGGACGTGCCGCTCGACCAGGCGCAGCCGGTCACCGTCAGCGCGCTCGCGGTGTCGCACGTCTCCAAGAGCGGATCGATCAGCCAGCCGCTCGCCAGGTTCGTCCGGCGCTGCCTGGCAGCCGGTCACGAAGTCGTCAGCGAGCTGACGTTCAACGGCGAGGAGGGCGAGCGCGGCGAGGTCCGGGTGACGCCGGGCGGCGACATCGAATGGGTCGAGACCTTCGCCCCCGGCCGCGCGCTCACCCGTTGGTGAAGACCCCGTCCGGTCGGCCGGTACCTCCGGCCGACCGGACGGGGCAACGGCCGGACGCGACGGCGGGCCGTCACTCCGCCCGCTCCCGCGCCGGCCGGGGGGAGCGGGCTGTCGAGAACGACGGCCGCGCCGCTCCCGCGCGAGCATCGGCGCGCGTTCGCCGTGGCCCCGCGCCGTCGTGGCGCAGCCTCGCGGGAACGCCGGCCCCGGCCCGGGTCCACCAAAAGCGGCTCACAAGGAGAGGGGTGGCCCGGCCCGGACGGGACGTGCAGGCCCCTCCCAGTACCGGAAAACGCTGGTCAAGGACACCTTTTCACTAGGTGATACGGCCCAGCGCTGGTAATATTGAGCTTGTTGGAAGGGGGTGGCACCCCGTCCGGCACCACCACTCGAAACCCGTACGAACGAAAGGCACGAACGTGACCGTGACGCAGACCGAGCAGGCCCCGGCCGCCATCGCAGAAGAGGCGGACGCCGGACGGCTGGAGTGGATCGACCCGCTCACCGACTTCCTTCCGGACGAGCCCGAGAAGAGCCGGGTCATCGTCGACCCGTTCAACCACCGCAAGAAGCGGGACGCCGAGCAGGACACCACCGAGCCCGACCCCGCCCTGATCGCCAGCGTGGACGCCGTGGGCGTCCAGCAGGCCCCGGTTCTGCGACCGCAGGGGGGAGAGAACGAGGGCAAGCTGGGCATCGTCATGGGGCAGCGCCGCATGAAGGCGGCGCGCGCCGCCGCCGAGAAGGCCGTGGCCGAGAAGCGCAAGTACCGGAAGGTCCGCGTGATCATCCGCGACGACCTGAAGGGCGTGGACGACGAGGCCCTGGCCGGGTCCATGGTCGAGAACGTCCACCGCGCGGCCGCCAGCGTCCAGGACGACCTGGACGCCGCCCAGCAGCTCGCCCTCATGGTCAACGCCAAGCGGGTCCCCAAGGCCCGCAAGACCCAGCTCGCGGCCGCCATCGGCCGGACCGAGGCGGAGCTGGACGCGGCCCACAAGGTCGCGCAGATGGACGCGGAGACCCTCGAAGACCTCCGGGAGGAGGAGGTCGAGTTCGACTGGGTCGAGCTGGGCGACTACGACGAGGTCAAGGACGTGCCCAACGCCCAGGTCACGCTCATGCGGGCCAAGGCCAAGGACGAGCAGGAGCGCAACGCCAAGCGCGGTGCGTGGAAGACCGCCATGCAGGAACTGCGCGCCAAGAAGGCCCGGACCGAGCGGATCGAGACCCTGAAGGCCGAATTGGCCGAGAAGAAGGTCACCACCGTCCACTGGGCGAGGAACTGGCACTACAGCACCGCCCGACCGCTGGAGGAACTGGTCAGCAAGATCGGTATGCCGATGAGCGAGCAGGGACACAGCGAGACCTGCGAGGGGCACGCCGCCGCCATCGACCCCGACGCGGCCGAGGTGGTGTGGCTGTGCGCCGAATGGAAGAAGCACGGCCACCGGATCGCCGGTGCCCCCGAGGGCGACGACGGCGACGGCGAGCCCGACGAGAAGGAGGCCGCCAAGATCGAGGCCGCGCGCGAGGAGCGCCGCCGCGTCAAGGTGAACAACCTCGCGTGGCGGACGGCCCGAGCGGGCCGCGAGGCCCACATCGCGGACATGTGCAAGGACAAGGGCGAGGCCCCGGCCGATGTCAAGGACCTGATCATGCGCACGATCCTGGTGAGCGATGGGTACTACACGCACTACGTCGGCGGCCAGGAGCACGGGGCGATGCTGGCGAAGTTCCTGGGCGACGAGCAGCTCACTCGCCAGCCGAAGGGCGTGATCGCTTCCCTGATCAAGAAGACCGCGAACAAGCGCTACTGGTGGGTCCTGTTCGCGCACGTGGCGGGCTACTTCGAGGCCGAGCACATGAAGGACGACGCATGGCGAGGGGAGGCCCACTACCAGCACGGCCCCTCGGTGCGCGGACGGATCAGGCCCGCGACCGCCGAGTGGATCAGCTTCCTGAAGAGCCACGGGTACGGCGTGACCGAGGTCGAGGCGGAGACGGTGGCCACCGCCGAGCAGGAGGCCGAGGCCGCAGCCGAGCGCAGGGCCGAGCAGGAGCGGCAGCGCGAGGAGCGGGAAGCGGCCAGGGCCGCATGGAAGGCCGAGAACCCCGACCCCGACGAGGACGAGGACGACGGCGACGACGCTGAAGAGGACTACCAGTACGACGACGAGGACGAGGAGTACGAGGAACCGGCCGGGGCGGTAGAGAACCCCGAGGCCGACGGCGAGGACGAGACGGACGCGGGTGAGGCCCAGGCGGAGGGGCGGGAGGACGCGCCCGCCGAGGACGAGCAGGAGTAACAGCAGTGCCGGGCGGGTCTGTTCCTTGACGGGCCCGCCCCGGCCGGGGCGGCGGTTGGCACCGCCGCCCCGGCCCCCGAAACCCATCACGTACGAGGAGAGCGGCACCATGACAGACGTTCGTATCGACCACCACGACGACACGGCCGGGGACCGGCTGGTCCGCACACTCGAAGCCCACGGGCTGACCGTCCGCAGCGGTACCGATGCCCCCACCGGCACCGACATGGTCACCGTCGACATCGCGGGCGGGCCCGAGATCTGGATCGCGGACCGCACCGGCCACACCGACAGCCCCGTTGACGCGCACCCCGGATGGGTCGCGCTCTACCGGCCGCGCGCCGACCTCGGCGACGAGGGAGAGACCGAGGTCTACCGGTCCGAAGGAGCGGGCGGCTTCACCCAGGACACCGCCGCCCTGGTGGTCGCGGTCGTCCAGTGCGCCGCCGCCCGCAGCCTGGCCGCCGCGTGAGGGCCCCCGTCCACGAGGCCCGAGCGCTGGCCTACCTGGCCCGTCAGGACACCGGGCCGCCCCCGGCAGACGCCGAGGAGCGCGCCGACTGGCGCGCGGAGCTGCGCGCAGCCCTCAACGGCTACCGGGCCGGCCGCGCCATCGCGGTCGGCGTCGACCGGCTCGACGCGGTGCGCCGCGCGGTCGGAGCCGGGCGCTACGACGCCCGCGACCACCAGGACCTCGCGGAGGCCCTGGACGCCGTGGAACACGGCTGCATGTCCTCCTGGCGCACCACCCCGTACGGGGTGGTCTGGATCGACAACGAGTCCTGACCCGAGCCGGAACGCAGACCGGCGACCGCCCTGCCATAAGGCAGGACCCCCCGCACAAGTGCGGCAGGCTGGCGCGGTCGCCGGTCTCTCGAAACCCGCACCGCGCGTGGTGGCGACATCCCCAGAAGGGGGCGCTACTTCCACGCGGAACGAGGAACCACCAGGGTAGCGGGTTCGGGCCGAGGGACGAAAAAAGGATCAGCAATGCGCCTCGCAGCACTTCCGATACACGAGAAAGCTGGTATTGTTCTTCTTGTTGGAAGGGGGTGGCACCCCGACCGGCACCACCACTCGAAACCCGTACGGAAGAGGTACCGATGGCTTCCACCCTGGAACTCCCCGAGGCCGCGCTGACCGGCCTGCGCGACTACCTCCTGACCATCGCCGCCGACGAGGACAAGGCCCCGCTGGAGGAACTGGACGGGCTCAGCGACACCGTCCTCGCGGCCTACTGGCACGGCTACGTCGAGGCCAGCAAGGCCGGACGCACCGGCCAGGAGCTGCACGCGACCGCGTTCGGCAAGGCGCTCGCCGCCCCGCTCGTCGCGGTCTGCGCCGAGACCGGCGCACTGCGCACGACCCTCGCCCAGTCCTTCCGGTAGCCGACCCGGCCGGGGCGGCGGATGGCACCGCCGCCCCGGCCCGCTCGAAACCCCTCCCCGTCCCACTCCGAGAGAGGTCCCCGATGACCACCCCCTCCCCGGGCGTCGAAGCCAGCCCCGTCACGACCCGCACCATCGACGAACCCGAGATCGACAAGCGCAGCGCCGAATCCCCTTACTTCGGCCGGTTCACCTGCGACGTCTGCGGCGACGACTTCGCCGTCCACCGGTCGCTCACCGTCGAAGAGCGCGAGTTCACCGACATCGAGACCCGCGAGACGTGGTCCGGCCTGATCGTGGTTGCCTGCGACCGAAGCTGACAACGCAACCTCCCTACCCGGGGCGGCAGTTGGCACCGCCGCCCCGGGCCCGCTCGAAACCCGACGCAAGGAGAAGTACGACCATGACGTTCCCCAGCGACCTGCCGACCCCGGACGGCAACGCCGGCACCGCCCGCTCCCGCCGTGACCTCCTGGTCGCCCGGCACGACGGCCGGATGTTCACCGAAACCATCGGCCGCCCCCTGCACCGCGCCCAGCAGACCGCCCAGACCTACCGGGCCGCCGCCGACCACGCCGAGCTCGACCGACGCGGAGCCCCTGACCGCATCTGGCTCAAGGGGCAGTCGGCCCTGTGCCACCGGCGCGCCCGCATCGCCGCCGACGAGGCCGCCCTGGCCGCCGAGCAGAAGCGGCCGGAGCAGGCCAACGTATGGGCCGCCCTGGCCGACCGCTACGCCACGGCGGCCCGCCACCTCGCCCGCCCCGTCCCCGGCCGGGCCGAGGCGATCACCAACCTCCGGGACGCCGCCGACGCCCTGGAGGCCCTGCCCCCCACGACCCCGGCGCAGACCGGCGTCCCCCTCTCCTGCATCGCCCTGTTCGACGTCGACAACGGGCGCCGGGCACTCGACAACGCCCGACGCGGCAACGGGCCGGTGCTCAAGCACGTGAACGCGATCGAGGTGGAGCTGCTGCTCTTCGCCGCCTACGCCCAGGGACGGGCCGAGACCGGCTACCACATCGCCAAGCAGGCCGTCCGGGCGCTCGACCGCGCCCGCAAGACCGCCCCCGAGGGGGAGGCCGCAGCCATGGACCCGCTGGTCCTGGTCGCCGCCTTCGAGCGGAGCGAGCAGGCTCTGGACGCGGCCGAGGCCGCCGCCCCGCCCGCGCCCTAGAACCGAGCCCGGCCGGGACGGCGGCCGCGCCGCCGCCGTCCCGGCCCCGACCCTCCAGGAGAACCCTGCTCGATGCCCCAGCCCCACCCGGTGGCGGACGAAGGAACGTCCGCCCCGCCGCACGAGAGCCTGTTGCTGCGTCCCCTCTACCTGCCGGGCGCGCACCTGCCCGACTCAGCCGGCCCCGTCTGGACCTGCCGGACATGCACCATGCCGTGGCCGTGCCCCACCGCCCAGCCGTACCTCCGGGCCGGGCAGTGCAGCACGCGCAGCGAGACGACTCAGTGGAAGCCGTGCGGCGCGACGATCCAGTGGGAGCGGAATGGCCCCCGACACTGGCATGTCGGCCCTGACTGCTACACCCACAAGGACGTCTTGGCCGCGCTGGCTGAGGAACTCCACCAGCGGCACATGGCGAACCCCCACTATCCGCCCAGCCACTTCTACCCGGAGAAGCCCCGCCGTCGCCGACGCCAGCGGCCGCCGTACAAACACACCCCCATGGGGCCGGGCGACATCCAGCCCGGCACCTGGCTATGGGTCATCCCCGGCGGACTCCATCCCGGGTGGGGCGACATCCACCGTCTCGCCATGCTCACCGCACTCGGCACCCCGTACTGCGAAGTCTGGATGGACGACACCACCGTCCACCGCGTCCGCCCCGAGAAGCTGATCCTCTCCGACGCAGGACGCCAGGCCGCCCACGCCGCAGGGCTCACCACCATCCGAGAGGCAACCGGGCCCCGGCCCCGCCCCTTGCTCCCGGAATGGCGATGGGTCGACTGGACCCTGGCCGAGCACATCGCCCACCAACAGCAGACCGCCCCCACCGTTGAGCCTCCCGGACAGCCCGTCCAGGACGAGCTGTTCACCGTCGCCTGACGGCCGCCCCCGGCCCGGAACGCCAGCGTTCCGGGCCGGGGGCATGTCCGGGCCTGGAACGGCGGCCGCGTCGACCGGTCGACGAGAGCGGAGGAACCCGCGGAGCCCGTCGGCGCAACTGCCGCGGCCGCCGGCCTGCCCGAGACCGCGCGGCGAGTGCGCCCGCCGCGGAGCGAGACCCGGCCTCCGACCGGGTGCGAGGGGGCGCTCTGGCGCCGCCCCCTCGCACACCCCCGGCGTCCGTGGCCGGTCCCGGTGGCACGGCAGCGGGAACGAGAACGCTGACGGCCGCTCGTGCCTCACGGCCAGGCCAGGACACATCAGGGGGCGCTTTCCTCGTGGTCGCCGCCGCGACGGGGGAACTCCGGGATGGGGCTGGGGCGGCGGCGACCTCGAGGACGCTCCGGCCGCCGGGGCCCCTGGAGCTGTTCGTCGTACGGCACCCGGCCTTCGGCCGGGTTGCGAGGGGGCGCTCTGGCGCCGCCCCCTCGCACACCCCCGGCGTCCGTGGCCGGTCCCGGTGGCACGGCAGCGGGAACGAGAACGCTGACGGCC
>NZ_JBIVIR010000038.1:11311-13458 GCF_044749825.1 Streptomyces sp. NPDC088915
GCCGGGGCCCCTGGAGCTGTTCGTCGTACGGCACCCGGCCTTCGGCCGGGTTGCGAGGGGGCGCTCTGGCGCCGCCCCCTCGCACACCCCCGGCGCGGGGGGCTGAGGCCGGCGGGGCGGGCGCGGGCCCAGAGGTGGGCATCGCACCTTCGGTGCGATCCGGCCGTGCGCCGCAGTCGGGCCCTGGGGGCCCTTTTTGCGGCCCGCGCGAGCGCGGGCTGCGGTCGCTTCGCTCCCTTGCGCGGGGCCCCGGGGGGCTCCTCCGGACGCCCGCCCCCCGGGGGCCGGGGACGGGCTGATGCCGGTGGTGGGCCGGGGTCAGGAGAACGGTCTCGTCGTCGTCCGTCGGCCCGGTCGTGGCGTGGGCGGGGGGTTGAGGTCGAGGAGGGCCTGGAGGAGCTGCGCGACGTCGAAGGGGTGCGGGCCGGCCCGGGGCCGGGGCAGGGAAAGACGGCTGGCTGGGAGGGGGTCGGCGGGGGCCCGGACGCCCGCTAAAGGATCATGGAACTTCCGGTAAAAACCCTGGTCAGATGCCCTTCCCGGCTATGTGATCCGGTCCAAGACTGGTAATATAGAGCTTGTTGGAAGGGGATGGCACCCCGGACGACGAGCCCCACTCGAAACCCACCGGAGGAACCCATGAGCGAGCAGATTGCCCCCGAGTTTCAGGCCGACGCGGAGTCGATCGGCCGCACGGTCTACCGAGCCATGCGTGCCGAGATGATCGAAGCGTCCCGGCAGCGGGAGGGCATCGACGCCCCCCTCCTCATGGAGGGGCTGGAGGCCGAGGCGACCTACCAGGCCGCCCGCGAGGCGCTGACGAAGGCCCGTGCCGAGCGTCAGAACGTGCTCTACGCCATGTGGCGTGCGAACAAGGACCCCCGCGCCGTCGCCGCCCTCCTGCCCGCCACCGTCAGGGCCGCCACCGTGCGCGCGGCCGTGGTCAAGCTCGCGCCCAGCCAGGACTTCGAGGCTCTGCCGCTGTGGCGCACCGATGACGAGGAGGCCGCCGCCACCAACTGACTCCGTCCGGCCGGGCGGCGGATGGCACCGCCGCCCGGCCCCTCTCGAAGCCCGACCCACGCACCGCAGGAGAGCACGCCATGAAGTTCGAGATCCACACCGCCATTGGCCACGGCCCGGCCCTCCCTCCGGCCCCGCTCGACACCCACGAGGCCGCCCGCGAGTTCACCGCCACCCTGGCCCACCTGCTCCAGGTCGAGCCCGTCCGCGTGATCCACGACGAGTACCGGGCCGCCGAGTACGTGTGGACCAACGTCACCGTGTCCCTCCCCGCTGTCGGTGAGGCGGTGTTCAGCGTGGACAGCCGCAAGACGGCCCGCGAAGCGGTCCGCCTGTACCTGGACAACAAGACGGTCCCGTTCGTCTGGACGGACAGCGAGAGCGCCGGGCAGGCATTCGCCAGGGCCGTGGCCGACGCCGCCCGCGAGCGCGACGCCCGCGCGGCCCGCCAGGGCTGAACGGACCCGGGGCGGCGGCTCGCCGCCGCCCCGACCCCTGGAAGAACCGAGACAGGAGATGACACATCACCGTCGTAACCGCTCACTTCCTTGGCGTCGTCCAGTACGACGCCGCCACCCACGACCATTACGGTGACCCCCTGCCGACCAGGCAGGGCATCCACTCGAAGGTCATCGCCGAGGACATCGCATACGAGTTGCTCCACTCTCTGGGATATGAGGAGCCCGACGAGGGCGACTACGTCCAGAAGGTGCGCGAAGTGTCCGTCCGTCCGGCTGAGCAGCTTCAGGAAGCGCTGATTCGAGCAGAGCAGATCAGCACCGTGCACCAGGACCCGGGGCACGGCATGGAGTGCACGTGCGCCCTGGACGCGCTCGAACTGGTCAAGCAGCTCGCCGCCTATGCCGTTCGCTGGGCGTAGCCGTACCGGTTCCGCGTCCCGGCTCCCTGGCCGGGGCGCGGTCGTGCGCGGTGGGCGGCGACGGGTCGTTGGCGGTAAGGCCGGGCGCGAGGCGCCGCGGGGGTGGGGGGCGCGTGGGCGCCGGCTTCGCCGTGGGGGCCGGGGCCGGCGCGCGGCGCCGGTGCTCCGGCACCCGGCCTTCGGCCGGGTTGCGAGGGGCGCTCTGGCGCCGCCCCCTCGCGCTCCCCCGGCGCGGGGGGCTGGG
>NZ_JBIVIR010000039.1:0-12246 GCF_044749825.1 Streptomyces sp. NPDC088915
ATGATCTCCAGTCCTTCCATGAGCGGGTAAGGCCCTGCCGCACGCTGCGCTAGGCCACTACGCAGATAGTAACTGTTGACGTGTGTAGTGTGCTAGTGCACTATCAATAACAGCTCACCCCCCCGGGGGAGGGCGAGCCCGGCCGTTTCCATCCAAAGACCCGGCCGGGCTCCAGTCCCGAGAGGGACCGACTCCAGGCTATGGCCTCGGAGCTGGTCACCTCTCCACGACCCGAGAGGAACCCCCCGTGAAGTTCAAGAACGAGCAGCGGACCCGCTGGGTACCGCAGACGAACGACGGAATCACCCATCAGGTCCCGGAGCACTACGACGTTGCCGTGCCCGTGCTCCCCCGGGACTGGGACGTCCTGGCCGTGCGCGCCGGCGTCTCGGTCGTCGGAGTCCTCACCGTGGTCACGATCGTCTGGTCCACGGTCAGCATCGGCGCCCTTCTGGGCGGGGGCGTTGGCTTCGCCGCGGCCGTCGTCTTCGACCTGGCGTGGCTGGTCAACGTGCTGCTGGAGTACCTGAGCCGGTTCGACCAGGAGAAGCGGACGTTTGCGAAGCGCCTGGGTTGGGGACTGCTGGCCGCGACCATGGGCGCGATCCTCTGGCACGGCCTGCTCCTGCACAACGTCGCCCTGGGCGTCGTCGGCGCGGCCGTGAGTCTGTTCGCGAAGGTCCTCTGGATGGGGATCATGAAGTTCATCAACCGCGACCTGTCCGAGGCGGACCGCCACTGGGTCGCCGCGGAGATCTCGAAGGCGAACGCGAAGTTGGCCGTGGCTTCGGTCCGGCGCCAGGTGGCGCACTCGGAGAACACCGCCGCCGCGGAGCTGCTGGCCGCGGAGCGGGAGCGCCACCAGATCCAGGACGCGCTTGCGGCCGTCCGTCCGGCCCCCGTCGCGGAGCCCGTCGCCGTCCCGGCCGCCGTCGCCGCGACCCAGGCGCCGGCCGTCGCGCCGACCCGGGAGCCCGCTTCCCTGGAGGCCGCTGTGAAGGAACTGCGCCTGGCCCGACTCGCCGCCGAGGACGGGTACGGCGACGACTGGCACCGCGCGAGCCGTGACGCGGACCTGGCGATGGACCGCGCGGTGGCCGATGGCTGGAGCGTCGCGGACGTCATGGAGGCAGACCGGTCCACCACGATGCGGGGCCGTGAGCGGGAGCTGGAGCTGAGGAAAGCCGCGGCCGAGGCCCCGCGTCCGGACACGTCCGGACAGACGGACACCCTGGTCTCCGCCCCCGCCCGTGTCCGTCCGGACACCGCCGGACGTCCGGACAACCGCACGAACGCCCTGGTCAACGGCACCGCCCAGCGTCCGGACGTCCGGACGGACAAGGACGTCCGTCCGGAGCCCGCGCCGCAGCACGACGGCCCGGAGTCGGGAGAGCGGGTGCCGGAGCAGCGGCCCCCGTCCATCGCGGCCGGCGTCCGGCTGCTGACCGGCATGGGCCAGAAGGACCCGGAGCAGATCGCCCGCCACCTCTCGGACGTCCTGGGCAAGCCCGTCTCGTCGGAGACCGTCTCCCGGGAGATCCGCCGGGCGTCGACCGCTCCGGGCGCGGCCCCCGGGACCGGTACGGGTCAGTACCTCTGAACTCACCTGGAAATGGAGGGGGGAGAATTCTCCCCCCTCCGTGAAAGGGCGTCAGTTCCCTTCCAGGGAAATTCAGAAGCCCAATGTCCGACCCGCGTAGTAGGAATGCGGGAGTACCAGAAGTCAGTTACGGGGGAACGGGACCGCGCCCGACGCAACCGGGCGCGGCCCCTCCGGTCCTTACGGACCGCGCCAACTCCTCTGATCCACGACAGGGAACAGGAGTAAGCACCTGATGATGGCACGCAAAGCGAAGCCGCAGACGAACCAGAACGAAGGCGTCGCAGAAGAGATCCTGGCGGGCTTGTTCACGGCGGTTCCGGTCCTGTCCTGGCGCTTCCTGACGGGCGCTCCGATGGACGGACAGCCGCGGACCAACGCCACCTGGACGCACCGGGGCACCCGTACGGAGCGGGAAGACGGGCGCCAGGCGCACCGCTGGGACTACCTGGCCAGGCTGGAGCGGGCCGGGTACCGGGTGGCCGGGGGCGCCGCGGTGGCGGGCACCGGCTACGGGTACGCCCAGGACCCCACGGTCACGCTCGAAGCGCTCCAGGCCGGCGGTTTCACGGTCGGCTCCGCGGCCTCCGCCTGGGTCGGATACCGGCTCATGGACGGGGCCGTGACCTGGCGCCACCAGCGGGACTGGGTGTGGCCGCTGCACGTCGCCCTCCGGGAAAAGCTGGGATACCCCGAGGGCACGAAGCCCTCCCGGTACATCCACGTCCCCGTGGATTACGCGAACATCACGGGCGACGCAATCCGAATTGACCTCCCCGCCGATTTCGCGGGTGAGGACGGAATCAAGGCCACCGTAAAGACCACGGTGACGAACAAACTCGCCCTCCAGGACGTCACCTTTTCGTGGCACACGGAGGGCAAGAACCATCACGTTCTCGTGAAACAGTCGCCCCGGCCCCCGTCGAAGGTCCTTTTCTCCGACCCGGAGATTCAGAAGCTCATTGAGCGGATGCCCGAATCGGCACCGCTCATCGGACTTTCCCACCG
This sequence comes from Streptomyces sp. NPDC088915, assembly GCF_044749825.1. NCBI lineage: Bacteria > Bacillati > Actinomycetota > Actinomycetes > Kitasatosporales > Streptomycetaceae > Streptomyces > Streptomyces sp. NPDC088915. The sequence continues at coordinate 2,609 of NZ_JBIVIR010000039.1, forward strand.
TGGGCGCGCCATTTCGGTTGACCTGGACGCCGAATCCCCTCACGTTCTGGTCTCGGCCGGAACGGGTGGCGGTAAGTCGGTCATCCTCCGCGCCATCTTCGCCCAGCTCTTGCGCAACGGGGCGGAAGGCGCGGTTCTCGACCGCAAGCGGCACTCTCACAAGTGGGTCCGTGGTCTTTCCGGCGTCGCCTATCACCGGGAAATCGCAGACATTCACGATGCGCTCGTTGCCCTCGGAGAGGAAGGGGAGCGACGTAACCGGATTGTCGACGCCTGGGAGGGTGACGACAGGGAGGCCCCCGTGGGCCCGCGTATGGCGCTGCTCCTGGAGGAAGCCAACGCGACCATTGGGAAGCTCAAGCGGTATTGGGCGTCCGTCCGGAAGACGAAGGCGGACGAAGACGGCCCCGCCGACCCGAAGGAATCCCCGGCCCTGGACGCGCTGGGCGAAATCCTTTTCATGGGCCGCGCCGTGAAAATGCACGTTCTCATGGTCGCCCAGTCGGCCACCGCGAACGCGCTGGGCGGCCCCGAAATGCGCGAGAACTTCGCCACTCGCATTCTCGCGCGCTACACCCGGAACGCCTGGAACATGCTGGTGCCCGAAGTGCAGCCCGCACCCAAGAGCACCCGGCACGTCGGCCGCGCCCAGGTGGTCCTTGGAGGCGTCGCCAACGAAACCCAGGTGGTCTTCTTCACCGACGCCGAGGCCCGCGCCTGGGCGGAGCTGGGCCGCGGCCTCCAGGGCTCGTCTCAGCCGTCTCAGGGTCACACCCACCCCGTCGACCTGGGAAAGGACCCTATGACCGTCTCAGGGTCCGCTGTGACGCAGCCCCTGCCGGCCATCCCCGCGCAGGGCGGCCCCGGGGCGCTGCGGGAGGACGCCGAGGGCTTCAAGGCGGACATGGAGGCCCTGTTCGCCGCGGCGCCGGCCGAGGCCCCCGGGGAGGCCGGAGAGCCCGCGCCGGACCCGGACGCCCCGGTCACGCTTAAGGAAGCGGTGGACAAGGAAATCGTCTCGGTCAGCCTCTCCGTGCTCCGCAAGGAATCGAGCGACAAGAACCGAGGAAAGGAATTCCCGCCCTCGGTCGGGGTCCACCCGAAGACGCGCGGAAAGCTCTACCGCCCGTCCGAGTTGCAGCGCTGGGAGCGCAACCGCCCGAAGGCCGGACAGGTCGCGGAATCCGGCGAACAGGAAGACTGAGCCATCACGACCGGGGGCCGGTCCTACTCCGGGACCGGCCCCCCTGGAAAGGCAGCAATGGGAATCCTCCAGTATTTCCGGAACAGGAAAACCGAAGCCGAAAGGCAGAGGGCGAAAGCCCACCACTGGAACCGGGTCCAGAAAGCGGCGGACATGGCTATCTCCGAGATGGTTCGGCAGATGGCCCCGGACGCCAAAGGGGCGTACGTCTACGCGGAAGACGTACAGCGGGTAGGCCGGGAAAACTTCAACCTGGAAATCCCCATCGCGGACGCGCACGCCGCACTCCATCACCGGCTCACGTTCCGCGGCTACAACCCCGTCCGATTCGCTCCGGTCTTCAACTTCGACCAGCGGACCCCGTTCCCGAACGAACCGAATCCGTGCGACGGATACGACTACCGAGGCGCCAACTCATGGTGCCGCCGCTGCGGGTGGTTCCTCGGAGACCACCCCGAATACGCCGAACTGACCGAGGGGGAGAAATGACCAGCACCACCACCACCGAAACCGACGAAGAGACCGGCCGGAAATCCCACCTTCCCGCCTGGGCGAAGTTCCCGAAGTGGACCCCGGCCGCACTCATCGTGACGGCCTGGGTGCTCGTCGCCCTCACGGTCACCGCCGCCGCCACCCTCACCGCGAAGGCATTCCTGGCCCTCCACGGATCGTCGCTCCCCTGGTGGGCGATCTTCTTCGTCTACGCCTTCGCCGGGGGCGCGGTATTCCGCGCAGCGAAGGAATTCACGGCCTGGGTCTCCATGGTGAAAAGCCGCTGGGGAGTCTTCACCCGCTGGGCCAAAGCGCTCGTCTGATCCCGCCCTCCGGTCCGGGGGAGCCCTTCCCCCGGACCGCGGAAACCCGAAGGAGAACACCGTGCAGCGATACACCGACACCGGCCGCGCCACGCTCGTCCCGCTGATGACCGAGGCCGGGACCGACCGAATCCGCAACGTGGACCTGGAGGTGACGCCCCATCTCCTGATCTCCGGGTACAGCGGGTGGGGCGCGACGTCGGCTCTCCGGCTGCTGGCCGTCCACGCCGCGCGCAACGGGATGGAGGTCCAGGTGCTCACCCCGAAGCGCGTCGGCTTCACCGGCCTGGACGGAGCCGAGGGCATCCGGGTCCACCGCGACCCCGACGCCATCGCCCAGGCCGTCACCGACTTCACCGCGGAGCTGGACGCGGAGATCCTGCGCCGCGACGCGGCCGGCATCTTCGACGTCACCGCGCGTCGGCTGCTGGTGGTCGACGGGCTCGACCGGCTCCGCAGCACGCTCGCCGGGACCGGCGCGGACCGGCGCCCCATCCCGGCCGCGCTGGAGGACGTCGCCCTTCTGGGCCGGGTCGCCGGGTACCACCTGGCGGCCTCGGCCTCCGTGACCGGTGTGCCCTTCCTGCCCGTGGCCCTGCGCGACTGCTCCGCCGTGCTCACCCTCGGCCCGACCGGCAACCGGGTGCGCCGGGAGCTGGTCGGCGCGGAGCCGAGGACGCCCGGCGTGCCGGCCGGACGCGGGGGCGGGGAGTTCGCGGACTACGACGGCCCCCGGCCCGTCCGCACCGTGTTCGTGGACGAGTCCGAGGCCCGGAGTCTCGTCACCCACTGACCGAGGCGTCCGGCCCGGTGCGGCCCCGCCCAGCTCCGGGCGGGGCCGCAGTGCTTTCAGTGGGTGCAGTGCCTTCCGTGCCTGCTGAACAGCAAAGATCTTGCGCAACCCGCTTGACTCGCCTGTACGGAGTTCCGTACAGTCTCTCTTGTACGGAACTCCGTACAGACCCTCTGATGGAGGCTCACATGATCAGTAAGGACACGCTCAAGGGTCTCGGCCTCGGGGCCGTCCTCGGCTCCGCGGTCTTCGCCACGGACCGTCTCTTCGGGGAGGACCCGGCCGGGTGGCTCACGGTCGTGCTCATCCTCGGCATCCTGGCCGACTACCTGTGGCGCGGCATCTGGGTCAGCCGCTCCGGCTACTGGGTGACGCGGGGCGTCGACTCGGAGGACGGGGACCCCTGCTGGCTCGTCAAGGGCGGCCCCTTCGCGGACGAAGACGACACGATCGCGGAGCTGGGCACCTGGCGGGAGGCCCGCCGCTACGTCCGCCGCTCGGAGCGCCTGGCCACGGAGGCGTACCGCCGGTACCGGCAGGACCGGACCCGCGGCTGACCCGACCCCAACGAAGCGGGCCGGGGGCGCGTCAATCGCCCCCGGCCCGCCGGGCGACTCCCGCGGGCGCGGACACGCCCCGGGAGTCTCGACACCGAAGGAGAGCCTTCGATGCGACGACGACGCTACCCCGACCCCGCCCCGGCCGCGCCGGAGCCCTTCCCCACCTACCGCAAGCGCCTGGCCCCGGACGGCCTGGCCACCCGCCGCCAGCTCCGGGCGCGCGGCCTCCGCCCCGCCGGCCACGACCCCGTGGCCCAGGTCCGCTACTGGCGCCACGGGTGGCAGCACGCGTACCTGTACCGCGTCGACCTGGCCCGGCCGGTCCGCCCGATGACCCCCGGGCGGTGGCGCTCGGTCGACGCGATGATGCGCGCCCGGCGTACGTGCGTGCAGTGCCGCACGGAACGCCAGTACGTGATCCCGGCCTCCGTCGGTCGTTGCAACGTGTGCGACGGAGTGCCCGATGCGGAGTGACCTGACCCCGACCCCGGACCGGCCCGGCATCCTGATCATTGCCGGGTCGGCCAACTCTTCCCCGCGCGCCGCCTACGCGTGCCGCTGCGGGCGCACCCGCACCGCGACCGGCGCCGCGGAAGTGGCCGTGCTCGTCCAGGACTGGGAGACCCACCGCCCGCAGTGCAGCCCGACCCCGGCCCGGATGCCGGCGCCCCGGCGCCCCAATCCGACCAACCGCAAGCGCACGACCGTCCCGGCCGCCGAGGATGGCGGCCTGTTTCAGATGAAGGAGACCCCCGCATGACCTTCCCGGAGATCACCCCCGAGGCCGCGTACGCCGAGGCCCCGCCCATCGCCAGGGAGACCGTCGCACTCCTCAGGCTCCGGCGGGAGCTGGGCGACGGCCGCCCGGCCTACTTCCCGCCCGCCGGCGTCCACGAGATCCGCGAAGTGCTGCTGCGCGAAGCGGCCCTGGTCGACCGGCTCACCCAGGACGAGCCCGCCGCACCCGACGCCCTCCAGGTCGCCGCCGCGCTCCGCGACTTCGACGCCGAGGGCGGCACCGGCCCCGGCGCCACCTTCGAAGGGACCGTCCCGCCCTGGAGCCCGCGGTGGACCGAGGACGCCCGCGGGTATGTCCGGCTGGAGTATCACCGCTGGCTCACCACCCCGCCGTGGAAGCCCCCGGTCATCGCCACCGCGGAGCAGTACGAGGAACTGCGCGCGGCCATGGTCGCCGTGGAGATCCCGCACGGCTTCGACCGCTGGCACCCGAACGAGATCACGCAGTGGCTCACCGACCTCGGGGAGGACGAGACGATCCCGGAAGCGGACCTGGCGCGCGCCGCCGCGGCCGTCAACTGGGCGCTGGGCATCGAGCCGGCCGACCTGGAGGGCACGGCCTGATGGATGCCTCCGAGATCAGCCCGGCGGACATGTCGCACGCCATGCTCGTGGCCATCCTGATGCACGCCGGCGGAAGCCTCAGCCTGCCCGCCAGTGCCTTCGAGCTGGACGCCCTGGGCGGAGCGGACGGAGCCTGGCACGCGGTTGGCATGGAGCCGCAGACCGATGGCACGGTCCGGCTCACCGTGCAGCCGCGCCCCGACGTCCCCGAAGCCGGAATGACCATCTACTGACCCACCCTCACCCCGGAGCCCCTGCCCACCCTGGGCAGGGGCTCCGTGTGTGCAGTGGGTGCAGTGCCTTCCGTGCGCGTTGACATGGCAAAAGATCTTCCCGGAACCGCTTGACGCGCTTGTACGGAGTTCCGTACAGTCTCCCTTGTACGAAGTTCCGTACAAGTCAGACGACAGGGGAGGCCCCCATGGAAGCCAAGGTCAACGCCGGACTGCTCGGCCTGTTCGCCCTCTGCGGTCTCGTCATGGCCGGGCTCGTCGGCTTCTTCGCCTTCGACCAGGGAGCGACCGGCACCGCCGCCCTCACCTTCGCGGCCGTCATCTACACCGCGACCGTCGCCACCCTGGCCCGCTGCGCCGGAGGCTCCGCCACCGCGGCCGTCCTGCGCACGGTGCTGCTCCTGGTGGGCGCCGCCGTCGCCCTGGTCGGGGCCGTCCTGCTGCACCCGGCCGGCATCCGGCTGAGTCCCGCCGTCTGACCCCGCACCAGCCACCAGCCACCGCACCACCGACCCCGGGGGAACCCATGCTGACCACCGTGATTGCAGTCCTCGGCACCCTGCTGGGCGCCGTCGTCGCCGGACTGATCAACAACCGCGCCGCCCGGACCGCCCGGGACGTCGCCCGGGGCGACCAGCGCCGCAACACGGAGCTGGAGGCCGTCACCGCCTTCGCCTCGGCCGTCGCCGCCCACCGCCGCGCCATGGTCGTCCGGGAGGACCTGCGCCTGTCCGGCGCCGACCCGGAGCACGTCGCCGCGGCCCGCGCCGAGTCGCACGCCACCCGCTCCGCGATCGAAGCGCCCAAGGTCCGCGTCTCGATCCTCGTTCCCGCCCTGGCCCCGGCCGCCACGGAGGCCGCCCAGGCGTCCTACGCCCTGCGCGGCGCCGCGGACTCCCGGCGGCTCGACCTGCTCCGGGAACACGCGATCAAGGCCGCCGACAACTTCACCGCCGCCGCCGCCCGCCACTTCGCCTGATCCTCCGGCGCCGGGCACCCCGCCCGGCGCCGGCCATCCGACCCAGACCCACCACCACGAAGGAGTCCCACCATGAGCCAGACCGACCCCATCGACTTCGCGTACGGCGACGACGCCCGCATGGGCGGAGTGGACATCACCATCAGCCTTTCCCCCGCCCAGGCGAAGGCCATCGGCGGGGAGGCCGGAGTGATGGCCGACTGGTTCCACTCGGCCCTGTGGGCGATGGCGCTGCTGCGTACCGGCCGCAACACCGCCGGGCACCCGTACTTCGCCGGGCCGCACGACTGGTACACCCCGATCAACGACCTGGACCACCGGCTGATCCCGCGCCTGGAGGGCATCCGGGACGCCGTGGTCCGGGCCCACGCCCGCAGCGGCGGCACCGTTCAGGATCTCGCCCTGGCCATGGACGTCCCGCGCAGCACCGCCCAGCACCGCCGCGAAGTCCTCACCCGCGCCATGCCCAGCACCTGGGAGACCTGGGCGGAGGACGGGGGCCCGGAGGACAAGGGCCGCATCAAGGACCCGTATAAGCCCGGCACGCCCGTTGCGGACGGCCGCTTCACCATCGGCCAGAAGGTCCGCGTCCTGGGCGTCTCCGGCGCGCTGGCCGACCGGGCGGAGCTGGTCGGGAAGACCGGCCGAGTGGTCTCGGAGGCCCGGGACGGACAGGTGACCGTCCGCGGCCTCTCCGGCAAGGAGCGGGAGACCTTCGCGGACTACTGCGGCTTCGACCCGGACGACCTGGAGAGCGCGGAGCGCAAGAACTGAACGTACGGAACTGAACGTACGACCCGGGGCGGCCCGCCAGTGCCAACCGACCGGACCGCCCCGGCCTCCCACCAGCTCACCAGCGGAAGGACTCCCATCATGAACCACGCCGCCGCCACCTTCGCCGCCGTCTTCATCGGTCTGTACGTCGCCCACAGCGTCGGGGACCACTGGGTCCAGTCGTCATGCCAGGCCGCGACCAAGGGACTGCCCGGGTGGCCCGGGAGGATCGCGTGCACCCGTCACGTCCTCGGCCTCACCGTGACGAAGGCGCTCGTCCTGGTCCCCGTCGTGCTCGTCCTCGGCCTGGACGTGAGCGTCCTCGGCCTGGCCCTCGGCCTCGGCCTTGACGCGGCCTCTCACTGGTGGGCGGACCGGCGCACGACCCTGGCGCGCCTGGCCGCCCGGTGCGGGAAGAAGGAGTTCTACTCCCTCGGCACCCCCACCCACCCGGCCCACCCGGTCACCGCCGAGGGCGAGTACGCCCCCACCCTGGGCACCGGGGCGTACGCCCTGGACCAGTCCTGGCACATGCTGTGGCTGGGCGTCGCGGCCCTGGTGATCGCTGCTCTCTAACAGGCACGGAGGGCACGGAACGCACGGAGCCTCCGTGCCCTCCGAACTGGCCTTACTCCACCGTCTGACCACATCCCGCACGCCATCCGACAGGAGACAGCCATGTCCGACACCACCGTCCCCGCCGCCCTTCGTGACTGGTCCGTGAGCTGGCCGGAGTACAAGCCGGCCGACGCCACCCCGCCGGAGCTGCTGCCCGCGGCCCTGGCCCTCCAGGTCCCCGACTGGGCCGAGGCCGCCGCGACGCCGGCCGACGTCCAGGACTGGGCGGCGCGCCAGGCCGCCGCGCTCGTCCCGTTCGAGCTGGACGCCCAGGGGTGGCCCCTGAACCCGCAGGGGCGCACCGGCAGCACCGGCCGGAACCTGGGCCGCTGGGGCGAGAACGCCGCCGCCGACCCGATCGTCGTCGCGGGCACGGGGCCGGACCGCCGGGTCCTGCTGATCACCCGGGACGACGTTCACGAGGAGGCCATCCCCGGGGGCATGGTCGACCCGGGCGAGACCGCCCCGGAGACCCTGGCGCGGGAGCTGCGCGAGGAGACGAACGTGGACCTGTCCGACCACCACCCGGTCATCCTCGGCCGGGGGGTCGTGGACGACTGGCGCAACACCGACCGGGCGTGGGTCGCCTCCACCGTCGCCCTGTACCTGCTGCCCGCCCCGGTGGCCGCCGTCGCGGGCGACGATGCGGCGGACGCGGGCTGGTGGCCGTTCGCCTCCCTCGGTCAGCTCGAAGCCGCGCTGGCCGAGGCCGGGCGTACCCTCTACGCCGGACACCGCCCCCTGTTGCTCCGCGCCCTTGCCCATCTCGACAAGTAGGAGACCCGGCACCATGGCCCGCATCAGCATCACGACCGCCCAGGGCGAGACGATCGAGACCACCAGCGATGACCAGTCGGTGATCCGGGAGTTCGAGAACCTGCCCTTCGAAGCCGAACACGTCACGGTCGTCACGGTCACCGAAGACCAGCACTGAACGCACGGAACGCACGGAGCCTCCGTGCCCCCTGAAAAGCCAGAACGGCCCCGCACACGCCCGTGCGGGGCCGTTCTGGGCGTCCGGGCCGACCGTCCCGCCCTGGGCCTGGAGAGGGCCGTACAGGGCCGTCAGGTGCGCCGGATAGCCGACCGGAGGACGTCGCCGGTCGTCACGACCTGGCCCCGCAGCTCGTCCCGCTCCCGCAGCGCGTCGGCCGGCGCGCGGGTGGCCATCGCCGCGACCAGCGCCGCAAGCCCGGCCGGAGCCCCGGCCCGCGCGGCTTCCTTGAGCTTCCCCATGGGGCCGTCCCCCCACCGCACCGCCCACTCCCACAAGGCCGCGACCGCCGGGGCGCTCTCCCAGTAGCAGCCGCGCACCAGCCGCTCCGCCAGATCGTCCGGGAGCTTCACCGTCACCCGCCCCACCAGCAGCGTGTTGCCGTCTTCGTCGCTGCCCTCCCGGTGCGCGGCCGTACCGACCGGGCGCCCCGGAGCCGAGACCGCGTGAGCCGGGATCGGGTCCCAGTCCCGGTCCATCCCCCGGGCCCGCAGCTCCGTACGGACGGCCCGGGTCACCACGAGATCCCGACTCCCCCGCAGCTTCCCGGACTCCCGGAGCCGGGCCCGCTCCACCCTGATCCGCTCCCGCTCCAGGCTGAGAGGGCGGCCCCTCAGCCCCGGGATACCGGCCTGCTCCCGGGCCGCTTTCAGCCATGCGGCCTCGGCCTCCCGGCCCGCTTTCACCGCGGCTTCAAGCCCCACCAGATCCGCCGGGTTCACGGCGACGACAAACGATCGAGACATGCCGGAGAGTGTAGCGAGAGACCAGTAAAGGCGCCTTGAACTGCGGTTTCTCGGTCAATCTGATCAGATAAAACCGAGTTGAGCACTCCGGCCGGCCCCGGTCGACACCGGGCAGGGAGGGGCCCGGGGCGCGCGGGTGGTCGGGACCGTCCGAGGGCCGTTTCTGATGGGCCGTCAGGTGTCGGTTACGGTCCGCGCATGACGGGTCCATGTCTATGTTGCGGAAAGTAGTTAGCTCCAGGTTCTTGACAAACCCCGGGGTGCTTGATCTAGATTGGGAGGCATGGCAATTGGTCTAGTAACTGAACGTGAGCGTCGGGGCGTCGGGTTCGCCGGAGGCGAGACCCGGCGTCTCGCCGCCCGGCCGACCGGCCTCGGCCCCGATCGGTCCCGCCCGGCACAAACCAGCAGGTCAGCGGACACGGAGGCCACGGAGGGCACGGACCGCACGGAAGCCGCGGCGCCGCGGCGCCCCGCTCCGGACGGCCGAAGGCCGTCACTCCGCGTGGCGAAGCCCGCCGAAGGCGGGCAGTCAGCCGGAGGCTGGTACACCGCCACGG
>NZ_JBIVIR010000040.1:0-9785 GCF_044749825.1 Streptomyces sp. NPDC088915
GACCCCGCCTACTGGACACGCCACATCCGCGAAACAGTCCGATTCGCCGACACCATCCACACCCTCCGCACCCACCACACCACCACCTTCCTGGAAGTCGGATTCGACTCCGTCCTGACCCCGGCCGTCGCCGCGACCCTCGGCGACGACGAGCGGGTCCGGGCCGTCCCGGTCGTACGGCGCAAGGGCGGCGAGGCCGAGTCCGTCGCGGCGGCCCTGGCCGACGCCTACGCCTGCGGCGCGTTCACCCCGGACTGGGACGCCGTCCTGGGCACCGGCGGCACCGACGCCCCCCGACCCCGCCCCCTCGCCCTGCCGACGTACCCCTTCCAGGGTGAGCGGTACTGGCTGGAGCCCGCCGCTCCGGCCGGCGACCTGGGGCGCCTCGGTCTCGACAGCGGCGCCGACCACCCGCTGCTGGCCGCCGCCGTCGGACTCGGTGACGACCAAGGGCTGCTCCTCACCGGCCGGTTGTCGCTGCGCACCCACCCGTGGCTCGCGGACCACGCGGTCGGCGACCGGGTACTGCTGCCGGGTACCGCCTTCGTGGAACTGGCCCTGCACGCCGGCGACCGGGCGGGCTTCCCCGTGCTCGACGAACTCACCCTCGAGTCGCCCCTCTTCCTGCCCGCGCAGGGGGCCGTACAGCTCCAGGTCGCCGTCAAGGCGCCGGAAGCCGACGGCCGTTGCGCGGTGACCGTCCTCTCCCGGCCGCCCCGGACCCGTGACGCCGCCGACGGCGACACACCGTGGACCCGGCACGCCTCGGGCCTGCTGTCCGCCGAACCGTCCCGGCCGCAGCCCGCACCGCGACCGGCGGAGGCCTGGCCCCCGGCCGGAGCCGAGGCGGTGGACGTGGACGGCGCGTACGCGGCGCTGGCGGGACTCGGGTACGCCTACGGACCCGTGTTCCAGGGGCTCGTCGGCATGTGGCGCGAGGGCGGCGAGCTGTTCGCCGAGGTACGGCTCCCCGAGGAGGCCACCCGTGACGCCGGCGCGTTCGGGCTGCACCCGGCGCTGCTGGACGCGGCCCTGCACCCGCTCGTGCTGGCGGACGCCGTGGCGGGCGGGACCGCGGCGCCCCGCGTCCCCTTCTCCTTCTCCGGCGTGCGGCTGCACGCGATCGGCGCCGACACCCTGCGGGTGCGGATCTCCCCGGCCGACGACGGCACCGCCGCACTGAGCCTCACCGACGGCACCGGTGCCCCGGTGGCCCGGATCGACGAGCTGGTGCTCCGGCCGATGGACCTGGGCGCCGCCCGGCGCGACGGCACGCTGCTGGCCGTGGAGTGGGAGCCGCTCCGGCTCGAAGCGGAAGCCACCGCACGAACCCCCCGGTTCGCGGTCCACGAGGTCGCCGCCGGGCAGCCGGTCCGGGCGGCCGGCGCCGCGGCGCTCACCCGGATCCAGGCGTGGCTGGCGGAGGCGGAGGAGGGCGTGCTGGTCGTCCGTACCCACTCCGCGGACACCGACCCGGCGGGCGCGTCCGTCCGCGGACTCGTCCGCACGGCGCAGACGGAGCACCCCGGCCGGTTCCTCCTGCTGGACACCGACGGCGACGACGTCCCGTGGGACCGGGTCGCCGCCGCGATGGAGACCGGCGAGTTCCAGCTGGCGCTGCGTGACGGGCGGTTGTGCGCCGCACGGCTGGTCCCGGCCGAGGCCGGGGACGCCGCCGAAGGCGCCACCGGGCGTCGGGTGTTCCGTGCCGGGGGCACGGTGCTGATCACCGGTGGCACCGGAGCACTGGGCACACTGGTCGCCAAACACCTGGTCACCGAACACGGCGTACGCAACCTGCTCCTGGTCTCACGCCGCGGCCCCGCCGCCACCGGAGCCCGGGAAACAGCAGCCGAACTCCAGGCACTGGGCGCCCAAGTCGACATCGTCGCCTGCGACATCACCGACCCAGCCGCACTGACCGACCTCCTGGACAGCGTCCCCGCAGACCGTCCCCTGACCGGCGTGATCCACACCGCCGGCGTCCTGGACGACGCCACCCTGGAAACCCAGACCCCACAACACCTCGACACCGTCCTCGCCCCCAAGGCCGACGCAGCCCGACACCTCCACGAACTCACCCGCCACCTCGACCTGGACACCTTCGTCCTCTTCTCCTCCGTGGCGGGCACTCTGGGCACCGCGGGACAGGCCAACTACGCGGCGGCCAACGCCTGCCTGGACGCACTGGCCACCGAGCGCCGCGCGGCCGGGCTTCCCGCGACCTCCCTGGCCTGGGGCCTGTGGGCCGAGGCGGGTGGGATGACCGTCGAGCTGGCCGACGCCGACCTCGCCCGGATGCGCCGCGCGGGCATCGCGCCGATGCCGAACGCCGAGGGACTGGCCTTCCTCGACGCCGCTCTCTCCGGGACCGCCCCGGCCGTCGTCGCCGCCGGTCTCGACCTGGCCCAGCTCCGTGGCCGGGCCGCGAACGGCACGCTGCCCGCCCTGTTCCGTCGAATGGTCCGGGTTCCGGCCCGCCGCCGGACCGCCGGACAGGGCACGGACGGCTCGTGGGCCGCGCAGCTGCGGGCCCTGCCCGCTGCCGAGCGCGAGCAGACCGCACTCGGCCTCGTACGGGCGCAGGCCGCCTCCGTGCTCGGGCACTCGGGCACCCGGGCCGTGCCCGCCGACCGGGCGTTCAGCGAGTTGGGCTTCGACTCGCTGACGGCGGTCGAGCTGCGCAACCGGCTCAACCAGACGACCGGGCTGAGGCTGCCGGCCTCGCTGCTCTTCGACTACCCGACCCCGGCGGTGCTCGCCGCGCACCTGCGGGCCGAGGTGCTCGGTACGGACGAGCCCGTGACCGACGGCGCCTCGACGGAGGCCGACGTCCTCCCCGTCGACGACGATCCGATCGTGATCGTGGGGATGAGCTGTCGTTTCCCGGGTGAGGTCACCGATCCCGAGGGGCTGTGGCGACTGGTCTCGGAGGGCCGGGAGGGGATCTCGGAGTTCCCGGTGAACCGGGGCTGGGACCTGGAGGGGCTCTACGACCCGGACCCGGAGCGACGGGGCACCTCGTACACGCGGCACGGCGGCTTCCTGCACGACGCGGACCGTTTCGACGCGGAGTTCTTCGGAATGAGCCCGCGCGAGGCACTGGCCACCGATCCGCAGCAGCGGCTGCTCCTGGAGACGGCCTGGGAAGCGTTCGAACGGGCGGAGATCGACCCCGCCGACCTGCGCGGAAGCCGGACCGGCGTGTTCGCCGGCGTCATGTACCACGACTACGCCTCGCGGCTCCAGCCCATCCCCGAGGGTTACGAGGGCCTGCTGCTGACCGGCAACACCGGCAGTGTGGCGTCGGGTCGGGTGGCCTATACGTTCGGGCTGGAGGGCCCGGCGGTGAGTGTGGACACGGCCTGTTCCTCATCCCTGGTAGCACTGCACCTGGCGGTACAGGCTCTGCGCCGTGGTGAGTGCACCATGGCACTGGCCGGTGGCGTCACGGTCATGTCGACACCCGGAACCTTCGTGGAGTTCAGCCGCCAGCGGGGACTGTCGCAGGACGGGCGGTGCAAGGCCTTCTCCGACGACGCCGACGGCACCGGCTGGGGCGAGGGAGCAGGCCTGCTCCTGCTGGAGCGGTTGTCGGACGCCCGCCGCGCCGGACGCCGGGTACTGGCGGTGATTCGGGGCAGCGCGGTCAACCAGGACGGTGCGAGCAACGGCCTGACCGCACCGAACGGACCTTCGCAGCAGCGCGTCATCCGCCAGGCCCTGGCCTCGGCCGGACTCTCCGGCGCCGACATCGACGTGGTCGAGGCCCACGGCACCGGAACCCGACTGGGCGACCCGATCGAAGCACAAGCCCTCCTGGCCACCTACGGCCAGGACCACACCCCGGACAACCCCCTGTGGCTCGGCTCGGTCAAATCCAACATCGGCCACACCCAGGCAGCCGCCGGCGTGGCCGGAATCATCAAAATGATCATGGCCATGCGCCACGGCACCCTGCCCGCCACGCTCAACGTCACCGAAGCCACCCGAGAGGTGGACTGGTCGGCAGGAGCGGTCAGCCTGCTGACCGAAGCCCGTCCCTGGGAAGCCACACGCCGCCCCCGCCGCGCCGCGATCTCCGGATTCGGCATCAGCGGCACCAACGCCCACCTCATCCTCGAAGAACCCCAACCCACCGAAACACCCCGCGAAGACGGCACCGTTCAGGAGGACACCAGCCCCCGCACGCCCCCGCTGATCCTCTCCGCCCGGGCCGAGCAGCCCCTGCGGGACATCGCCGCGCGGTTGAGCGAGGTGCTCGTCCCCGCCGACGTGGACCCCGCCGACGTGGCCTGGTCCCTGCTGTCCGCCCGCGCCGTCTTCGACCACCGCGCCGTCGTCACCGCCACCGGCCGTGACGACGTGCGGCAGGCCCTGGACGCCCTCGCGGCCGGACGGCCCGACCCGCGCGTGGTCACCGGCGCGGCCGCCTCCGGCGGCCTCGGCGACACCGTCTTCGTCTTCCCCGGCCAGGGGTCCCAGTGGGCCGGCATGGCCCTCGAACTCATGGAGGGCTCGCCCGTCTTCCGGAACCGGATGGCCGAATGCGCCGAGGCGCTCTCCGAGTTCACGGACTGGTCCCTGCCGGACGTCCTGCGCGGTGCGCCCGGTGCGCCCGGCTACGACCGGGTGGACGTCGTCCAGCCCGTCCTGTTCGCCGTCATGGTGTCGCTCGCCGCGCTCTGGGAGTCGTACGGCGTCCGTCCCGCCGCCGTCGTCGGGCACTCGCAGGGCGAGATCGCTGCGGCGGCCGTGGCGGGGGCGCTCAGCCTCCAGGACGCGGCTCGCGTCGTCGCCCTGCGCAGCCGCGCCCTCGGCGCGCTCGCGGGCACCGGCGGCATGGTGTCCGTGCCGCTGCCGTACGAGGAGACGGAGCGCCGCATCGCGGCCTGGCCCGGCCGGCTCTCGGTCGCCACCGTCAACGGGCCCGGCTCGTGTGTGGTCTCCGGAGACCCGGGCGCCCTGGAGGAGCTGCTCGCCGCCTGCGCGGCCGAGGAGATCCGGGCCCGGCGCATCCCGGTCGACTACGCCTCCCACTCCGCGCACGTCGAGGCCATCGAGGAGGAACTGCTCACCCTGCTGGCCCCCGTCTCCCCCCGTGCCTCGCGCGTCCCCTTCTATTCGGCCGTCACCGGTGACGTGCTGGACACCGTCGGACTCGACGCGGCGTACTGGTACCGCAACCTGCGCGCCACCGTGCGCTTCGACCTGGCCACCCGGACCCTGCTGGAGCACGGCCACGGCGCGTTCATCGAGGTCAGCCCCCACCCGGTGCTGACCACCGCCGTCCAGGACTCCATCGCGGCCTCGGCGGCCCCGGGCTCCGGGGCGGTGGCGCTGGGCACCCTGCGCCGCGACGAGGGCGGACCGGAGCGCTTCCACGCCTCCGTCGCCGCCGGGTACGCCGCCGGCCTGGAGGTGGACTGGAAGCCGGCCTTCGGCGACGGGGACACCGATCGCCCCCGCCGCCACGTCGACCTGCCCACCTATCCCTTCCAGCACGTCTCGTACTGGCTCGACGCCACGGCCCCGGCCGGCGACATGAACACCGCCGGTCTGCGCAGCGCCGACCACGCGCTCCTGGCCGCCGCCGTCGAGTTCGGCGACGGACGCGGTCTGCTGCTCTCCGGCCGGCTGTCGCTGCGCACCCACCCGTGGCTCGCGGACCACGCCGTCAGCGGCACCGTGCTGCTGCCCGGCACCGCCTTCGTCGAACTCGCCCTGCGGGCGGGGCGCGAGACCGACTGCTCCCACCTGGAGGAGCTCACCGTCGAGGCGCCGATGGTGTTCGCGGAGGGCACCGCCCTGCGCCTCCAGGTCGCCGTCGGCGAACCGGCCGCGGACGGCCGGCGCAGCGTGACGGTCCTGTCCCGGACCGACGACGACGACCCGCAGGGCACGTGGGTCCGGCACGCCACCGGCACGCTGAGCACCGCCCCGGCGCACGCCGCCCCCCTGCCGGGCGCATGGCCGCCGCCCGGCACGGTCCCGGTGGACCTCGAAGACGCGTACGAGCGGCTCGCCGCCCGGGGATACGAGTACGGGCCCGCCTTCCAGGGCCTGCGGGCCCTGTGGCGCCACGACAACGGGACCGACGTGTACGCCGAAGTGGCGCTCGCGCCCGACGAGAGCTCCGGAGCCGACGCGTTCGGTCTGCACCCGGCGCTGCTGGACGCGGCCCTGCACCCGGTGGCGCTCGGCGCGCTCGGCGCGGCCGGGGAAGGCGCGCTGCCGTTCTCGTGGAGCGGGGTCACCCTGCACGCCGAAGGCGCCCGGGCGCTCCGTGTGCGGCTGCGTACGGTCGGCCGCGACGAGATCGCCGTCTCGGTCGCCGACGCCCTCGGCAACCCGGTCGCCGACGTGGATGCCCTGAGCCTGCGCGCGGTCGACAAGGACCGGCTGCGCACGGCCGGGACCCGGCGGGTCCCGCTGCTGCGGGTGGACTGGCAGCCGTACGCGGTGCCCACGGGCTCGGGTACCGGCGCCGGCTACGAGGTACTGGAGGCGGCGGCCGGGACCGGCGAGGTCCGCGAGGTGCTCGCCGGGGTCCTGGCGCGGCTCCGGTCGCACCTGGCCGACGACACGCGAGAGCAGCTGGTCGTGGTCACCCGGCAGGCCGTGGCCGCTCCCGGCACGGCCGCGCCGGAGCCGGTCGCGGCGGCGGTCTGGGGGTTGGTCCGCACGGCGCAGACCGAGCACCCCGGGCGGTTCGTCCTGCTCGACCTGGAACGCGGCGCCGAGCTGCCCGCGGTGACGGAGATCGGCACCGAGACGCAGTTCGCCGTGCGGGGAGAGCAGTGGTTCCGGCCCAGGCTGGTCCCGGCCGAGGCCGGGGACTCCGCCGGGCGTCGGGTGTTCCGTGCCGGGGGCACGGTGCTGATCACCGGTGGCACCGGAGCACTGGGCACACTGGTCGCCAAACACCTGGTCACCGAACACGGCGTACGCAACCTGCTCCTGGTCTCACGCCGAGGACCCGCCGCCACCGGAGCCCAGAACACGGCAGCCGAACTCCAGGCACTGGGCGCCCAAGTCGACATCGCCGCCTGCGACATCACCGACCCAGCCGCACTGACCGACCTCCTCAACCACATCCCCGCAGACCGTCCCCTGACCGGCGTGATCCACACCGCCGGCGTCCTGGACGACGCCACCCTGGAAACCCAGACCCCACAACACCTCGACACCGTCCTCGCCCCCAAGGCCGACGCAGCCCGACACCTCCACGAACTCACCCGCCACCTCGACCTGGACACCTTCGTCCTCTTCTCCTCCTACGCCGGAATCATCGGCAACGCAGGACAGGCCAACTACGCCGCCGCCAACACCTACCTCGACGCCCTCGCCGAACACCGCCACGCACTCGACCTACCGGCAACCTCCCTCGCCTGGGGCCTGTGGGCCGACAGCAGCGGCATGACCGGCGAACTCACCGCCGGCAACCTGGCCCGCCTCGGTCGCTCCGGCATCGCACCGCTCACCGCCGACCAGGGGCTCGCCCTGTTCGACGCCGCGCTCACCGGGACCGCCCCGGCCCTGGTCGCGGCCCGCCTCGACCTGGCCGCCCTGGCCCGGAGCGGCGGACCGGTCCCGGACCTTCTGCGAGGTCTCGTACGGCCCACCGCGCGGCGGGCCGCCGCTGCCGCCGCGGGAACCGGCGACCCGGTCGGCCACGGGCTCGCCGACCGCGTGCGCGCCCTGGCGGCCGACGACCGCCGGCGGTTGGTCACCGAACTCGTCGCGGCCGAGGTGGCCGCCGTACTCGGGCACACCGACCCTCGCGCCGTACCGGTGGACCGCCCCTTCACGGAGCTGGGCTTCGACTCGCTGACGGCGGTCGAGCTGCGCAACCGGCTCAACGGGGCGACCGGCCTCAAGCTGCCGGCCTCACTGGTGTTCGACCACCCGACCGTCGTCGTGCTCGCCACCCACCTCACCGGTGAACTCCTGGGCGGTGACCAGGAGGCCGGGACCGAAGCGGGCGCGGGCGCCCCGGCGGTGGAGACCGGCGTCCTCCCCGTCGACGACGATCCGATCGTGATCGTGGGAATGGGCTGCCGTTTCCCGGGTGACGTCACCGATCCCGAGGGTCTGTGGCGGCTGGTCGCGGAGGGCCGCGACGCCATTGGGGACTTCCCCGACGACCGTGACTGGGACCTGGAGACCCTGTTCGACGCCGACCCGGAGCAGCGGGGCACGTCGTACACGCGGCGTGGCGGCTTCCTCTACGACGCGGACCGTTTCGACGCGGAGTTCTTCGGAATGAGTCCGCGCGAGGCGCTGGCCACCGATCCGCAGCAGCGGCTGCTCCTCGAGACGGCCTGGGAGGCGTTCGAGCGGGCGGGGATCGCCCCGGCGAGTCTGCACGGCAGCCGGACCGGCGTCTTCGCCGGCATCATGTACAACGACTACGCCTCGCGCATCAAGCGAGCGCCCCGGGATCTCGAGGGTTACCTGGTCAACGGCAGTTCGAACAGTGTGGCGTCGGGTCGGGTGGCCTACACCTTCGGGCTGGAGGGCCCGGCGGTGAGTGTGGACACGGCCTGTTCCTCGTCACTGGTGGCACTGCATTTGGCGGTGCAGGCCCTGCGTCGTGGCGAGTGCACCATGGCGCTGGCCGGCGGTGTCACGGTCATGTCGACACCCGGAACCTTCGTCGAGTTCAGCCGGCAGCGGGGGCTGTCGCAGGACGGGCGGTGCAAGGCCTTCTCCGACGACGCCGACGGCACCGGTTTCGCGGAAGGCGCGGGTCTGCTGCTGCTGGAGCGGTTGTCGGACGCCCGCCGCGCCGGACGCCGGGTACTGGCGGTGATTCGGGGCAGCGCGGTCAACCAGGACGGTGCGAGCAACGGTCTCACTGCACCGAACGGACCTTCGCAGCAGCGCGTCATCCGTCAGGCACTGGCCTCGGCCGGACTCTCCGGCGCCGACATCGACGTGGTCGAGGCCCACGGCACCGGAACCCGACTGGGCGACCCGATCGAAGCGCAGGCCCTGCTTGCCACCTATGGCCAGGACCACACCCCGGACAACCCCCTGTGGCTGGGCTCGGTGAAGTCCAACATCGGTCACGCCCAGGCAGCCGCCGGCGTGGCCGGAATCATCAAAATGATCATGGCCATGCGTCACGGCGTCCTGCCCGCCACCCTCAACGTCACCGAAGCCACCCGAGAGGTGGACTGGTCGGCAGGAGCGGTCAGCCTGCTGACCGAATCCCGTCCCTGGGAAGCCACACGCCGCCCCCGCCGCGCCGCGATCTCCGGATTCGGCATCAGCGGCACCAACGCCCACCTCATCCTCGAAGAACCCCAACCCACCGAAACACCCCATGAGGACACCGTCACGGAAAGCGCTCCGGCCGCGCAGCCCGTCCCGTGGGTGCTCTCCGCCCCCACGGGTGCCGCGCTCCGCGCCCAGGCGGCGGCCCTGGCCGCACACGTCGAGGCCGACCCGGCGGCCGCCGACCCGGCCGCGACCGGTCTGGCCCTGGCCACCGTCCGCTCCGCCTTCAGCCACCGCGCGGCCGTGGTGGGCCGCGATCGGGAGGAGTTCCTGACCGGTCTGCGGGCCCTGGCCGAAGGCGAAACGGTGCCGTCCGTCATCCGGGGCCGGTCCGTCGGCGGGTCCCGTCTCGCGGTGTTGTTCTCGGGGCAGGGTTCGCAGCGCCCAGGCATGGGACGCGAGCTGTACACCACCCACCCCGTCTACGCCGCCGCCTTCGACGAAGTCTGCGAAAAACTCGACCCCCTCCTCGGACACTCCCTCGCCGACATCGTCTTCGC
>NZ_JBIVIR010000041.1:0-8748 GCF_044749825.1 Streptomyces sp. NPDC088915
CCCGCGGAGCGGGTACCTATGCGCTGCGCTGCATAGAAGTGCAAGCCCCCGCGTTGCGGGGGCGCAGCCTCCGCTTCGCTGCGGCTGCTGCGCGCTGCGCGCGCGTACGAAGCGGAGCGGTCCGCTGCGCTCCCCTCCCAGGTATCTAGGTATTTCCTAGGGGCCCGGAAGATTTGGGTCACACCTCTGACCCAAAAAGCGTGTTTTCCCAGGTCACAGCCTTGCGAAGGTGTGAACCTCTCTGGACTGCCTGTGGAAAACCAGAGGTGGCCTGCTGTGGATTCCGTGGACAACCTGGCCATTTCCCCAGGTCAGAGGGTGTGACCCACCCCGGAAAATTTGGGTCACACCCTGGAACCTTCAGAGGACAGGTGCGGGCGGGAGATCAGCCCGCATGGCGAGGAGCCGGGCGGCCTCTGCCGACTCGACGATCTCCAGAGAGATGCCCGCGCGGCGGCGCCGGTAGCAGTCGGCGCAGTACTCGACGTGGCGCGGGGCGTGGATCGGGTCTCCGCAGTCAGCGCAGTCGTGCACGACGGGCATCGGGTCGAACGCGTCCCGTGCGGCGGGCACGTAGCCGGTGAGAGGCGCCCGCTGGGTGAGCCGCCACTTGATCAGGCCGTACGCGGTCACCTTGGCCGTGCCCGCCCGGTCGCCCGGCTCGCTCATGGACTCCACCAGCACTGCGTCCGGGTAGCCCAGGTGCAGCCGAGGAATCACGAGCAGCTCGGCGGCGCGGGTGCGCTCGCGGGTGGGCAGGGCGGCCGTGATGGTCACCTGGGCGAGCACCTTCAGCGCGCGGTCGCGTAGCTCGGCGTACTCGGCGCGGCTGTACGTCTCGGCGGCGGAGCCGAGGGCGGTCTCCCCGGTGAGGAAGACGAACTTCATGCCGCCGCGCCCGGCGGTGCCGGGCACCAGCTCGGTGCGCAGGAGCGGTCCGGTGATCTGGTGCGGTGCCGTGTGAGGGCGGCGGCCGGTGAGGGCACCGAGGTGCGTCCGGACGGTCCGGCCGGTGAGGTCGAGCGCGGCGGCGAGGTCTGACTCGGTCGTCTGGACAGACCACTGGCCGCTTGCGGCGGTGGCGAGGATGACGAGCAGGCGCCCGCAGGTCCGGCAGGAGAGCCCCGCCGTGGTCGCCCAGCCGAGCGGGGAGGTCGGCCCGGCGGGCGCCGCCGGGGCCGGGGCCGGCGCATCGGCCGCGCCGGTGATCGGCGTGCGCCGGTCGGCCGCGACCCAGACGCACTCGACTAGGTGCGCTACGTGCAGGAGCGTTGCGCGGCGGGAGATACCGGCGGCGGCGGCGAGCGCGGCGCCGGTGAGGGGCTGGCCGAGCCCCTTGCGGTGGTGCTGGACGAGCACGCGGTGGATCTTGACGCAGGAGCCGCACTCGCTGGGCGGTGCGGCCGTGTGGGTAGTAGCCACATCGAGCCTTCCTGGCCCGGCGCGGTGGAGAGCGGGTCGACCCGCCTCTACACTCGACACCAGACCTATGCCGGTCGCAGTGCTCACCTCCTCCGTTGGCGCGGGGGGCAACAGGTGGGCACTGTTCTTTTTGTTCTCTTGTGTGGTCAGGAGCGTACGCCCCGTGGTGGGCTGGTCAGCCGCGATCCTCGCTGCGCCGCTCGGGCAGCCACTTGTAGAAGGTGGCCGGGCTGATCTTGGAGAGCTTCTGAGCCCGCGAGCGCTGGGCGCCGAGCCGGTCGGCCTCTAGGGCCGCCTCCTGAATCTGCGGCAGTAGGTCTTTGGCTCGCTGTAGCAGCTTTGCGCGCTCTTCGCCCAGGTCAGCAAGCCGCTGAAGGGCGGCTGCCTGTGCGTGCTCGGGAATCTCCATGGGACGCATCATAGCTCATCACTTCTCTGCGAAGTAGTGTTGTACTCAGCGAAGCAATCCCGTACTGTGGTGACCACGGAAGGCACCCCGGCCACTACGGCGGGGCGGAGCCACCGTGCGCACGAAAGCGGCCCCGGCTGGGAGGTAGGAGTCCCGGCCGAGGCCTTGACCGCACACCCCTGAGATGGACAGGAGGTGCGATCCATGACGGATCGTATCGGCGCAGGTAGGGCCAGGACCCGCACAGTCACAGTGGCGGGCCGGCCGCGCGAGATTCCGGAGGCTGCCCCGCGGCTGCCTACGGACTGGAAGGGGCGCGCCCAGGTTCTCGCGCTTGTCATCACCGGTCTGCTGACCGTGGCCACGGTCGTCTACTCCACGATGAGCATCGCGGAGATGCTGGGCGGCTGGTGGGGCTACGTCGGTGGCGGCGTCTTCGACACCGCGTGGCTGGTGGCCCTGCTCCTGGCGGTGGCGCACCGCACCGACCCGGAGCGCCGCGCGGCGGCCGACAGGATCGGCTGGATGCTGCTCGCGGCCTCCGTCGTCGTCCTTGCCGTGCACGGCATCCGTGAGGGCGACTGGGGACTCGCGGTCGGCGGCCCGGCGGTCTCGCTCGTGGCCAAGGTGCTGTGGCACACGGTGCTGAGCGGCATGTCCCGCAAGCTGTCGCCGGACACGGCCGCGTGGCTGGCCGTCGAGCGGGACGAGGCATACGCCGAGCTGGCGATCGCGGACACGGCCGCCGAGGTGCTGCGCTCCCGTGGCCGGGCGGCGCAGACGAAGGCGGCGCTGGAAGCGATGTACGGCGAGCTGGAGCCGGTCTCGGTGCGGGCGGAGCGCGTGGCCGACTGGCCGGAGCCCGTGGCCGATCGGCCGATCGGATCGGCCACGCTGGCGGAGCTCCGCTCCCGGGCGATGGCCGACCAGCGCCGGGCGCGGGCCTCGCTGGAGGCTGCCACGGACGCCGGAGTCCCGGTGGCCGAGATCGTGGCCGATGCCCTCCGGCACGGCGCGGAGACGGGCGGAGAGCCCCGGCGGATGTGGCCGGAGACTCCGGCGGAGACGGTCTCCGCGCAGGTCAGCGGCGCGGAGACGGGCGGAGATCTCCGCCCGGAGACTCCGGAGACTCCGGCGTCGATGAGCCTCCGCAGTGCCGTCCACACGCTCTACCGGCTCGGTCAGCGCGACCCGGACCAGGTGGTCGCCCGGCTCGCGCCCCTCTTCCCGACCGCCCCGGACCGGGACTCCGTGGCCCGCTACCTGCGCGAGGCCCGGCAGGCGGAGACCAAAAACCAGCCCGGAACCGGTCTTTACAACTGATACCGGCTCAATCCGCCTAGATGGCAAGTCACATGACGCTGTCGGCGGTGAGTCCTACGCTCACGGGATCACCACGCGTGATCATCCCGTGACGGTCCCGGCGGGACGTACCCCCGCCGGGACCACCTCCCAAATGTGACTGGCAGTCAGGAGGTAGGCACAGCATGACGACACCAACCCCCACCACACAACCGGCCCCGGAGGCTCCGGCGGCCCCGGCCGTGCCGGAGGCCGAGACCCAGACCACGGCCCTCGCTCCGGAGGCCGAGGCGGTGAGCACGCCCGGCGGTCTGCCGATCATCCCGGCGGTGACCGTGGGCACCACGGGCACGATCGCCACCGTGTCCGCGTCGGGGCTCGCGGCCGGAGGCGGCGCCGCGATGCTGGCCGCCGGAGCGCTCCTGTCCGTCCCGGCCGCCATCGTGGCCGTGCGCGCCGCCACCGCCGCCCGGCAGGGCAGGGGCTCCCGCCCCGGCGCCCGCCGGAGCGCACGCCTCGATGCCGTGCCGTCCCAGCGGCCCGGGGCCGGGCGCGGGTCGGCCGGAGGCGTCCTGCGCTCCGGCGCGGTCTCTGGCGGGCGATCCGGCGGACGGTCCGCCAGCGGCTCCGGCTCCGGCGGGCGCTCCGGCGGCCCGTGGCGCGCGGCTGGTGCCTTAGGCGCCAGCAAGGGCCGCAGCGGCGCTGCGGGGGCCGGTACGGGCGGCACAGCGGCCCGTGTGCGTCAGCAGGCGGCGGCGGTGCGCCAGACGCGCCGCGAGGCCGCAGCCACCGCGCAGAAGTCCGGCAAGAGCGCCGCTGCGGCGGCCCGGACCGACGCGCGCCGCCAGCTCGCCGACACGCGCCGTGCGGACCGCAGGCAGCGCCGCGAGGACCGCCGCGCGCAGCGCGCCGGCCTCACCTCCACCGGGAAGGGGCGCCACGCTGCGACGTCGCGGCTGCGGGCGGCGGAGTCGGGCACCAGAAGCGCCGGTCCCGGCCGGCTGCGCAGCGCTGGCCGGGCGGCGGCCCGCACGCTCGCCCGCATCCGGCGCGGCGCCGGATCGGACGGCACCTCGGCCACCCAGGCCGGGACCAAGGGCGGTCTCCTGCGGCGGCTGCGGGCACGCCGCGACAACCGCCAGAAGGACCAGAAGGCGCCCCGCGGATTCGGTGCCGCCCGCCGCGAGGCCTACCGCGCCGCCCGGGACCAGATCCGCGACCGGTGGCGCACCAACCGCCGGGGGCAGATCGAGGAGAAGGCGCGGGCGCTGGCCCGTACGCGGGCGCTGCGCCTGTCGGCCGCCCGCCACTGGGCGCGCCGCGTGCTGGCGATGCTCGCTGCGGCCCCGGTCGGGGCGCTGTCCCTGGCCATGTGGCCGGTGGCCAAGCTCGTCCGCGTCCGTCCGCCGCGCTGGGGCCGGGCGGTCTGGCGGCGCCTGTCCCAGAGCGCGCAGGAAGCGCGCACCGCGCGGGACGTCGCCGCGTACCAGGACCACGACCAGGCCGAGGCCGACCGCGCGCTTGCCGAGCGTCCGGCGCCCCCCGGCGTCACCCGGGCCCGTCCCTCCGACGCGCCTGTCACCACCACCCCGAAGGAGACCACCATGAGCGACCAGCCCATCAGCGACGGCACGGGATTCGACTTCCGCGAGGCGGCTACCGCGATGCTGGAGCAGGCGCAGAAGGCGGAGCCGGGCGGCATGATGCAGGTTCTCGCGCAGGTCGAGACCCTGCCGGAGGCCATGGCCGCCCTCGCGGAGACCTTCGCGGCGGTCGCGGAGCGCCTGTCGCCGGACAACGTGCCGCTTCACCCCGAGGTCACCGGGGCGCTGAGCGACCTGCACAAGCAGATGCTCCTGTGCGTCGACGCCGGAGAGGCGGTCGGTGAGGTCTTCCGGACCTACCACGAGGCGGACATTCTGCGGCACACCGACGGGCGCACCGCCGAGGAGCTGTGGGACGTGCGCGGCCAGGACAGCTAGGAACCACCCGGGCGGGCGCGCCGCCGGTGCGCCCGCCCCTTCCGCCCCGCCGACCACGAAGGAGAGTCCCATGCCCCGTCAGACCGCAGCCGATCACCGCGCACACATGGCACTGGACTGGGCGGCCCGCCACGGGCCTGTGTCCGGCCCGCTCGCCATGGCCACCACGTCCATGGCCGTGGCCAGTACCGGAGCGCTCGCCGGGATGCCCTCCGGCTGGCCGCTCGCGGTCGGCGTGGTCGGCGCCGCCGCGCACGGCGTCGCGGCCGGCCTCCGCCAGCGGCTGGGCCGATGGAGCCTGGCGACCCGCGCCGCCGGATGGCTCCTGTCGAGCGGCTGGACCTCGGTCGTCATCGCGTCCGACCCCGCGACGTGGAACGCCGCCGAGGCCTGGTCGGCGCTCGCGGCGCTGGCCGCGATCACGGTCGGCGTCGGCGGCGCCGCCTACGCCAGCGAGGTCCACGAGGAAGCGGCCGACGACGCGCGCCGCGCCCTGGAGGCCGCGCTGGCCGAGGCCGAGATTAACCGGCAGGACTGGGCCGTCATCGATGCGTGGATGGAGCTGTTCAAGCAGGTCACCCGCGTGGATCTCACGTTCGTCGGCTACACCCCCCGCCCCAACGGCTCCGGCTTCGCGATCGAGCTGAGCCTGCCGATCGGCGTCCCGAGCGACCGGATCGCCGCCTACGCGCAGACGATCGCGGAAGCGGCCCGACTCCCCGTCGGCTGCCTGGTTCGCATCGAGCGCGCCCGCCAGCAGGGCCACGTCATCGCCGACGTCGACACCCGCGACACCGCCGGCCTTTCCGTCACCTACCCGGTGCACGAGGCGGACCAGGCGCTCACCATCCGCGAGGCGGTGCCGATCGTCGTGGACCGCTCCGGCGACCCGATCAAGGTCGCGCTCCGCGAGGCCTGCATGCTGGTCATCGGCCCGCCCGGCAGCGCCAAGTCCACGCTCCTGGACGGCATCATCGCCACCCTGTCCCGGTGCCCCGACGTCCTGGTGTGGGGCATGGACCGGGGCAAGGGCTGCGCCGACTTCAAGCACTGGAACCGCCCTTGGCTGGAGGCCACGGGTCGCGTGCAGCCCAAGACCGGGGCCCGCCCGCCCAAGGACACGGCGCCGGTCGTGGACTGGCTCGCCCCCACGCTGGCCGATGCCGAGACCATGCTCGACGCGATGATCGCGATCGGCGCGCAGCGGCTCCGCACCGCCGACAACACCAAGCTCCTGACCGTGTCGCCCGCCGTCCCGATGATCTTCGGGATCATCGACGAGGGCGCCGAGATGCTGCAATACCAGGGCAATGACCCGTTGCAGAACAGGGTCCGCACGAAGATCACGACCGTCATCCGCACCCTGCGCGCCATGGGCATCCGGCTCATCCTCACCGCCACCGACGGCAACGTCTCCTCCCTCGGAGACAGCGCCATCCGCAAGTACTCGCCCGCCCGGATCGCCCTTACAGCGACGGATGCAGAGGGCGCATCCGTGGCAAAACTCTTCGGACGCGTGCCCGGAATCGATATCCGGCAGCTCCGATCCAAGGGCTCTGGCGTCATCGGATCGGTCACCGGAGAACCTGACACCGAAGTTCCTCCCACGGCGATGCGGACCTATAAGACGGACGGTTGCAACCTCTACCATGAGATCGCAGTACGCACCCGATCTTTCCGTCCCACGCTCGAACCGGCCGCAATTGAAGCGGCCGGACCGCAGTACGCCGACCGATGGAGCGAGGCCAATATCGCCCGTCTCTGGGAAGTCGGAAAGCCGGAAGAGGCCGCAGCCGAAACCGGCACGCGGAAGGTCGGTGGACTTGAAATCCGGCAGACGCTCAACTTGTCCTCCCGCAAGCCGGAGGAAAGCCAGTCCGAGGAAAAGCAGCCCGAGAAAATCGAGCCGCAGAAGAAAGAAGAATCGCCCCTCACCGATGCGGACCTGAGTAATTTCCTCTCCATGCTGGAGAAGATTCCCGAGGCGGAAGAGCCCACCCGCGCGGAAGAGGAGAAGACGGGCGGCCCGGCGTGGCTTGAGGAAGCGGTCCAGCTCATCAAGGACCGGGGCCAGGACGGCATGAAGGTGGGCGAGGTGGCCGAGCGGTTCGGGCTCGACCGCAAGACCGTCCGCAACGCTCTGCGCGAGTCGGCCGAGCTGGTCTACCGCAGCAACGGCCCGCACTCCTGCTACGTCCACCGCGATCACGCATAGCTACCGGGTAGCGGGTAGTGGGGCCACTCCCCACTACCCGCTGCACCGCCTATCGCGCCCCGCGGATCCAGAAACCCGCCTCAGCACTGGGCCCCACTACCCACTACCCAGTACCCACTACCCACTAGCCGGGCACGAAGAGTGACCGGTGTCGCGTGTCGGCTGTCGCGCCCCCCGGAGGCCACCACCCCTCCTCCGGGGGGCGCCGGCCGTTCCCCGGGCGGACAGCGCGACAGCCGACAAGCGCGCCCGGCCCGCGCCAGCGGACGCCCGGCGCAAGGGTCGGCCGCAGCACGATTCACACGTCCAGTAACACGGGCCGGAGGGGCGGGGTACGGGCCCCTGGCCTGCGAGAAGGCGTGTTACAAGCCCCCGTGTTACTGGACGTGTTAATCGTTCGTGTTACTGGGGAAAGCCTGCCAGTTCGCCGGACAAGCAGGCATCCTCAGTGAAATCATGAAGAAGCCGGAAGCACCTCTCCGGCCGCGCAAGTCATGAAGATGCCCACCCGGGCATAGATCGAAAAGGAGAGAAAAGAAAATGGACCCCATCACCACGCGACCGGAAGATCTCTCACACGCGGTACTGATCGGCATTCTCATGCACAACGGAGGATCGATGGACATTCCCCGTGAGGCATTCACGGCAGAAAATCTTGGCACTGAGAAAGGATTCCATGGCCTCTCCATGCTCCCTCAGGAAGACGGCACACTACGGATTAGCGTCCACCCTCGCCCGGAAGGCGACGAAGGCGGAGTGAAGACCATCTAAATACCTTTAACAGATTTCCGGCGCATGACTATTCGTGAGTAATTCAATTACCCCGGACAGGATATGCGCCGGAATCACAGGCACTACACAGCTCATTGCGTGATGCAACACTCGGCAAGGGGGTGTGGCACTGTTCCGCCAATAGCACATGCTGCATCACTTGATGCAGCCGGAGGAGGGGACAGTGGACGACTCCAGAGTTGGTCTACCTCCCCCTTTTGAAGCGCATTCCCAGCCCCATTCACGCAGCGGCGCCACCCACGTTCCTGCGGGCGGCGCCGCTGCGTGGTGAGTGCACGCCGGGCCGCACTCACCACGCAGCGTGGTAAGTGCCGGCCTGTGAGGCTCACAGGTCATTCCCTAAGGTAGAAGCGCATCTGTGAGGCTGTGAGGGACTTACCACGCCTCCCCGGCCCCCCTTCCCCTCGCTGCCCGGCGGAGCCGGTAGGCGGGCGCGCAGTGCACGCCCAGGCCCAGGCGCAGCGTGGGCCCTCCGGATTGGAGCGCAGCGGAAATCCGGATTCCCCGCGCAGCGGGGATCAAAAAGCGCGCAGCGCTTTTTCCAATAGCTGCGAAGCAGCTTAGGCTCCGCAAAGCGGAGCCTTTCTCTTGGAATTCGCGAAGCGAATTCATACCCGCTCCGCGGG
>NZ_JBIVIR010000042.1:0-8323 GCF_044749825.1 Streptomyces sp. NPDC088915
CACTCGCTACGACAAAACCCGAGAGTCCTACCAGGCGGCCGTCACCATCGCATCCCTCTTCCTCTGGCTCAACCCTCTTTGAAGACACCGCCTAGGGCTGGAGCCCCGTACCGCCGAGCTGCTGGTATCCGACCGCATTGCCACCGATGAAGTACATCTGGCGGAAGACCGACTGCTGGCCCTCAACAAGCGGCACGCCAACCACAACGGCAAGGAGGCCGTGAGCGCGGTAACGTTGCGTGACACCACGGAACTGCAGTCACTGGCGGGACGGGCCGAAGTGGCACGCGGGCGACTGCGACTGCTCTATGACGCAGGAGTGCGGATCGGTTCCACCTTGGATGTGGTGCGAACCGCTGAAGAGCTGGCTGCGGTAACGGTCCCCCGGTTCGCCGACATCGTTACTGTCGAGCTGCTGGACTCTGTCCTAAGCGGTGGGGAAGTGGGCGCTGCAAGCACCGAAATGCGACGAACGGCCGTTGCCGGCCTGGAGCCGGGCCACCCGCTGTACGCCGTCGGGGAGCTGATCCGTTTCGCGCCTGGCACACCTATGGCAGCGGGTGTGGAGCAGGGGCACTCCGTGCTGAAGTCAGACCTGACCAGCTCGACCGACTGGCGGGCGCAGGATCCCGAGCGCGCCCAGCGCGTCCTGGACTACGGTGTGCACTCCCTGCTCGTGGTCCCCCTGCGCGCCCGGGGGGTGGTACTGGGGCTGGTGGATTTCTGGCGAACCAGGGAGTCTTTGCCTTTCGAGGACGAAGACATGTCCTTCGCCGAGGAACTGGCCGGCCGGGCCGCGGTGTGTATCGACAATGCCCGGCGCTTCACCCGCGAACACGCAACTGCAGTGACGCTGCAGCGCAGCTTGATGCCTCGGGGCCTGCCAGAGCAGGATGCCTTGGAGGCGGCTCACCGCTACCTGCCCGCCCAGGCCGGCGTTGGCGGGGACTGGTTCGACGTCATCCCCCTTCCGGGCGCCCGGGTCGCGCTGGTGGTCGGCGATGTCGTCGGCCACGGTCTGCACGCGGCAGCCACCATGGGCCGCCTGCGTATCGCGGTGCACAACTTCTCAGCCCTGGACCTCTCCCCGGATGAGCTGCTGGGCCACTTGGACGAGCTGGTGACACGTATCGACGTTCAGGATGAGGGAGCCGACGACGAACAGATGATCACCGGAGCCACCTGCCTGTACGTCATCTACGACTCGGTCTCCGGGCGGGTCACCGTGGCCACGGCCGGCCATCTGCCGCCAGCTGTGGTGCTCCCCGACGGCACCGCGGAGTTTCTGTGCCCGCCGGTCTCCCCGCCACTGGGCCTGGGCGCGGGTCTGCCCGTCGAGACCGCAGAGCTGACCCTGCCCGAGGGGTCCCGGCTGGTGCTCTACACCGACGGGCTGGTGGAGGACCCCAGCCGCGAACTGGATGCAGGACTGGAAGAGTTGCTCGCAGTTCTCAGCGGGCCGGAGCACACACCGGAAGCCACCTGCTCCGCTGTGATCGAGTCGGTGCTTCCCACCAGGCCCCGCGATGATGTCGCGCTGCTTGTGGCGCGGACCCGGCGGCTGGACCCGGTGCACGTCGCCGAGTGGGACGTCTCCCGCGACCCGGCAGCGGTAGGCCCGGTCCGCGCCGCGTGTGTCCGCCAGCTGGCGGACTGGGAGCTGGAGCACATCGCCTTCGGCACCGAACTCATTCTCAGCGAACTGATCACCAATGCCGTCCGCTACGGCACCGACCCCATCCGCGTGCGACTGCTCCACGCTCATGCCTTGATCTGTGAGGTCTCCGACGGCAGCAGTACCTCTCCGCACATCCGGCGGGCCAAGGACACCGACGAGGGCGGTCGCGGGCTCTTCCTCGTCGCCCAGTTCGCCGAACAATGGGGCACCCGCTACTCCCCCCGAGGCAAGACCATCTGGACCGCGCAACCGCTCGGCGCCGACACGATGCCCACCGGGGAAAACCTGGGAGAGATGCTCCTCAGTCAATGGGACGAAGACCCGGAACCATGAGCGCCTGAAGCGGTACCCGCAGTCGGCCTAGGAGCAAGCCCGCTCGTCACGAAGTGTTACCGACGTTACTGGCCCAAGGCCCTGAATCTGCAAGGAGGTCCGTACAAGTAGAACGACGACTGGGGCAATCCACCCCGCGCATAAGGGGCGTGGAGACGGTGTCGGCCGAGACATCTATCGGCGAGCCCAAGGGGGCGGGGGTCCCGATGGCCGGCCCGGACTGCTGTCCCACCGCTCGGGCTACGCCACCGAAGTCGGGCTTGAGCCGGACAACGGACGCGACCGCACGGACCGTCGCCCCTGCGGCTACTGCCCACCCGGCAGCTGCCGACGTCGACGGCTGCACGGGAGGCTGCGGCATGGCCTCTGGACGAACTGGCCCTGAGCACCGGCACAACAGTCGATGCGGAGGATGTAGATAAATCCCCGTCCAGTTAAAGAATTCGATCAAACTCTGCTGATCCTCTGCATGCACTTCAAGACCTTACCCGGACGTAGAATGGAAGACGCTAGTTCTCGTCGGTTCCCAGTCGCCAATCTCCCCTCATCCAGTCTCCCTGGAGACGCCGTGGCCATACATCGCGCAGTTACCTTCACCCTCTGCCTCTGCTTCGCGGCAGCCGGAAGCGCCGCCTGCGAAAAGGAAAGTGAGCCTCGTTCCCTGGCGCCGTCGGTTGCGACTTCCGCAGCGGAGGCCGGCGGCATGGATAAGCTGATCCGGGCGGCACAGAAGGAAGGCCGTCTGAACACCATCACACTGCTGCGCCACTGGGCGAACTATGGCGGACTGATCGATGGGTTTGAGAAGAAGTACGGAATCAAGGTCATTGTCGACGATGCGAACGGCGACAGCCAGGACGAGATCAACGCGATCAAGCGCTATCGCGGCCAGGAACGGGCACCCGATGTGATCGACGTCGGCAACCCCTTTGCCCAGTCCGCAGCCCGGCAAGGCCTGCTCGCCACATACCGGGTCACTGCCTATGATCAGATCGCAACAAATCAGAAAGACCCCCAGGCCCGCTGGTATCACGACTACGGGGGCTACATGTCGATCGGCTGCGATGCCGCCCGTGTCAAATCCTGCCCTCTAACCTTCGCCGACCTGCTCAAACCGCAGTACAAAGGCATGGTCGCCCTGAACGGCGGTGACCCGACCACGGCCGAGTCGGCTTTCGCCGGCGTGTACGCCGCCGCCCTGGCCAATGGCGGATCATTCAACGACATTCAGCCGGGTCTCGACTTCTTCGGGAAACTCGTCAGGGCAGGAAATTATAATCCCGGTAACCCTGTGCCAGCATCGATCGCCAGAGGTGACACCCCCATCTCTATCAACTGGGACTTTCTCAATCTCCAGCATGTCGACGCTCTCCGCAGTAAAGGTGTTGACTGGAAGGTGTCCATCCCGTTCGACAGCAGCTTCTCCCAGTACTACGCTCAGGCGATTAACAAGGACGCCCCTCACCCGGCAGCGGCGCGACTTTGGGAGGAGTACCTCGCGAGCCCCGAGGGACAGAACCTCCGGCTCGCGTACTATGCACGCCCTGTCTTGATGGATTCCATGAAAAAAAACGGCACCCTCGACAAGCGCCTGGCAGCTAAATTGCCGACCGTGGAAGGAAGGCCTTCCTTTCCAAGCGAGACGCAACTTGATAAAGCCCAGCGTGTCGTCGACAATAAATGGCGCGATGCTGTCTCGTAATATTGCAGCCAGCTCTCCAGCCCTGCTCATCTTAGAGGATCAAAGAAGGAGTTGGATGCGTCAGTGAGCTTTCTCAGCGTTGCCGCTCCAGCGTGAGGACGGCTGCGGCGGTAGCCGTCATTCGGTTGGGGCTGCAGTGGGCTCTGCGGAAGATTCTCAAGGTCTTGAGTCTCGCGACACTGCGTTCGACCGGTGCTCGTGCCGCTCACAGGGCCCGGTTGATCGTCTACTAGGTCGTGGACAGGTCCTGGCGGGGAAGCCGTCTGATCGGTGCAGTCACCCAGGGGCCGGCCCCAATGTAGGCGCGGTCGGCCAGGATCGGGACTCCCTGGCGTTCGCAGATCCGGATAATGCGGGGGATGCGGACCGCGCTCAGGTCTCAGGTGCAGCCCGGCAGTGCGGATGAGACCCACAGCAGCTCGCCCGCAGGATTGGCGGCGACCTGCACGTTCACGCCGTAGCGGCGGCCCCGTCGAGTAGGACGTGATCGGGATCGGCTTCCCGCAGGACACGCAGCAGGCCGGGTGGCCGGCGGGACAGGTACTCGATGACGGCCGTAACGTAGGCATGCGCGGCGCCGACGGATATACCGAAGCCGATGGCAATCTGCGCGAGTGCATCGTGCCGCCGCAGGTAGAACCAGGTCGACGAGAGCCCCGGCGGACCCTTACAGCCAGCCTTCCGTACGGGCGTGCAGTCCGAGCTGGAAGCGGGAGGAGGCGCCGGCCAGTGACATCAGGCGCTCGACGGCACGGGCCAGCGTTCGTTTGCTGATGTTCAGGTTGCGGGCGGCCGCCTCGTCGGAGACGCCTGCCGCCAGCAGGGCGAGCAGGCGCCGGTCCACCGGGCGCAGCACAGTCTCTCCTTCGTTCCGGGCCGGGCCCAGGGGCCGGGCGGCCTTCCACGCGGACTCGAAAAGCGCGGAGAGGGCCGGCAGGAGGCTACAGCGATGGACCAGGAGCGCTCCGTGGTGGGTGTCGGCGTGCATGGAGCTGAGCGAGACCAGGGCCAGGCGGTCGTCGACCAGCATCATCTTCGCCGGTACGGAGGGGGCTGAACGGGCTTCTTCTCCCGCGGCGACACAGGGGAGGATGTTCTGCTGGTAGCGCTCGGTGTCCTCTACGGTGCTCTGCGCGTACAGCACGCGGTAGGAAACCCCGCGGGCCAGGTTGTCGATCTCGATGGGGTTGGCGATGGACGGCGCCCCGTATGGCGCGGTGTCGAAGCTCCGCACCTGGGTGACGACGCCACGTTCCAGCTCGACAACTGTCCGTTGGAGGGATGCCTGCTCGATCACTTCCACCGTAGGCGCGCTCGGCGCCAGGCTGTGCGTCCGGCGATAGGAGTCGTAGGACGCGACAGCCGCGGTGACGGCGGCGGTAAGACGTGCCTGCTGCTGGGAGGCCAGCAGTTGGAGTCCCGCCGTCGGATCGAGAGGGACGACGGGGTCGTCGGCCTGATGCGGGGGAGCCAGCAAAGCCGACGACACCAGCTGTTCGAGGGCTTCCCGCAGGCGGGGACCGGGCACTTCGAGATCCGCGCCCAGCTGCTCGGGCGTCAGGGGTCCGGTGTCCAACAGGTACCGATACGCCCGGGCGGCCAGCGGCGAGAGGCCGAATGAGCCGAGTTGCGATTCCGTGACGGGAGACATGTTCGTTCTACTCCTGTTGCGCTGCGCCCCCCGACAACGCCCTGAGCGGCGTAATAGTGCCGGTGGCACCTTTCCGCCGCCCCCTGGGCAGTAGCGAGTGTATAAAGAAACCACCGGACAGAGGAAGTTCTAGCTTCCTGCAAATGCACCTGTCGAGTCATGCGCGACACACGGTCGCATGACCTGTCGTCCCGCTGCCAGGCGATCCCTGGACGGGACTGCCGGTGCCGGGGGGCACCGAAACCGCACTCTGCTCTCGATCCGCCGATTCCCCCAAAGAAGCGGATCGAGAGCAGAACCCTATTCTTTCCGGGCCTGCTTGCTTTGAGGGCGGAACCGTTACCGGCCAACCTGCGCCCTCGCATACCTACGTGAAGCAGCGGCCGTATAGAGCGAAAAAGGGAGAGGGCGCCATGACCATGCCCTATTTCCAGGTCAATGTTCCCACCAGAAGTGCCACGCACCCGGAGCGGCGCGGCCTTCACCTGTTCACTGGCCCTGCGGCTTGCGAACAGGAGGCCCTGCGGATCGCTCGTGAAACATGCGAAGCAGCGCTCGACGCACAGGCCGCCGGCTCGCGCATGCCCCGCAGGAAGTACGGCAGCTGGGGAGCAAGCGGAATACGCCCCGGCTGGGACTTCGACTGGGCGGCGGCATCCGTGAGGTGTTGGGACGACATCCATCTCTTCGGATTTGCGACCAGAGACTCCTTTGCGCACCCGTACGACGAGCGAGCCTGCTGAACGAGATCCGGTCGGTATACCTGGATCGCGCCCAGCCCCTTCCCCCGCACAAACGCCGAGCGGGCGGGGCTGCCGGACGAGAGCCCCTCGGCCCCGGCATCCGAAAGACTTCAGCAGCTCCGGGACCGGCCCGGTTCCTACTCGTACAGCTCCACGCATCTTTCCACCGCCGAGGAACCTGCCATGTTTCACCCCGCCGCCTCCGCCCTCGCCAGCATCCTCAGTACTCCCACCCGGCTCACTCGGGCCGGTCGTTTCGAAGCCGTGCTGAACCACATCGCGGAGGAAGTGGAGGGACTCGCCGACCGGGGCAGGCCGGCCGACTACATTCCCCTGCTCGCCGAGGTCGACCCGCGGCACTTCGGCATGGCCGTCGCGGAGGCGGACGGGACGGTCTACGGTGTCGGCGACTGGAAACGGCCCTTCTCAACGCAGTCGATCACCAAGGTCTTCACCTTGGCCCTGGCGTTGTCCCTGGAGGGCGAGCACCTGTGGCGGGGCGTGGGCCGGGAGCCTTCGGGAAACCCCTTCAACTCCCTGGTACAGCTGGAACACGAGAACGGCGTGCCGCGCAACCCGTTCATCAACGCCGGCGCCCTGGTGGTGACCGACCGGCTCCAGGCCCTCACCGCGGACGCCGCCGGCCGGGCACTGGAGCTGCTGCGTACCGAGAGCGGCAACCCGACGATTGACTTCGTGCCGGAAGTCGCCGCCTGCGAAGCGACCCACGGAGGCCGTAACGCCGCGCTGGCGCACTTCATGGCCTCCTGCGGCAACCTCACCACCCCGGTGCCCGACCTGCTCGCCGCCTACTTCTGGCAGTGCTCGATCGCCGCGTCCTGCAAGGACCTGGCCCTCGCCGCCGGTTTCCTCGCGCGGCACGGGACCCGGACCGACGGCTCGGCCCTGCTGACCAAGAGCCAGGCCAAGCAGATCAATGCCATGATGCTCACCTGTGGCACGTACGACGCCGCTGGAGAGTTCGCCTATCGCGTCGGCCTGCCGGGAAAAAGCGGTGTGGGCGGCGGAATCATCGCGATCGTGCCCGGAGTCTGCACCCTGTGCGTATGGAGCCCCGGGCTGGACCGACGCGGAAACTCCGTCGCCGGCGTCCTGGCCCTCGACCGCTTCACCACACTCACCGGGTTGTCCGTTTTCTGAACACCCCCTCCCCTCGGTTCCGCGTGACACCGTTGCTGGATCACAGACATGCTGTGTGAGACCGTGAGCGACACCCTGCGGTCTCCGGCAGCCGGTCGGAGCATCAGCACTGAGCCTTTTCCAAGCTGGCGGTGTCGAAAGGGAGTTGGACAGTCCTGCACAACGAAGAAGTTCCTGGTGGACGGGTTCTCGGCCAAGATCACCCATGTCCGCGAGGAGCTTCGCGTGCTCGTCCACCCGTCCTCGATCGACCTGTCCAGCCGCACCTTGCGGTTCCTGACCGGACAACTGACAGCCAGCCGGGCGAAGACCGGCACACGGTGGCGGCGACTGCCGGTCGGCCGGCAGGCCCTCCTGGCTTTGGCCCACCTGCGGTGCGGCGACACCTGCGCCTAGCTCGCCACGGGTTTCGGTGTCGGGATCACAACCGTGTTTCGCCACATACGCGAAGCCGTCGAAGCCCTGTCCGCCCTCGCCCCGGCCCCCAGCGAGGCGATGAGAACGATCCGGACGAAGGCGTTCGTCATCCTCGACAGCACCCTGCTTCCGATCGACCGCATCGCCCCCCACACCCCGTACTACTCGGGAAAGCACAAACGCCACGGCATGAGCATCCAGGTCCTGGCCGACCCACCCGGGCAGTTGGAGGGCGCGGGCTGCGCTCCGGTTGCGTGTTCGAATGGGTAGCTGCGGGCGCCCAGGAGCGAGACAGGGCAGGTGTCCCCGGCAGTGAAGGGAGGCTCGCACGGACGGCTCGTTTGCGCGGTCGTTCCGGAGGAGCTGGTGCCATCGAGCGGTTGCAGCGCCTCGCCTCAAGAGTTGTCCTCCAGCCGGTGGGCGAGGTCGCGGCGGGAGAGCGCGCCGGTCTTGCGCATGGCGCGGGCGATGTGCTGCTCCACCGTCCGGGGGGAGAGGTGCAGGGTCGCGGCGATCTCCCGGTTGGTCAGGCCGGAGGCCGCGAGCTGGGCCACCTCCGCCTCCCGGGGGGACAGTCCGTCGGCGTGCGAGGGGCGGCCGGGAGGGCGGCCCTTCTTCGCCGGCAGGCGCGTGCGCAG
>NZ_JBIVIR010000043.1:0-6962 GCF_044749825.1 Streptomyces sp. NPDC088915
GGAGTCGGTCCCTCTCGGGACTGGAGCCCGGCCGGGTCTTTGGATGGAAACGGCCGGGCTCGCCCTCCCCCGGGGGGGTGAGCTGTTATTGATAGTGCACTAGCACACTACACACGTCAACAGTTACTATCTGCGTAGTGGCCTAGCGCAGCGTGCGGCAGGGCCTTACCCGCTCATGGAAGGACTGGAGATCATGACTCCGCAGATCGACCGCACCCCGCCGTACCTCCAGGTCGTGCAGTCACTCAGGCGCCGGATCACCAACGGGGAGCTGGCGGACGGAGAGCGCATCCCCTCCGTTCGGGACATCGCCCACCAGTGGAAGATCTCCCAGGCCACCGCCATGAAGGCCGTGTCCGCACTCCGCGCGGAGGGGCTGGTGGAGAGCATCACGGGCGTTGGCACCGTGGTCCGCACCCGCGCCAACCTGCACCGGGGCGCCCATGACCGGTTCGCCCGGATGGTGACCACGGGCAAGATCTACGGCCCGGGGGAGTTCGCCGTGATCCACGCGGCCGAACTGGCTCCGGCTCCCGCGCATGTCGCGGAGGTTCTGGGGATCGATGAGGGGGCCGAGGCCATCCGCCGGCACCGGGTCACCCACAACGAGGACGGGCCGGTCTCCGCGTCAACGAGCTGGTTCACGGCGGACCTGGCGGAGATCGTGCCGGAGCTGCTGGTGAAGGAGCGCATCGTGGGCGGCACGGGCAACGCCATCGCCAACGCCACGGGCCGGAAGCCGAAGGTCTCCGAGGACCGGTCCACGGTCGACTACGCGACCGCCGAACAGGCCGCTGAACTGGGGATAGAGGAGGGTTCGCCCGTCCTGATGGGGCGCAACGTCCTGCGGGACTCCGAGGGTGACCCGATGGAGGTAGGGGAGCACATCTCCGGCCCCGGCCGCTGGCTCTCCTCCGTCGTTGAACTGCCCGACCGAAGCTGAGCGCTGAAACTCCGGACCCTGGTGTCCGCCTCAGGCGCTAGGGTCTTCTGATCAGGCAAAACGACAAAAAGAAAGATCCCCATGCCGTTCTCCACGGGGCCAACCGTGGGGCCTGGGGATCTCTCCTGATAAGCGGGTGTACTAGCACCCTCGCCACATCCACTGTAGCGGTCGTTTCCCGCCCGGTGGAACTGGACAGCTAGTCACCCGCCCGAAAGGCGGGATCGTGCCTCACAAGGCACCGAGTGAAGACGAGACGGAGACCCGGCCCCCGCAGGGGCGGCCCGGTCCCTCCATCCCCATGAGCAGCGGCTCATGGGCGTACTCCATCGGCGCGGGCTCGTACCCGCGCGGCGTGTACTTGAAGCCCAGGGGTGAAGACGCCCCCTGGGAGCTGGTCGCGCCCCTCCCCTATGTCCTCGAAGTCGTGCTGCGCCGCGGCGGGGATCGAAAGATCACCGTCCGTGAGTTCCGCCTGTCGATCGACGCGGCCGGCACCAGCACGATCCTGTGCGGCCGTGACGGCCTGAAAGCTGGTGTGTGGATGGAGCAGCTTGACTTCGGCTTCGCGCCGTTGGACGACAAGGTGGTCAAGGCCGCCGGTACGGCGATCTCCAAGCTGGCCGAGGACGCGCCGCGCGTCGAAGCCGTGCCCGGCTGGACGGTCGACGGCCTCCAGTTCCCGCCCGGCGACGTCGGCCCGCACGGGTACGGCGACACCTGCGGGACCGAGACCGAGGCCCGGGGGGTGTGGTCGCGGGTCTCGGAGATCCTGGCCCAGGCCGGGAACGAGTACGGGGCCCTGTTCGTGGGCGTCGCCCTCGGCGGGGTGTTCCTCGCCCCCTTCAAGTTCCAGTGCTTCATCTGCCACGCGTGCGGCGGATCGAGCGGCGGTAAGTCCTCCGTGATGAAGCTGTCCGCGGCCATGTTCGGGCGCATCGATGAAGTGATGGGCAACTGGAACCTGGCGAAGGTGGCGAACTCGGAAGACCTGCTGCGCCTGGGCTGCTTGACCAACTTCCGCGACGAGATCGGGATGCTGGGCAGGCTCACGCCCCGGGAGGGTGAGCAGATCATTTTCCAGCTCACCGAGGGGGCCCAGCGCACCCGCGCCCGCCAGAAGGGCGGCGGTACGGACCGGACGATCAAGTACCGGGGCGTGATCATGTCGACCGGCAACGACTCCCTGTTGGGCATGGCGACGGAGCAGGAGGGCTTGAACGTCCGCGTGCTGGAGCTGCCCAACAAGGTGATGGCGGACGGGCCCACCGCCGACGAGATCAAGGCGCTGTCCGATCTCGCGTACGGGTGGCCGCTGCGCTGGCTCCGGGCGGAAGTCACCCTGGACGACGCCTGGGCCGCCATCGCCCAGGCCCAGCGGGACCTTGGCGTGGACAAGGTGGGCGGGCCCGACATCCGCATCGGCCGCAACATCGCCATGGGCGTGGCCGGGGCCGCGATCTTCGAGCGGATCACCCGGGGCTCCGGGGTCCGGGATGCGGCCCTGGCCGCGGGCCGGAAGCTGTTCAGCGCCTCGGTCGCGGAGATGCGCGAGACCTCCATGAAGCAGGGGGACAAGCTGCTGTCCGTGGTCGCGGAGACCTTCGCGTCCAAGCCCTCCCTGTTCCCGACGAAGGCCGCCTACACCAGCGCGGCGCTGGGCGCGAACGCACTGGAGATGGTCTCCGAGGCGTACGGGTGCGTCTACGACGAAGGCGCCGAACGGCGGATCGCCGTGTTCTCGAACAAGCTCAAGGCCATCTGCGCCGCGGCCGATATCGTCTCGCCGCGCACCGGTCTGCGGGACCTGCGGGAGGATGGCCGGCTGGTGCTGGAGGAGTCCGGCTCCCGCCAGGGGCTCACGAAGCGGGAGTGGCTGGGCGACTCGATCGGGTACGTGTACTGCTACGTCTTCAAGCGGGTCACGAAGGCGGACCCGGAGGGCTTCACCCCGGAGCCGACCGAGGCGACGGCCGACAAGCCGTTGCCCCCGATGCCGACCCTGGACGAACACCTTCGGGCCCCGGCCGCGCAGCTCCCGGCGGTGGCCGAGGACCCGGCGCCGGCCGTCGCCGCGCGGCCGGTCGTCCCGGAGCAGTCGGCCCCGGCCTCCGTCGTCCAGCAGCAGCCGGAGCAGCCGGAGCAGCCGGAGCGGCGCCCCGCGGCCCCGGCGAAGGGCCGGGCAAAGCCGACCGTGAGCGTGTGGGCGGCCGAGGCCGGATACCTGATGGAGGCCGCCGGGTCCGCCTCGGTGGCCATCGAAGGGGAGGCCGCGGCCTCCCTTGCCGGGCTGCTCACGCTGCTCCGCGCGACGGCCACCACGGATGACGTGACGCTGGTGGTCGGGCCGGAGCTGCGCGCGGCGTACGGCCTGGCGGACGAGTGCTGGCCCCGGGTGAAGGGGTCCGTCTGGGAGCGCCAGGGCAGGAAGGCGGACCGGGAGGCCGCGGCCCTGTTCCAGGTCCCGTGGCGCGTACTGGTCGACGCCGGATGGCACCAGCCGTTCCAGGCCGGGGAGCCCATGCACGTCATGCCCATGTCCGTCCTCCAGCACCCGCAGCACCCGGGGATGACGCGGGTACTGGTCGCGGAGTGGCTGACCGAAGGTGCCTTCCCCCGGGACGTCGGGGAGGCCGCGGTGCCCAGCGCGGGAGAGCTGGCCTACCGGCTGCACCGGTTCACGGAGCTGACCGGCTGGACGTTCTCGGTCAGTGCCGCACGGACGGCACTGAACGCACTGAAAGCCGCACTCAAGGCGCCGACCGTACGACGGCGCCCGAAGTTCGTCGCGGACACCCAGCGGTGGCCGGAGTACGACTACCGCAACACCTGGACGCGGGAGCTGACCGAGGCGGAGCGGGCCATGGCCCGGATGCACGGGTACGACGGGAACAAGAACTACCTGCCCGCCTACTCGGACGCCCTGGTCGCGGTCAACGACCTGGAGCGCGTGATGTACCCGAAGGAGTTCAACCCGAAGTGGGCCGGCATGTGGCTGATCACCGTGCCCACCTGGCCTCACCCGCTGCTCCCCGCCCCGGTGCTGCACGCGGCCCCGGGTGAGAAGACCTGGGTGACGACCGCGATCGTCAAGCTGTACCTGGAGGCCGGGATCGAGCCGGAGATTCACGAAGCGTGGGTCTCCGAGGGCACCCAGTACAAGGCATTCCGGGACTTCAAGGAGACCGTGCAGCGCGCCTTCCGGGAGCTGGAGGCCGGGGCGCTGGACGAGAACCGTCGACCCGTCGACCCGGAGGAGCGCGCGGTGTACAGCGCCTTGAAGGGGACGTTCCGGACGCTTCATGGCAAGTTCCAGGATGGCACCCAGCGGACGATCGCGCGGCCCGACTGGGGTTACGCGATCCGGGACGCGGCCTGGACCGGCATCCTGCGCAAGGCGTACAAGGCCGGGGGCGTCATCCCCTTGTCCAAGGACAACAAGCCGACCGACCACCCGCGCTTCCCCGTGAAGCTGGACCTGGACGAGCTGGTGTACGCGAGCGACGCCGAGACCCACGACCAGGACGTCCCGGCCGGGCTCGTCCTCGGCACCGGCCTGGGCCAGTTCAAGGCGAAGACGAACGTGACCGTGGATGAGTGGATGGGGGCCTGATCATGCCGACCAGCGACGACGACCAGCAGGACAACAGCCTCCGGGACAAGCTGATCCGCAAGCTGACCGGGCGCGCCCCGGGGGCGGTGGAGCGGGAGCAGAAGAAGGGTCTGGGCGACCGGCTCCGGTGGCTGGAGAAGAAGCACAAGGGCGACGACAAGGCCGCCGCAAAGGCGGCCGGGATCTCCCTCACGACCTGGCGGCGGTGGCGCTCCGGAAAGCAGAAGCCGAAGCCGGACAGCGTGGCCAAGCTGGACAAGGCCACCCGGGACGCCCTGGTCCCGAAGGGGCGCCGTAAGCGGATCTCGGAGTCCACGGGCAAGGGGCGCGGGCTGAGTGCCGGCGCCCCGTCCGGTGGCGCGCAGATGAGTGCCTGGGTCACGATCTCGTCCGACACCCGACCCCGGGATCTCAACCTGGGCGGTGCCCTCGGCCCCGGTCGGCTGGACGCGGTGGTGAACGCGTACGTGGAGTTCGGGGAGGACGCGGCGATCCTGGAGCTGAAAAAGGCCATCGGGGAGTACCTGCACGTCGACCCGGAGGACGTCAACATCCACGACGTGAGCGGGATCGACTGGGAGCCGCTGCGCAACCCGAAGGACTCCGGGGGCGACCGCGGATCGGGCGGTACGGACGACCAGGGCGAGATCTTCTGACTGTCACGCTGCACTGTCACGCAGGGGTGTCACGCACCCTCTGACCTGCGTAAAGCGGCCCCCGCCGGATTCGGCGGGGGCCGTGACAGTTCCAGCGTGACAGCTCAGGGCTGGGCGGCGCGGCTCACCAGCTCCGCCTTGACGCGCTCCGCCAACTCCGTGTTCTTCGGGTCCACCAGCAGCTCCCCGAGGATGCGCAGCACCGGGGCCAGGGCGA
Organism: Streptomyces sp. NPDC088915; assembly: GCF_044749825.1. NCBI lineage: Bacteria > Bacillati > Actinomycetota > Actinomycetes > Kitasatosporales > Streptomycetaceae > Streptomyces > Streptomyces sp. NPDC088915. The sequence continues at coordinate 5,430 of NZ_JBIVIR010000043.1, forward strand.
CGTCTGGCAGACCGGTGTCGACGGCCGCGGCGTTGCACCAGCTCTTGAGCTGGGCGTGCGCCTTCGGCTTGAGATCGAGCGTCACCCGAATGGGCAACGTCCGGATTGACGTCTGGACGGTCGGGGTGCGCTCCCCCTCGGAGGCCGTCTTGCTGTAGTCGGTCCGGCGCCGGCCGCGGCGCCGCGGCGCCGCCTTCCCCTCGGTCTTGTCCTCGGCGGTCACTTCGCGGCCTCCCATCGCTCCAGGATCTCCTTCGTCACCTGCGGGTACGTGGTGCCCTCGGTCTCGATCTCCAGGCCGTAGCACTGGCGGTACAGGTCGTCATGGAAGACCACCTGGGCGTCCAGGACCTCCATGCCCAGCTCCGGCGCGGTGAGGGCGTCGCGGACATCCGCGTCCGGGCCGGTCTTCGTCGCGTACGGCCTGTTCGTGCGGTTGAGCAGCACGACTTCCACCAGCGGGTCCCGGGGGAGGCCGAACCGCTCCCGCTCGTCCTTGATGGCTTCCAACTTCTTCTTCATCTTCCGGGTGGTCCGGCGCACTTCGATCCCGGCCGGGGCCATCGGGAAGACCCAGACGTCCGCGTACAGCAGCGCGCCCCGGGCGATCGACTCGTGATCTTCGAGCTGGGGCACGTCCACGACGAGCGCGCCGCGGTCTCCCTCCAGGTCCGGGAGGCTCCGGTGCAGGGTGGTGATGTGCTGGCCGATGACCGGGAAGTCGAGCCCTTCGGCGTCCTCCATCCACTCCAGCGCGCTCTGTCCCTTGTCCGCGTCGACCAGCAGCGGCGGCCGTCCGGCTTCGTGCAGGGACTGGCAGATGAACATGGCACTGGTCGTCTTGCCTACTCCGGGCTTGATCGAGACCAGGGCGATTTTGGGAATCATGCACGGAAGGTACTGCACGCACGGAAGCCACGGACCCACACCGGCCGAAGGCGACCCGATCGAGCGGCGCCCGGGGGTACGCCGGCCTCGGCGTCCGGGGCGCCCCGGGGGAGGGCCGTACGTTCAGTTCGGAGTCCACCGTGCAGTTCGACGCGGCCCGTGCGTTCAGTTCGCCGCGGGAACTGAACGTACGGCGTTTCCGCAGCTCAACAGGGGTGCGCGGGGTCTCACGTTCAGTTGGCGGGGGCCCGTACGTGCAGTTCGGCCCCCGATGCGTTCAGTTCCTCGGCGGGAACTGAACGTACCCGTTTCCGCAGGTCAGAGGCCGTTTGGGGAGGCTGTACGTTCAGTACGTTCAGTTTTCGCGCAACCAGACCCGTTCTCAGAGAGAAACCACCCGCCCCAGCGGCCCCGCCTCGGAGGCCGCGCGGTGGGCCGGGAACGACCCGCGGTCAATCTGGTCAGATAAAGCAGAGGCCGGGGGAGGGGCCCGGGGCGCGCGGGTGGTCGGGGCCGTCCGGGGGCCGTTTCTGATGGGTCGTCAGGTGTTGGTTACGGTCCGCGCATGACGGGTCCATGTCTATGTTGCGGAAAGTAGTTAGCTCCAGGTTCTTGACAAACCCCGGGGTGCTTGATCTAGATTGG
>NZ_JBIVIR010000044.1:0-5563 GCF_044749825.1 Streptomyces sp. NPDC088915
GCTACGAGATCCGCACCGCCGCCGTCTCCCGCGGCGTCCCGTGCCTGACCACCGTCCAGGCCCTCGCCGCAGCCGTCCAGGGCATCGACGCGCTCAACCACGGCGGCGTCGGCGTCCGCTCCCTCCAGGAGCACGCCGAGCACCTCGTCGCGGCCCGCGACTAGCAGCCCGTACGGAGAAGGGGGACACCGGCCACAGCGCGGTGTCCCCCTCTTCATGACCGAACAAGGGATATTTCGGACGATGTACAAGCTGTTCTTCCACCTGGTCTTCAAGCGGATGGACCCCGAGGAGGCCCACTACCTGGCCTTCCGCTGGATCCGCCTGGCCGCCCGCGTCCCGGTGCTCCGCACCTTCGCCGCCGCCGCCCTCGCCCCCCGGTACGAGGAGCTGCGCACCGAGGCCCTCGGCCTGCGGATGCACGGCCCCTTCGGCCTCGCCGCCGGCTTCGACAAGAACGCCGTCGCCATCGACGGCATGGCGATGCTCGGCTTCGACCACGTCGAGATCGGCACCGTCACCGGCGAGGCCCAGCCGGGCAACCCCAAGAAGCGCCTCTTCCGGCTCGTCCCGGACCGCGCCCTGATCAACCGCATGGGCTTCAACAACGAGGGCTCCGCCGCCGTCGCCGCCCGCCTCCACGCGCGCGTACCGGTCTTCAGGACGGTCGTGGGCGTCAACATCGGCAAGACCAAGGTCGTTTCCGAGGCCGAGGCCGCCGCCGACTACGTGAAGTCCACCGAGCGCCTCGCCGCGCACGCCGACTACCTCGTCGTCAACGTCTCCTCCCCGAACACCCCCGGCCTGCGCAACCTCCAGGCCACCGAGTCCCTGCGCCCCCTCCTGACGGCCGTGCGCGAGGCGGCCGACCGCACGGTCACCGACCGCCGGGTCCCGCTCCTGGTCAAGATCGCCCCCGACCTGGCCGACGAGGACGTGGACGCGGTCGCCGACCTCGCCCTGGAGCTGGGCCTCGACGGCATCATCGCCACCAACACCACCATCGCCCGCGAGGGCCTCGGCCTGAAGTCCGCGCCCGAGCTGATCGAGGAGACCGGCGGGCTGTCCGGCCGCCCGGTCAAGCAGCGCTCCCTGGAGGTCCTGCGCCGCCTCCACGCGCGCGTGGGCGACCGCCTGGTCCTCGTCGGCGTCGGCGGCATCGAGAACGCCGAGGACGCCTGGCAGCGCATCCTCGCCGGCGCCACCCTCGTCCAGGGCTACAGCGCCTTCATCTACGAGGGCCCGTTCTACGCCCGCGCGATCCACAAGGGCCTCGCCGCGCGCCTCGCGGCCTCCCCGTACGCCACCCTCGCCGAGGCCGTCGGCGCCGACAACCGAAAGGCCGCCCAGTGACGCTCTCCTTCGGATCCCGCCTGCGCTCCGCCATGGACGAGCGCGGCCCGCTCTGCGTCGGCATCGACCCGCACGCCGCCCTGCTCGACTCCTGGGGCCTCACCGACGACATCGCCGGCCTGGAGCGCTTCACCTTCACCGTCGTCGAGGCCCTCGCCGGCACCGTGGCCGTCTTCAAGCCCCAGTCCGCCTTCTTCGAGCGCTTCGGCTCGCGCGGCGTCGCCGTCCTGGAGCGCGCCGTCTCCGACCTGCGCGCGGCGGGCGGCCTGGTCGTCATGGACGCCAAGCGCGGGGACATCGGCTCCACCATGGCCGCCTACGCCGAGGCCTTCCTGCGCAAGGAGTCCCCGCTCTTCTCCGACGCGCTCACGGTCTCCCCGTACCTCGGCTACGGCTCCCTGCAGCCGGCCGTCGACCTGGCCCGCGAGTCCGGCGCGGGCCTCTTCTTCCTGGCCCTCACTTCCAACCCGGAGGGGAGCGAGGTCCAGCGGGCCGTCCGCGAGGACGGGCGGACGATCGGCGCGACGATGCTCGCCCACCTGGCCGAGGAGAACGCGGGGGAGACCCCCATGGGCTCCTTCGGCGCGGTCGTCGGCGCCACCCTCGGCGACCTGTCCTCCTTCGACCTGGACATCAACGGCCCCCTCCTGGCCCCCGGCATCGGCGCCCAGGGCGCGACCCCCGCCGACCTCCCCGCCGTCTTCGGCGCGGCGGTCCGCAACGTCGTCCCGAACGTCAGCCGCGGGGTCCTGCGGCACGGTCCGGACGCCACCGCCCTGCGGGACTCGGCGCTCCGGTACGCGGACGAGATCCGCGCGGCCGTCGGCGCCTGATCCCCGGCGGGACCAATCCGCAGGTCGGAGCGGATCGGGCCGGTTCCCGGGGCCCGCTCCGGCCGGTCGTCCCGCCACTTGACGAAATCTTGGCCCAAAACCCGGTCTTTATGTCGGGAAAGTCCTGGTCGGTCGATGCTGACCAGGACTTTTCCGCTGTTCTCGCTGACTGGAGCGGCCTCGGCCGCTAGTCTCCGGGGCAGAGCAGGCGTTCAGCGGCCACTCCGTTGACCGTTGCTCCACTGGTGCGGGGCGACTAGGTTCCTCACCGGTCCGTATCCGACAGATCGACATCCGAGGTGACGTAGGCGTGGCTCTTCCGCCCCTTACCCCTGAACAGCGCGCAGCCGCGCTCGAGAAGGCCGCCGCGGCTCGCCGGGAGCGGGCCGAGGTCAAGAATCGACTCAAGCACTCCGGAGCATCCCTCCACGACGTCATCAAGACGGGCCAGGAGAACGACGTCATCGGCAAGATGAAGGTCTCCGCGCTCCTGGAGTCCCTGCCGGGCGTGGGCAAGGTCCGCGCCAAGCAGATCATGGAGCGGCTCGGCATCTCCGAGAGCCGCCGGGTGCGCGGTCTCGGCTCCAACCAGATCGCCTCCCTGGAGCGGGAGTTCGGCTCCACCGGCGCCTGACCTTTCGGGCATTTCCGTCATATGGCATCGTCCCTGCGCAAGCGGGGGTGGACCACTGGAATAATCGCTGTATGGCAGCAGAGGTACGTCCGCGGCTGACCGTGCTCTCCGGCCCCTCCGGGGTCGGCAAGAGCACGGTCGTCGCGCATATGCGCAAGGTCCACCCCGAGGTCTGGCTCTCGGTGTCGGCGACGACGCGGAAGCCCCGCCCCGGCGAGAAGCACGGCGTCCACTACTTCTTCGTGACGGACGACGAGTTCGACAAGCTGATCGCCAACGGTGAGCTCCTCGAATGGGCCGAGTTCGCGGGCAACCGCTACGGCACCCCCCGCGGCGCGGTCCTCGACCGCCTCGACTCCGGCGAGCCCGTCCTCCTGGAGATCGACCTCCAGGGCGCCCGCCAGGTGAAGGACTCCATGCCGGAGTCCCAGCTGGTCTTCCTGGCCCCGCCGAGCTGGGACGAGCTGGTCCGCCGCCTCACCGGCCGCGGCACCGAGTCCCCCGAGGTCATCGAGCGCCGCCTGGACGCCGCGAAGGTCGAGCTGGCCGCCGAGGCCGAGTTCGACACCACCCTCGTCAACACCTCCGTCGAGGACGTGGCGCGCGAGCTGCTAACGTTGATGCTGCTGTCTTCTGGGGAATGATCCCCAGGTCCCTGCAGTGTGTCTGATCTTTTTTCCATCTTCGGAAGGTAGAGCGTGTCCTCTTCCATCACCGCGCCCGAGGGCATCATCAACCCGCCGATCGACGAGCTGCTCGAGGCCACCGACTCGAAGTACAGCCTCGTGATCTACGCGGCCAAGCGCGCGCGTCAGATCAACGCGTACTACTCCCAGCTCGGCGAGGGCCTGCTGGAGTACGTGGGTCCGCTCGTCGACACCCACGTCCACGAGAAGCCGCTCTCGATCGCCCTGCGCGAGATCAACGCGGGTCTGCTGACGTCCGAGGCCATCGAGGGCCCGGCGCAGTAAGCGCGCAGCGCTTGTAACGCTTGTCACCACAGGCCCGGCGGAACATCCGCCGGGCCTGTGGTGTCTCATGGAGTCGTATGGAGCCGTACGCGTCCGAGTGCGCGTCCGAGTGCGGGGAGTCGTGGAAGTCGTGGCAAAGCCGAAGGTCGTTCTGGGCGTCACCGGCGGCATCGCCGCCTACAAGGCGTGCGAGCTGCTCCGCCGGCTCACCGAGTCGGGCCACGACGTCCGGGTCGTGCCCACCGACTCCGCACTGCACTTCGTCGGCGCGGCCACCTGGTCCGCGCTCTCCGGGAACCCCGTGTCGACCGAGGTCTGGGAGTCCGTCCACGAGGTGCCGCACGTACGGATCGGCCAGGGCGCCGACCTCGTCGTGGTCGCCCCCGCCACCGCCGACATGCTCGCCAAGGCCGCCCACGGCCTCGCCGACGACCTCCTCACCAACACGCTGCTCACCGCGCGCTGTCCCGTCGTCTTCGCCCCCGCCATGCACACCGAGATGTGGGAGCACCCGGCGACCCAGGAGAACGTGGCGACCCTGCGCCGCCGCGGCGCCGTCGTCATCGAGCCCGCCGTCGGCCGCCTCACCGGCGCCGACACCGGCAAGGGACGGCTGCCCGACCCCGGCGAGATCTTCGAGGTCTGCCGCCGCGTCCTCGCCCGGGGTGCCGCCGCCCCCGACCTCGCCGGCCGCCACGTCGTCGTCAGCGCGGGCGGCACCCGCGAGCCCCTCGACCCCGTCCGCTACCTGGGCAACCGCTCCTCCGGCAAGCAGGGCTACGCCCTCGCCCGGGCCGCCGCCGCCCGGGGGGCCCGGGTCACCCTCGTCGAGGCCAACACCGGCCTCCCCGACCCGGCCGGCGTCGACGTCGTCCGCGTCGGCACCGCCGTCCAGCTCCGCGAGGCCGTCCTCAAGGCCGCCGCCGACGCCGACGCGGTGGTCATGGCGGCCGCCGTCGCCGACTTCCGCCCCGCCGTCTACGCCCCCGGCAAGATCAAGAAGAAGGGCGACGACGGCGCCCCCGTCGTCGAGCTCGTCCGCAACCCCGACGTCCTCGCCGAGCTCTCCGCCGACCGGGCCCTGCCCGGCCAGGTGGTCGTCGGCTTCGCCGCCGAGACCGACGACGTCCTCGCCAACGGACGCGAGAAGCTCGCCCGCAAGGGCTGCGACCTCCTCGTCGTCAACGAGGTGGGGGAGCGCAAGACCTTCGGCTCCGAGGAGAACGAGGCCGTGGTGCTCGCCGCGGACGGCACCGAGACCCCCGTGCCGTACGGACCGAAGGAAGCGCTCGCCGAGACGGTCTGGGACCTGGTCCTGCCCCGGCTGCGTCCCACCGGCTGAGACGACCGGGACGTCCGGGTCCGGCCAGTCCCGGCGCGCCGCCGCCCGGGTGCCGTCACCCGGGAGGAGGAGCGAAACACCCGCCCCGCGAGTGATTCGCGTCCCACCGGAGCGGCCGTCCCGCCCTTGTCGGCGACCGGTTCCGGCCGCCACGGGGCATTCACCAGGCGAGACACCTGGCCCATTGTCCGATCACGACCGATAGACTGTTCGTGGAACGTCGCGGGGCGCAGCCCCCTGCCGGTCCGAGCCACGAGTAGCCAGCAGCCGCTGCAACCCCAGGGAGCGTTGTGTCCCGTCGTCTGTTCACCTCGGAGTCCGTCACCGAGGGGCACCCCGACAAGATCGCTGACCAGATCAGCGACACCATCCTCGACGCGCTGCTGCGCGAGGACCCCACCTCGCGCGTCGCCGTCGAGACGCTGATCAC
>NZ_JBIVIR010000045.1:0-5531 GCF_044749825.1 Streptomyces sp. NPDC088915
GCGTCCTTCACGGGCGTGCTGCCCGAGGGCCGATGAGGAGACGTCGATGGAGTGGATGGACACCCTGCGCGAGCTGGCGGAGACCCCGGGGGTGCAGTGGGCGGCCGAAGCACTCGTTCGGGGGATCGCCCGGCGTGTGCGGCGCGGGGGCCGTTCGGCGGCCGCGCACAGTGAGGCCGGGCCGGCCGCGGCGGCCGGGGACACCGAGGGGACGGAGACGGTGATGACGACGGTCACGGGCGGCACGACGGGCGAGCAGCTCGCCGAGGACCTGCTGCGGGGCGTGGGCAACGAGTGGATGCGGGCGGCCACCCGGCTGCTGGGCGGGCACCGCAACGGGTACTGGCTGCGCCGGTTCCTCGACGAGCAGGACGCCCAGCCCGAGCACCTGCAGTTCCTCGACCGCAGCGGCACGCACCCGAGCGTGAACTGGGACGGGATCGCCCACCGCCTGATGAGCGAGTTCCCCCTCACCGACACCCCGCCGATCCAAGGCTCGCGCAGCGAGATGGCCGTCCTGCGCATCGCGACCTCGCTGGCCGGGGCCACGCCCCTCAACCTCAAGGCGTCGCTGGACGCGCTGGACGAGGCGGAGCTCCGCCTCGTCCAGCAGGCGATCACGCAGGCGGCCACCGACGTGGAGGGCTGACCGACGGACGCCGGTGGCGCCTGGATACCGGGGTGGCAACGGGCCTGAGCTGGGCGTTATCCACCCCGTAGCCGGGCGGCCTGCTGGGCCGCCCGGCAGGCCACGGCCGGGTCCACGGCGCTGAACGGCCGTACGCGAAGAAGACCGCCGGTGCCCGGGTCGGGCCCGCCCGGCGGCAGGAGGCCCACCTCGTGTGCCGTGCCGTCGACCCACCGGCCGCCGGGGCCCGGGCCGCCCTGGAGCTGGCGCACGACGGGCTCGGTGGCGAGGTAGGCCACCGGGCGCCGGGCCTGCTTGTACGCGCGCAGGATCGTCCGGAGCGCGGCCGCCGGCTTGGGCGTGAGCTCGACCTCGACCGCGGCGAGCCGGCCGCCGGGCAGCACCACGACGAGGTCGGGCCAGTGCACGGCACGAACGCCGACGGGCACGGCGAGCGTCTCCCCGCGCCGGGCGCCGGGCGGGACCTGGTCCACGCCGAGGTCGGCCAGGAGCTCCGCCGCGCGGCCGGGCACGGCTTCGGCGGCGTGCACCTCCCGCTCGGAGAGCACCCGGTGGCCTTCACCCTCCAGCCGGATACCGGCGTCGGCGACGGCCAGGCGGTGCAGCAGCCGCTCGCCCGGCGGCCGCGGGGCACCCAGCCCGGTGCCGGCGATCCGCGCGCCGCGCCCGGTCGGCCACAGAACCGTCCGCGCCCAGCGCACGTCCGCGTCCCGGTGCAGCAGCCCGGCCTCGGTCATCAGCCGTACCCGGCGCCGGGCGGCCTCGATCCGTCCACCCCAGCACGCGTACGCGGCCTGGTGGAGCGTCAGCGTGCTGTACCGGGTGGCGAGGCGGAGCAGGTGCTCGTCCTCCTCGGTGCGCTGCCACCCGTCCCCTCGGGCCTCGCCCGTACCCCTCGTCCGACGCCGGCGTTCCGCCCGCTCCCGATAGATCCCCATCGACCTTCTCTCCACTGCCTTTCCCTCTCCCTGTAGTTGGCGCACGGCCGAGCACACCGCCACGGCGGAGAAGGGAGCGTGACCTGCGAAGCGGACACGGGACGGACCGGGAGTCGTCCACCGCCGGGCGGAGGACCTGGTGGAGAACGAGGCGGTGCGGCTGGCGACAGCGGCCAGGACCGGCCGGAAAGACGCTGAGTTCCCGCCCTTCTCCGGGATCTACGGCACGAGACCGCCTCGCCGTGGGGACGCTGGCTGCCGTTGGGCGCGCGAGGAGGGACGATGGGATACACCGCCGTACACCCGGTGTGGGGTCGGCTGGACGCGTCACGGGACGACCTCGGGTGTGGCCGCGCCTGGGGGGACGTCCACCGGGTCAAAGGACTGAGGCTGGCATGTCCGGAGTGTGGGGGGCGGCTCTTCGCCCGGGCCTCCCGGTACGTGATCCGGCACTTCTACCACCAGGTCCGGCCCCAGGACTGCGAACTGGCGAACGAGTCGCCGGAGCACCACCTCCTGAAGCTGGAGCTGGCCATGGCCGCCCGGGCAGCGGGGTGGCGAGCGGAGCTGGAGGTGAGCGGCGAGGCCCGGAACTGGCGGGCCGACGTCATGGTCTTCGACGAGCAGGATCGCCCGTTCATGGCGCTGGAGGCGCAACTGTCGCCCATGACGCAGGACGAAGCGCAGATGCGTACCGACCGCTACGCCCGGGACGGTGTGGCGGTGTGCTGGGTTGCCCTTCAGGAGCGCCCGTGGGAGCGCTTCGTGCCCTCGTTGAGGGTGCACTTCCCACGCCAGCGGGACGAGACCTGGAAGGTGCGGCACGGGATGGCGCGCTACGCCTGGGAGCCACGCACATTGAAGGCGAAGGCGAAGTGGGTTCACATCACCTGCCCGCTCGGTGACGCGATCAAGTGGATCCTCGAAGGGCGGGTACGCGTCCACACTGCGGCGAACGGCACGGTGCGGTGGACGGCACCCGCGTACGAGAACCTGGCCCTCGTACGCGCCAGGATGGAAGCCGAGGTCGAGGCGGCCGAGAGGGCCGCTGCTGCCGAGCGGCGGCGCAAGGAGGCCGAGGAGCGGATTGCCGCCGGTGTCCAGCGCCGCCGGGATGCCGAGCGGCGGGCGCAGGAGCGGGCGCGGGCCCGGGAGGCCGAACTGCAGCGCTTGGCGGCGTTCTTCGAGCTGACGGGCCTGGACTCCGCGGTGTGGGAGACCTTCACGCAGATGGTCCGCTCCGCCTCGGGCAAAGCGATCAGGTGGGGGGATCTGAGCCCCGCGCACGGTGACGGGCTACTCGTCTACGCCCGGCCGAGGTGGGAAGGCGGCGGCTTCCATCTGTCTGGTGTGGTCTGCCCTGACCCGGGAGCGCTCGTCAAGTGGCCGGCGGGGCTGACGATCCTGGTGCCGAGCCGGGGTTGGCTCTCTCGTATCCAGGCCGCCGCCCGGTCCCCGCTGAAGGTTGCGGTGCTGGATCCCGTCACCGGGCACAGGGACTTCATACGGGTCGCCCCGCCTTCGGCCATTACCCCTGTTAGGCCCAATGGGCCTGATAGGGCATGACGTGGGTCGGCGTCCACTCCTGCTGAGGGAGTGGACGCTGTCGCCCGTTCGGGTCATCCGGCCCCCGTGGGGCCTGCCACCCACTACCGTGCGGTCATGAGCGAGCCGTTCGCCCAGGGCGAGGATCATCCGGCCTGTGGGATCTGTCCGTCGAAGCGTCTGCCCCGCTCGGGGTTCGTCGTCTACTCGCGCCCCTCGTGGGAGTGTCCGTTCGACCCGGCCGACGGGCTGCGCTACACCCTGGAGGACCGGACGCCGGCGTGCGTGCACCCGCACAAGCTGGGCGTGGAGCCGGACCGGATCGCCCCGCCCCCCAGGGAGCCGGCGGTCGAGGCGGAGGCTACGCCGGTACGGCGTGGTGGATGGCGCTCGTTGTTCCGCGCCCGGTGATGCCGATGCCCGCGTAGATGCCGTCGAGGACCTGGCGGCGGCGTTCGGTCTCGGCGGCGCCGATCCAGTACCGCGTCTCGACGGGGCCGAAGGCGAGCTCGTAGGCCCGGTGCGTGAAGTCGCCCGTGTCCCAGGCGGTGGCGTTGCGCTGTTCGTTGACGGTGGAGTGCACGAACGGGTGGCCGGTGCGCTGCTGGACGCGGGACAGGACGGTGAACTGGGCGCACAGGGCGTGGCAGGTGACGTCGAGCGGGACGGGGACGGGGAGCTCGGCCAGGAGCTCGTCGCCGGTCAGCTCGTAGAGGGCGCTCTTGAGCGCCATCACCCGCAGCGCGCCCTGAAGGAGGGGCTGGGCGTCGCGGGTGACGGAGTACTCGCTGACGAGCGGGCCGCCGTAGAAGTCGTCCCACTCCCCCGTGTAGAGGGCGCAGCCCTCGAGGACGGTGGGCATCTCGGGGTCGGTCTGCCAGGCCGCGTGGATCTCCCGGGCCCGGTCCGCGACGGCGGCGGGCTCGATGGCGGTGGTGGTCACGGTGGTGCTCCTCTCGGTGATGGTGCGCGGATGGTGGCCGTGCCTCCGGGAGCTGCGGGGGCGCCCCGGAGGCACGGCGTTCAGCGGGCCCCGGTTAGGGCGGATGTTGCCCGGCGCGGTGGTCAGCGGGGTGTCCTGGCCGGGCGGGAGGAGGTAGGCGCGGCGGGTCCAGGCGGGGGTGCCGGTGTGGGTGGGGAGCTGCTCGCAGCGGATCGCGAGGAGTTCGCCCTCAACGCCGGAGGCGATGTCCCGCACGGTCTTGCCGACGAGGCCGAGGACGTCGCCGGGCCTGCCGGTCGTGCTCACTCGGTCGACTCCGGAGCCGCGTCGTGCTCCTGGTCGTTCTCGTCGTCGGCGTCGAGGAAGCGGGCGTATCCGGCTCGGGCCCGGGCGACCAGGCCGGAGGAGGGAACGCCGTACGCGGGCTCGGACGACGGAGGATCGGGGTGCGTCATGCGGGCCTCGCTCCCGGGCGTCAACACGGCGACGGAGCAGTCCCCGTCAGGGACTTGCGGAGTTGACCGTACGGGCGGGCGCGGTGGGGTAACACTGACCGTGAGTACGGGTTCGCGTACGAGCGCCGAGCCGGGAGGCGGCCCGCGATGGGCAGGCAACCACCACCGCCGAGAGCACCGTCCGTGGCGGGCTTCGTCCTGCGCCTGGCCCGCGAGAGCGCATCGCTGACGCAGGCCCGGCTCGGCGAGGCGCTCATGGTCGACGTCGACACGGTGCAGGGCTGGGAGTCGGGCCGGCGGCCGCTGGCGAACGTGAAGGCCGGGGTGCTGCTGGAGCTGCGGCGGCGTCTTCCCGCGCTCGGAGCCGAGCCGGGGATCGTCGCGGCGCTGGAGGCGGCGATGGACGCCGACCGGATCCTGACGGCCAGGCTCGGCCCGGTCGACGGGCAGGTTCATCCGCTGGCCGGGTGGGTGCACACCCGGGAGACCGCGCACCTGCTGTCCTGGGCGCTGACCGGTACGACGCCGCCCGCGCTCGCCGGGCGCCTGCCCCGGCCCCGGCGCGGGCCGGCCTCCACCGCGCCCGTCTTGTCGACCGGGCAGCGCGAGGCGTTCTTCGTCCACCTGCGGGAGGCCACCGAGCGGGCGGCCCGGCAGGGCGAGGCGGGGGCGCTGCTGCACCGCCAGGCGCTGTACCTCGCCTCCTACGACCACGGGCCGGACGCGGCCGCCTGGACCCGGGCCGCCCTGCACCGCAGCCGCGACGTCCTGGCCCGGCGCGGCTTCTCCCCGCACTGGGCCGGCGCCCGGTCGACCGCCACCGCGCTCGCCCGCCAGGGCGACCCGCAGCCCCTGCTCGACTTCATCGACCACGCCCTGGCCGACGACGACACCGCCGAGGCGGCGAACCTGAACTACTGGGCCTACTGGGTCGGCGCCATGAACACCCCACAGCCGGACGACACCTTCATGACCGACCGCGCGCTCACCGGATGGGACCC
>NZ_JBIVIR010000046.1:0-5129 GCF_044749825.1 Streptomyces sp. NPDC088915
GTCGCGGTTCCGAGCCCCGACACCGCGATCAGCTCGTCGCGGCCGACGGGCCCGTCGAGGACGGCGGCCGCCCAGACCACCGGCCGGTGCGCCGGGGACAGCGCGTGCGTACGGCTCAGCACCAGCTCCGCGAGCCGGGCCGGCACGCCGGCCGCCTCCACCTCGGCTGCCGTGCCGGTGAACGGCGGCCGCTGTTCCCTCAGTACGGCGAGGAGGTCGACGACCACCCGGGGCACCCCGCCGGTGAGTTCGCGCAGCCTGCGCACCGCCTCGGGCGTGCAGTTCCCGCCCAGCGCCTCCGCGGCGGCCCGGCGGACGCGTTCCTCGTCCCAGGGCACCAGCCGGTGCCGGAGCACGGTAAGCCGGGACGGGTACGCCATCGGCGGGCCGCCCAACGGCAGGCCGGGCACGGGGAGTTCCTCGGGGCGACAGGTCACGGCGGCCGCCGAGCCCCGCCCCAGGCACTCCAGGACCCGGCGCAGCCGCCGCAGCTCGTCCTCGTCCGCCAGATGGACGTCGTCCACCAGCCAGAGGGTCGGTGTCCGGCGGTGCTCTTCCTCGTCCGGCGGCCTGCCGTTGGCTCCGCAGCGCCACCACACGCGGACCGTGTCCGCCGTCCCGGGCAGGTCGGCCAGTTCCTGAAGCAGGTGGCTCTTTCCCTCGCCGGCAACGCCTTCGACGAACAGCAGCACCGGTTCGGCGCGCTCGCCGGCGAGGGCGCGTGCCAGGGGCCGCAGAGCGGAACCACGCGCCTCGATCACGCCGTCATCCTCGCTCTCCTTCCTCCGGGCGGCCCGGAGGCACCGCGTCCGACGCCTCGCCGGGGCCTCTCGCCGCTGGCGCGTCGGGGCAGCGCGGAGTCCGCGCCGCCCCTGCGGCGGGACCCAAGCGAAACGCATTCCGCGTCTTTGCCCGGATCACCGGTCCGCGCGGGTCGATTCCCGTACCGTACCAAGACGGCGACGTAAGAACACAGACACGGAACGGGATTTCCTCCGTTCCTCCTCACTCGAAATCCGGAAGGTCGCACGGCGCAAATCGATGGCGGTGGACGGCGCGGATTAAGCGAGTGGTCGCACGCATTTGTCCCGGCATTCGACGGGCGTGCGTGCCCGGGCGCGCGGAAGAGCTTTCGGAGGGAAGGCGTGCCGCGGAGCACGCCCGGCCGACTGCCGAGAAAGCAGGGCGCGGTGCTGTCTGGCCGGGACTGCCCGAAAGCGGCGCGCACAGCTCTTTCCGCACGCCCGTGCACAGGGCCGGCCAACCGAGGCTCGGCAGATCTCACGCATCCGCTGCACGACTTCCGCAAGTCCGGTTGGCCGACACCTGAACCTATGGTCCTGTCGCGCTCCCGAACATCCGGAGAGCCGGATCCACGGATACGCAATCAACCTTCCGGGGCGTAACGGGGCCCCGCCCGCGCCCTCACCACGCCGCCGGCCCCCTCCGTCCGGCACCTCCCGACACGATCGTCGACAAGGACTCCACCGTCGGACGCACGGCCACACGCCTTTCTCCGACACCGTTCGGGCGCGGGAGGCTGCAAGGCGTTCGCCCGCCTTGCCGAGTGGCACGCCTTTCGCGCGACGACCTTTCCGCCGGAGGGGTTCCGCAATTCACATCAACACCCCTGCGGTGCTCACCCTTGTTATTTTCCTTGCAGCCGCGTGAACAACCCCGGCAGTTTTGCCGCTTCACCCCGCAATCCGGACAGATGACGGGTGACATGCCCCTGCAAGTGTGGCTAACTTCTTCTCGAACCGAGGTCAAGAACCTTGGTTCCAGGCGTTGTTGACGCCTCTCCACCCCCCACTTGTACGCATGGGAGCACACGTGTCTTCTTCCATATCCCGCAAAAGCCTCGCGCTGACCGGCAGCGCCACCGCCGTCGTGGTGGCACTGCTGGCCGCCGGCGGTACGGCCGTCGCGGGCGCCGCCCCCCGGGCCGCGGCACCGGACGCCTCGCCGGCGGGCACGGCCTCGGCCCTGGGGCTCGACGGCAAGGAGAAGCTGGTCGTCCGCGATGTCGTCAAGGACGCGGACGGCACCACGCACACCCGTTACGACCGGACCTACGCCGGACTGCCCGTGCTCGGCGGCGACCTGATCGTCCACCGCGCGGGCAACGGGGCGGTCAAGGGCGTGACCCGGGCCACCGACCGCTCCCTCGCGATCGGTTCCCTGACGCCGAAGCTGACGCCGGGCGCCGCCGAGAAGGCCGCGGTGAAGGCGGCCGCGGCCGCCGACGTCGAGAAGCCCGTCGTCAGCGCGGACAAGGCGCCGCGCAAGGTCGTCTGGGCGGCGGGCGGCACGCCCGTCCTCGCCTACGAGACCGTCGTCGGCGGCGTGCAGGAGGACGGCACCCCCAGCCGTCTGCACGTCATCACCGACGCCGTCACCGGCGAGAAGCTCTCCGAGTACCAGGCGATCCACAACGTCGCCGACGACACCAGCCAGTACAGCGGCAAGGTGGACCTGGTCAGCACCCGCACCACGACCGGCTACCAGCTCGTCGACGGCACCCGCGGCAACCACCGCACGGTGGACCTCAACAACAAGCAGAGCGGCCCGGGCACGCTCTTCACGGACTCCGACGACGTCTGGGGCGACGGGACCGCGACCACCCGGCAGACCGCCGCCGTCGACGCCGCCCACGGCTTCGCCAAGACCAACGACTTCTACAAGAACGTCCTGGGGCGCGACGGCATCAGGAACGACGGCGAGGCGCCCACCTCCTACGTCCACTACGGCGTCAAGCACGCCAACGCCTACTACGACGACGACACCTTCTCCATCTACTACGGCGACGGCGCGGACGGGAAGCACCCCCTCACGCAGCTCGACGTGGCCGGCCACGAGTTCACCCACGGCGTCACCGACGCCACCGCGCGCCTCGTCTACGCGGGCGAGTCGGGAGGGCTGAACGAGGCGACCTCCGACATCTTCGGCACCGCCATCGAGTTCAGCGCCGCCAACCCCGCCGACAAGGGCGACTACTTCCTGGGCGAGAAGATCGACTACTTCGGCAACGGCAAGCCGCTGCGCTACCAGGACACCCCCAGCCGGGACGGCAAGTCGGCCGACTACTGGGACGCGAACACCAAGAACCTCGACGTCCACCACTCCTCCGGCGTCGCCAACCACTTCTTCTACCTCCTCTCCGAGGGCAGCGGCGCCAAGAAGATCAACGACGTCCAGCACGAGAGCCGCACCAAGGACGGCTCCGCCGTCACCGGCATCGGCCGGGACAAGGCCGTGAAGATCTGGTACAAGGCCCTGACCTCGTACTTCACCTCCACGACCAACTACGCGGCGGCCCGCAAGGGCACCATCCAGGCCGCCACTGACCTCTACGGCGCGAACAGCACCGAGGTCGCGGCCGTGAAGGCCGCCTGGACCGGCGTCAACGTCAAGGGCTGACCCCGCCCGCTCCACCAAGCATCTCTGTGCACGACCCGGGTGCCGGCTGGTCTCTGGTTCCGCCAGCGGCCGGCACCCGGCAGCACTGTGACGGCCTTCCTCCTTCGGGCCGCGCCCTCATACCTCCGCACCCCCAAACGGAGCTTTTCTATGTCCCTTCCCTCCTCTCTGCGGATGTCGTCCACCGTCGCTCTGGCCGCGGGCCTGGTCGTCACGGCCTTCGCTCCCGGCGTCCAGGCGGTACCGGCCCTCCCGGACGCCCACGCTCCGGCCGCCGTCACCACCGCGCTCGCAGCGCCCGACCTCTCGCTCACCAACGTCAAGGCCCACCTGACCCAGTTCTCGAAGATCGCCGCGGACAACGGCGGCAACCGCGCCCACGGCCGCCCCGGCCACAAGGCGTCCGTCGACTACGTGAAGGCCAAGCTGGACGCGGCCGGGTTCACCACCACGGTCCAGCAGTTCACCTCCAACGGCGCCACCGGCTACAACCTCATCGCCGACTGGCCCGGCGGCAGCCCCGACCAGGTCCTGTTCGCGGGCGCCCACCTCGACTCGGTGACCGAGGGCGCAGGCATCAACGACAACGGCTCCGGCAGCGCCGCGGTCCTGGAGACCGCCCTCGCCGTCTCCCGCGCCCAGTACAAGCCCGCCAAGCACCTGCGGTTCGCCTGGTGGGGCGCCGAGGAGCTGGGCCTCGTCGGCTCGAAGCACTACGTCAACAACCTGCCGACGACCGAGCGTTCGAAGATCAAGGGCTACCTGAACTTCGACATGATCGGCTCGCCCAACCCGGGCTACTTCGTCTACGACGACGACCCGGTCATCGAGAAGACCTTCAAGGACTACTTCGCCGGGCTCGGCATCCAGACGGAGATCGAGACGGAGGGCGACGGCCGCTCCGACCACGCCCCGTTCAAGAGCGCCGGCATACCGGTCGGCGGCCTGTTCACCGGAGCGAGCAGCAAGAAGACCGCCGCCCAGGCCCAGAAGTGGGGCGGCACCTCCGGCCAGTCCTTCGACCGCTGCTACCACTCCTCGTGCGACACCACCGCGAACATCGACGACACCGCTCTGGACCGCAACAGCGACGCCGCCGCCCACGCGGTCTGGACGCTGTCCGCCGGAACGACCGCGCCGCCCGCCGGAACGGTCTTCGAGAACACCGCCGACGTCGCCGTCCCGGACAACGGCGCCGCCGTCACCTCGGCCGTCGACGTCTCCGGACGCACCGGCAACGCCCCGGCCGCGCTCAAGGTCGGCGTGGACATCGTCCACACCTACCGCGGCGACCTGGTCGTCGACCTGGTGGCGCCGGACGGGACGGCGTACCGGCTGAAGGACCGCAGCGGTACGGACTCTGCGGACGACGTGCGCACCACCTACACCGTCGACGCCTCCGGCGAGACGGCCAACGGCACCTGGAAGCTGAAGGTCCAGGACACCTCCGCCCAGGACACCGGATACATCGACGCCTTCCGGCTGACCTTCTGACCGGTGCGGCCCGTTCGGAAATAAATAGGTGTCCGTAGATGCGCGCACCCGGATGGTCCTCCGGGTGCGCGCGTTCGTAGGTTTCCGCTCACCGGCCGGTCACTCGCCCTTCACGGCGGTCGGCCGCACCGCGACGGACCACGGGCGTACCCAGCCCCACCACCCTTCGCGCGCACCACCGCCGCCCCACACCCCCCACCACCCCCACCGAGGAA
>NZ_JBIVIR010000047.1:1193-3190 GCF_044749825.1 Streptomyces sp. NPDC088915
GGTGTGATGGGTGGCTGGTCGTTGTTTGAGAACTACACAGTGGACGCGAGCATCTGTGGCCAAGTTTTTAAGGGCGCACGGTGGATGCCTTGGCACCAGGAACCGATGAAGGACGTGGGAGGCCACGATAGTCCCCGGGGAGCCGTCAACCAGGCTTTGATCCGGGGGTTTCCGAATGGGGAAACCCGGCAGTCGTCATGGGCTGTCACCCATGCCTGAACACATAGGGCATGTGGAGGGAACGAGGGGAAGTGAAACATCTCAGTACCCTCAGGAAGAGAAAACAACCGTGATTCCGGGAGTAGTGGCGAGCGAAACCGGATGAGGCCAAACCGTATGCGTGTGAGACCCGGCAGGGGTTGCGCATGCGGGGTTGTGGGATCTCTTGTCTGTCGTCTGCCGGCGACAGGACGAGTCAGAAACCGTATGGATAGGCGAAGGACATGCGAAAGGTCCGGCGTAGAGGGTAAGACCCCCGTAGCTGAAATTCATGCGGCTCGTTGAAGAGACACCCAAGTAGCACGGGGCCCGAGAAATCCCGTGTGAATCTGGCGGGACCACCCGCTAAGCCTAAATATTCCCTGGTGACCGATAGCGGATAGTACCGTGAGGGAATGGTGAAAAGTACCGCGGGAGCGGAGTGAAATAGTACCTGAAACCGTGTGCCTACAAGCCGTGGGAGCGTCGGGACGTGACTTGTCACGTCCTCGTGACTGCGTGCCTTTTGAAGAATGAGCCTGCGAGTTTGCGGTGTGTTGCGAGGTTAACCCGTGTGGGGAAGCCGTAGCGAAAGCGAGTCCGAACAGGGCGTTTTTAGTAGCACGCTCAAGACCCGAAGCGGAGTGATCTAGCCATGGGCAGGTTGAAGCGGAGGTAAGACTTCGTGGAGGACCGAACCCACCAGGGTTGAAAACCTGGGGGATGACCTGTGGTTAGGGGTGAAAGGCCAATCAAACTCCGTGATAGCTGGTTCTCCCCGAAATGCATTTAGGTGCAGCGTCGTGTGTTTCTTGCCGGAGGTAGAGCACTGGATAGGCGATGGGCCCTACCGGGTTACTGACCTTAGCCAAACTCCGAATGCCGGTAAGTGAGAGCACGGCAGTGAGACTGTGGGGGATAAGCTCCATGGTCGAGAGGGAAACAGCCCAGAGCATCGACTAAGGCCCCTAAGCGTACGCTAAGTGGGAAAGGATGTGGAGTCGCAGAGACAACCAGGAGGTTGGCTTAGAAGCAGCCACCCTTGAAAGAGTGCGTAATAGCTCACTGGTCAAGTGATTCCGCGCCGACAATGTAGCGGGGCTCAAGCGTACCGCCGAAGTCGTGTCATTGCAGCACATACTCCCAACGGAGGCTGTGATGGGTAGGGGAGCGTCGTGTGCCGGGTGAAGCAGCCGCGGAAGCGAGTTGTGGACGGTTCACGAGTGAGAATGCAGGCATGAGTAGCGATACACACGTGAGAAACGTGTGCGCCGATTGACTAAGGGTTCCTGGGTCAAGCTGATCTGCCCAGGGTAAGTCGGGACCTAAGGCGAGGCCGACAGGCGTAGTCGATGGACAACCGGTTGATATTCCGGTACCCGCTTTGAAACGCCCAATATCGAGCCCATTAATGCTAAGGCCGTGAAGCCGCCCCGGAGCCTTCGGGCAAAGGGGAGTGGTGGAGCCGCTGACCCAAGGTGGTAGTAGGTAAGCGATGGGGTGACGCAGGAAGGTAGTCCAGCCCGGGCGGTGGTTGTCCCGGGGTAAGGGTGTAGGACGTCACGTAGGCAAATCCGCGTGACACATAGTCTGAGACCTGATGCCGAGCCGATTGTGGTGAAGTGGATGATCCTATGCTGTCGAGAAAAGCCTCTAGCGAGTTTCATGGCGGCCCGTACCCTAAACCGACTCAGGTGGTCAGGTAGAGAATACCGAGGCGTTCGGGTGAACTATGGTTAAGGAACTCGGCAAAATGCCCCCGTAACTTCGGGAGAAGGGGGGCCACGCCTGGTGATGAG
>NZ_JBIVIR010000047.1:3286-4416 GCF_044749825.1 Streptomyces sp. NPDC088915
CTCTGAGCTGGGGGTGGCCGCAGAGACCAGCGAGAAGCGACTGTTTACTAAAAACACAGGTCCGTGCGAAGCCGTAAGGCGATGTATACGGACTGACGCCTGCCCGGTGCTGGAACGTTAAGGGGACCGGTTAGCTCTGTTTCGACAGGGCGAAGCTGAGAACTTAAGCGCCAGTAAACGGCGGTGGTAACTATAACCATCCTAAGGTAGCGAAATTCCTTGTCGGGTAAGTTCCGACCTGCACGAATGGCGTAACGACTTCTCGACTGTCTCAACCATAGGCCCGGTGAAATTGCACTACGAGTAAAGATGCTCGTTTCGCGCAGCAGGACGGAAAGACCCCGGGACCTTTACTACAGTTTGATATTGGTGTTCGGTTCGGCTTGTGTAGGATAGGTGGGAGACTGTGAAACCGTGACGCCAGTCATGGTGGAGTCGCCGTTGAAATACCACTCTGGTCGTGCTGGATGTCTAACCTCGGTCCGTGATCCGGATCAGGGACAGTGTCTGATGGGTAGTTTAACTGGGGCGGTTGCCTCCCAAAGGGTAACGGAGGCGCCCAAAGGTTCCCTCAGCCTGGTTGGCAATCAGGTGTTGAGTGTAAGTGCACAAGGGAGCTTGACTGTGAGACCGACGGGTCGAGCAGGGACGAAAGTCGGGACTAGTGATCCGGCGGTGGCTTGTGGAAGCGCCGTCGCTCAACGGATAAAAGGTACCCCGGGGATAACAGGCTGATCTTCCCCAAGAGTCCATATCGACGGGATGGTTTGGCACCTCGATGTCGGCTCGTCGCATCCTGGGGCTGGAGTCGGTCCCAAGGGTTGGGCTGTTCGCCCATTAAAGCGGTACGCGAGCTGGGTTTAGAACGTCGTGAGACAGTTCGGTCCCTATCCGCTGTGCGCGTAGGAATATTGAGAAGGGCTGTCCCTAGTACGAGAGGACCGGGACGGACGAACCTCTGGTGTGCCAGTTGTCCTGCCAAGGGCATGGCTGGTTGGCTACGTTCGGGAGGGATAACCGCTGAAAGCATCTAAGCGGGAAGCCTGCTTCGAGATGAGTATTCCCACCTCCTTGAGAGGGTAAGGCTCCCAGTAGACGACTGGGTTGATAGGCCGGATGTGGAAGCCCCG
>NZ_JBIVIR010000048.1:0-2438 GCF_044749825.1 Streptomyces sp. NPDC088915
GGAGGACAACCGGCTGGCGTTTCTAGACGCGGCCCGCACGGCCATGGGGTAGCGCATCGCCGACCTCGAAGATCTTTTACGGGACACCCCTTAGGGGGTGTCCGGCGGATCATGTGGTCCTCTGACCGGTCAAACGTCGGCGTGACTGGAGAACAGGGCCATCGTTCGTAAGAAGTGACTCTAAATAGGAAGTCGACTGCCCTTGCCGTCACCGTGGCAGCCTTCGGCGCGGGGTTCGCTGGAGCGAGCCCCGCGGTTGCAGGCGGGATCATCGTTGTCGCATCCCCCTCGCATGACAACGCATGTGCGAATCACAACACGCGCATCCGGCCCGATGGCAGTACGTCAGGTGGAAGCGGTACAGGGACCAGGTTGTTGGGGCAACTGCCGCTCAGCACCGCACTCAACCACTGCGGTGGAGCCGACGTCCCGCGCGGGGGCGGAAGCAATGTGGAGGACGTAAATCAGAACAATGCGGCCGGAGCGGAGAACGTCCACCAACAGTACTGAAGTCCTTTTGGAGCCAGGGCCTACCCGCAGATCATTGGCGGAGCCAGAGTCGGATCGATGCGGCGGTGACCGTGCCGTGGAAGACGTAGGCCCTCTTGTCGTAGCGGGTGGCGATGGCGCGGGAGTTCTTGAGCCGGTTGATGGTCCGCTCGACCTCGTTGCGGTGCCGGTAGCGGTCGCGGTCGAAGCCAGCAGGTCTACCGCCTGCGCTGCCTCTGCGCCGGCGGTTGGCCCGCTGGTCCTTCGGCTCGGGGATCGTGTGTTTGATGCGACGTCTTCGCAGGTAGCGGCGATTGCGGCGGGAGCTGTAAGCCTTGTCGCCGCTGACATGATCGGGCCGGGTCCGGGGCCGTCCGCCCAGCGGGCGGGGAACGCGAATCCGGTCCAGGACCTCGATCATCTGCGGGGCGTCACCCCACTGACCTGGTGTGATCAGTAGAGCCATGGGGCGGCAGCCGCCTTCACCGGCGAGGTGGATCTTGGAGGTCAGACCGCCCCGGGACCGCCCGAGCCCCTCATCGGGACGGTGGTGCCGGGGCGTCGACCTTTTTTCGGGACCCATGGCTTGGCCTTGCGGGCGCCGCCCGCGTGCTGGTGGGCCCGGCAGGATGTCGAGTCGACGCCGACCATGCCCCAGTCGATCCGCCCGGCAAGGTCGGCGTCGGCCTGGACCGCCTGCAAGAGCCGGTCCCAGGTGCCGTCCGCCGACCATCGGCGATGCCGTTCGTAGACGGTCTTCCAGGAGCCGTAGCGTTCCGGCAGGTCACGCCACGGAACACCGGTGCGGACCCGGAACAGAATCCCGTTGAGCACGGTCCGGTGATCGTTCCACCGGCCGCCCCTGCCACCCGGCGAAGGCAGATGCGGCTCCAACACCGACCACTCGCGATTCGTCAGATCCCCCCGACCCATGACCCAACCAACGAGCCACCGGTCGGAAAGTCACATGATCCGCCGGACACCCCCTGGACCGTGTCCTATGTGGTGAGGCAGTCGTTGAGCTGGTCATGGGGCGGGGTACATGGAGTTGGATAGTTCCGGACGGGTTGTGGGAGATCGCGAAGCCGCTGATCCCGCCGTCGAAGGTGCGGCCGCAGGGCGGCGGGACGCAGGACACGCCTGATGAGACGCTGTTCGCCGCGATCATCTACGTCCTGGTCTCCGGCTGCGCCTGGCGGGCCCTGCCGCCCTGCTTCGGCATATCGAAGTCGACCGCCCACCGCCGGTTCCTGATCTGGTCCCGGGCCGGAGTCTGGGGCCGACTGCACGAGGAGATCCTGCACCGGCTCGACGACGCCGGCCTGCTCGACCTCTCACGCGCCGTCCTCGACTCCGCCCACGTTAGGGCGAAAAAGGGGGCGAACTCGCCGGTCCGAGCCCCGTGGACCGGGGCAAGCCGGGTTCCAAGATGCACGTCCTGTCGGACGCGAACGGCCTGCCCCTCCTCGTCGGCCTCTCGGCCGCCAACACCCACGACAGCCAGGCCCTGAAACCCATGGTGCTCGGTCACCAAACAAGACACGACCCCCACCGAGGACGGAACTTCAAACCCCAGCGTCTGCACGCCGACAAGGCCTACGACATACCTGAACTGCGCAAATGGCTCCGCGGCAAGCGCATCGGCGTCCGCATCGCCCGCAAGGGCATCGAGTCCTCCGAACGACTCGGGCGTCGCAGATGGGTGATCGAGCGGACCATGTCCTGGCTGACCGGCTACCGCCGGCTCAACCACCGATACGAACGCCATCCCCGCAACTACCTGGCCTTCCTCGGCCTCGCCGCAGCCCTCTGCTGCTACAAGCGACTGGTCCGCCTCACCACATAGGACACGGTCTTAGAACTCCTAACGAAATGATCTTCGAGATGGTTGGATCACTCCAGGAGTGATGATCCGGAGGTGCGGGGTGGCGCGGCCGAAGCCGTGGGAT
>NZ_JBIVIR010000049.1:0-1771 GCF_044749825.1 Streptomyces sp. NPDC088915
GTCGCGGTTCCGAGCCCCGACACCGCGATCAGCTCGTCGCGGCCGACGGGCCCGTCGAGGACGGCGGCCGCCCAGACCACCGGCCGGTGCGCCGGTGACAGCGCGTGCGTACGGGTCAGGACCAGCTCCGCGAGCCGGGCCGGCACGCCGGCCGCCTCCACCTCGGCTGCCGTGCCGGTGAACGGCGGCCGCTGCTCCCCCAGTACGGCGAGGAGGTCGACGACCACCCGGGGCACCCCGCCGGTGAGCTCGCGCAGCCTGCGCACCGCCCCGTCCGTGCAGGTGCCGTCCAGCGCCTCCACGGCGGCCCGGCGGACGCGTTCCTCGTCCCAGGGTGCGAGGCGGTGCCGGAGCACCGCCAGGCCGGAGGGGTACGCCGTCGGCGCAGCGCCCAGCGGCAGACCGGGCACGGGAAGCTCTTCGGGACGGTAGGTCACGGCAGCCGCCGAGCCCGGTGCGAGGCCTTCGAGGACCCGGCGCAGCCGCCCCAGCTCGTCCTCGTCCGCCCGGTGGACGTCGTCCACCAGCCACAGGGCCGGTGTCCGCCGGTGTCCGTCCTGCTCCGGCGGGCCGTCGCCGGCGCCGCACCGCCACCGCACCCGGGCCGTGTCCGCCGTCCCGGGCAGGTCGGCCAGCTCCCGGAGCAGATGGCTCTTCCCCGAGCCGGCGACGCCTTCGACGAACAGCAGCACCGGATCGGCGCTTCCGTCCGCGAGGGCGCGGGCCAGGGGCCGCAGAGCGGAACCACGCGTCTCGATCACGCCGTCATCCTCGCTCTCTTCCTTCCGGGCGGCCCGGTCACGCCGCACCCGGCACCTCGCACCCGCCGCGGGGCCGCCGTCCCGCCACCTCTCCGCCCCGCCATCTCGCCACCTCGCCACCTCGCCACCTCGCCGCCGAAGCGTCGGGAAGGCGCGGAGGCCGTGGCGCGGCGGCCCTACGGTTCCCGCGGCGGGAATCCCGTACGGCGGAAACCCCTCGCCGCGGGAATCCCGTACGGCGGGAATCCCGCGAAAGGCATTCCGCGCCCGGGGCACCGGTTCGCACGAGTCGATTCCGGAACCGTATCAAGGTGGCAGCGCGAGCACACGGGCACGGGAACGGAATTTTCACCGCCCCTCCCGCGCGAAACCGGAAATCCGTCTCGTTGCGCGGCGCCGGCGGCGGGTGGCGCGGATTCACGTATGAGCGCGCGCGGGGGCCGGCATTCGACGGGCGGGCGTGCCCGGGCGCGCGGAAGAGCCTTCGGCGACGGCGCGCCGCGGAGCACGCCCGGCCGACTGCCGAAAAGCAGGGCGCGGTGCCGTCCGGCCGGGACTGCCCGAGGGCGGCGCGCACAGCTCGTTCCGCACGCCCGTGCACAGGTCGGCCGACCGAGGCTGGAGGAATCCCGAGCGTGTTCCGCACGGGCCCACGAGTCCGGTCGGCCGACGCCCGAACCTAGGGGCCCTTCCGTACTCCCGAACATCCGGAGAGCCGGTTCCACGGATACGCAATCAATCCCCCGGCACCGGACCCGCGGCGCGACCACCCCTTCTCGGGCGGCACGGCCCTCACGCACCCGTCGTCGCGTCGAAATAAATAGGTGTCCGTATGTACGGGCACCCGGATGGTCCTCGTGCCGTCCCCGTTCATAGGTTTCCGCCACCGGCCGATCACTCGCCCTCCACGGCGACCGGCCGCACCGCGACGGACCACGGGCGTACCCAGCCCCACCACCCTTCGCGCGCACCACCGCCGCCCCACACCCCCCACCACCCCCACCGAGGAA
>NZ_JBIVIR010000050.1:0-1322 GCF_044749825.1 Streptomyces sp. NPDC088915
GCCTCCACCTCCTGACGGGCCAGGGCGAGGCGGACCACGGCGCCGGCCGTCGTCGCGGCCAGGGGTACGGGCAGCTCCTCCGTGCCGATCGTCCCCCGCTGGGACAGCCAGGAGGCCGCCTCTCCCCAGTCTCCCTGGGCGAGGGCGAGCAGGCCGCGCACGACGTAGGCGTCGGAGGCGAGGAACGGCATGTCGGCGGTCGCGGCGACGAACTCCTCGCACCGCTCGGCGAGCCCCGGCCACCGGCCGGTCCACCAGTCCCGGAGCAGCCGGGTCCCCAGCGCGTTGTACTCCAGGTACGGCGCACCGCTCCGTGCGGACAGGTCGCTCCCCGCCGCGAGGAGGTCCTCCGCCCGCTCGTAGAAGCCGAGCCAGACCGCGAAGTCCGCGGCGTTGCACAGGCCGCGCGCCGCCTGCCGGGCGCACGCGGGGTCCGTGTCCTTCGCGGGCAGCTCCTTCGCCAGTTCCCACGCTTCCGGGTCGGCGCAGCTCATGGCGAGTCCCGCCCGGCCGGCCAGGACCGCCGTGCGCATGGGCTCGTCCCCGCTGGCGTCCGCCGCGACGGTGGCCTCGGCCAGCCATCGCCGGTGGACGTCAACGGGGGGACCCGGCCAGTAGGGGAGGGACAGCGCCGTCATGGCGCGCGCGGCCAGGCCGGGCCGCACCTCGCGCAGTTCGGCGGCGGCGGTCTCCAGGACCCGCCACCCCTCGGGGAACCGGCCCATCTGGTTGGACAGCATCAGGCCCAGGTCGAGCCGCAGCTCTCCGCGCACGGCCGGGGGGAGGGAGGCGTCCTGCACGATCTGCGCGAGGACCTCCACGGTCTGGTCCGAGCGCAGTCCGGTCACCGCGCTGCGGGCGAGGAGCGGTGCGAGGCGGGCCCGGCTCTGCGGGGGCAGGCCGGGCGCGGCCAGCGTCCGTTCCAGGAGCGCGACGGCCTGCTGGTGCCGGCCGGACGCCGCCGCCGTCTCGGCCGCCCTCTCCACCGCCCTGAGCCAGCCGCGGGTCTCGCCGGCCGCCCTGTGGTGGCCGGCCACGTCGATCCAGGGCACGGGCTGCCTGCGGCTCAGTACGCCCGCCGCCCGCTCGTGCAGGTCCTGGCGCACGGGTCCGGGCACGCAGGCCCGTACGGCCGGGGCGGCCAGCGGGACGGCGAAGCCGTAGCGGCCCTCGGCGGGCTCGGCCAGGGCGGCGACCTCCAGGGCCCGCAGCAGGGCGCTGCCGCCCGTCGCGGTTCCGAGCCCCGACACCGCGATCAGCTCGTCGCGGCCGACGGGCCCGTCGAGGACGGCGGCCGCCCAGACCACCGGCCGGTGCGCCGG
>NZ_JBIVIR010000051.1:0-1215 GCF_044749825.1 Streptomyces sp. NPDC088915
GAAGACGTGCTCCACGCGGGCGCGGACCTTGCGGTGGGAGGCGTTGTGTTCCTCTTTCCAGTCCGGGAGTTCGGCCTGGCCGCGCTCGCGGCGGTGCGGGATGACCAGGCCGGTACCCCGGTAGCCGCCGTCCGCGATGACCGTGGTGCGACCGACGGCGTCCTTCGCGCCGGACAGCTCCCACGCCTTGCAGTCGTTGCGGTTGCCGGGCAAGGGCCGGCCGACCGCGACCACGAGCCGGGTGTCGGCATCGATGACGACCTGGTGGTTGGTCGAGTACCTGTAGTTCTTCGACTGCTCGGCGACCGTGTGGTCACGGGTGGGCACCAGGGTTCCGTCCACGATCAGCACGGCGTCCTTGCGGAACCGTCTGCGCGGCTGGAGCGCGAGCGGTGGCCCGAGGTGGTCGATGATGCGGTCGGCTGCGGACTTCGAGATGCCGAACAGCGGAGCGAGCTGCCGCAGAGTCAGGTTCGTGCGCCAGTATGCGGCAACCAGCAGAATCCGGTCCTCCAGGGGCAGGCTCCACGGCCGACCCCTGCGGACCGGATCCGCGCCCTCGCGCCGTAGCTCGGTGATCAGCTTGCCGAACTGACGCGGGCTCAGCCCGGTGAACGGGGCTATCCAGGACGGCTCGGACGCCGTGATCACACCAGCCACAGCGAGATCGTCTCAAAGATCGACGGCATGGGACGATGACCGCCATGTCAGGTCAGGTCTGGGTGTCACTCATATCGCTGGGCGGCGTTGTCCTCGGCGGCTCGTTGTCCTACCTCGTCCAGCACAGGACTCAACTCTCGGCGGAACGCGCTGAACAACAACGGCAGCAGATCGCCTTGTCGGAGGCCCGGCGAGGGGAACGGCTGGCCCTGCTGGAGCGGTTCATCGAGGTGGGGGCCGAGGCCGAACGCTCCGCTTTCAGTCGGCCTTCCGAGTGGGAGGACACCGACGCCTGGTTCCTCACGACCCGGGACGTCATGAACAGGCTGTGGGTTGCGGAGCGGCTCATCCGCATCCAGTTCCCCCTGCCCGTGCACGACGCGGCACGCGCGTACTTCCTCGACCTCAACCGGACGGTGTGGGAAGGCTTGCCCGACGGCGAGAGCGTGCGGGATTACTTGGAGGACAACCGGCTGGCGTTTCTAGACGCGGCCCGCACGGCCATGGGGTAGCGCATCGCCGACCTCGAAGATCTTTTACGGGACACCCCTTAGG
>NZ_JBIVIR010000052.1:0-1117 GCF_044749825.1 Streptomyces sp. NPDC088915
CCCGCGTACGTCCTGCCGCCCACCGTGATCGACTTCAGCTGGGAGTAGTCCGTGTACGACTCCCCCGTGCGGATGTAGTCGTCCGTGGAGGCACCCGCGGTCTCACTTCTACGTTCGTGACTGCACAACGGCGGGCCCGGAATTTCCGCTCTGGGAATCCGGGCCCACCGTACGAACACTGTGCCCACGGCCGTCCGAAACCACATAGCACCACCGAGGGATGGATCAAGCTGATCCCGAAAAAGACAGGGCGAAGCGTTCTTCACTTTACTTGCGATACAGAAACCAGGCAACGAGGGGAACCACGATGATGACGAAAAGAATTACGAATACGATGCCGGATTCCGGTGACTGCAGAGGCATCGGTGCACTGGCGTTCACCACTGGACCTGCCTATCCCGCCACGATCACTCCCTCAGGAGGACCTCCTCTTGCGCAGCACTCCGAATGCTAGCATAGTCATTCCCAGGATTCCCAAGCCGCCCAAGACCAGGTACACCATGTTACCGGTCTGCAGTCCCACCACAATGCAGATGATTGATACCACGAGACATACAACTGCGAAAACCTGCAGTTTGACCTTGTCGTTCATCGTTTCTCTCCTTACTCGGGCCTTGTCGGGATCCACTGCAGGAACAGCTGCTGCTTGCTTGTCGTGCGGACCTCTGTCACGGCGACGGATGCGATCCGTCGCCGTGACAGAGGTGCTGATCAGTCAGTTATCGTTATTCACCGATGCTCATCCGTAACTGATGATGTCCATACCTGCGTACCCCATGGCGCCGCCCACTGCGCAGCTGCCGACTGCCGCACCGACCGCGCCAATTCCGCCGCCGAATACACCCGCTGCCTGGATGATTCCCGTCTCGGATGCGGCGCCCAGACCGGCAATGCAGCCCGTGGCAATCCCCACGATGCTTTCACTGTCGCTGACCGCATCTCCTACCTTCTGGAGCCAGCCGAGCCCCGAGGGGTCGATGCGGTTGACGGGGTCGCCTTCGGCGTAGAGGTAGGGGTTGGTTTCCTGGCCGGAGGGGTCGGGCTGGGTGAAGCGGCCGATGTTGGCGTCGTAGTAGCGGGCGGCGAGGTGGTAGAGGCCGGTGGGGTCCTGGTAGCC
>NZ_JBIVIR010000053.1:0-1069 GCF_044749825.1 Streptomyces sp. NPDC088915
GAGCCTCCGCCAACTTGAAGACGCAGGTCAAAGGGCTGGTGTGACCGCTCCCCGGGGTACTCGTGCTGGCCGTGGGCGGAAGTCCGCTGAGAAGATCATCCGGCAGCGGTTGATTTCGAGGTTCGTCAGGACGAGCAGGGCTCGCAGGAGGCGGGTGGCGCGGGCGGGGTCGGTGCGGAGTTTGGTGAGGATCCGCCAGTTCTTGAGGTGGGCGAAGCCGTGTTCGACTGGTGCACGTCCGACGGCGAGGACGCGGTTGGCCTCCTTCTCGCCTCGAGTGAGCTTGTGGGTACGAGTGGCGATGTAGCCGGTGACGATCACGGGATCGAGGACGTCATTGTCCAGGCCGCGGAAGCCGAGGTCGGCCAGCGCCCCGAGACCGACGGCGCGCAGGTGGGCCAGGATGTGGTCGTGGCGGGCGGCTGTATTGTCGTGGGTGCGCCCGGGCCGGGCAGCGGATATCCAGATCAGGCGGCCCTTCTCGTCGGTCAAGGCGAGGAAGTGCAGGCCGTGGCTGCGGTGCTTGCCGGAGTAGTTTCGCCGGTCGGCCTTGCCGGTGCGACGCTGGGTGCGGATGAGGGTGCCGTCGATCAGGACCACCTCCCCACCCTGTTTCGCGATCTTCTTCAGGGCTCGGTCCAGTCGCGGCGCCTGGGCGGCGAGCAGTCCGATCAGTTCGTCGCGCCAGCGACGGACGGTGGATTCGGACACGTTGTTGCCGCCGGCGATGTCGGCCAGGCGCTGGTCGTGGCGCAGTAGGGCCAGGACGATCACCGCGATCTTTCCCGGCGGCAGGATCCGCCATCTGGACCGGATTGCTTTCAGGTGGCGTCGCAGCAGATCGGCGAGGTGGTTGACGGTCCGCGTGGACAGCGGTAGGCGGCACTGGTAGACAAGGGGGCAGGTGTCCTCGGCGCGCTTCTTGGCATTCGTCACACAATTCCAACGGTCGCCGAGGGCACACTGGTTACGCCCGTGTCGAGCGGCTCAGCGTGACGGTACTCCTGATCGTGGCGGTGCTCCTGGTCACAGGCGGGCGGTGAACCGGCCGTCGGGCAGTTTGCGCAGC